>NZ_CP018061.1:920000-1529363 GCF_002813755.1 Enterococcus mundtii | reverse complement strand
GGTGATCACTTATGCAGTCATTGGCTTGATCGTTCAATTTTCTTTGTTCTACGAAAAGGCACCCAATATGATTTGGTTTATCATTGCTGGGATCATTTTGACGGCTTTGATCATTTTATTTCTTGTGACCGTCTCCGTCAGTTTGAATCTTCAAGTTTTTTTCGTCAAAGTGTCCAATCGTTTATTCAAAACTGAACGTTTACGTCACTGGGTCGATACGTGCAACAGCCAGATCTATTCACTGAGAGAAACGGTACAAACGATCATCCAAGACCGCACCGCATTGATCAGGATCTATTGTTGGAACCTGCTAAAACTACTCTGTTGGTATGTGATGCCTTATCTGTTTTTAGTAGAAAACCATCCACATCTTGATTTTCTTTTGACATTTTCATTTATTAGCTTTGCAGTGGTTTTATCAGGAGTCTTACCAACTCCTGCAGGCATTGGCTCGTTTGAATTTGTCTATCTATTGCTCTTTCGACCTGTAGTTGGAACGTTGGATGCTGTTTCTTCCTTATTACTTTACCGATTTGGCTCGTTCATCTTGCCATTCATTTATGGTTTTTTCTATGTGATTGCAGAAAGACGGAATATCTTACGTCAAGAGATCCATGAAGTAAAGGCAGAAAAAAAGCGTACAAAGGGGAAAATTTAAATAATTTGAACAACTTTCAAGTAAAATTTAAATGGAGAATCAGTCTGAGCTGAAAATGCTTAGATTGATTCTTTTTTCGTTTGTTAAAAAATATCTGTTCAACAATTGTTTTCACGCAGAATAGGCTAGACGTTGCTATCTCTCAAACAAAACAGTCCCTCGAAATGTATGGAAGAAACAATCAACACCGGTAGGGTAAAATTAAAATCCCACGATTAGTTGCTGAAAGTCTATACTTAATGGTATATACTATATATAAAATCAATCGAAAACTTAGCTTTCGACAAGAAAGATTTTCTTGATTTTACTCATCCTACAAGCAGGATAAAAAACGATAGAAGTTGCTCTTTCATTTTGGACAGTTCAACTTTTAGACGTTTGACTTTTGATGTCAGAATGAATCGACTGTTTGATGAATGATATGTAGTTAGAAAGTAGGTAATAAAGTGAAAAAACAAGCGGTTTTCCAAGATATAGCTGAAAAAATTGCACAACGAGTCAATGATGGAACTTACGTGACCAGTCAAAAGTTGCCTTCAGATTATGATTTAGCGGAAGAATTTCAATGCAGTCGACTGACAGTACGCAAAGCAATTGATCTTTTGATCAGTCAAAATATTTTAGTGAAAGAAAGAGGAAAAGGAACTTATGTCATGAAGCAACCGAAGATCCAAAGCGGTTCCGGTGGCTTACAAAGTTTTACTGAAACTGCCAAGGCTCAAGGAAAAAAGACACGGACAGAAGTATTGCAAGTTGAGATCGTAAAAGAAGTACCGTTGAAGATTCGCCAGATGTTCGCTGACTATGGAAATGAAGCAATGGTATATCTGTCTCGTTTACGTTACTTTGATGATGAACCAATGACAGTAGAAAACCTCTATATACTAAAACGTTATTTGCAAAATGAAAGTGGTGAACTTCCTCAAGCTCAGCTGGCATCTTCATTATATGAAATAATTGAAGAGAACATTGAGATTGGCTACGCGCATCAAGAAGTCGAAGCAGTCATAAGTCCCCCAGATATTGCCAAGTTATTGCATGTATCAGAAGATGATCCAATGCTTCTCGTCCATTCGATGACTTATTCCCCTTCTGCTAAACCGATATTGTTCGACACGTCTTTTTATCGTGCAGATCAATATACGTTTAAAAATACATTGATACGTCAAAAATAAGAGGTGAAAAATGGATCAAATCAACACAGCAATCGAAGAGAATTGGCTAGATTTTCTGGATTTACTCAAACAAGTCATGCAAGTTCCTAGTGTTAAGTCAGTACCTGGACCAGGAGCTCCCTTTGGTAAAGAAGCACGCTCGGTTCTTTCTTTGGTCATGGACAAAAGTGCCGGGTATGGGTTCCAAACAAAAGTAATCGATGATGCGATCGGCTATGCCCAGTGGGGGAATGATGGAAGTGATTATATCTGGGTCCTGGGACATCTTGACGTGGTTCCTGCTGGTCAAGGATGGGAGTTTCCGCCGTTTGATCTCAGTGAGAAAAAGGGTCGTTTTTATGGTCGAGGAATATTAGACAACAAAGGGCCTATCATGTGTTGTCTGTATGGCATGAAACTATTAAAAGACCTAGGACACCAGCCAAAAAAGAATCTTCGGATCATCTTTGGAACGGATGAAGAAAGTGGCATGTCAGATATTTCTCATTACTTAGCCGAGGAAAGCCCTCCGTTATTCGGGTTCACGCCCGATTGTAAATATCCTGTGGTCTATGGCGAACGTGGGATCGTAAATGTGGTACTCCACTTTACTTTACCCGAAGAGGAACATCAACAAATCAGTCGATTCGAAGGGGGCCAGTTCCGTGATCATGTTCCAGACCAACTGCACGTGAGAATTGCCAAAAAAGAAATAAGTGCCAGTGGTAAACGAGCACCAAGTAACGCGCCTGAGTTAGGAGAAAATGCTATCACGATCTTGGTGTCAAAACTAGCTGAAGAACGAATGATCACGCCAATTGCACAGGGTTATTTTCGCTGGATTTGTCAAAGCTTTCATCAAAAACATTTTGGAGAAGGGATCGATTTAGCGTTTGAAGACGAAGATTCAGGCAAGTTGATTTTGACACCTGTTGTGCTACAAAAGTCTCCAGAAGGCTTGCTATTAGAAATTGCCTTACGTTACCCGGTGACCGTATCAGAAAAACAAGTCGTGTCACGTTTGAAAAACCAATTGCCTCTAGGTGTTGATTTAGAAGTGGTTCGTAGTATTCCTGGATTTTGTCGGACAGAAGAGCAAAAAAAAATCGATACACTGTCAATGATCTATCATCAAGTCACCGGTAATGATCCTAAACCAGTGACAACAACAGGCGCCACGTATGCGCGTAAAATGCCGAATATCTTAGCATTTGGTCCTTCATTTCCAGGGCAAAAAGGGATTGCGCATACGGCGAACGAATACATGGATTCCGCAGATTTGCGAACAAATTTAGAAATCTACATGCGCAGCCTCCAAGCATTAACAGAATAAAACATTCAGATAGAACGAACAATTGAAAAATAAATTTCACGTAAAACGAGTTTCTAATAAAACGATGAGTTTTAAAAAGAAACTCGTTTTTTAGTATAGACATAATAGTATATACCATATAGAATATACTTGAAAGCGCTACAAATGTTAGGTGATGGAGGGAAAGAAATGTGGGGAATGATTGCAACTTGGCGCATGGCACATGAAGGTGTCTTGGCGGCTAAACAACAATTAGAAGCACAGTTTTCATGTAAAGATGCTGTGGAAACGGCGATCAAAGTGGTAGAAGATTATCCATTTTATAAATCCGTTGGTTATGGTGGGTTACCAAATGAAAAAGGAATCGTAGAAATGGATGCTGCTTTTATGGATGGAGAAACATTTAAGATTGGTGCAGTTGCAGGGATTACTGATGTAGCCAATCCGATTTCTGTTGCTCGGCAATTAAGTGATGAAAAATTCAATAGTTTTCGAGTAGGACAGGGAGCAACAGAATATGCAATGCTATCTGGTTTTGAACGAAAAAATATGTTAACAGCACGTGCAAAAAAAATCTGGGAACAACGAGTAAAAGAAATCGCTACGTTGAATTTAGATCCTTACGATGGCCATGATACGGTCGGGGTTGTCGCGCTCGATACGCAACAACAGATGGCAGTAGGAACATCCAGTTCCGGTTTGTTTATGAAAAAACATGGACGTGTAGGAGATTCGCCATTATCTGGTTCGGGATTTTATGTGGATAGTACGATTGGCGGTGCGACAGCTACAGGCTTAGGGGAGGATCTTATGAAGGGCTGCCTCTCTTATGAAATCGTTCGATTGATGGGGAATGGATTTACGCCACAAGCGGCTTGTGATCGAGCCGTTTATGGATTTGATGAGCGATTGCGCAAACGTTATGGCAAAGCGGGGGCGTTCTCGTTAGTAGCATTAGATAAATATGGCGAATGGGGGGTAGCTACGAACGTTGAATTTACATTTAGTGTCGCAACGATGGCTCAAGAACCAGCAATTTTTATGGCCAATCCTGGTCCAGATCAGACGACAGTGATCACACCAATCACACAAGCATGGCTTGATGCCTATGAAGCACGTATCAAAGCACCAATTTAACAGCGAATCGGATAAACGGTTAACAAGAATAAAATGGAGGAATAAATATGACAACTAAAAAAATTTATTTGTTTTGTGAAGCAGGAATGTCAACAAGTATTATGGTCAATAAAATGATGGAGGTCGTCAAAAAACACAAAATGCCATTAGAAATTGCCGCTTTTCCTGCGATCCATGCGGAAGAAAAAGTCGCACAAGAAAAACCTGTGGCTATTTTATTAGGGCCTCAAGTCCGTCATTTAGCGAGTAAAATGAAAGAAACGTTTGACCCAATGGGGATACCTGTTGGCACGATTGCTCCAGAAACATATGGCATGATGGACGGGGAAAAAGCGTTGAAAGATGTCTTGGGCTTGATCAAAAAATCAAAAGCGCCAAAGTAGCTTAATAAAATGGGATTTCAATCGAAAAATTGTGTCCTCAAACAAAAATAAAGCAGCTGGATGGGAGGAAGAAACATGCAAAAATTTTTGGATTGGTTAGAACGTGTGTTAACACCAATGGCGAAAACAATCGGTGAAAATAAGTATTTGATTGCGATTCGTGATGGTTTTTTGCTATCAACACCCTTACTGATTGTAGGATCGCTCTTTTTAGTTTTGACTAATTTTCCAATTCCAAATTGGAATGAAACGATGAGCCATTTTCTCGGAGATAACTGGGCAACGATGTTGAATATGCCTGCCACGGCAAGTTTTGATATTATGACGATTTTAGCGGTTGGGGGTATTGGATATAGTCTGGCAAAACAATTTAAAGTAGATGCCATGCAAGCGGCAATTATTTCATTGGTCGCTTTTTTTATAGTGACCCCTTTTACAACCCTATTTACACCAGAAGGCTCCACTGAAGTCTATGAAGTAGGAAGCTTGCCATTACGTTGGATGGGTTCTAGCGGCCTGTTCTTAGGGATGGTCGTGGCTTTGGTTGCTACCCGATTGTTTGTCGCTTTATTACGTAAAGGTTGGACGATCAAAATGCCTGAAGGTGTGCCACCAACCGTCGTACAATCCTTTGAAGCGTTGATCCCAAGTTTTGTGATTGTTACTCTTTTTATGATTGTCAATTGGTTAGCAAATCTAACCTCATATGGTAATTTACAAGAAATACTATTTAAGTTCCTACAAACTCCTTTACTTAGCTTAGGAAATACTCTAGGCGCGATGATCATAGCCTACTTATTCTTGCATTTTTTTTGGTTTTTCGGTATCAACGGTTCGAGTGTAGTTGGGGCAGTATTCAATCCGATTTTACGAGCACTATCCGTTGAAAATTTAGATGCCTTCAAAAATGGCGCAGATATACCAAATATCATCACAGGTCAATTTCAAGATATGTTTGCTACTTTTGGTGGTGGAGGATCTACGCTTTCATTGATTTTAGTCATGATACTAGTATGCAAAAGCCAACGAGTAAAAAAACTGTCGCAATTGTCACTAGTACCAGGGATTTTTGGAATCAATGAACCGATTATTTTTGGATTACCGATTGTCTTAAATCCAGTCTTACTTATTCCATTTGCACTTGTACCCACGATCAATATTATCATTTCCTATTTTTGTATGGAGGTAGGTTTAGTTAATTATACGAATGGTATTCAACTACCATGGACAACGCCACCGATCATTTCTGGTTTTTTAGTTAGTGGTTGGCAGGCATCTGTTTTGCAAGCATTACTGATCCTATTAGGAATGGCTATTTATTATCCTTTTATTAAAGTGCTAGATAATCAGTATTTAAAAGAAGAAGCAGAGGCGGTACAGGAAGAAGAAGAAATCGATTTTGATGAATTCGATTTTGATGATTTATAGGAAAAGAGGCCATAGGAATGAAAAAAATAGTCTTGATTCTCAATCATTTGACTGCAGGCTTGGGCAGTGATGAAAATGCCCAGCTACCTCCTGGGGGCAAAAAAACATCTCTTGGACCAGGGCGTACCTTAAATCCACTTTTTCAAGAACACGATACAGAAATCATTGCTACATTGTATTGTGGTGATCAGTATTATCTTGATCACCAAGAAGAGGTAAACAAAAAATTTATAGGTTTTGCTAAAAAAATGGGTGCAGATGCTGTTCTTTGTGGTCCCGCGATGCATTATGCTAATTTTGGCATGATGGCGGCCCAATTAGCCTTGGTTTTCAGTGAACAAGGAATCCCAAGTGTAGCTGCGATGTCTGAAGAAAATCCTGCCTTTGTACGCTATGCTAAAAAGATCAATATAATAAAAATGCCTAAAAAAGGCGGAATTGGTTTAAATGATTCATATAAAAATATCAGCTACTTTATTTCAGCGCTCACTCATCAAAATCAATCCTCATGACTTGATTTTGATGAATCAACTAGTTTGTGCTAAGCAATCATCAGAAATAAATACCTCTAGGTCGGAATATAACCAGCCTCTAGAATGAAGGGTAACAACCACGGAATCGTTCTGTAAATGACTGTGGTTGTTGCCCTAATTTTATAGAGGTTTCTTTTTTTTGCCGTTTATTTGGTATAGAGTGACAGACAACATTTACTGTCACTTTTGTCTCAAATTTTTTTGATAATCCTGAGTATAATCTTTGACCAAAGCTGACCAAATGAGTATAATAATCATGTAAAGGTTAAAGAAAACGAGACTTTAGACGGATGTTATAGACGCTAGAGAAAGATATAGTTGACTTTGACCAAACAACTTCTACTACAGGAGGGAAATATATGAATAGTGAAAAAATGACAACTACGCTCCAAGAAGCGATTGCAGAAGCACAACAAGTAGCGATGACAAGAAAACATCAAGAAATAGACATCGTTCATTTATGGAAGATCTTTTTACAGCCAAATCATTTTGGCCGTAATCTATATACAGATGCAGGCATTGATGCAGATGCCTTTGAACAAGAGATTGATCGAGTGTTAGATGAATATCCAACAGTCTCAGGCAGCAATGTCCAATATGGACAAAATCTTAGTCAAAATCTTTTTCATTTATTGAACGAAGCGGATCAATTGAGAGAAAGTTTTGGCGATGAATTCTTATCCACTGAGATCGTGCTATTAGCTTTAATGAAATTAAAAAATTATCCACTGACGGTTTATTTGACCAAACAGGGACTGAATGAAAAAGAATTGCGTAAAAATATCGAAGACATGAGGGGAGGAGAGCGTGTGACCTCTAAAAATCAAGAAGAACAATATAAAGCGTTAGAAAAATATGGTGTCGATCTCGTCCAACAAGTCCGTAGTGGCAAAATGGACCCGATCATTGGCCGAGATGAAGAAATTCGTGATGTGATTCGGATCTTGTCACGTAAAACTAAAAACAACCCTGTGTTGATCGGGGAACCTGGTGTGGGTAAAACAGCGATCGTTGAAGGATTAGCGCAACGAATCGTCCGTAAAGATGTACCAGAAAACTTAAAAGATAAAACCATTTTTTCTTTAGATATGGGTGCCTTGATTGCCGGAGCAAAATTCCGTGGAGAGTTTGAAGAACGCTTAAAAGCAGTCTTGAAAGAAGTGAAGAAAAGCGATGGGCGGATCATCTTGTTCATCGATGAGATCCACAACATCGTCGGTGCAGGAAAAACGGAAGGTAGTATGGATGCCGGTAACTTGCTTAAACCGATGTTAGCTCGTGGTGAACTACATTTGATCGGTGCGACTACTTTAGATGAATACCGCCAATACATGGAAAAAGACAAGGCGTTAGAGCGACGTTTCCAAAAAGTATTAGTGAAGGAACCAACTGTTGAAGATACGATCAGTATTCTGCGGGGGTTGAAAGAACGTTTTGAGATTCACCATAGCGTCAATATTCACGATAATGCTCTGGTTGCGGCAGCTACATTATCCGATCGCTATATCACAGATCGCTTTTTACCTGATAAAGCCATTGATTTGATCGATGAAGCAAGTGCGACGATTCGAGTAGAAATGAATTCCATGCCAACGGAATTAGATCAAGTGACTCGTCGTTTGATGCAGTTGGAAATCGAAGAAGCAGCCTTGAAGAAAGAATCTGATGATGCAAGTAAAAAACGTTTGAAGAACTTACAAGAAGAACTAGCCGATCTTCGAGAAGAAGCCAATGCGATGAAGATGCAGTGGGAAACTGAAAAAGAAGAAGTAAATACCGTATCTTCTAAACGTGCAGAAATCGATAAGGCAAAACATGAATTAGAAGACGCAGAAAACAATTATGATCTTGAGCGTGCCGCTGTTTTACGTCATGGTACGATTCCACAATTAGAGAAAGAATTAGCAGAACTAGAAGCCAAAACAAAAGACAGTGACATCAAGATGGTACAAGAATCTGTCACTGAAAATGAGATTGCTCAAGTTGTAGGTCGTTTAACAGGGATTCCAGTAACGAAACTCGTGGAAGGTGAACGAGAAAAACTAATCAAGTTGAATGAAACACTTCATAAACGTGTCATTGGGCAAGATGAAGCGGTAGACGCAGTGAGTGATGCGGTCATTCGTTCTCGTGCAGGATTACAAGATCCAAACCGACCATTAGGTTCATTCTTATTCTTAGGACCAACTGGTGTCGGTAAAACAGAACTGGCAAAAGCTTTAGCAGAAAACTTGTTTGATTCTGAAGAGCATATGGTGCGGATCGACATGAGTGAATATATGGAAAAACATGCGGTTTCTCGTTTAGTTGGTGCACCTCCTGGTTACATTGGCTACGAAGAAGGTGGACAGCTAACAGAGGCTGTGCGACGAAATCCATATACGATCGTTTTGCTCGATGAAATTGAAAAGGCACATCCAGATGTCTTCAATATTTTATTACAAGTATTAGACGATGGTCGTTTGACGGATTCCAAAGGTCGTCTTGTTGACTTTAAAAACACGGTGATGATCATGACAAGCAATATCGGTTCTCAATTATTGTTAGAAGGTGTCACCGCGGAAGGTACAATTCCAGAAGAAGTCGAAGAACAAGTGAGAACGATCCTTCGTGGTCATTTCAAACCAGAATTTTTGAATCGTATTGATGACACGATTCTATTTACACCATTAAGCCTAAACAATGTCAAAGGGATCGTTGACAAGATGGTTTCTCATTTGGCACATCGTTTAGAAAATCAAGAAATCATCTTGGAAATCAGTGACGAAGCAAAAACATGGATTGCAGAAAATGCGTATGAGCCTGCATATGGGGCACGCCCATTGAAACGATTCATTACAAAAGAAGTTGAAACGCCGTTGGCTAAAGAAATCGTAGCTGGCAAGATCATGCCAAAATCGAAAGTAACGATCACTTTGTTTGATCACCACTTGGCATTCGCAACTGAAAACTTACCCGAAGACGAATAATAAGAAGCGCTTGTATCACCATTATACATGACAGAAGCGGAAATCATTACCTGTCAAAGTAGTGGACTATTACTGATAGTCTGCACTTTGACAGGTATTTTTTTTCGTCTATACTTTAATAAACAATTAGTTGGTTCATTGAAGAAACAGAAACTAAAAAATGAATGGCGTAGTCAAGTTAGCGACTAAACCTATGATTTACTGTATTCAAAACGGTAAAAGTAAGTGTTTTCATAAAACGGCAGACAAGCTAAGATAGAAAATGTAGATGAGGTGATAGTGTGATGATCAAGGAACGGGAAAAAGCAATCATTCAATATATTTTGATGAACGAACATACGACGGTCACAAAAATAGCAAAACACATGAATTTATCGAATAAAACAGTTTCACAATCACTAAAATTGATCGATGAGCTATTTAGCGGAACAACCATCGAACTAATTAGAAAACCACGAGTCGGTGTCTCGATCAACGGTGATCCAAACGAAATATTAAATCAGATCGATACAACGAACATGGTAACAGTTCCAGCTTCTAAAAAAGAACGTATTCAATTCCTCTGTTTTGAACTCTTGAAAAAAAAGACCTATTTCACTCGCCAAGAACTACAAGATACACTATTTATAAGCAAATCGACATTAGAAGGTGATATGATCCAAGTCCATGAGATTTTCCGCCATTTCAACGTTAGCATCGATCGACTGCCTGGTAAAGGTTCATTTCTAAACTTATCAGAGCAAGAAAAAAGACGCTTAGCCTTTGATCTGATTTACTATTTTTGGGGTAGTAATTGGAAAATCACCAAAAAGAACCAACTATATCTACACTCGATCCAAGGTATTCCTCCTTTTGTCAATGATTTCATCGACATGAAGAATATCACATTAGTTGATACAATGTTGCAGGAATATCTAAAAGATGCACAAATAAGGTTGAATGATACGACCTATCATTCATTATTGCTCCATCTGTTGATCATGATTGATCGCGTAAGAGAGGATAACTATTTAGAAAGTGAAGGAGTATTTGGAAAAGTCAGAGAAAATAAACCATTTGATTTATTCATTCTAAAACTAGAAAAAACTTTCTCATTGACATTACCTTCTTCTGAAGTCCGTTATATTCTCTTACACTTAGAAGGTGATACGTTGCTTGAACAAACGAAGCAAATGCAAGAAGTAACAGATGAACGCATTCGACAATTGATTCACGAAAATGTAACCCTTTACAATGAAAGTATCATTTTAGGATTAGTTACACACATCAAAGAAGCAGTCTTGCGTATCAAAAAAGGACTGTTGATCCATAATCCTTTTTTACAAGATGTGAAGAAAAACTTTCCTGTGGCGTTTACAGAAGCGATCCAATTAGCTAATGCCTTGAGCCAAGATTTTGTGATCAACGTCCCAGAAGATGAAGTCGCTTTTCTTGCTGTCCATATCCAAGCAATGAAAGAGCAAAAAGAAGAAAAATATCAGAAGAAAGTCAGTGTATTACTTGTTTGTAGCAGTGGCAAAGGCACATCACAACTCTTGGCTGCCCGACTTCGTAGAAATTATGAGAAGATCGAAATTTCTAGGATACTTTCAATCCAAGAGTTGATGCAGACATCGATCAATGAAGATCTGGTGATATCGACTGTCAACTTGAACCTAGAGACGATACCAACGATCAATGTTTCACCGGTTCTCAACAAATCAGAACGTCAAAAAATTGAGCGTTTTTTAAAGGATGCTCAAAATAATACCATCAAGCCAACGAATCACTTTGCGGACTTGATCAAAGAGGAATTGATCTTTTTGGATCATTCATTCTCAGACTATCAGGAAGTGATTCAATTCGTTGGACAACAATTGATTGAAAAAGGATACGCAGAAGAAAAAATCATCTCTTCTTCTTTAGAAAGAGAACAGCTTTCTTTTACCTCTTTTGGAAAATTTGCAACACCACACGGGGCCCCTAAATACGTTAAAAAATCGGCGATCGTCTTTTTACGCTTAGCTAATGAATTGATGTGGGGAGAAACGAAAGTCAAATATTTATTTTTCATCTGTATCAAAGATGAAACAGCACAAGAGCTGGAAGAAGTCTATGATGTCATGCTAGAGATCATCGAATCTGGTGAAAAAAAACATTTGCTAAAAGGAACAAAAAATGAGATCAAAAACTATTTGAAAGAGGAATTTTAATATGAGCATTGCAACTTTACTACCTTCTAATCATATTTTTTTAGATATGGAGAGTACAACCAAAGAAGAAACGATTCGTCAATTAGGGGAAGTTTTAACGAATAACGGCTTAGTCAACAATAAAGAAGCTTATATCCAGTCTGTATTAGAAAGAGAAGAACATTCGACGACAGGCATTGGGAACAATATTGCCATTCCTCATGGGAAAAGTGAAGCAGTCAGTGAGCCAGCAATTGTTTTTGCACGATTGAAACAACCAATCGATTGGCAATCGTTAGATGAAGAACCAGTTTTTGTGGTCATTTTATTGGCGATCCCAGAGTCACAAAAAGGGGATACCCATCTAAGAATCTTATCTGAAATTGCGATGAAATTAATGGATGATGACATTACGGCACAGTTAAAAACTGAGACAGATAAACAACAAATCGCGAAACTATTAAGCGAATAAACAAATGAAAAGAGGAAAAAGAGATGAAAAGAAAAATTATCGCAGTTACAGCTTGTGCTACAGGGGTCGCTCATACGTATATGGCAGCTCAAGCACTAAAGAAAGCAGCAGCAAAACGTGGAGATTTGATCAAAGTTGAAACACAAGGAGCAACAGGTATCGAAAATGAGTTGACTGAAAAAGATTGCAAGATTGGCGAAGTCGTTATTTTTGCAGTAGATACAAAAGTGAGAAATGAAGAGCGTTTCAAAGGCAAAACGATCTTAAAAGTGCCAGTTGCCGCACCAATCAAGAATGCCGAAAAAGTCATCGAAGAAGCTTTAGGAATGATCGACTAATCAATTAATCAGTGGGGGAGAAAGTAAATGAAAAAAATAGCAAGTGAAATCAAAAATCATGTTTTAACAGGAATATCTTATATGATACCGTTAGTGATCGCCGGAGCAGTAATCATGGCCATTTCTCGTGTGGGTGGTTCATTTTACGGAATTGTGGATATTTGGGACGGTTCTCATGGCGAGAGTGGGAATGCGATCATTCGTTTATTGCATAGTTTAGATGGTTTCGGTGGCACAGCACTTGGTTTGATGTTCCCAGTGATTTCCGCATTTATTGCCTATTCGATCTCAGATAAACTAGGGATTGCTCCTGGTTTAGTTGGCGGGATGTTAGTGAAAGATATCAATGCAGGCTTTTTAGGCGCAATCGTTTCTGGTTTGATCGCTGGTTATGCTTGCTTGTTGATCAAAAACAAAATCAAATTGCCAAAATCAATGGCATCAGTTGTACCAGTATTTCTAGTACCAGTTTTAGGTACATTGATCACCGTTCTATTAGTCAATTATGTGATCGGTACGCCATTTGCAGCATTGAACGTTGGGTTAGAATCATGGTTGAACGGTTTAAGTGGTGGAAATGCCATCGTTATGGCAGCAGTCGTTGGCGCAATGGTTGGTTTTGACTTAGGTGGACCAGTCAATAAAGCGGCGGTGACAACAGCAATGGCACTATTGACTAGTAATGTTTATGCACCAAATACTGCAGCACAAGTGGCCATCATCATTCCACCAATCGGGTTAGGATTAGCCACGATCTTTGCGAAAAATAAATACAACAATGAATTAAAAGAAGCTGGAAAATCAGCTGTGATCATGGGACTTGTCGGTATTTCTGAAGGAGCGATCCCATTTGCCGTTGAAAATCCATTAAAAGTTATCCCAATCAATATGATTGGTTCTGCCTTAGGTTCTGCGATGGCAGTTGGTTTAGGGGCAGTGAACACAGCACCAATCTCAGGGTTTTATGGCTGGTTCACAGTGGAAAAATGGCCGATCTATGTACTTTCGATCGCTACAGGTGCATTGTTCATCGCGATCTTAACTAGCGTGCTACGTTCAAAAGATGCTGGACAAGAAGTAGAATCAGCAGTAGAAGAATTTGACGAAGCTGCTTGGGAAGAGCAATGGGAAGCGTAACTATGACAAATATACACATTGTAAATCATACACATTGGGATAGAGAATGGTACTTTACTTCCATGGATTGCATCGTTTTAAGTGATCAGTTATTTACAGATGTTTTGGAAGAGCTGAAAAGACAGCCTAATGCTACTTTTGTATTAGATGGACAGCTTTCGATCTTAGATGATTACTTGGAACTATATCCAGAAAAATTACCAGAGATCAAAGAATTAGTTGCGAAGGGTCAATTATTTATTGGCCCTTGGTTCACACAAACGGATGCGTTTTTTGCCTCAGGGGAATCTATTTTAAGAAATGCAATGGTAGGAGTTTTTGAAAGTAAAAAATATGGGAAGTATCTACCTATTGGTTATCTTCCAGATACATTTGGATTCAATGCACAAATGCCGACGATTTTAAACGAGGCGGGGTTTGACAATATTATTTTTTGGCGTGGGATCGACTTAGGTGAACATGTCCAATCGCCATATTTCAAATGGAAAAGTCTAAGTGGAGAGAATGAATTGTATGCGGTGAACTTTCCTCAAGGTTATGGTGCGCAACAACAACTAGAACCAACGAAGAGTTATGTGGAAGGCCGATTAGATAAAGGCATCGATTTTATCAAGAGCTACGCAGATGAAACAGACATCTTGATTCCAACAGGAAACGATCAATTAGGCATCATCTCATCTTTAGAAGAGAAAATCAATAAAATCAATCAAATCGGTAAATATAACTATCAAACAAGCACGTATCAAGCGTTCATGGACTTGGTTCGTCAAAAAGATCTGGAAGAGTACCAAGGAGAATTTCGTGCACCTGTTTTTGCTCGCGTACACAAAACGATTGGTTCTGTCCGGATGGATTTGAAACGTGAGATTTTCAGATTAGAAAATAAACTGACATTAGAAATCGAACCAATGGTCGTGATTGCGAAGGAGCTAGGCATCGTTTTGAGCAATCGGTTAGTCATGAAGGCATGGAAAAAATTATTTGAGTGCCAAGCACATGACAGTCTAGCCGGCTGTGTGTCAGATAGTGTCTCGCAAGACATCGCTCATCGTTTGAAAGAAGTATCAGAAATCTGTGATAGTATCGAAAACTTAGTATTGAAAAGAATTTCTGAAGGACTACAGCTGACGGATCAACAATTCTTGATTTTGAATACTTCAGTTACACCTTTCAAAGGAAAAAAAGTGGTAAAACTCATCTCAAAAGTCAATCAAATCGAAGTATTGGGCCATGATTCTGTTGTCATCTCGATGGATTATGTACCTAGTCGTCAAAATATCATGGAAGAAACCCCAGCCGGCAATCGTTTTATCGAAGAGCCAGGATACTATATTTTACTAGTAGCTGTTGATTGTTCATTTGCTGGGTTAGGCTATCAAGTCTTCGATTTCGTCAAACAGACTACGGCTGGTCTACCTGACATGACCCCACGCATGATGATCTCAAAAGGTAACTATTCTTTGACTTTTGAAGAGGGACAACTTGCCTTTTCAGATGGTCATCATACGATCAAAGACTTCTTGACGATCGTGGATGATAGTAATGCCGGAGACACTTACGATTATTCTCCGATACCTAATGATCACCCATTCTCTTTGCCGTTTGATTCATGTAAAGGCGACGAAGAAACCTTGATCTTGGAAGGGAAACTGGCGCTTCCTTATACATTGGCAGAACGTATCGCCGGTCAAACAACGAAAATCTTCGCTTACCAGCTGACATTGAAGTTAACGGAACAGGGAGAGGTCCAAGGCAGTCTTTCTTTTAGAAATTCTGTGTTAAATCACCGTATTCGCATCAAAACAAAGTTGAATCAATCGATTGAAAAGGTCGTTTCTGCGATCCAATTTGGTTACTTGGAAAAAACAAACCAGTCGATGAACGATTGGGAACAAAAATATTCTGAAATGCCAGTAAATATCGAACCTTTTGAAAAACAAGTGATCGCGTATAGTTCCGAAGAGGCATTAGTGTTTTATACCGAACAAAGTAAGGAATACGAATATATCAATGACTCCTTATATGTCACCGTATTAGCCACAACGGATTCGTTAGGGAAACCAGATTTGATGTATCGTCCAGGACGAGCTTCAGGAGATACGACGAAAAAAGGGCATATCATGATGGACACACCGCTTGCTCAAATGGAAAATCAACGGATCGATTTTGACTTTTCTATGCGCATGGCACCAACTGATATTTCAGAAAACACGTTAGTGACATGGAAAGCAGAAAAAGAACAACCGTCGATTTCGTATCAATTGCAAGATTTGAATTATTTCGTTTATCGAATCGACAATAAGATCCAAAGTAGAATCCAACCACTTTCTTTGAGTGAACGTACGTATACGCAAATTTCGTTAGATTTAGCAGAAGGATTAGCTGTCAGTGCGATCCATAACGCTTATTATTCAGATGGTGTAGTGATTCGATTATTCAATGGCACTTCAGAAAAACGTTACCTTGAGCCAGAGAAGCTTTTTGCAGGATTTAAGTACACACGTATCAATGCCTTGGAAGAAGAAGTGACAGAGACAAAATCGATCAACGGCTATGGTTTAGCCACTTATTTATTAACAAAATAAAAAATACATTGAGGCACAAGTTGGTTCTCAAGGCGTTGCTTCTGGAACACCGTTTAGCGGGTTTTAGGAACAGCAAGTTGACTACTTGTGTCTTTCTTTAGTTGTGAAATTGAAAGAGGAGAAATTATGGCGATACACCATTTATTTTTAGCATTGATCCCAGCATTAGGGTGGGGCATGATGCCAATATTATCTAAGATCATGGGGGGCAAGTCAGAAGAACAATTGATCGGCACCACCATTGCTGCCTTACTATTTGGTTTGATATTTAGTTTGTCTCAACAAGTGACGTACCAAACGGTTTCATTTATTATTTGTTTTTTGTCCGGAGCATTTTGGGCGGTGGGGCAATACTTTCAGTTCCGCGCATTAGAAAAGGCCGAAGTATCAAAAGCCATGCCCATATCTGTTGGGACACAATTAGCCTTTGTTACGCTAGTCTCAGGCATTTTTTTGTTAGAATGGACGAGTATCTTTGTAGCTATTATGTCGATCATAGCTTTATCTGTCATCTTAGTTGGCATATTGTTGGTAACGAAAACAAGTAATAATAATGGCAAGATTGCCAAACAAGTCATTGTCTTTTTGTGCATTTCATCTGCGTTTTTGATGCTATATGTAACAATCACTAGTTATTTTGATATTCATGGACCACAAGTTTTTCTACCTCAATCCATCGGCATGTTTGTTGGAGGGATGGTCATCTCAATGAAGAGGATCAGACAATTGAAAGTCAATGCCATTGCTCGAAATATCATCACCGGTTGTTCTTGGGTGATCGCTAATACGACGTTATTTGTTGTATCTGCGTCTTTAGGTGTGGGTATTACTTACTCGTTTTCGCAAATGAGTTTGCTTGTCGCGACCTATGGAAGTATCATTCTTTTGAGAGAGAAGAAAACGGTATTAGAGAAACGTTCTGTGTATTTGGGTACACTGGTGTATGTCATCGGTGTAATTGGCATGAGCTTGTTGAAGTAAAAATTTGCAGAAAAAAAAGTGAGTCAGGAATCTTTAGGATCCCAAACTCACTTTTTTTAGTAAGGTTACTGTTGATACTAGCAATCAATCTTCCAATTTTTTTAATCGGTAGCTCTCAAAATGTGCTGGGTCTTTTTTCACTTGGACCCACGCATAAACACCCATGATAAAGGCGCCGACTGTATTTGTTAGTAAATCTCCCATTGTATCCATCAATGCTTCGCGTCCGACGAAGAGTGTACCATCAGAAGCAGCAAATCGTTGCAGGTTCATCCCTAAGAATTGATCGCATAGAAATTCCCAGAACTCCCAGAAAACACCGCATAATCCGGCAAAAGCAAATCCAAATAAAAGAAATAGCCAAGGACTTGTTTTCTCGATTGGCGCGTCTTTCAGCAAGAAGCCAATCAAACCGTAACCTAAGGCAGTCAGAACCATCGGGCTAACGGCGTGTAAGATTTTATCCCAAAATGAAATAATACTGATCAAGTGCATACCTGTTCCTAAAAAGACAGAGATAAACAAGAAAAACCAATAAAATAAAACAATTGCATCAGGAACATGGATCTTGAACAATCGGCGAATGATCTGTGGCAAATAAATCAATAAGATACCTGCCAAAGATTCGACGATAAAGGTGATTCCTTGTGTGGTCGAATATTTATTTGTTACAAATTCGAAAATGTTATAACCCACAACAAATAGACCGAAAATCGT
The DNA here is from genome assembly GCF_002813755.1 of Enterococcus mundtii. Classification (NCBI taxonomy): domain Bacteria; kingdom Bacillati; phylum Bacillota; class Bacilli; order Lactobacillales; family Enterococcaceae; genus Enterococcus; species Enterococcus mundtii. Next base: position 1,511,388 of record NZ_CP018061.1, on the reverse strand, counting down.
TAATGCAATCTGAACTTTTTTTACTGTCTTACTCACTAATATTTCCCCCAGCTAGATATGATTTCAATGCTTCGAACAAAGCTTCTTCAGAAGACACGATCGTTCCGTTCAACTTGATCAAGCCGACCGTATAAAGATTTAAATAATGAAACTGATTTTCACCGGCCTGTTGCAAGGCAGCGACTTTTTTTGGATGAGTCGCTCCTTGTTGGCGGCTATCTGTATATAAACCAATGATCGGAATGCCTTTTGCATAGGCGACACCGATTTCAGAAGCAACTCCGGCATCGATTGTTAATCCATCTAAAAGAGCGATCATCAGGTCACTTTCTAGTACTTTTTCTGTATCAGCCAAGGCGATCATTTTGCTGTCTGCATAGGCAGTCTTATCATTGATTGCTTCGTTTTCTTGTGGTAGATAGATCGATAAATCAGAAGAAATCTCTCTGATTTTTTTTACAAGAGATTCGTTATAAAGCAAATCTCCTTTTGCAAATAGTGGTGCTGCAAAATAAATATTCATTCGTTTCAACATCCTTTGTATTAGAAATAGTCACTAAAATAAGCTTCCATGTTTGGGATGATCCGCTCTAATGTCTTGATCATGTCCTCATCCGTGGTTATGCGCTCGATTCGAGCAAGGTAAGAAGCACGACGATAATTCATCATTAGGCATGTCAAGGTTTGGATATCTAAGCGAACCATTTTTCCTAGGGGTTCGTTAACAATCGACAAACGACCATCTCGCCATGTCAAGCCAAATACGCCATTGTTCCAAGGTGCCACGGAATCTTCCACGATGAAATGGAAATCCTCTGCTGTACCAGAAAAAGGGAAGCGCTGGATAAATTCTTTGACGTCAACGATTCTTGCCATAAAATAAGGTTCGATCTGTTCTTTGATTTGACTATCTTCTAATAAGAAAGCGAGGGGTTCATTTTTGTAGATATCGCCATGTACCCAGTAAACCATTGAGAAATGTGCAGAGATGAAGTTCCACAACCCATTACGCGCCTCTTGGTTCAAATAAAACATCTCTTTGACATGGAAGACTTCTTCAGCGACCCAATAAAAAAGTACACCTGTTGGTTCATTGTCGCTATTGTAATAAATCGCCGCAGTCCGTTCTTCTTCATTTTCGAAACGCCAGTATTCTTCCCAGTGAAAGGCACTACGAAACAGTGCACCATGATTCTTTCCCGCAAACTGTTGATAGACACGGAAAACATCTTCGTGATCGACAGGCAGTCGTTCCACGATACCAGAAACAGGTACTTGTTTAGGTAGTTGCGTATCACGTATTTTAAAGGATAACTTATCTGACATGATTTCCCAACCTTTACGCCTGTAATAAGGGATATTGTAAGGATAAAGATATGAGATCCACTGTTTGTTTTTGCGCATGTTGTCTAATGCGACGATGATCAAGTCTTGCATCAATCCATGGTTGGCATATTCGGGATAGGTTCCAACGCCAGTCACACCACCCATTTGGTACCGTGTACCGTGGATATTGACCTCGCAAGGATAGATCGCGATTTGAGATATCAATTTTTCTTTATGAAACCAGCCGAATACATTGGATAATTCTAGAATCGGTCGCTTGGAACGTACAAATTCCCGTTTGTTTTCGAATCCACTTTCTTCAATATCAGAGTCAGTGACTTGAAAAACGTAGGAAAGTAACTCATTGAACTGGTCAACATGTTCCTCCGTGACAGGCTTCAACTCAAAATTTTCTCTAAAATCTGTTTGGTCCATTTTTTCAACTCCAATTTAGTTACTTGTTCACAGTATAACAAAAGTTTCTAAAAAAAACTTCTAAAGTCCTTAGAAGGAAAAAGTCTTTAAATTCCTCCTTTTCGTTGGTATAATGAAAAGTGCTGATTATATGAAAAGAGGAGACGCTATGGATATAAAGAAAATGAAACAACGCCAAGAGCAAATTCGAAATTTTTCGATCATTGCTCATATCGACCATGGGAAATCAACTTTGGCCGATCGGATTTTGGAAAAGACGAACACTGTGACGTCTCGCGAAATGCAAGATCAGTTATTAGACTCCATGGATCTAGAACGTGAACGTGGGATCACGATCAAACTAAATGCCGTAGAATTGAACTATACAGCTAAAAATGGAGAGACATATATCTTCCATTTGATCGATACCCCAGGGCACGTCGATTTTACCTATGAAGTATCCCGAAGTTTAGCTGCCTGTGAAGGAGCAGTCTTAGTCGTGGATGCCGCTCAAGGGATTGAAGCACAGACATTAGCCAATGTTTATTTGGCATTAGATAATGACCTAGAGATTTTACCAGTCATCAATAAGATCGATCTACCAGCCGCAGATCCAGAGCGTGTGCGTAATGAAATCGAAGAAGTGATCGGCATCGATGCCAGTGAAGCGGTGTTAGCAAGTGCGAAGTCTGGGATCGGTATCGAAGAAATACTAGAACAAGTAGTGGAATATGTCCCAGCACCTTCTGGCGATATCGAAGCTCCTTTGAAAGCATTGATTTTTGATTCGATCTATGACAGCTACCGCGGAGTTATTTTAAATGTGCGTATCACAGATGGTGTTGTCAAAGCAGGAGATAAAATCAAATTGATGAGTAATGGCAAGACCTTTGATGTGACCGAAGTTGGTGTATTCTCACCAAAAACCATTGCGCGTGACTTTTTGATGGTCGGTGATGTCGGTTATATCACTGCAAGCATCAAAACAGTCCAAGATACAAGTGTCGGGGATACAGTGACACTTGCGGATAATCCAGCTACAGAAGCATTACCAGGTTATCGTAAAATGAACCCAATGGTCTATTGTGGTTTATACCCGATCGACACATCACGTTACAATGATCTACGTGAAGCATTGGAAAAACTTCAACTAAATGATGCTGCTTTGCAGTTTGAACCAGAAACATCACAAGCACTCGGCTTTGGTTTCCGTTGTGGCTTCTTAGGATTGCTTCACATGGATGTCGTCCAAGAACGTTTAGAGCGTGAGTTCAATCTTGAATTGATCACGACAGCGCCTTCTGTAATCTATCATGTCAACAAGACAGACGGTTCGATGGTCGTTGTTGATAATCCTGCTGATTTTCCTGAACCAGTCACGATCCAAGATGTCGAAGAACCTTTTGTGAAAGCACAGATCATGGTACCTAATGAGTACGTTGGTGCAGTCATGGAACTTTCGCAACGTAAACGTGGCGATTTTATTACAATGGATTATTTAGATGATTATCGTGTCAATGTCGTTTATAACTTGCCTTTGTCAGAGATCGTCTTTGATTTCTTTGACAAACTAAAATCAAGCACGAAAGGCTACGCTTCACTTGACTACGAAATGTCAGGTTATCAAAAGAGCAAGCTAGTGAAAATGGATATCTTGCTGAATGCTGAAAAAGTTGACGCATTAAGCTTCATCGTTCATCGTGATTTTGCCTATGAACGCGGAAAAGCCATCGTTGAAAAACTGAAAAAACTGATCCCTCGTCAACAATTCGAGGTTCCGATCCAAGCAGCGATCGGTCAAAAAATCGTTGCCCGTTCAGACATCAAAGCCTTACGTAAAAATGTGCTGGCTAAATGTTACGGTGGTGACGTTTCCCGTAAACGTAAACTTCTTGAAAAACAAAAAGAAGGTAAGAAACGAATGAAACAAATCGGTAACGTCGAAGTCCCTCAAGAAGCCTTCATGGCTGTTCTGAAAATGGATGAGGATGAACCGAAGAAATAGCCTAATAGGCTATTGCAAAAAAAACTTAGCTCTTTGTCAAATGATGTTGGTGAAGAGGAATATTAGAATAATTATGACAGAAAGAAGTGGAGAATTTCTTTCTGTCTTTTTTTCTGGAAAACAATGTTTTTCCATGTTGAAACAAGATCCTTCATTTGAAAATGCAATGACTTCTATCACTTTAAAGGTTTCGCTTTAATATCTTAAGATAATTGTTAGCTATCCAAGCATTCTATATAGAATAGCTAAAACATAGTAGGTTCTTGATGCGTATTTTTTAGATTGATTACTTAATCTTTAGACATAATAAGGCTAAAGTCTAATTGTTTCTACAATTTTCTTATGCTACCTTAAATTTAGAAATACTAAATAAGGAGGCTGCTGGTAAATGTGTAAGTTAATTATTAAGCAATTTTTACAGCATTGGAAAATTTGGCTATCAATACTACCTATTTTTATTGTTTCTGGATTAATATTTAGCACTGCTTTTGTGATATTAAATGCTTTAAGTAGGGCTGATCTTAACAGTTCGGTTGATTATGGTGTTTTTATGCAGTTACCAATAGTTATAGGGATAGTAGTGTTGTTTTTATTGACTACCAATGCAATGAAACAGTGTATAGATTTTTTTGATGAAACAAATGACATATTGCTTCTTTTAGGAGCTTCTCCAGCTCAAATTAGTTTGGTAATGACCGGTCAAATGTCATTAATCGGTATGATTGGAGCGTTTTTTGGAAGCTGCTTTTCCTTAAAATCTTCACAGCTTTTTTTATCCACATTACCTTCGAGTGCTGCTAAAGAATCTCTTGTACATATCCCTCTTCAGTTCTCATGGAATATCATTTTTGCTGTGATAATGATTCAACTAGCAATTATTCTATATACATGTATGCGCTATTGTCTTAAAAATTACAAGAAAAGAAAGGGAAGCCTTTCCTCTCATAGAGCATCTAATAAAACGAAGAACAGTGGTAGATTTTTGGGAATAATTGCGTTACTCATAAGCGTAGGTGCGACAGTATATTTATATTTCAAAAATATTCCTGATCCAACTTTAATAAAAGAATATACTCAAAGTATGAGTAACTCAATGAATTTATTGCTCCTTCTGTGGCTTTCTATACTTATGACTATGAATTTTTTGATTCGTCTCATATTTCGAGGGATCGTACATATAATTGTTGGATTACCAAAAATGACAAAGAATCCGATGATCCGCACTGCATTTTACAATATGCAATACAATATAGAAGAATTAATAAAATTAATTCGTCCTGTCAGCATCATTACTTTGCTAGTTGGGAATTTTATAGCTTTGTTTCTCAACACTAAACTACTGATTGATGGTACAAATGATAACTCTTATATTTCAGATTTGGTCATCAACCTTATTTTTGTATTTGGCGCTCCAATACTCATCAGCTTGGCCAATGTATTTGTGTCAATTTTTCTTTTTAGAATTAAAACAAAAGTTGAATCTAAAGAATACTTTTATACTGGATGTACACCAAATTGGATTTTTAAAATGAGAATCATTGAAATCAGTATAGTTTCACTCATCTCAATAATAGTTACTTTCATTGGAATGATAATGTTTGCGATTCCATTATTAAGAGTGACCTATCTGGGTGGGGGCAATATTTTTAAGGCGAACTGGTCGATTAATATTCTATTATCGTTAGGAACTTTTGTTGTCTTCGGTTTGTGTTTTATTTCCATTTATTGTTTTGAACGTCATACATCAAAGAAGTATGTGGAGTAGATTTATTAGTATACTAAAAGAATCCATCTGTTTTCATTGATTTGAGCATAAGAGAATAATTAGTTTAGATTGAAAGATGTAAGGTAATAGCTGAAAGGGGAGATCCTTCTACTATCAGTGAGTAGTTTGCGCCCTACAGTTCTATATGAGAATTCGATTTATAAACTAGAATGATTTTGTGGTAAGGATAGTACTATAAGTATTATTAAATTTTTGGAGGTTAAGACCGATGAGAGAGATAGTGATTTCAATAACTGAATTAAAAAAAGAAATAGAGCTTGCGAAAGGAAATCTTTTACAAGTGCTTACTGATATTTCTTTTGATGTAAAACAACAAGAGTTTGTATCAATCGTAGGACCTTCTGGTTCAGGGAAAACAACGTTGCTTCATTGTATCTCTAGCTTATTACCTCCTACAGAGGGAGAGGTGATGATCTATGGCAAATCTCCTTATGGATGGAGTGCAGCGAAATTAGCAAAGTTTCGCCGTAAAAAAATCGGCTTTATTTTTCAAGATTTCCAACTCATACCTTCATTGTCAGCCTACGATAATATGGTACTCCCAGGAACATTGAATGGTCACAAAATAAAAAGGGAAAATGTTTATTCTCTGGCAGAACGATTGGAATTAAAAGCGGATTTACACCAACCCATTGATGCTCTTTCGGGTGGTGAACAACAAAAAGTGGCAATTGGTCGCACAATATTAGCAGATCCAGAAATATTATTTTTAGATGAACCTACTAGCGCATTAGATACTCACTCACGTGTCCTTATTATGGAAGTACTGAAAGAATTAGTAAGCAAAGGAAAGACAATCGTTATGGTGACTCATGACCTAGAGCTTGCCAGTCAATCTTCCAGAGCAATTGTTTTAAAGGATGGGCGCATTCATAATAATATATGTTCGCCAGCATTGGAAAACCTCATATTCTAAAAGATAAGATTCATTCATTCCTACCTTAGCTCCATCTAGTTTTACTCAATGAAATTAGCGTATGCTTTCTTTGGTTCTCAAATAAATTAAACAAATCATTCGGACAAAAAAATAGATTCATGTATAATTTAAACAATAGTATATATTACTATCGTTATAATATTTTTAGGAAACATCTTATGTAAAATCTATTGCTATTTTTTGTTCATTTATGAGGAGGAAAAAGATGAAAAGGGGATTTATTACTAAGGGGATTTGTGGGTTCACGATACTTGCGATTTTAGCGAGTTCGTTTGGTGTGAGTCAAGTTTTTGCAGAGGATTCGTCTACAATGGCTACCTCGACTGAATCGACTCAAACGTCAGCAGCTCCACAGATAAATAGTACAGAAACGACAGAAACAGAGGTACCAACGCAAGAGTCACAACAAACACCATCAGTACAAGCGAGTGAAGAAACAGAAGTTCAACCAGAGCAACCACAAACTGCAATCGTCGATGGAGTAGAAGTCGCTTTGGAAGCGCCAGAAAAAGCTGGTAAAAACGAAGCGGATATCACACAAGCGCCAAAAGAGGAATTGATCGAAGGCTCCCCAAGATTATTTCGAGCAGCTGTGCAAACGATTCCAATGTATCGTTTATTCAATCCACATAGTGGTGAGCATTTTTACACGAGAGATACTGGTGAACGAGATAATTTAAGAAGGATTGGTTGGAATTACGAAGGTGTTGGTTGGCAGGCACCGACAAGTGGTGATCCTGTCTATCGTTTGTACAATCGCTATAATGGGGAACATTTTTATACGTTGAACGCAAAAGAAAGAGATAGTATCACGAAACAAGGCTGGAAGTATGAAGGAATCGGTTGGTATTCCTATAAAGGAGCGAATGCCATTCCTGTCAGTCGTTTATATAGTAAACGAGTGAACTGGCACCATTACACGTTAGATGAAAACGAGAAAAAAGTAATCACGAAACAAGGCTGGGTCTATGAAGGTGTTGGTTGGTACGCAGTTGGTAGTGGTCAACAAAATCAAGAGGACTATAAACTATTGGGTGTGAAAAATTACAACCAATATGCGTTAGGTGCGCCAAGTGGATGTGAAGGGGCTTCTTTATTGCAAGCACTTCAATATAAAGGGAAGATCACAAATTGGAGTTTGACTCAATTCTTGAATACGATCCCTAAATCACCGAATGGTAATCCAAACAGCGGTTTTGTCGGCAGCCCATTCGTCGAAAATTCATGGACTTATTCTGCAATTTATCCTGCACCTTTGACGACGTGGGGCAAGAAGTACGGAAATGTCCAAAATATTTCAGGTAGCTCGATGAATACGTTGCTAAACGAAGTCAAAAATGGCCATCCGGTTGTTGCTTGGGTGACGATCAATTTCCAACCAATCCGTTGGGGGAATTGGAATTTTGGTGTCGCAGCGAATAATAATCATGCGGTCACTCTTGATGGATATAATAAAGGAAGTAATCAAGTCCATGTATCAGATCCGATCAGTGGTCCTTATTGGATGAATCGGACAACATTTGAGAATATTTATAATGCACGTAAATACGCGGTAGTTGTAAGATAGACTAAAGCTGAACAAACCAATTGTAGTAGTAATGCTTTTCTATAGCCTGTAAAATCCGAGAATATTTTGGGTTTTACGGCTTATTTTCATTATATTATTCTACCTAGGTCAAAATCAGTCACTAGATAAATTTTTATGACGTTAATGTAAGTTAAACATAGGAAGAATAGATTTCGAATCATTGTTTTATTTAGTATGATTTAGACAGGAAATGAAAAAGAATTAGGAAGTGGGAATGATAATGGGAAAATTAGTAAAAGGATTATTAGTAATTGCGCTTATTTTAGGAATTGGTGCATTTTTTATTGAATCAAAGACAGAAGGCTTTCAAGCATTAACGGATAATTTTTTATCTGATAAAGAAGTGAAAGAATACTATGTCAAAACAAGTAGTGGGGATAAAAAAGGGAAGGATTATCTCTACACGTTTGAAGGATACGATGAAGATGGCAATCAACAAACAGTAAAAAAATTAGTGGATCACGAGTTAAAACAAGGTAAATACTTAAAAATCTATGCAAAAGGAATGCAAGGAAAAGGATGGAGTGAAGTACCAGAAAACGAAGTGCCTACGAAGGCGTTGGAAAAAATCAATTCGTAATGGCTAGGATGTTGAATTCTTAGTGTCCATTTATTAATAGTAGAAAAAGCTCACAGTGATGTTAAGGATAAATATCATTGGAGCTTTTTCAATGTACTCGAAAGATGAGCTCAGTCTGAAGTCGTTAATAAATTGACTTTATTCGTATTTCTTTTTTGACAAACAAATAAAGAAGTGGTATTGTAGTTCTACACAAAACGTAATTGTTACGATTTGATAAATATAAAGTGGAATAAAGGAGCAGATTATTAGTGGCAAAAAAATCAAAAATTGCAAAAATGAATAAGCAAGTAGCTTTGATCAATAAATATAGTGAACAACGTCAAGAGTTAAAAGCAGCAAAAGATTATGAAGGACTAGCTAAGCTACCAAAAGAGTCTAATCCTAATCGTTTGAAACTGAGAGATCAGACAGACGGACGTCCTCGTGGCTACATGAGAAAATTTGGTATGTCTCGAATCACATTTAGAGAACTGGCGCATCAAGGATTGATCCCAGGAGTTAAAAAAGCAAGTTGGTAAAATAGGAGGAAAAAGTCATGGCAGTACCAGCAAGAAAAACATCGAAAGCAAAAAAACGTTTACGACGAACACACCAAGGTTTGACGAAACCAGAGATTTCTTTTGACGAGGTGACTGGTGATTATCGTCGAAGTCATCACGTCTCCTTAAAAGGTTATTATAAAGGACGGAAAGTGACAGAATAATCGATTGGACGATGCAAGGAGGCTGCAAGAAATGGAAATTATTTATCCGCCATTGGTCGAACAAGGAATCAAATATTATTCGGAAACGGAAAACGAACCTGTAGACAAAGGAGAATTCTATCGTGCGATGGTCGATAAGAAACTGATTACAGAAACTGGCCTTCCTACAGAACATGCGATAGAGCAAGGCTTTGTCAAAGACTATTACGAAAAACAAAACTTATCCTTTGAAGAATTTTTGAACATTTATCCTATTTTTCAAAAGTATGATGCCGATTTGTTCAAATCTATTGACGGCTTCTGGGAGATTCCTGTAGACTTGAAAATAGAATTAATGGAAATGCTTGAAACGGATCAACTGGATTATGATGACGAACAACAAATCAACATCTATTTAGAAGATCGGTAAAAGGATAGAATAAGAAAAGCCAAAAGGACAATCTATATGCACAACTTTCGTAAAACAGGAATAAAACCGTGGGATATCATCATTATTTTTGTTCTGGTAGTTGCTTCTTTCGCTCCGACAATTGTTTTTGCTTTGTCATTTGATAATGCAGAAACTGAAAATAGCGTGAAGTATGCGATAGTCAAAATCGACGGAAAAGAAGTCGAACGTTTTGATTTAGATGGAATCAGTAGCAAGATGGTGACTTACCATCCATCTGATACCCAATACAATATTGTCGAAATCCAAGAAGGTAAGATCAGAGTCAAAGAAGATAATAGCCCCGATCAAATCGCTGTAAGAACAGGTTGGATCTCGGAACCTGGACAGACTAGTATCTGTTTGCCTCATCGACTAGTGATAACCATTGAACAAGAAGGAAAGTCTGATTATCACATCTATTAAGTAAAAGAAAACTGCTATTGTCAGCTTGTAGAAAGTTGATGGTGGTAGTTTTTTTTCTCCAGAGTAACAGGGTACAATCGGATATGATCATACATTAAAAAATATGTATTTAAAAATTAAAGAAGATGGCATGAGCTATTTAAATGATTTCAAAATTTAGAATTTATCAACCAAGAAAAATCGCTCGTTAAAACTATAGCCTCACCTTTACATACGTGTTGGCACGTGCTATAGTTGTTTTTGTAAGGAGGTATAGTGCAGAATGCCGCTTACAGGAAAAGAAATGCTTCGGTTATTGAAGAAGAATGGTTGGATTGAGCGAAGGCAGGAAGGCTCTCATCATCATCATCACCTTTATAAAGATGGCGTTAGAATTACTGTCCCTGTTCATGCCAATCAAGATCTAGGCCGAGGACTTGAGCAAAAAATTTTGAAGGATGCGGGATTGAAATAATCTCGCATTTGATTACAAGAAGGGATTGACTGAAATGTTAAGCGAACCTTTAGCAAAAACATATCCTGCTATTTTTAAACCCGAAGAAGGTGGCGGTTACTTCATTGAATTTCCTGATATTCAGGGTGCTTATACAGGAATCAATGAAGATGATATCTCTTATGGAATTGCTATGGCACAAGAGGTGTTAGGTATGGTTCTAGCGGACTATATTGAGCACGAAGAGCAAATACCAGAGCCAACGCCGATCAAAGAAGTCTTTGCTGAAAAAGATTCCTTTACGACATTGATTCGTGTAGATGTTGCTAAATATCTAAAGGATACAGAACTTGTCAAAAAGACTTTAACGATACCACGATGGGCCGATACGTTAGGCAAACGTGCGGGGATAAATTTTTCAGTCCTTTTAACAGAATCCATTGCAGATAAAGCGGATGATATTCTTCATTCAGAGAAAAATAATAGATAAGAAAAGAACCTGGACAGACTAGTATCTGTTTGCCTCATCGACTAGTGATAACCGTTGAACAAGAAGGAAAGTCTGATTATTACATCTATTAAGTAAAAGAAAACTGCTATTGTCAGCTTTGAAAAAGTTGAGAATAGCAGTTTTTTGATCGCATAATAAATTATACCAAGCCGCAAATATTTGTTACTCCACTGGATCAAAAGCAAAATCCTTTTATTCATCTATGCTAGAATATAGTTATTATCAGATTGTAGGAGGTGGCAAATGGTAGCAAATGAAAGACAAATCGAACGAACGATCCAAGAGTACGTCCCTGGAAAACAGGTCACACTTGCGCATATTATCCCAAATGCAGATCGTGAAGTTTTTACAAAACTTGGATTAAGTGAAGCAAGTAATGCTATCGGTATTTTGACGATCACACCGAGTGAGGCGTCGATCATTGGTGCAGATATCGCAAAAAAATCTGGAGATGTGGCGATTGGTTTCATGGATCGCTTTAGTGGATCAGTCGTTTTTACTGGTGAGGTATCTTCAGTTGAATATGCTTTGCAACAAGTCATCCAAACAATGAGTACGGTTTTGGGGTTTGATACGCCTAATATTACAAAAACCTAAATGGTTGGTAGTTATTTATTTATGAGAGACGATAGGTGAAGAGATGCGTCGAGTGATTTTTATCGGACAAACAGGTAGCGGTAAAACTACATTGTCACAGTGGCTACAAAAGAAAGACATTTCTTATCACAAGACTCAACAAGTGTATTATCTGGATGAGTCAATTGATACACCGGGTGAGTTCATGGAAAATCAGTTTTATTATAATGCGTTGGTCAGTGCTTCAATCGAGGCGGAGGTAGTGGCATTCGTTCAAGATATTACAAGCGCACAAAACTATTTTCCACCTTATTTTTCATCGAGATTCAACAAAGAAGTGATTGGTGTGATCTCCAAAGTCGATTTAGCAGATCAGCAGACGCTAGCAAAAGCCCGTGAATTATTGGAGTTAGCCGGTGCTTCTAAGATATTTGAAGTTTCTACGATAACAGGTTTTGGTTTAGATGAGTTAAAGAAACACTTGTCTACGAATGGATAAAAGCCAAAAACATTTTTTTAAAATAAATCGTTTCCGTTATCTATTGACCGCGATTGTGAATTAATGTATAATTGAAAATAATAAAATATGAGCACATGATGTGAAGGGAACAAGGTGCGAATCCTTGACAGACCCTTTTTACTGTATATGCAGACGACCCCTCAATTTAGCCACTTACGGGAAGGCGAGGTAGTAGGATGAAGCAAAGTCAGGATACCTTACATGATGTGAAAGTGATTTTATTGGGAAAATTACTTTGCGAGCCAAACCGATTCCTATTGAACGGTTTGTTTAGTGAAGTGTTTTTTCGAAGACACTTCATTTTTTTATTAAACAAAAAGACAGTCGGACAACTGTCTTTCAGTGGATCAGCTCGTTCTTCGAAAGGAAGCAGGAGTTGTTCCGGTCTCTTTTTTGAATAACTTACAGAAATAGCTCGGTTGGGTATAACCGATGCGATAAGCAATTTTTTGAACGCTTAAATTGGTTTGGCGTAATAATTCTTTTGCTTGTTCGATTCTCTGTTTATTAAGGTAGTTGACAAAACTGATGTCTAATTCTTTTTTGAAGAGTCTGCTGAAATAATAATGACTTAAATAGACATGATTTGCCACTTCATCTAAGGTAATATTGCGAGAGAGATTTTTATTGATATATTCGATTGCTTTATTGATTTCTCCATGGTCGGAGTCGATTCGTTTGTTTTTAGACTTAATCGGTTTATGTTCAGCTGTTTTGATATTGAATTTGATTCGATCTCTGGGATGGTTTTCTTCTTTCTCATAATGTTGAGCAATCGTTTCGAAAAGTGAGGCGGCAGCCGTGACCTGTTTTCTGTTCACTACGCGTACCTTATTACGTGCATGCCTCAACTCCGCATGCTCTTTCCAATTCGTGATGGATGGATGAATGCGGTCGATTTGATGATCTTCAATATCTGATACTTTTACTTGCCCAAAAAGTGCAAAACCGTGCAGTTGTCGATCATGGATCAAAGGCAATGAAATATCCGTCAATCCAGCATGGCATTGATAAATGTGTGGTTTTCCAGTCTTTGATGCTTCTAAACCACCGTAAGCATCACACTTTTGACAGAGATGTTTGAATTGTGGATTTGCTCGCATATTTTGGCAAAAAGGAGAAAAATTAAATAGATTTGACGTTTCTTTGCCGTGAATATCAACTAAAACAGCGCCATAATCGACTGCTAATGCAAATTCTTCCAATATCTTTGTTAGTCTATCTGAATGAATTCCTTTTGGATGACCTTGAATCATGCAACAGCCCCCTTTCATGGCACTTATTTTAACAGAAAAACAAAGGTTATTGTATAAAACATCACAAATACCACAATTTTGACTATCAAATGACAAGAATTTGATAGATTATTTGGCTTGAATTATTTAAATTTAAGCCTATTTGTCGTGTTTTCTTTTTTTATTCACAGCAAATTATTATTATTATATCAATAGGTACAAAAAAGATGGGGCAATTATTTCCCATCTTTTTTTATTATGATAGTTTTTGTAAGCGCTACTAAAATTAGGAGGTATGACAATGGGTCAAGAAGCTTTAGGCATGATTGAAACTCGCGGTTTGATTGGATCGATCGAAGCAGCAGATGCGATGGTGAAGGCGGCAAATGTAACGCTGATCGGCACTGAAAAAATCGGTTCAGGTTTAGTCACTGTTATGGTCAGAGGAGATGTAGGTGCAGTAAAAGCCGCAGTTGACGCTGGCGTGACAGCAGCTAGTTCTGTGGGAGAAGTTGTTTCAAATTACGTGATTCCACGCCCTCACTCTGAGGTTGAGAGAGTACTCCCAAATTTAACTGACTGAGGTGATTAAATGGTTGAAAACAATGCAGCAGTAGAAGAAATCTTGAAAAAAGTTTTGAATAAAATCGAATCGAATGAAACAAAGGAAACTACATCGGGAGGAACAAGCAAAATGATTGAAAAACATTGTGGATTAACAGAATTTGTCGGTGCATCAGCATTTGGAGATACTATTGGTTTAGTGATCGCAAATGTTGATTCAGCCTTATTGGATACGATGAAATTAGAGAAAAAATATCGCTCGATTGGTATCGTAGGTGCTCGTACCGGTGCTGGTCCGCATATTTTAGCGGCAGATGAAGCAGTCAAAGCAACAAACACAGAAGTCATCTCGATCGAAATGCCAAGAGATACTAAAGGTGGCGCTGGTCATGGCTCGCTTATCATTTTTGGTGGGGATGATGTTTCGGATGTTAAACGAGCGGTAGAAGTGACGTTAAAAGAAGTGGATACTCGCACGTTCGGAGATGTGTATGCGAATGAAGCAGGCCACATTGAATGTCAATACACTGCCAGAGCGAGTTATGCATGTAACAAAGTATTTGGAACTCCAATCGGCAAATCATTTGGTTTGATCGTTGGTGCACCAGCTGCAATTGGTGTAGTGATGGCGGATACAGCCATGAAGGCGGCGAATATTGAAGTGGTCAGCTATGCGACTCCACAAAATGGACAGAATTTCTCAAATGAAGTCACGATGACATTTAGTGGTGATTCAGGGGCTGTCCGTCAGGCTGTTATTTCTGCTCGCGAAATCGGTATCAAACTATTAGCGACATTAGGTAGTGAGCCAACAAATGATCAGCCATCATATATTTAAATTGGAGAGTGAGTAAATAGATGAAATCGAAACGATTTGAAGAATTATCAAAAAGACCAGTGAACCAGGATGGATTTGTTGATGAGTGGATAGACGAAGGTCTGATTGCCATGCAAAGTCCTAATGATCCAAAACCAAGCATCAAGATCGTTGCGGGTGAGGTCGTTGAATTAGATGGGAAAGCAAAAGAAGACTTTGATTTGATCGATGCTTATATCGCACAGTATGGCATCGACATCACTCGTGCGGAAGAAGTCATGCAAATGTCATCGAAAGAATTAGCGAATAAAATCGTTGATCCGAACATTTGTCGTGAAGAAATCATCCAATTGACGACTTCTGCTACACCGGCAAAAATCAATGAAGTGGTTGGCTACATGAACGTGGTTGAAATGATGATGGCTGTGCAAAAAATGCGTGCTCGCCGTCGTCCTACCACCCAATCTCACGTAACAAACTTACGCGACAACCCAGTGCAGATTGCTGCGGATGCCGCTGAAGGCGCTTTACGTGGCTTTGATGAGCAAGAAACAACAGTTGCGGTTGCACGTTATGCACCATTTAATGCCATCTCGATTATGATTGGTTCACAAGTTGGACGTCCAGGGGTGTTGACACAGTGCTCATTGGAAGAAGCAACTGAACTTGACCTTGGTATGAGAGGATTCACAGCTTATGCTGAAACGATCTCAGTTTATGGAACAGAGAAAGTATTTACCGATGGCGATGATACGCCTTGGTCGAAAGGATTCCTTGCCTCATGTTATGCGTCTCGCGGCTTGAAGATGCGTTTCACCTCAGGGACTGGTTCAGAAGTACAAATGGGTTATGCAGAAGGCAAATCGATGTTGTACTTGGAAACTAGATGTATTTATCTGACAAAAGCAGCGGGGGTTCAAGGGTTACAAAATGGTTCGATCAGTTGTATCGGTATTCCAGGTGCGGTGCCATCAGGGATTCGTGCGGTCTTAGCGGAAAACTTGATCGCTATGTTGCTTGACCTTGAAGTGGCCTCTGGAAATGACCAAACATTCTCTCACTCAGATATCCGTCGAACAGCTCGTTTATTGATGCAATTCTTACCAGGGACTGACTATATCTCTTCTGGCTACTCTGCAACTCCGAATTACGACAATATGTTTGCGGGTTCAAACTTTGATGCAGATGATTTCGACGATTACAACATTTTACAACGTGACCTTCGTGTTGATGGTGGTTTACGACCAGTCAAAGAAGCAGAAGTGATCAAAGTTCGTAATAAAGCAGCGAAAGCGATGCAAGCACTATTTGCAGAGTTAGGGTTACCAACGATCACAGACGAAGAAGTAGAAGCGGCGACTTATGCTCGTGGTTCTGATGACATGCCTGCTCGTGATATGGTTCAAGATATCAAAGGTGCAGAAGAGTTGTTGGCTAGTGGAGCAACTGGTTTAGATCTAGTCAAAGCATTATCTAAAACAGGCTTTGAAGATGTGGCGGTCAGTGTATTGAATCTATTGAAACAACGCGTTGCCGGAGACTTTTTACAAACTTCTTCTATCTTTGATAAAGATTGGAATGTCATTTCTGCTGTCAATGATAAAAATGACTATGCTGGACCAGGAACTGGACACCGTTTAGACGGCTCAGAGTGGGAAAAAGTGAAAGCAATTCCTAACGCAATCAACCCGCAGGATATATAGGAGGAGTATGAAATGGCAGAAATCAACGAAAATTTACTAAGATCGATCATTCAAGAAGTCTTGACTGAAATGGATACAACGAAAAGTGAACAAACAGTTGCATTCAAAAGTACACCGTCAACGGTTGTAATGACAGACAACAATTCTGAATCTTGGTTCCGTTCAATCGGTGTCGCACAACCTGGCAATGCACAAGACGAAGTGGTTATTGCAGTTGGACCTGCATTCGCAACATCTCAAACAACGAATATCATTGGTGTGAGCCATAAAGATATCTTGAAACAAGTGATTGCAGGAATCGAAGAAGAAGGGTTGAAAGCCCGTGTAATTAAAGTTTTCCGTTCATCTGATGTGGCATTTGTCGCAGTTGAGGGAGATAAGCTTTCAGGTTCAGGAATTTGCGTGTCGATCCAATCAAAAGGAACGGCGATCATTCACCAAAAAGATCTACAACCATTGTCAAATCTTGAATTATTCCCGCAAGCGCCACTGATCACGCTGGAAACGTATCGTGCAATCGGTAAGAACGCTGCGAAATATGCAAAAGGCGAATCACCAAATCCAGTGCCGATGATGAATGACCAAATGGCACGTCCGAAATACCAAGCACAATCTGCTTTACTTCACATCAAAGAAACAAAGCATGTTGTCATTGGGAAACCAGCAGAAGAAATTGCTGTAACATTATAACGAGGTGAAACAGATGAACGAACAGACATTAGAAAGCTTGGTAAGAAATATCTTACAAGATATGAATAATAAACCGACTGGGACAACTGAAGTTGCGAATGGCGCCCAAGCGACGACTGCTGACTACCCAATTGCTGTCAAACATCCAGACTGGGTGAAAACAAAAACGGGCAAAACATTAGAAGATATCACTTTAGCTAATGTATTGAACGGTTCTTTAACGCCAGAAGATTTGAAGATCACACCATCGATCTTAAAAGCGCAAGGTGAAATTGCTCATAGCGCGGGTCGCAAGACGATTTCTTCTAACTTCGATCGTGCCGCAGAATTGACAGCAGTCCCTGATGAGCGTGTCTTAGCAATGTACAATGCGTTACGTCCGTATCGCTCAAGTAAACAAGAATTGTTAGATATTGCCGACGAATTAGAAACGAAATACCATGCGAAAATCTCTGCTGCTTATTTCCGTGAAGCAAGTGAACATTATGAAACACGTAAGAAGCTCAAAGGGGATAATTAAAGGATCGCCAGTTATCGGGAGGAATGTGCATGAAACGTATTATAGGTATTGATATTGGAAATTCCTCAACGGAGATCGCACTTGCAGAGATCGATACGAATGATCAGGTTCATTTTCTACAATCGGCTATTACTGAAACAACGGGGATCAAAGGAACGAAGAAGAATCTCTTTGGGATCTATAAAGCAATCAATGAAGCTTGCACTAAAAATGACCTTACGATCTCTGATATCGATTTGATCCGTATCAACGAGGCAACGCCTGTCATTGGTGACGTGGCGATGGAGATGATCACTGAAACGATCATCACCGAATCGACGATGATCGGTCATAACCCAAAAACGCCTGGCGGTCATGGCTTAGGCGTAGGAAAAACGATCAAATTATCAGAATTAGTCCAAAAAAAATTCAGCGATGATGACTATGTCGTCGTCGTTGAAAAAGAAATCGAATTTGATCAGGCGGCAAAATGGATCAACCAAATCGTTGAAAGTAACATTCGGGTCACAGGTGCGATTCTTCAAAGTGATGATGGGGTTTTAGTCAATAATCGTTTGACCCATAAGATCCCGATCATAGACGAAGTTGCTTATATTGAAAACATCCCACTAGGCATGTTAGCTGCGGTAGAAGTAGCGCCTGCCGGTCAAGGGGTTGCTCAATTATCGAATCCATATGGTATTGCGACAGTTTTTGAACTGGATTCAGAAGCAACGAAAAGTATCGTTCCTATGGCTCGTGCGTTGATTGGTAATCGTTCTGCCGTTGTGATCAAGACACCTCAAGGGGATGTACAAGCACGAGTGATCCCGGCAGGAAGTATTGAGATTACAGGTGGCAATCGTCGCAAGATCGTTGAAATCTCTGCTGGTGCAGAAGATATCATGACTGCGGTGAGTTCGTTTGCAGAAATCGACAATGTGACTGGTGAGTCAGGAACCAATGTCGATGGGATGCTCGAAAAAGTTCGACTAACGATGGCGAATTTAACGGAACGCCCCCTCGCAGAAATTTTCATCCAAGACTTACTGGCAGTCGATACTTTTGTTCCTATAGAGGTCAAAGGTGGTGTTGCCGGTGAGTTCTCGATGGAGCAAGCAGTAGGGATTGCTTCGATGGTCAAATCGGATCATTTGCAAATGTCGAAAATCGCACAATCCATTGAAGAAGATTTGAAAACACCTGTTGAAATTGGCGGAGCAGAAGCAGAAGCGGCTATTTTAGGCGCCTTGACGACACCTGGTACAAGCACACCTTTAGCTATTTTGGACTTAGGTGCTGGTTCGACTGATGCGTCGATCATTGGGGAACAAGCGATTTCTGCTACACATTTGGCTGGTGCAGGAGATATGGTGACATTATTGATCAAGTCGGAGTTAGGGATCGACGATATTTACTTGGCAGAAGATATCAAAAAGTATCCTTTGGCAAAAGTAGAGAACATCTTTTATATCCGACATGAAGACGGTAGTGTGCAATTCTTTGAGGAACCGTTAGATCCTCATTTATTTGCGAAAGTTGTCGTTGTCAAACCAGAGGGTCTCATTCCAATTCCACTTGATCTTTCGATCGAAAAAATCAAATTGGTTAGACAGACAGCGAAAAAACGAGTATTTGTAACAAACACGATTCGAGCATTGAAACGAGTAAGTCCAACTGGCAACATCCGTGATATTCCTTTTGTTGTGATCGTTGGAGGATCAGCACTTGATTTTGAGATTCCCCAAATCGTGACAGATGCGTTATCTCACTATGGGTTAGTTGCTGGACAAGGAAATGTCCGTGCGTGTGAAGGTCCTAGAAATGCGGTTGCCACTGGGTTGATCCTTTCACATTTGAGGAGGAATGAACATGGATAGACCGTCGATCATCATCTACGTAGATGGAATAGACGAAGAAATCTTGACTTCCTTACTCTATGGGATAGAAGAAGAAAGCATTCCGTATAAGCTAGAAGCAAAAGTGTTTGAGGATGCAGCACAAGCGGCGTATGAAGCGGCTTTAGCTTCTCCTTTACAAGTAGGTATTGGTGGGAGCAGGGACACTCTTTGCATACATCATAAAAGCTTGAAAAAAGAGAAACCTTATCAAGTGTTGGAGCATGTTTCAATTGTCCCTTCTGCGATCTTGAGAAATCTAGGAAGTAATGCTGCTCGAATCGTCAAAGGTATTCCATTAAAATCCTTGGAATTATTGGAGGTGAAACAATGAATCAAGCAATCGGAATGATCGAATCAACAGGATTAGCCAGTGCCATCAACCTTTCTGATATCATGGTGAAATCCGCAAATATTGAACTTTTGAGTATAGAAAAAACAAAAGGTTTTGGCTGGATGACCGTGATGATCCAAGGGGATGTCGGGGCGGTCAAAGCAGCGATCGATGCAGCAAAGTCAGCTGCCATTGGTCTGGATGCTTACGTCTCTTCTCTAGTTATACCAAGACCAGGAGACAATATCCTTGATGTCTTTTCTTCAAAAGAAGAGCAACATGAGCCGATCCAAGAAGAGACACCTGTCACTATTGTTGAGGAAACAGCAACGAAGCAAGAATCCTCATTAGACAAAACCACACCAGTGAAGAGTGAAAATGTACCTGTTATCAAGGAAGATAAGAAAGAACCTACTTCACTTAGCACTGATGAAGTGGCAAGCAAAGAAAAAAAGTCAAAAGATTCTTCAAAAAAAGGAAATAAAACTGCAACCAAAAAAAATAAGAAAAACTAGGAGGAACACATAAATGAATGACGCATTAGGAATGATCGAAACAAAAGGTTTAGTAGGGGCTGTCGAGGCAGCTGATGCAATGGTGAAAGCCGCTAACGTACAATTGATCGGAACGGAGAAAATCGGTTCTGGTTTAGTAACGATCATGGTTCGTGGAGATGTTGGTGCGGTCAAAGCAGCGACAGATGCAGGTTCTGCCGCAGCTGAGCGTGTAGGTGAAGTGGTTTCTGTACACGTGATTCCTCGCCCTCATCATGATGTGAACAAACTATTAGTAGGTCAAAACAATGCTTGATTTTTCAAAAGCTGAGTTGAAAGAAATCGTTCGGAAGGTGATCGCAGATCTTGATCAAACCTTTCCGATCGGTATCTCTAATCGTCATATCCATTTGACACCTGCTCACTTTGAACAACTTTTCCCAGGACAATCCATCGAAAAATTGCGTGATTTAAAGCAACCAGGTGAATTTGCGGCAAAACAAACGGTGACGTTGATCGGTCCAAAAGGAAAGATCGAAAGAGTGCGGATTCTGGGTCCGTTCCGCAATCGCTCACAAGTAGAAGTATCAAAAACAGATGCACGTCTATTAGGGATCAATCCACCAATCAAACTTTCTGGTGATCTTGATGAAGCAGTAGAAATCACTTTGATGACCGAAGCTGCTTCAATTACGATCCCAGCTGCAATCATCGCACAACGTCATATCCATTTGAATCATGAAGATATGAAACGTTTGGATCTGCATAAGGATGAGAGCGTTTCAGTCGAAATTTTATCTGGCGAACGAGGAACTGTCTATCATGAGGTTGCGCTACGCCCGCACGAAAAATTTATCATGGAAATGCACATCGATACAGATGAAGCCAATGCGGCCAATGTCACT
Organism: Enterococcus mundtii; assembly: GCF_002813755.1. Classification (NCBI taxonomy): domain Bacteria; kingdom Bacillati; phylum Bacillota; class Bacilli; order Lactobacillales; family Enterococcaceae; genus Enterococcus; species Enterococcus mundtii. The sequence continues at coordinate 1,490,014 of NZ_CP018061.1, read as the reverse complement.
ACCGAAACTAGAGCAAGGATCATTCGTTGATCAGAAGGAGCAAAAGATGCAAGGAATTGAGAAAGGCAATGAGTTACTAGAATCTTTCAATAAAATCGTCCATTCTTTTGTGCCAACTGGTCACAAAGCGGCCGATGGCTATAAGGTTGGTGTGGATCTGGGCACAGCTTCGATCGTCTTAGTTGTCTTAGATGCTGACAATCAACCATTGTTCGGTGCGTTCAAAGAAGCCAAAGTGATACGTGATGGCTTGGTCGTTGATTATCAAAAAGCAGTAAAGATCGTTGAAGTATTAAGGGAAGAAGCGGAAGCGGCTTTAGGGTTTGCACTTAAAGCCGCTTCCGGGGCTATCCCCCCAGGAACGATCGGCAACAACAAAAAAGTCGTGGCAAACGTCATTGAAAGTGCCGGCATGGAAATCGACCAGTTAGTGGATGAGCCATCAGCGGCTGCCTTGACACTTGGCATTGCAGATGGGGCCGTCATTGATATCGGGGGCGGTACGACGGGGATCAGTGTCCTTAAAAATGGAGAAGTTGCCTTCGTTGATGATGAACCAACTGGTGGTACACATATGACTCTAGTGATCGTCGGTTATCATAGCGTAGATATAGATGACGCAGAAAAAATAAAGAGAAATCCCAAAAATGAAGCAGAAAATTTTACGATTTGTCGTCCAGTGATCCAAAAAATGGCGACCATCGCCAAAAAAATGCTAGATGAACATCCAATCGAGCCGATTTTTGTTGTCGGCGGGGCTGCCTATTTTTCACAGTTTGAAGAAGAAATGAGTAGCGTCATTGGTAAGAAAGTATTGAAACCTGTTCATCCGCAATTCGTTACACCGATCGGCATAGCGATGGCCTCAAAAGTCATTGTGGAATAGGAGTTTCGTATGGAAGATATTGTTCAAAAAGTAGTGGGTTGGCTAATAAAAAGAGAAAAAAGTACATTGTTCGTATCAACTGATTCCGTTCAAACGGATTCGATCAGCCCTTTTTTGTCGAATAAATATATCTATGTCAAAAATTGCGACTGCTTCTTTTTAACGAAATTTGCAACAAAAAATGAGAACGACCCATTCGTACGATGGCTATTTCGTAGCTTGGACTACGGTTGTGAGCTTAGATTTCAATGCTCTTTTTCGGATCTGACTTTGATACCTGTAGAAATCTTCCATTATAACGTCGAAGTTTTTACAGTTGCTGAAAAACCATGTTATGCCTTTTCGAATCGGTATATCACTTACAAGCAAGTGGCTGTTTTACCGAATCAAGCAGCGTTGATACTTTCAACGAATCAAAACTTTACATTATTGGCGCAAGAAAAAATTCAGGAAAAACAGATGACTATCTGTAAAAGGAGCGGATCGCAATGTTAATGGGAAAAATTATTGGTAGCGTTGTTTCTACTCAAAAAGATTCCTCTCTTGTAGGCAAAAAATTAATGATCGTGCAACCGATAAATGCTCAAAAAGAGGCAGTACGTTTTCAACAAGTGGCAGCTGATACGGTAGGTGCTGGAATTGGTGATTATGTTCTGTTAAATAGCGGTAGTTCAGCGAGACATTTATTCTCGGAGCCATCAGAAGCGGTGGATTGTGCGATTGTTGGTATCATCGATACGTTTGATATGTAAGGAAGTGAAAAGAATGCCGATCTATACAAAAACTGGTGATCAAGGAATGACGAGCCTTTTTGATGGGACACGAGTAAAAAAAGCAAGTTTACGAGTAGAAGTCTATGGAACGTTTGACGAGTGCTGTGCGCAAATCAGCTTGGCACAAAAAATGTTGAAAAATCCAGAAAGCCAACAAGCGCTTAACTGGGTGCAAAATAAACTTTTTCAGATGAACGCAGAATTAGCGACAGCAACAAAAAAGGATAAATTAGCGCATAAAAGCGACTTGATCTCTGCGGAAGATATTCATCAATTGGAAATCTGGATCGATGAAAAAACAGCAAAACTACCAGAAATCCATGAATTTATTTTGCCTGGAAAAAGTCTAGCAGGGGCGCAGTTGCATGTTGCTCGGACGGTTTGCCGTCGTGGGGAACGTGTTCTTGATCGCTTTATGGAAAACGAAGAAGTCCGTTCAGAACTCAGCAAGTTTGCCAACCGTTTATCTGATTGTCTGTACTCTTTTGCCCGTGAAGCAGATCATGAACAGGAACAAGAAGTGCTGCTTAATCAAATCATCCGTCGTTATCAAAAACGGGTGCAACAACCAAAGATCAAACTTGATTTTGAAGAGATCGTTCACGCGTGTATCGATCATGCGAATTGTTTGAGCGTACCGGTTTCTATTGCAATCGTTGATAAAAACGGGGCTTTGAAACAATTCTATCGAATGGACGATGCACTGATTGTGAGTGAAAGCATGGCAATCAAAAAGGCTTATACAACGGTCTCAATGAAAGCTGACACCCACGAACTAACGGAGTTGGTACAACCAAACCAGCCGCTTTTCCAATTAGAAACATTAAGTGATGGAAAGCTTGTGACCTTTGGTGGTGGATTCCTTCTCAAAGATGGGCAAGGAAACATTGTTGGTGGTATTGGTGTGAGCGGTGGTAGTCCAGATCAAGATAGGGCAATTGCAACAAAAGGAATTGAAAAGTTTAAGGAGCGAGCATGATGGGCGAAGAACAATTAAAAGAACAAATCATGAAAGTGATTCAAGGAATCCTTTTAGAAGAACCGACTACCGCAACAGTTGCAACTTCTTCCGTCGGGATTTTTCCAACGGTTGATGCAGCAGTTGCCGCAGCAAAAGTAGCACAAGATCGTTTAGATGACTTGTCATTGGAACAACGAAGAGCAATCATTGCTACGATTCGTACTGGAATGACACCTCATATCGAAACAATTGCTCGTGAAACAGTGGAAGAAACGAAAATGGGAAGATATGAAGATAAGATCCAAAAATTGACTCTTGCGATCAACAAGACACCAGGTGTCGAAGATCTTATTACTGAAGCGGTCACTGGTGACAACGGAATGACCCTTTATGAGTTATCTCCGTATGGCGTGATCGGTGCGGTGACACCAAGTACTAATCCGGCAGAAACGTTGATCTGTAACGCAATCGGAATGATTGCAGCAGGCAATGCTATTTATTTCAGTGTTCATCCAGGCGCGAAGCGCATTTCTGGCTGGGTCGTTTCAAAATTGAATGAATTGATTTATCAAAGCTGTGGCATCCATAACTTGGTTGTAACGATCGAAAAACCTTCGATTGAAGCTGCTCAAGAGATGATGTCCCATCCAGACATTTCACTATTAGTGATCACAGGCGGTCCTGGTGTGGTGAGACAAGCAATGAAGAGTGGTAAGAAAACGATTGCTGCTGGAGAAGGCAATCCACCTTCACTTGTTGATGAAACCGCCGATCTTGATAAGGCAGCGGCAGATATTGTCTTGGGTGCATCTTTTGATAATAATATTTTATGTACGGCAGAGAAAAGTGTCGTTGCTGTCGAACAAGTCGTTGACTACTTGATTTTACAAATGGAAAAACAAGGGGCTTATTATGTAGGTGATGAACAAATCATTCAACGATTGATCGAACAGATGATTGCGGAAAATGGTGCGCCTAACCGACAGTTTGTCGGTAAAAACGCGAGCGAGATCTTAGCCGCCGTAGGTGTCCATGTATCAGCGGACATTCGAGTGATCATCATGAAAACAGAGAAAGATCATCCATTTGTTGTCAAAGAAATGTTGATGCCGATCTTACCGATCGTGACTGTAAAAGATTTTGATGAAGCATTACCGACAGCATTAGGAATCGAAAATAAATGTCACCATACAGCAACGATGCACTCCCAAAATATTCAACGATTGAACCTTGCAGCGAAAAAATTCCAAACCTCGATCTTTGTAAAAAATGGCTCTTCATTTGCAGGATTAGGATTTGGTGGCGAAGGTCCAACCACATTCACGATTGCAACACCAACCGGCGAGTGTACGACGACTGCTAGAAATTTTGCTAGAAAACGTCGTTGTGTATTAACGGACGGATTTTCGATTCGTTAGGAGGAAACAGTTTTGAATCAATGGTCAATGAAAACAAAAGTAGCTGTAACAACGGACATCGTTAAAAGGTTCGAACGTTTTTCAGACGAAACTGTCTTGTTCGTTTTTGATCCTTTTTTGAAAAGCAATCAAAAAGTACGTGAAATGATTGCATATCTAGAACAAAAAAATCGCGTGATCACTTTTACGGAGATCGTGCCAGATCCGCCGATTGAAAAAGTGGTAACAGGCATGCAAATGGCTTTGCAAGCTGAACCAACCGTTGTGATCGCAATTGGCGGTGGTTCAGCGTTAGACACGGCAAAAGGGATCATCTATTTCTATCAGAAGGTAGCAAAGCAATCAATCAATTATTTTGTTGCGATCCCAACAACGAGTGGCACTGGATCTGAAGTGACCAGTGCAGCTGTGATCACCGATACGGCAAACAAAATCAAATATCCGATATTTGCTGAAGAGTTGATTCCTGACGAAGCAATCTTGTCCATTGATTTTGTGATGACAAGCCCACCTTCGATCACGGCATACAGTGGTTTGGATGTCTTGACTCATGCCTTAGAAGCATTGGTCGCAAAAGGTCGAACAAATTATTCTTCTGCGCTTGCAGAAAAAGCAATCACGCTTGTCTTTTCGAATTTAGTTGAGTGTGTCAAAAATGGCCAAAATGAAGATGCACGCATCCAAATGCACGAAGCAGCAACACTTGCTGGAGTGGCTTTTGACAATGCTGGTTTAGGTGTTTGCCATGCTTTAGCACATCAAGTCGGCGCGCTTTTCAAAGTTCCTCATGGTTTAGCAAATGCGATGTTGTTACCACATGTCGTTTTAGCGAATGCCAAAGATTGGACGGCAAAGTCTTTATACGCTGATGTGTCAAGAAAACTTAAATTATGTACGAACGGTCTTTCAGACGAAGTGGCTGTGATCAAATTAGTAGATGCCATCAAGCGATTGAGTAAAGATTCTGGGGTGCCAGCAACATTGGCCGAATGGAACATCGAAGAATCAACAGCGATCAGAGCAGCGGAACAAGTAGCTGACAATGCGATAAACGATTTTACTTTCCAATCGAATCCAATCTCGTTTGATCGTACAAAACTAAAAGAAATCTATCATAAAATCGTTTGAAAAGGGGTACAAAAATGGATAATACAGTATTAGGTGAATTTATTGGAACGTTAGTCTTAACACTTTTCGGTTGTGGTGTTGGTTGTAGCATCAACTTGAAGAAGACTTTGGCCAAAGCAGTTGGTGCCAACTGGGTATTAGTTGCGTTTGGCTGGGGTGTTGCCGTAATGTTAGGGATTTATTCTGCGGGCTACTTTGGATCGCCAGGTCATTTGAATCCTGCGGTTTCGATTGCTTTTGCGATTGGCGGACTTTTTGAATGGAATATGGTTGTACCATTTGTTTTAGCGCAATTTGCAGGTGCTTTTTTAGGTGCATTGATCGCTGCAATCTCATTTATGGCTCACTTTAAAGAAACCGGACCAGATGAAGGAAACTCCGTAGGCATCTTTGCTACAGGTCCAGCAATCGACGCACCTATTGCGAATGTCATCAGTGAGATCATTGCAACATTTGCATTTATCTTCACCTTATTGTTACTTCCAGCGGGAGACTTCCCAGGAGGATTCCAACCAGTTGTTGCATTGTTCTTGCTAGTAGGAATTTCATTTTCATTTGGTTCGACAACAGGCTACGCGATCAATCCAGCGCGTGACCTTGGTCCGCGTTTGATGTATACATTGATGCCATTACCAAATAAAAACACTGACTATAACTGGAAATACGCATGGGTACCATTAGTAGGCCCGATCGTTGGTGCAACGATTGCTGTGCTTTTAGTAAACATTCTGTAAAAGATTAGATTGAGGGGTAAAGCATTGAAAGAATTAATTATTGCAATCAATTCAGGAAGTTCTTCGTTAAAGTTTCAAGTCTATGAGTTTCCTGAAGAAAAAAAGATCGCCAAGGGATTGTTCGAACGAATCGGGTTAGCAAGCTCCATGGATTTGACGTATTCTTTAGACGGTGGTAAAAGCAGTCGCTCAGTTAAAGGTGAAACACATGAAGATGCAGTCAAGTATTTACTAGATTTTTTATTGGAAGAAAAAATCGTTGCTGATTTGTCAGAAATCACTGGTGTCGGCCATCGTGTCGCTCATGGTGGAGAATTCTTCAAAGGGTCCTGTATCGTTGAGGATGAATCATTGAAAAAAATCAAATCGCTTTCTCATTTAGCACCGTTGCACAACCCAATCAACATCATGGGGATCGAAGCGTTCAAAAATAATTTGCCAGCTTGTCCGCAAGTGGCTGTTTTCGATACGTCATTCCACCAAACAATGCCAGAAGAAAACTATCTTTATCCAATTCCTTATAAATTATATGAGGAAGAGGGAATTCGCCGTTTCGGATTTCATGGGACAAGTCATCAATTTGTGGCGACGGAAGCTGCCAAGTCTTTAGGTAAAAAGCTTGAGGATTTAAAAATCATTTCCTGTCATTTAGGAAATGGGGGGAGTATTTGCGGGATCAAGAATGGCCAGTCTGTTATCACTAGTATGGGATTCACTCCTTTAGCAGGTATTATGATGGGTACTCGCTGTGGCGATATCGATCCTTCCATCGTGACCTATCTAGGCAGAAAAAAACAGATGAGCTTCGCAGAAATCGAGCAGATGATGAACCAAGACTCAGGATTCAAAGGAGTTTCTGGCATCAGTAGTGATGCTCGTGACATCGAAGAAGCTTTTGAGCAGGGCGATCCAAAAGCGGTTTTAGCAATGAACATGTTTTGTGGTCGCGTAAAACAAATGATCGGTGCTTACGCTGCTGAACTAGGCGGACTTGATGTGTTGATTTTCACGGCTGGCATCGGAGAGAACTCGCCAATCATTCGTCAACTATCTTGTGAAGGATTGTCATTGTTTGGCATAACTGTTGACGAAGAAAGAAACAATACAAGACAAGCAATTGTCAGTCAAGAAAATGGTCGAGTGGCTGTCATGATTGTACCGACGAATGAAGAACGTATGATTGTCCGTGAGACGAATCAATTGATTTCGAAATAAAATAGTCGATCAACCTCCTTATGAATACATGATGTAAAACGCATTCTAAAAGACTTTAAAAAGCTTTTAGAATGCGTTTTAAAGCTGATACATTTGTTTTACAAGTAGTGGAAAAGACCATTAAAAGTTTTCAGCAGATGACAACCAATAGTGAGACAAAAGGACCCATCTACGTATTGATTTAGATGGGTCCTTTTTCTCTGATGTCAAGTAAAAACTAGTTGGATCGGGCTATAGTTATTTCTAGGAGTGTAGCCCTTATAAGCATATCTTGACTGGTCTGCTACTGTCAGCTGGCGATGATTTTTAATGCTCGCTAGTACGTTTTCTTGCTGCTTTTCAAAGGTTACTGTAATTTGAAAAAAATCCTATTTGTAAAATCATTAAATTCAATAAGCGTATCGTCCCCAATCGGAACGAGCAATGCAACTTTGCCTTTGTCCGTACCACCTTCGTACAAATCTTTGTTCCCAAATTCTTCGTTGCCTAAGTAGCTATAGCTTTCCTGATTGACTTCTTCACCAGTTGAACTAACTGGTACGAATCTAGAAAAAGCGCGATATGGCTCATCTTGGCTCCCTTTATTGACAGTTAGCTCTGCATCAAAAACTACCCATTCTTTTCCTTCTGGTGCTGGTTCATTGTACTCATCCATGCTGATCATATAATTATACGCTTCTTCACCACGGACAACGTTACTGATGGTTAAGGAAATATTTGTATCGATTTCTTCATATTCGTCATCATAATAAACAGTGTCGAACGTGATCGGGTTGTCGAGGGGCACAGGGTTTGAGCGTTTGCCAAAAGCAGAATCACCTGACGCGTCATCCGAGCCGCTTAGTTCAGTTGAGTTATCAGTGATATCTACGAGAGATGAATCATCTGTTGCGTCTTTATCAGTTGTGGAGCTGTCTGAAGAAGTAGAAGATGTTGCTGTTTTACTTTTATCATATGGCTTCAGAACAATTTTTTTATCTTCCTCGTTATCTTTGGTAGGTGTGAGAATAATATTTTTATCTTCTTTTGTTACTGTATACTTGCCTGTTTCCCCGTCGTTTTCCCAGGTCATGATATTTCCTTCTAACGTGTATTCAAACTTATGTTGAAATTCTTCAAGCATGCTTTTCGCAAATTCTTCACCCAAGGCTTCCCATTCATTGGTAGCGGTCGATTGGTAAGAAGAAGGATCAATGCGAAACGATACCACATGATTTGAGAAAGAGGCAATCATGTCTACTTCCTCCAATTCTTCAATCAGCCAATCATTGGCTTTCAGGTCATCAACACTGACTTGCTTTCCACAGGCAGCTAGAAATAGTAGAACGAACAATAACACGGAACGACTAACGATTTTTTTCATTTTTTTCCCCCAAAAAATTATTTTCACTACTATGTAAATGTAGTAGTTTCCAAAAATGGTTAACACAAGGTGCGGTTAGAAAACGTATTCAATTTGTGATGAACGAGCTTTTGTATCTAATTTTTTGTCGCTTCATCGAAAACACACTAATATTATATCTTTATCTAATGAATAATACAAGACGTGATAATATTACGTTGGTTTTTTATAGTTTTAAAAAATAGAGAATATGTAAATTAGTGTAAAATAATTGTTGTTTAGGATTTTTCGAAGTTAAATATATTTGAAAAATAGAAGCTTGTTAAATGATTTTACATTAAAAAATAACAATAAAATGTAAAGTTAAAAGATTGCCTATGGTATAATCAATATCTAAGCACTTGATACTGGAGCAATATTTAGTATGTAGGAGAATTGCAATGAGAGAAAAGGACAAAAGAAGTGAATTGTTGAGTATCGGGGAAATGGCGAAAATAACCGGTGTCAATATTAAATCGTTAAGATATTATGAACAAGTCGGAGTGTTGTTGCCGGTATACATCAATCCAGATTCTGGCTATCGCTATTATTCCTTAGCCCAAGTGAGCGCGGTCGAGCTGATTCAAGCATGTGTAGAGATTGGTTTACCATTAAAAGAACTGCATCGCTTTAGTGATCCAAATAATTCCATCGATTATCTATCTTTTTTATCGTATAGTGAAGAATTGATGAAGCAAAAAATCGAGTTACTTCAACAAAACTTAAAAGGGATGCAAGAGGTCAAAGAGGAAATCAAATTATTAAAAAAATACAGACATTCTAAAAAGCAACATATTCGCCAATTGTCAGAAAAGTACTTATATGTTTTTCCTTACCAACCGACTGATAACAAAAAGACTCTTTATACAGAAGCAGCCCATTTGTTTGATCGCTCAATGGAAGCGGGGTATGAGCCTTTATATGATTTTGGCATTCTCTATGAATTTATTGATAAAGACGTGCAGCAGTATATGTATATAGAGATCAAGCCTACAAAAAATGTCGGTAACAATATCAAGATTTTACCTAGTGGAGAATACGTATGCCGATTTAGTCCTAAAAGTTACGGTGAGCGCCTTCCAGAGTTGTTTCCAGAAATCTTTGAAAAAAAAGCGGCAGTTCTTGCGATTGAAGCAGAAGCTTCCACTGGAACATTAGAAGAAATCGTTTATGAGATTCGTGTTTTCAGTGATGGAATGAATGAGTGAAAAATCCGTCATCACTGAACAAACGACGAAAAGTCAAATGTTGAAGTAACTATCTCCATGAATAAAGGTAATACCATTGAAGTAACTAATCATGCTGACCTACAATACAAGTTTTATTATAGTTGATTGGTTTCATGAGGGTTTCAAATAAAATCTATCGTAAAACGGCATAATAGCGAATCAAAAATACAAAAACTGATTTCGATCGACGATCAAAATCAGTTTTTTATTCATGTTACCTATAATTTGTTGTGAAAGTTCTATGCTTTGTTCATATACCCATGCTTAAGAAAGCGTTATCATTTTTGTGTATCAATTAAATTTAGGGGGAGCGGAGATGAAGAATAAGAAAAAAATAGCAGTCGGACTCTTTTGTGCAGTAGTAATATCAAGTGCAATTGGTAGTGGGACAACGTATCACGCAGAGACTAAAACGTTTGATTACAAAGAAACAGAAGCAGCAACTTATCAACGAGGATTGGATAATCAGCCGGAATCGTCTTACTGGTTTCCTGAAGAATTGTTAGAATGGGAATTTTCTAAAGATCCGGATGCACCTTATAACGTCAGTAAAGTGCCTTTAGCAAAACGGATCGATAAAAAGGCACTGACAACTTCAAATGACACGCAAACACCAGAAATGAAAGTGGTCGCTTTGTCGATCATGAATAGAAGTACAAGTGGGAATGCGCCTAGAGGTATCAATACTTTTGATGCCAATGTATTTTCCAATTGGCAATATATCGACCAACTTGTGTATTGGGGTGGTTCGTCTGGTGAAGGGATCATTGTACCGCCAAGTCCTGATGTCATTGATGCGGCCCATAAAAATGGTGTGCCAGTATTAGGGACAGTTTTCTTTCCGCAGTCCGCTCATGGTGGTAAAATCGAATGGTTGGATACATTCTTGCAAAAAGATGAGGATGGTACCTTTCCTTTAGTTGATCAATTGATCGAAGTAGCTACTCGATATGGGTTTGATGGCTGGTTTATCAATCAGGAAACGGACACACTAGTCACAAGTTTTGATGATGCAAACAATCAAAAAAAGGTAGAAGGGGCAAATACAGCAGGAGGATTGAGTAAAGAACATGCGGATTTGATGCAAGAATTCATCAAACAATTCAAGCAAAAAGCAGCAGCTTTAGAAATCATGTGGTACGATTCGATGACTTCGGAAGGGAAGATGGATTGGCAAAATGCGCTGACAGATAAAAACCAAGCGTTTTTAGTCGATGCGGAAATGAATCCTTTAGCTGATAGCATGTTTTTGAATTTTTGGTGGAATACCGATCGTTTAGCGAGTCAAGAATTATTGAAAGCTTCAAAGAAAAAAGCCAATGAATTAGGGATCGATCCTTATCAATTATATGCGGGAATCGATGTCCAACAAAATGGGTATGATACCCCTGTGAACTGGCGGCTATTCACAGATGAAACTGGCACTCCTTATACTTCATTAGGACTGTATGTCCCGAGTTGGACCTACACATCAGCAAGTGATCCTGCTGATTTTCAACGTCGTGAAATGCGTTTTTGGGTCAATGAACAAGGTGATCCAACGAAAGGGAAGGCACCGGTAGAAAAAGAATGGCCTGGGATCTCTACGTATGCAGTAGAGCAGAGCGCTATTACCAGCATACCTTTTGTAACGAATTTTAATGTGGGGAATGGGTATGGTTACTTCATTAATGGAAAAAAAGTATCTAATCTACAGTGGAATAATCGCAGTATGCAAGACGTGATGCCAACGTATCGTTGGATCTTTGAACATCAAGGAGAAAATCAATTAGCAGTTGAGATGGATTATGATGAGGCGTTTCGTGGCGGGAATTCTTTGCTTCTTAAAGGGAGTATGGTGAACGAGGCATCAAGTACAATCAAACTATATCGAATGGATGAAACCATTTCCGACAAGACTTCTGTCACAACAACGGCAAAAGCAACGAGTATTAGCCAGCTTGATTTAGTTTTAGAAATGGCTGACGGGCGAAAAGAAATCATCTCGGCAAGTGAACCAATCGGTCGGGATTGGACAACTGTCAGCTATGATGTCAGTCGGTTGGCAGGAGAAAAAATCAACACACTCTCTTATCAGCTTGCTTCTTCAGAGACTCAGTCCGATTACGCGCTACACTTGGGTCAATTAGCACTGACAGAGGGAAAGGAACTTCCAACCGCAAAAGTTTCGGGACTGACGCTTGAAGATGTTGCATTTGATGAAGAAGAAGGGCGATACGCTGGCATACGACTTGCTTGGGATGAGACGAAGAGTCAAGCAAGCTATTATGAGATCTACCGGTTGAATCCTGATAACTCAAAATCTTTCTTAGGAGCAACACCAGCTACGAATCATTATATCAATGCCCTTGAACGAACCTTAGACACCACGCAAACAAAATTGATTGTCGTGCCTGTTGATGCGCTGGGTAATCAAGGTGAACCTTCAGAGACCGTTTCTTTTGATTGGCCGGATAATAAAGTGCCGAGAGCTAATTTTACTGCTTCAAGAACGTTAGCCGCTCCAGGGTCAGCGATTACTTTTACAAACACGTCATCTTTAAATACCGAAACGGTTACTTGGGAATTTGAAGGTGGGGATATTACGACAAGTCATGAAAATTCGCCAGTTGTCACTTACCACAAAGAAGGTGTTTATAAAGTCAAATTAACGGCAAGCAATCAAGCAGGGGAGACACCTGTCGAAAAAGTCGGTTTGATCACAATTTCTGATAAAGTACCAACTGAGTTGCCGCTGTTATCACGAGACGCGAAAGCGACCGCTTCTTCTTACACCAATGAAGCGGAAGCACCTCATTTTGCAATAGATGGCGACTTGACGACTAAGTGGTGTGCAACGGGTACGCCGCCACACGAATTGACACTTGATTTAGGGCATGTTCAAACCATTAGTGAAGTTCGTATAGACCATGCGCAAGCAGGTGGAGAAAGTCCTGATATGAATACAAAAGCATATGTGATCGAACTAAGTGAAGATGGAGAGATATATAAAGAAGTCGCCAAAACTACCAATAATACGGCGAGTAGCTCGGTCGAGACTTTTGCGGTACAATCTGCACGATATGTCCGATTACGTATTGACAAACCAACACAAGGATCAGACACTGCAGCAAGAATCTATGGATTTGAAGTATTTGGATTGCCAGAATTATTACAATAGCTTGGTGGTATAAAAAGCGTATTTGTCATCCCATCAGTTCTATCATTTAATATAATTGAGATCCACTTCATTATAAAATAAGCGTCACCCTTTTCGAAACCATAAAAATGATTTTCGAGAGGTGGCGCTTATTTTTAACTATATTTCTAATGCAGTTTTCGTTGCCTTTACATAATCAAACGAGTTTTATTTATTAAGGTTGGAACGTCGTTTTTTTTCATAGAACGTCAATCCAGCAATAATCAATACTACAACAAAGTATGTTGTCCAACTAATCACATTAAAAAGTAATAAAGCTAATCCAATGATCAAACATAATAGTAAAGTCCATACGGTTAGATTCTTTTCCATATCAAATTGAAAACATGGAGACAGCCATTTTTTCTATCACGTGAAGAGTGAACTGTCGCTGTTTTCATTTCTAAACCTCCTTGTAAACGGCTTCTAAAGACAAAAATATTTTTTTATCTTGAAAAAGAAATTTTAGCATAAAGCAAAAAAGATTGTAAGGATTAGTTGAAGATTAGTGCCAATAAGGTCATTATTCCAGTTGCTGAAAATAGGATCGAATAATTTAAAAAAGAATATTCTTAAGAATAAGCTAGGATCATCCGATCATCATATGTAAAATAAGAGAAGAGTTTCGTCACGCATATAAAATTTAAGACACCTACTTTGATCTTTCAAGTAGGTGTCTTATTGTGAACTAGAGTTGCAATCGTCCATTCGAGGTTTTCACTCCTATGCGGATTTTTTAAGTTCTTGCACTGCTTGTTCGATCGTTACACCAGTCGCTACACGATTGCTATCTTCTTTGTCGAACACGACGAAAAGATTTAAATCGGTATTAAGAGTGACACGATATTGTAATTCTTTGTTATAGAATGTCATAGTCATTCTCCTTTCTTATTGTTCTGTTGAAAGGCAACGATACGTTGATAACGAAATTCCATAACTATTATAGCACAGATAGTTGAATTGAATCAACTGTATTTTTATTAAATAATAATGATTATTATTTAAAGGGCAACATTGACACAAAAAAATTGGATTATTTAAATGAAAAGAAAGGATAAGAAGATGTACACTAAATTATAAAGTTGATAAGAAAAAAGCAGTATACGAGATCGGTAGCGATCTCGTATACTGCATAAATTATTTTAGTAACATTTTTCGCAAGGGGTCAATCCGCGTGCCAATGCTTCACTCATTGTCGCAGGATAGTAGTCACCGTTACCACACTTATGCGTATGGTACTTTGCTCCAGTTCTGGTAACTAAGACTTGTGCTTCATTCGCTTGTGCTTGTTGCGCTTGAGCTGCGGCTGCTTGTTCTTGTGCCACGCGTTGGGCTTCTGCTTGTTCAGCGGCTACACGAGCTTGTTCAGCGATACGCGCTTGTTCCGCTGCCTGTGCTTGTGCTGCCTGTTCTGCTTCAAGACGAGCTTGTTCTTCCTGTGCTTTCTTTTCTGCTTCAAGACGAGCTTGTTCTTCTTGTGCTTTCTTTTCTGCTTCAAGTTTTGCTTGTTCTTCTTGCGCTTTATTTTCCGCTTCACGTTTCGCTTGTTCTTCTTGTGCTTTCTTTTCTGCTTCACGTTTCGCTTGTTCTTCTTGTGCTTTTTTCTCAGCTGCTAATTTTTCTTCTTTCTTTTTCTCTTCTAATTCTTTTTTTTCAACCGCTTCTCGTTGGGCTTTATCTTCACTGGATGTTGAAGTGGTTTCCGAAGTAGCAGTATCTGCTTTTGACGCTTGATTGGTACCAGATCCGCAAGCGCTACTGATTAGTAGTAAACCGAATAAAGCACTAAATAAAATGAGATGGCGCTGCCAAGTTTTTCCATTTCTTTTACTTGATCGGCTAAATAGATGGAGACCAAGTATCAAACTGATTAATCCTAACAATAACAACAATAAATTCATTTTTTCCTCCTGTTTCTACAAAAAATAGATCGCTTTCATACAAAGCTCCCCCTAATAAAAGCGATTGGTTTTATTTACGGCGCTTGACCGTATTCTCTATGTCGGAATCGAACCGACGAAAGCCAGTTAGAGAGTGTAGATAAATCAAAAAAGAATAGTAGTACAAGAAAGCGCAACGTTATAATTATATAAAGAAATAATAACAAACAAACTTTATTTTATCATTAAGATGAACATAATAACAGAGAGTTTTAATGGATGATGATTTTTTTAATATTTGTTTTTTTAATGTAAAAAATGTTATATTTGATGAAGAAAAGTATCGTTTTGATATCATAATCGTTTGAATATAAAAATTAACCAAGAGTTCATATGAAAAAAAGAGTGAGGATGAAAAACTGGGTAGAGGAGGAGATAATATGCGCATTTTGTTTATTAATGCAAGCCCGAACAAAGAGGGGATGACCGTTAAATGGGGAGAAAAAATCTTAAAAGATATCGACTATACGGTCCTGCATTTAGTTGATTATTCGATCAATCAGTTAGGACAGATGACCGAAGAGGATGAATTTGACAAAGTCATGGGAGTAATCAAACAAGCTGACGTCTTGGTGATTGGTACACCTATCTACTGGTGGGATGTGACCGGTCTGTTAAAAACATTTATTGATCGCTGGACGGATCTATTTGAGTATGGGTTAGACACACCAGAGGCTCCTTTGTATCAAAAATCTGTTTTCTGGTTTGTTCAAGGATCTGCTGCAGAAGAAGCTATCAGCGGAATTAGACAAATGTTGTCAAATGTGAGTGAGCGTTTTTTGATGCAGGAGTTAGGGATGATTTATCAAAAGAAAGACATTGCTTCATCTAATGAACGAATCAAACAAATGAGATAAATAGAGAAATTGAAAGTACCGAGGGTTTATAGTTGTGTTTTATGAAAGGGCATGCTATAGTATAAAAGTAATCTATTTTGAAACGTAATTTGAGCTATAAGTTAAACATTATAAGACTCCTTTTGCCTATCAAATATTTATTGCACTATAAACGTACGTTGATACGTATCAGGAGGAAATATACATGAATAACGGTACAGTAAAATGGTTTAACGCAGACAAAGGTTTTGGATTTATCACTGGTGAAGATGGAAATGACGTATTCGCTCATTTTTCAGCTATCCAAGGTGACGGTTTCAAAACATTAGACGAAGGTCAAGCTGTGACTTTTGATGTTGAAGATGGACAACGTGGCCCTCAAGCAATCAACATCGTTAAAGCATAATCAAACGATTGATATCTTACTGCTCTTTCTTATGAAAGAGCAGTTTTTTTGTGTCTAATTTCAATAAAAGCCTCTCGATTCAGTAATCGAGAGGTTTGATAGAGCCATGAGTTATTACTTGTTTATAAGATGATCCCTTTCTGTTCTAAGTTTGCCACGCATTCGGCTAAGTAGATCTGATCATGTTCTGGATAAAGGGGTGAGGTCCATTCGATAGGGGAAAGGGTAGGATAAGGTTCGCAGATCTTCCCACGATACAAGGGATCAAACCATTCTTCACCAGGTTTATAATTCTGTTTCTTCATTTCTTCCATTACTAACAAATGATATTGAAATAATTTATAAGGCGAATGTGTAAAAACGTAATCGACAGTTGCATGTTTTCGTCCCCAACCATTGCCTCTCAGAGCACAACATTCGCGATGTTGTCCTAATAATTGTTGGCGTGGAAGTGATTGCAAGAGGCTTTGATGCCATAAGCGCATATAAGATTTCCTTCTTTCTAAAACAGTGAATTGAGTGTTTAGGATGCTTCCGTTCGACCAATCAAATAATCGATGGTCGTGTCGTAAAAATCTGCGATAAAGATTAATTCGATAATACTAGGTATATTTTTTCCATCTTCATAGCTTTTATATGTCTCAATCGGTAAGTTCACTTTTTCAGCAACCTGTGGTGTAGTTAAATGCTTTTTATCTTTGAGGAAGTTTAAACGGCAATGCAGTGTATCCAGTAAAATCGCTTCTTCAATGGTCATTTTACCTCACCTTTCTCTAAATAATTATCTATGAGAGTTAACGTTTATTTTTTCTGTTTAGATAAAATAAATACCCAATGACAAAGAGTATGGAGAAAATGAACCCAACTAAATTAAACGTGAAGATCTGGAAGGGTTCGAAAAACTGATAATTTAATACTTTGTACATAAAATAGATCGCAGGAAAACTAGCCAAAGCGATTTTTTTTCGTTCTTTTGTCCATTTGATAAATGAAAAAACGATCGGTACAAAGATAAAAACAGGAAAAATAAAAGCAAGTCGGCTCAATTCCAGCATAATAAATAAACTCCCATAGCTATATTTTATTCGTGCATAAATTGTGTTTTGAGTTATTCTATTTGAGAATATACTAGATTTATATTCACTAAATAAAAGATAGCATGTTATACGATTCTGAACAAATATTTCGATAAAAAACATGATTTTTCTGTAGACGTATCATTTGAAAAAAATAAAAAAAGGTGGAACCTTCATTCCACCTTTTTTATGCTTTTCGATTGGTTTCGACCATTTACTCTTTAACATAAACATTAAAGTCTTTTAGAAGTTTAAGTGCTTGTGGCTCATGATTACGACTGCTGACTAGTGACGAATCAATGATAAAGTCAGCTTCTGGAAAGGCGCTTTGTAAAGCAATCGTGTTGGATAAGACACACAAATTCGTTTCGATCCCAACTACTTCAATTGTTTTTTGTTCTTCTTTACGTTCAAAAAGTGAATGTTTGATCTCTGTTAATATTTCTGGAGGCAGAGTGAAGTAGTATTTTTTGATTTCACGCTCATCTGATAGAGGGGAGAGAGCGGGAATGATTTTAAGATCTTCACTCTCTGCCTCATCTTTCCGTTCGATAGGGATATCTCGAGTGAATAGTACGTATTCATTCGCTGCACGTGCTTGGTTTAAGCGTGTGTTTACACGTTCAACTAATGCTTCACCATCTTCTAAATAAAATTCACTAGTTGGATCTAAAATATGATTTTGCATATCGATAACCACTAACATCTATCATCTCTCCTTATAAAAAGTGATCATTCAAAAAGTTTGCGACACCGGCTTCGTCATTAGTTTCTGTCACTTCATCTGCTAAATCCTTCACATGTTCTTGCGCATTGCCCATAGCCACGCTTAATCCACTGAACTCAAGCATTGCCAAATCATTTTCTTGATCACCAAACGCCATGACGTCTTCTGAAGATAAACCTAAGTACTCAGTTAGGAATAAGAGAGAGTGTGCCTTTGTAATATTTCTAGGAGTGATTTCCAGGAAATGTGGGTCTGAAAAGACAGAATCAATTCCTTCTTTCTCCAACTCTACTTGGATTTTTTTTAGTTTTTCCTCATTTTTATCCGTCAGTGCCAGTTTCAAATAGCTCAATGAAGGATCGTCCAACTGTGCTGTGATCTCATCGAAAGAATGATTTTGCAAGTTAAAGTGTTGATAATAAGGGTCGTCTTTTACTAAGGCATTTTCGTTAAAAGTGATTTGGTCATCTTGTGTTTCTCGGCTTGCGATGATCGATATTTTTGCTTCTTTTGCTAAATAAAAGGCCTTTTTTAGTATAGGTACTTCAATTTTTGAGCGTCTTAATACATGATCGATCTTGCCGTCTTTCATTTCCGAAATTAATGCACCGTTAGAAGAAATCAAATAGCCACTAACTCCTAATTGTGCAAAGACATCCTTTGCAGAAATACTATTTCTTCCTGTAGCGATCGTTACGATTCCTCCATTAGAGGAGAATGCTTTTAATGCTCGAATATTTTCTTGTGGGACAACTCCTTGGGAATCAAGCAAGGTCCCGTCTAGATCGATTGCTGCTAATTTCATCTTTTTACGCTCCCTTAGTCTTTTTTCTTTCACCAATAGCTTAAATGAGAAACTTCTAAAATAAAAATAAAATGCTTTAACTCTTTGAATTTTTTCAAAAAAGATTTTTCATAAAGGGTGAAAAGGATATTAGTAAGTAAATGGTTAAGACCGCTGTATAAAAAAGCATAACAATCTTAATGTTTTCGTTTTCATTTTCATAAAAAAGGTCAAATTTAGGGTAATATTCATAAAAAACAAAGCATATCTTTTGCTTTCAGGAAAAAGTAGGCATATTGTAGATGTAGAACAGGTTAGAAAAAGATTAAAAAAAGGAGTGATTTTGATGGAGATTAAGTATGGGACTGTACCGGTTGTGACTGCTTCAGATGAAAATTATGCTCCTTATCTAAGCGTAATGATTGCAACGGCACTGGAAAATGCGAATAAGATGAGACATATATATTTTTATGTGATTGATGATGGCCTATCAGAATATAGTAAAGAAGGATTGCGTCAGACAGTTGCACAACACTCAGAACATGCAAGCATCCAATTCTTGACAGTGGAGAAAGATGTATATGAAGATTTCTTAGTCAGTGACCACATTACAACAACTGCGTATTTACGAATTTCTCTACCTAAGATCTTAGCAAAATACAATTATAAAAAAGTGTTGTATCTAGATGCAGATGTTTTAGTATTAGATGATATTGTTGCATTATATGATGAATCATTGAACGGTAAAACAATTGGGGCAGTAATTGATCCAGGACAAACGAAAGCGTTGAAGCGCCTAGGGATCGATTCAGAAGAATATTATTTTAACTCAGGTGTTATGGTGATCGATATTGATCAATGGATTGAAAAAGACATTACAGATAAAACGATCCAATTCCTAAAAGAAAATGGTGATCAGATTATCTATCATGACCAAGACGCATTGAATGGTGTCTTATATGGAGATTGGGAACAACTTCATCCAAAATGGAACATGCAATGTTCGTTGATTTTTGAACGACACCCAGCTCCAGATAAAAAATATGAAGAGTTATATAAGAGTGGAAATGAAGCTCCTTCAATCGTTCATTTCACAGGGCATGATAAACCTTGGAATACATTGGAGGATCATCCTTATACACAAATCTATCTAAAAAATCTAGCGCATAGCGTATTAATGAAAGTAGGCGAGGTAAATGAATAGAAGAAAAGAAGTAGCAGTTGTCTCTAGTTGTAATACAAAATTTGTGCCTCATCTAGCAGCACTGTTCGTGTCGATTTTAGAAAATAGTGACCCAAAAGTGTTTGTACGATTCTATGTGGTTGATGATGATATTGAATTAGAAAGTAAAAATCTTTTACGTTATTCAGTGAAGAATTCACGAATGAATACAGATGTAGAATTTTTGAAAATCAATAAAAAATTCTTCAAAAACTTAGTAACAAGTGATCGTATTCCTGAAACAGCATACTATCGTATTGCAATCCCTGAGTTGTTTAGAGGGAAAAATGTGGAACGTGTCCTTTATATGGATTGTGACATGATCGCGTTGAACGATGTCAGCAAACTATGGGATTTAGAGTTTAACGGCGCAGTCATGGCAGCAGTTGAAGATGCTGGTTTCCACCAACGTCTTGAAAAAATGGAGATCGAAGCAGACTCAATGCGTTACTTTAACTCAGGCTTGATGCTGATCAATGTTGAAAAATGGTTAGAACAAAATATCACGAAAAAAGTTCTTAACTTCATTGAAGAAAATCCAGAAAAACTTCGATTCCATGACCAAGATGCATTGAATGCTATCTTACACGATCGTTGGATTGCTTTGCATCCAAAATGGAATGCACAAGGTTACATCATGGCGAAAGCAAAACAACATCCAACAGCTGAAGGAGAAAAAGAGTACGAAGAAGCACGTCGTAAGCCTTATATCATCCATTACTCTGGACACATCAAACCATGGAGTGAAGATTTTAAAGGTGCTAGTAAAAAATACTATGAAAAGTATGCAAATATGACCGCTTTTCGTTGTGTTAAATCATTCCCTAAATATCCAATGTACGCTCGTGTTAAACGAAATACAGAATTAAGTCATTGATCGATAATAGAAAAACTTACTATTATATAGAGGAGATGATCGATATGGAAATCACGCTGACAAGAAATGCGATGGACATCTTGAAGGAAAAAGCAGGCGAACAATCAAAATTAGCACTTGCATTGATCAATAGTAAAGATCCTTTTCTTAGAGACAAAGGAGCTTGTGCGAAAGGTAGCTTTTTCCAAATTATCCCTTTTGTTACTGAATTTGGACTATACGTCACAAAAATCAATCATCCTTCGCTAGAAATCTATACATCACAAAGTGAACAATGCTATTTAGGCAAATATTTGACGATGGATTATGATCATGTATTGAACAGTTTCTCATTAGAAAATGAGATTGCTGTACTAGATCATAATATCAAACTAACTAATTGTTTCTTTAGTTGATTGCATACTGGAAAGGACGATTCACCATGCTGGAATATTACTTGATTGATGAAAACAAGAAAGTAATAGCCGCAGATGAAGAACATTTTAATTGGCTTGTTATTGATACGAGCGATACTGAGGAAATCGAACAGGTTACTCGAACCTATCAGCTTCCTGAAGATATTTTTGTCGGTATGACTTATCCAGAAGAGGTCTCACGGCTTGAACATCTATCAGGAACAAGTTTGAACAACCCGATTTCCTTAGTACTGCTCAACCTTTCAAGTGAAAAAGAAAAAATCGAACGTCGCCTGACGCCATTGTCGTTCGTCATATCAAATGACTTATTGATTACTTGTCGGGACGAAAAAACCAATTTTATCGATCGGCTGATTGAACATCATGGTAATAAAATCGATTCTTTCGAAAAAGTGATTGTTTATGCGGCATTAGATATCTATACCCATTTTGTCAAAGAACTTCGTGAAATGAAAACGCGTATTGATGCGTTAGATCAAGAAGCTCGAAAAACGACAGAAAATGAAGAGCTATATAAGCAAGCTGATTTAGAAAGAGACATTGTTTACATCGATCATACGTTGCGGGATCAAAAAGAGACAATGGAACTATTGTGGGAAACACCTGAATTCAAAGAACGTGTCAATGACGAACAGCTTCTTTATGACGTTCGTTTAAGGCAACGCCAAACAGAGAAGATGATTCTGATTTATCGCGATCTGTTAGAAAGTATCGGCGATCTGTTCAATGGAATGATGGACAACAATTTGAATCATCTGATGAAATATCTGGATTCTACCGCATTGATCATCTCTGTACCTGCGATGATCGCTGGTATTTGGGGAATGAATACCGGTGGATTACCAGGAGAAGATTCAGCAACTGGTTTTCTTTTAGTATTAGGAGGATCAATCCTTGCGGCTGCTGCGCTAGGGTATCATTTATTTAGAAAAGATTACACAAAATAATTAATATGGGCTTTTATGCCCAAATTTATAACGTCAGTTATGACTAAAAATTAGGAGGATCAACATGACAGAACCAAATTTAATCGACCCAAGAAAACTATACCACACAGAAGAATTTCCAAAACAGGATCAAGAAACTCCGGCTTTGCAAAAGGATATGAAACCAGTGCCTGATTGCGGTGAAGAAAGTTATAAAGGTACGGAGCAATTAGCAAATCGACGTGTCTTGATCACAGGTGCAGACTCTGGTATTGGACGTGCCGCTGCCATTGCCTTTGCACGAGAAGGCGCAGATGTAGCCATTCAATTTTTCCCAGGTGAGGAAGAAGACGCGCAACAAGTAGCCCATTATATCGAGGAAGCTGGACGTAAAGCATTACTATTACCTTATGATTTGCGAGATGAAGCTGCACCAAAAGAAATCATCCAAAAAACAGTGGATGCATTTGGTGGATTAGACACACTTGTTCTGAATGCGGCGCAACAAATTTCGTCTCCTTCAATTGCAGAAATCCCATTAGAACAAGTAAAAGATACTTTTGCTGTAAATATCATCGCAATGTTTGCACTTGTGAAAGAAGCAATTCCACATATTCCAGCAGGAGGAGCAATCCTTACAACGACTTCTGTCCAAGCATTCAATCCAAGTGAACACTTGTTAGATTATGCAGCGACTAAAGCTTCGATTGCAAACTTCACCATTGGTTTAGCAAAACAATTAGCACCAAAAGGAATTCGTGTCAACGGCGTAGCACCAGGACCAATTTGGACACCATTACAACTAGATGCAGGTCAACCAAAAGAAGATCTACCTGAGTTTGGTCAACAAGCATTGTTGGAACGTGCAGGTCAACCAGCTGAGCTAGCACCTGTTTATGTCTTTCTTGCATCCAACAAAGCAAGCTATGTCACAGCACAGATTTACGGTATCACTGGTGGAGAAGCTATCAATCTATAATCAGTGACTAGAAGCTAGGAGGGCGAGAAAATGAACAAAGGAGCCAAAACGATAGGAGCGATCTTACTGATCCTTCTGCTGTCTGTTTTAATATTTGCAATGTTGCTAAGCTCAGTGTATCCATTGCCGTTTAAGTTAGAAGAATTTCGCTTTTTATCATTAACTAACTTTTACGTACAACAATATGTCTTTTGGGTAACCGCAGCGTTTGCTGTGTTGACGTTGATATTGATTCTAGTCTTATTATTCTACCCAAAAACTTACCGGTCATTCTTATTAAAAAAAGGTGATGGAGAGTTAACATTAGATAAAAAAGCAATCGAAGGAATGGTTCGTTCACGATTGACGAAAGAAGACTTTGTTTCTTCCCCAAAAGTAACGATCAAAGCAACAAAAAATAAAATTGACGTAAAAGTAAAAGGCGAGTTGAAACGTACGTCATCATTAATCGGTAAAACAGGAGCACTAATGACAGACATTGAGCGCGATGTAAAACAAATCATCGGCACAGATGAACCAGTGAATGTCCTGATCAATTATACCGGTTTTGATTCACCACAATCAAAAAGAGTTGAACACTCACGAGTACAGTAAGGGGGAGAGAAAATGAACGAGATCTTTTCGACATACAAGCTCCCAATTATTTGTGGCGCGCTTGGATTGATATTAGCTATTTTGCTAGTAGCTGTCGGATTTTTTAAAACATTGCTGATCGTGATCATGGTTGCACTTGGCGTAGCCATCGGCATGTATTTAAAAAGAACCGGAATTTTAGAACATTACTTTAAATCTTAGGAGGCTTTACCATGGAAAACAATCATACAAATACAAACGGAAATACACCGAAATCAGCACATCCAGATCCAACAACGCCAAATCAAGCGCAAGGGATCAAGGATGAAAAAAATAAAACAGCACCGGTATCTGCACATCCAGATCCAGTGGTGCCACATGTAGAAGAAAAAGTAGCGCATGATCAAAAAGAACACCATGATCATCCACATCATGAAGCAAAAAATCCAGGTGTGCATACTCCAACTCATGAGGCAAGTAAACAGACAAACGAAGTGAAGGGCAGTGAGGAATCAATGAACGGTGAAGTAACTTATGATGACAAAGTCATTCAAAAAATTATTGCGATCGCATTAGAACGTATCGACGGACTATTAACAGTAGATGGAGGCTTTTTCTCAAATGTTGCTGGTAAATTAGTCAATACGGACAATGAAACAGCAGGCATCGAAACAGAAGTTGGAAAAAAACAAGTGGCTGTTGATATGTCGATCGTCGTTGAATATGGCAAGGACATCGAAGATATCTTTAAACAAATGAAAGAGATCATCAGTGAAGAAGTAGCGAATATGACACATTTAGATGTCATCGAAGTGAATGTCAATGTCACAGATATCAAATCAAAAGAAGAATTTGAACAAGACCAAGTCACTGTTCAAGATAAAGTGACAGATGCTGCAAAAGCAACTGGAGAATTTGCGTCAGAACAAACAGACAAAGCAAAACATGCAGCAAACAAAGGAACGGAAAAAGTAAAAGAAAATAACGAACCAAGAGTACAATAAAGTATCTTGGTGAGTCAAAAAAACTTTTAATTAAAATAAATAAGATGTCGCATTGAAAAAATCGGCTAGACACTATAGGAGGAAATACAGATGGGTTTTATTTGGTCATTAATCGTAGGTGGAGTTATCGGAGCAATTGCAGGAGCAATCACAAATAAGGGTTCTTCAATGGGTATCATTGCAAACGTCATTGCAGGACTTGTTGGTTCAGCAATCGGGCAAGCAGTGTTAGGATCATGGGGACCAGTAATTGGTGGTATGGCAATCGTTCCATCATTGATCGGTGCGATCGTCTTAGTATTGATCGTGTCATTCTTTGCACGTAAATTATAAGAATAAAGAAGAAATTTGCAATGAATGCAAAAATTCTTCTACTTTGAAATAATCGGTAACATTCAATTACCAGTTATTTGATTGAAGGATCTTTACAAGTTGACTTGTTCAACGAAGTGAAGATCCTTCTTTTTTGTTGTCCTTTCGGCGTTTTAGCAAGTAGATAAGCAAAAGATTATTTTCTCACAAAAAACCTCCTTTCAATTACTCCCAATCGAAAGGGAAAAAATGGCGTTACACAAGATGCGGATGACCGATAAGCTTGAATAAGTAAAGCTTTTCGATGCTTTTCTAAATGATTTGAAAAAGGAGTGAATAGTAAAAAGACGATTAAGAAACGGAAAATACATAACGTTTTTAATAAAAGAGTCATTTGAGATACTACGAACATCCTTTGAAGGTAAAATAAATGACTACCAACAGAGAATGAAACAGACGAAATGTTTATTCTCTTGTTGTTTGAGAATAGGGAGGTAATGATTTGAGAACAAGAAAAAAACTGTTGAACAGTGCTTTGATCCTAGGATTGACTTTAGGTAATCTTAATGGCACAGTTGTTCAGGCAGTGACTGCATTCAATAATTTAGGAATGAGTCAAAATAGACAAGTTAGTAATAGGCAAAAAAATGATGACTCTGACAAGGCGATAGAAAACACTGAAGATAATAAAAAGGTAAATAAAAACGCCAGTAGAACAACAGATAGTACATCAAATAAAGAAGAAACAAATTCTCGCACGGTATCAGAGAAAGAATCAAAAGAAGAACAAGAACGAATTTTGGAACGATTATTAAATCCTAGATATGCGATAGACGTTCCAGATAGTATCCTAGTTGCTCCTAGTACTAATTCAATTCGTTTAGGTGAGTTTTTAGTTAATGAGATGCAAAAAGGGATCAATGAACAATTCAATACAGACAATGATAATTTAAGTGTTAATGACACAATGATATTTAGAAACGTGACACCTATTTTTTATTATTCCTCTAGTGTGAGTACACCAGGAGTAACAATCAATAATCTGAGCCCATTAAGGGCGAATGGGGATTCTGCACCAAGAAGAGTTTTCAGGATCAACGCCATTTCACGTAGTGGAAATTGGCGAATGGAAATCACCCCTACGGAAAGTTCTACAGCTCAAAATTTGAATATTGGAGAAATAAATGTTGTATTTACTCGTCTAAGAGTAGCTCCACCTCAAGAAGAAATATTTGATGTAGAGAGATTTCCGTATTCTTATTATTGGTATATTGAACCCTGGAATGAAGCTTGGAGTACGGTAAGAATTGCGACGGAGTTTAAATTTGATTTTTCAACTACGGATATTGGTGATCTACGTGCGAATGTCAAGCCAGGTACACATACACTTAGCCATGGGGAGACAGTTCCCGATCCTGAAAGCTATGTAAACGTAGTAAATTCTCGTGGAGATGTCAGTTACCGATGGTTAACGGAACCAGATACGAACAGAATAGGTAAGCAACAAGTACGCATAGAAGTCAGGGATCAAACTGGCAGACCTCCAGTAATCGTGACTTTTGATATGGAAGTCCTACCATTGATTACTACAAAAGAAGATCAAATACAAGTTTATCAAAATGATCCAGTACCAGCTTTGGATGAACTTTTTGACGTCAATTATCAAGGTTCCTATCAGTTGTCATGGATTACTCCGACGAGTACAGCGACCCCAGGTTCCTTCGTATGGCAAGCGCGAGTTCGTACACAAGATGGCAGAGAAGCAACCGCTTCTGTGAATGCTGAAGTAATACCAGACCAAGGAATAATGATTGAGTTACATCCAATCAGAGCTCAACAGCTAGGTAATACAAGATCTTTATTGAATAGTAATGCATTCAGAGATTTAATCAAATCTGCATCTTTTAGAGGAACACCACTAGATATCGATTCTCTTAGATTGGTTGCTTCAGAATCATTTGAGCCAGATTATCAAACAGTTGGTGAACATCAATTAAGATTAACTGTTGAAGGACAACGACCAGACGTAAACGTGAGAACCACAGGAACAATTGAAACTACTGTTAACGTGCGTTGGGATAACACAATTTTGATGAGATCGATCAACGGTCAATCAGCTGGGGCATTTTCATTATTATTAAGTAATTCAGATTCTAATAATATTCCCCTAAGAATTACTAATGGCTTAGCAACAGACATGGACGCTTCTGTAGGACGATTAACTTCTCCTTTTTCTACATACTATTCGATCCAAATTATGCGTAATAACAATGTAATCTACAATCAAGAGATGTCGAATCGTACGACTCTACAACAAATCATGGATCAATTTGGTAACACAGACAATATTTTCAATGTCCAATTGGGCGATGTAATTCGTATCCATCATCCGGAACGAACAGCCAACAGCTCAGTTTTGATGATGAATGAAGAAGAGCATGATTTTACCTATGACACAGAATATGCATACTACGAAGTCACCTCTTCTGGTTTTAGACCTGCTCCGGTCATGGAAGCGCAAGCTTCACAAAAAAACTTTGCATTAGGTGAAAACACCTCCAACATTGATCCTAGCTCATTGATCGATAATGTGACGATCAATGGTCGAAGAATTGATAATAGCCAATATACAGTAGAATCACTGATTGATTTTGACACGAGTACGATCGGCACACGTAATATGCGTCTAAGACTAAATATGAATGATGGTCTTGCCTCGAATGAAATGGAAGTAGAATACGGTGTGAATTGGGGCCATACTTTTGTGTTAAGAGGACTGAATGAAGCAACGGTTGGTGCGTTTAGTTTGCTTAAAGAAGACGGACAATTGGCACTCCATGCATCTCAAGGCGTAAGTGGTACGAACCTTGCCAATCCAGTCAACAATCACTTTGGTCGCGATACGTATTATTCGATCGAGATCATGGGAGGAACTAGCTCGAATTTTACATATGAAGTAGCAGGTAACTCCTCGATCCGAGATGCGATCAGTGGCTTCAATAATGGACAGCCTTTACCAGTTGAAAAAGGCAATGTGATCAAAGTTTACCATGCAGATCCTCAAGGTGCTTCGCAAGGGCGAAACTTGCTCATGCAAGACGAATTAGTTCGTGATTACACGATTGGTTCAAATTATGCTTATTACGAAGTGACAGATAATGGGTTAGAACCAATTATTACCGTGGCTGCAGAATCTTCACCACAAGAATTTACTTTAGGCGATAGTACAGCAGGCATCAATGGAGCAAATCTGATCGATCATATCACAGTCAATGGGGTCGAATTAGCACCGAGTCTATATACAGTGACTCAATTAGAAGAATTTGATACATCCACTGCTGGTAAGAAAGATTTACGCATCCAATTTGAAACAAGAGATGGATTAGTTTCAAAAGAAATCACTGTCCCTTATGAAGTCAAGTGGGGGAATACGATTGTGATGCGTTCAGCCAATGGCGGTGCGGCAGGAGCTTTCTCTTTAAGACCAGGAAGTAATAATTCGGTGCGTCAGTTAACGATGTTCCCGGGGATTGATTCACCGTTAAATGAGCAGTTGAGTCCAAACTCTTCCTTGTATTACTCAATGGAGATCATTCGTGGCGATCGTACAATTTATTCTCAAGATATGCCAGGACGAGCAACGCTACAACAAGTGATGGATAATTTTGGAACCAATCGCGCGGTAACCGTTCAATTTGGAGATATCATCAAAATTTATCATCCGCAACGTTCAGAAGGAAGTTCAGTGTTATTTGTTAATGAGGAAGAAAAAGACTTTACTCATAATTCTTCTTATGCCTACTATGAGGTAACCGCATACGGATTTGAACCAATGGCAGTAATGGATGCTCATACAGCAAATAAGGAACTTGTTTTAGCGCAAGATACAACCAACTTTGAATTGGAAGAATTATTAGATAGCGTGACGATCAATGGAGAACCTGTGGCAGAAGATACCTATACGATCGAGCGCTTATCTGATTTCGATACTTCAACCATTGGTAAACGAGAAGTTCGTTTGAGAATGGCTATGAAGGACGGTCTAGCCTCCGTGGAGCTGGAGATTCCTTATGAAGTGAAGTGGGGTAGTACGTTCTTATTGAAGGGCTTAGAAAATGCAACAGTTGGGGCATTCAGTATCGTCGAGCAAGATGGGCTATCAAAAATCCACGCCACTCAAGGCGAGGAAGGAACGATTTTAAACAATGCGGTGAATAATGTTTTTGGTCGTGATACGTATTATCGAATCGAAATTTTAGCTGATCCAGAGCAGCCAGAAAGTCGCCTGTTTCCTGATAATATCAAATACAGCTATGAAGTGACAGGACATATGACGATCAGACAAGCAATCCAAGGCTTTAATAATGGGCAACCGTTAGAAGTAAATGAAGGGGATATTTTCAAAGTTTATCATGCGGAAACAGAAAATCGTAACTTGTTGATGCGTGATAACTTGGTCAGAAACTTTACGGCGGGATCTAATTATGCCCATTACCGAATCCAAAACGGTGAGTTTGAACCAATCACTATGATCCATGCAGAAAAACAAAATCAAAGCTTGGTTTTAGGTGAAGATGCAAGTGAATTGGATGCAACAAAGCTGATCAATGAAGTCCGCTTTAACGGACACCAATTATCTAGTTCGTTATATAATGTGGAACAAATTGATGCGTTCGATACACAAACAGCTGGTCAAAAATCAGTGACCGTTCGTGTATCCACAGCAGATGGTGTAACCGCAACAGATATTGAAGTGCCTTATGAAGTCAAATGGGGTAGCACGATCCATTTAAAGAATCGTCAAAATGAGACAGTAGGTTCATTTGGTTTAGTGAAAAGTGGTCGCCAAATCGAGATTCAATCCATTCAAGGTTCGGATCGTACGATTTTAAATAATCGAGTAACGCAAGTGGACGACAATAATGTGTATTATGGAATCGAAATCATCGGCCAAGATGGACGGTCGAAATATCAATATGAAGTTCGTGGAACACAAACGATCCAACAAGCTATTTCACGGTTCAATAGTGGAAGTGCCTTTCCAGTAGTTGAAGGAGATGTTGTCAAGGTCTTCCACCAAGATGCGAACAACAATATCTTGATGCATGAAGAACAAGAAAGAAACTTCACTTATGGAGGACAGTTTGCTGTTTATAATGTGACAGAATATGGCTTTGAGCCAACAGGGGAGTTAGATGTTCGAACACGAGTAGCTTCTATTGCGATTGGCACAGAAAGAGTCGATCCGAAATCTATGGTTGAAACAGTAAGAGTAAATGGTCGCGAAATTCCAGCCAATTCTTATACGGTTCAGTTACAAGAAGATTCACAAATCGATACATCTGCACTTGGAAGTAACAATGTTGTTGGTTTAGACATCCAAGTCAATGAAGCACATGGTGGTTTTACAACAAGTGCTGAAGGAAGATACTCAGTGGTTGAACAAGGTGCAGAAGATACTCCAGGTGCTGCTGGTGAAGAGGGGACTGGAAGTGATACCGGCGAGAACGGAGAAAGTGGACCAAATGACGGAAGTGATCAAGAAGCAACAGGCAACTTACCACAAACAAATGCCACTAGAAACACGCTTCTCTCTGTATTGGGTACCATATTACTGACATTGGTTGGCGGCATCTTCTTTTGGAAAAAACGATCTACTGACGAGGTGGAAGAAGAGTCAAATGAATAAAACAACTTTTTATCCACTTTTTATCCATTGGAGAAAAAATAGTTTTTAGAGAAGAAAAAAGACCACTAAAATTAAATAAGGGAAACACTCAAAGGAGGGGAGACCCAAATTTGAGTGTTTTTTATTTGTTAGTGAGGTGAATAGAAATGTTGAAAATTTTGTCAAAAAAATTAAAAAGACAATTGAAATTACTAGAGTACTTATTTGAAGGCAATACCTATCGTTTTAACGACTTAGAAAATTTACTTGGTTGTTCAGCAAAAACTTTGAGGAATGACTTACTTGATCTTAACTCTTATGCCAGTGATATTACCATTCAAATGACACGAGAAGAAGGGGTTAAAGCAACAATTCTACCTCATGTAACAGAAGATTATATTTATCAAGTGATCAAGCAAGAGTCGATCGAATATCGTTACTTAGAAGCTATATTATTACATAAGTTTAAGAATTATCTAGAATTAGCAGACTATTTATTTATTTCTGAAAGTACCTTGCGACGAATTGTCGATAAAATCAATCCGATGTTACAAAGTTTTGATCTGAAAGTACAAGCATTGATTAAGCTTGTTGGTAACGACCAAATCATTACTGAAATGACTGTACAGTTCTTAATGGAAAAATATCATTATTTTGAGGATGCTTTCCCTGCGACTTTTCGGTTGATTGTTACTCAACTAGCACAGGAGTTTGTTGAAGAAAATAACTTGCAACAAACGCTGATTAGTTTGGAGCCACAAGAGAAAAAAATATTTCATTTTTGGATTGCGAGCCGTATACTATTGCTCCAAAATGATAGTGCGCTAGTTTCAAACAGTAAAAAAACAAAGAAATTCAAGTACGAAATATTAACAACTAAGCAATTGCACCTACCTAAGAAGAACGAATTGATTAATGAGCACTTGGCACGGTTTATATTCGATCAACCTTTTATTTTCCAATTATTCGATATAGATACTTTGAATCAAAAAAATCCCATTATACTTGCATTAGATAGCTTCATCAAAGAGGTGGAAGAGAAATATGGAATTGTATGCGAAGACAAAACAAAGATCTTCCACAAGATCACTATTTTATTACAACAAAATACGGTGCCATTTTCCATAAATTACCAAAAGCACTCACTTTTTTTAAAAAACACTCACTCAGAAATGAATAAAATCCAACTTCGATTATGGAATAAGTTAAAACATTACGTCCATACGCATAATATTCTACTAAATGATTTCGAAGAATTTGCGACAACTGTATTTACAGAAATATTATTGTACTGGCCAGATCTAATAAAAAAATTCGAAGATAATAAACATGTACGTGCATTAGTCATAACCAATTCTACCCTTAAATATGACGACTATTTGCTCAGCAAGCTAGAACACCAGTTGGGCAATCAATACGAATTTGTCGTGAAAAACAATAAAGTATTATCTCAGGATCTAATTAATTATGAGAATTTTGATTGTATTATTTCAAATATTACGATTGATAAAACATATAATATCCCTATATTCGGTATCTCCGTTTTCCCTAAAACAAGGGAGATACATAATCTGATAAACTTTTATCAAGAATTGCTTGCTTGATAACGAATAAAAAAATGCAAGTCCTCCAAATCTTGAGATTATGGGGCTTGCATTTTTATAATAGCTGAAATAGTTAGATTTCTTTATCTTTTTCAAAGACAAGAAGGTCACCTGGTTGACAATTTAAAACTTCACAGATTTTATCTAACGTAGTGAAGCGGATCGCCTTTGCTTTTCCAGTTTTCAATATTGAAAGATTAGCCATGGTTATGCCAACTTTCTCACTTAGTTCAGTTACTGACATTTTCCGTTTTGCTAACATCACGTCTAAATTAACAATGATCGCCATCCCGCACCTCACACTGTCAATTCGTCATTTTTCTTCAAACGAATTGCTTCTTCCAATATTTTGATCAAGACATTCATTAATACTA
This sequence comes from Enterococcus mundtii, assembly GCF_002813755.1. Classification (NCBI taxonomy): domain Bacteria; kingdom Bacillati; phylum Bacillota; class Bacilli; order Lactobacillales; family Enterococcaceae; genus Enterococcus; species Enterococcus mundtii. The sequence continues at coordinate 1,457,387 of NZ_CP018061.1, read as the reverse complement.
ACCCTGCAAAAGGTAAGAAAACCAGTGCAAGGCCTAATAGCATCAATCCAGGAGCATCATCCGCATCTGCCATTTGGTAGAATTTTGGTAAAATACCAAAAGCACTGAGTGATAAGAAAATCATTACTTTCCGGATATAGCTAACTAAACGATGGGAATGCTTTGAAAATGTCTGGTCTTTAGATACGATTGTTAATAATTTAAAAATGATGCCACCAATGATGATACCTGATAGCAGAGTAGTGAAAATGACTAAAATCATAAGAATGGTTTGCCAATCTAAGTGGGTGTTTGATTCATTGGTTAATAACTGAGTACCAAATAATAGACCAAATAGACCGAAAACGACACATACTCCGATAGTAGTTGTTTTTAAAAATAATGAATGTATTTTCATTTGTTTAACTCCTTAAATAAATATATATTGATATTCAATTATTATTTATCGTTTTTCGATAAACAAATAGCTGAACGATTGCCTTTCCCGAAGAAAAGGCAATCTAACGAAGCATTTGTGTTACTTAAAACCTCTAAAGAGGCGATTACTCTATATTAACTCTTTCTCATTTAAACAATGTATTCCCTAACCACTAATACATCCTTGTAACCCTTTAGTTACGCCAGTGGGATTAAATTTCATAAAAACAAATTAAGATGTCGTATAACATATGATCCGTAATAACTCTATTATAGCACAACATGCTATAGATGTAAATAGACTATAACTTTCAGAAAAAAACATTGGCTGTACCGAAAAAATGAAAAGTTCTACGCAGTTTATTAATCAACATGTAATCCAAAAGACTAGTGAAATGTGCTACAATCTTTTTTGTTGAAAAGGATTAAAACGTTTTTGTTATCGAAAGATACATAAAATGAAGAACTTAGGCTTTGTTTAAGAAAAATAGGTTAAGAAGCAATTCTTTGTTGTTTTTGGTTTGTTGTGTACGTGAGGACTTACTTAAATTAGGGGGACATTTTGTGAATTTAGACACGCTGGAAAGCTTGTTGATTGTCATCGTTCAAACGGCTTGCATCTTTTGGGTGACTAGCTATTTGGATACGCATTTAAAAAATCGGTATTACGTCATTTTGTCGATCATTGGAATCATTTGCTATATGGCACTTTATTTTGTGATCAATGTTTTTGCAACTGCAGTTTTATGGGCTAGTTTATGTGCCGTAACTTATTACTTCCGGCGAAATATTTATATTGCGCTATTTATCCCTTCTGTCACATTCTGTTTATATATTTTTTCCGATTATATCATCAATTTCAGTTATACGATTCTTCACTTGGTTCTAAATATAAGATTAACTGTGATTTTAGGAACCCTTCTTTTTTTCTTCTTTGCATATATTTTCAAAACACGGTTATTAGAAAAGTGCTACAAAGATCTCTTGACGATGAAAATCAGCGGAGTCATTGCGACAGCGACGATTTGTGTCTATTTTAGTCTAGTGGTCATAGAAAGATTTCCTAATTTGCGCATTTATTTGATCGATGCACATGAGCTATTCATGATATTGTATGGGCTGTTGTCAGCAATCATTTGTTTTTCTTTTATTTTCATAAAAAGAACGGAATATGAAAATAGAGAACAAAAACGCCAAATGAGTTACTTGATCGAATACAGTGAACAAGCTGAAAAAAATTATCTAGAGATTCTAAAATTTAAACACGATTACAAAAACATTCTTATTTCATTAGAAGAGTATATCGAAACTGAAGATCTAGCAGGACTAAAGGATTATTTTAGAAATAGTATCAAGGCGACAGGTTCGATTTTTGATCAAGAAATTTTCAGGATGTCTTCGATTTCGAATATAAAAATCCGAGAAATCAAAAGTGTGATCATGAGCAAGTTATATATGGCACACCAGAAAGGGATACATGTGAGTATTTCGGTGCCTGAGGTGGTCAATCATGTGGAAGTGTCTACGATGGTACTCGTAAGAATGCTGGGGATCATTTTGGATAATGCAATTGAAGCCTCAGAAGAACTTGAACATCCAGAGATCGAACTAGCAATCGTGGCAGACCATAAAGACTGTACCTTTATGTTGATCAATAACTGTCCAAGTGATTTGCCTAAATTACATGATTTAAAGAAAGCAAGTTTTACAACAAAACCCGGTAATTCTGGGATAGGTTTGACAAATCTGGATGAGCTAGTCCAGTTGAATGCAAATGTGTTTTTAGATACAAAGATCCAAGATGATAAGTTTATACAAATCATAACTATATGTGAGGTAGAGGGGTAAGTATGTTAAAAATTTTTATTTGTGATGATGAAGAGATCCATCGTAACCGCATCACCAACATTATTAAAAATTACGTAATGATGATGGATTATGATGTTGAGTTCCAACTAGCTGCAGATAACCCGTATGATATTTTATCTTATGTATCAACTAACAAAACAGAGGGTATCTATTTTTTAGATATCGATTTAAATTCAGATATCAATGGCGTAGAACTAGGGAAGCAGATCCGACTGTATGATCCAACAGCCAAAATCATTTTTGTTACGACGTACACCGATTTTGTCTATCTTACTTTTCTTTATAAGGTAGAGGCGTTGGATTATATAATCAAAGATAATGAAGAACAATTGCAACAAAAAATCATCAGTTGTATTGATATTGCGATTGAACGATATATGAATACTGCGTTGTCTACTAGAGAACAGATCTGGCTAAAAAGCGGTGCCGTCGATGTAAAATTATATGTTGATGAAATTCTCTTTTTTAGTTCAAGTCCAACACCACATAAACTGATCGTACACTTGGACAATCGCATGATTGAGTATGCGGGGAAAATCAAAGAAATCGAAAAATTAAGTGATTCTTTGTGTCGTTGTCACCAATCGTTTGTCGTCAATTTGGCAAACATAGCAGAAATCAATAAGAAAGAGCGAAAAGTGATCATGACGAATGGGGAAGAATGTTTAGTCTCTACCAGGTATTTAAAAAAATTAGTCACTCGCTTTGAAAATGAGTTTTCGCCCAAAGCATAAATGCATCGATTTTTGCACTTTTGACAAAATTAGAAACACTTTTGATAAAATAATCTATAGATTAGTAAAATAGGTATAATAAACTGCGAAGGAGCGTGAAAGATGACTGAAGAGTACATTTCAATAGAGGAAAAATTATCAAAGAAAATAAGTGGACATTTCGCTTCACAATTAGGCCTTTCACCGATTGAACAAGCAAAGATGGAATATGGGTTATCGATCCTATTTGTTGATCTGTTCAAGATGATCGTGATGTATGGGATTGCGTTTCTCTTACACATTGTGGGAGCAGTGTTCATCACACACCTTGTATTCATCTCAGTTCGTTTGACAACGAAAGGATTTCATGCAAGTAATAGTGCAGTTTGTACAATACTTAGTGTGCTGTTCTTGGTTGTTTTGCCTTGGATCACCGCTTCGATTGGTTTTGAATTGACTCGTCCTTTGTTTGTTCTCGGAATTCTATTCGTTGGCTTAGGAATACTCGTAAAAGAGCGAACGATCAATCAAACAAAAGGACCTTTCCGATTAAGAAAAACGGTCTTTATCATTCTGTTCATCACAACGATCGGCGTGCTTTTACCTAGTGACAGTATTCGTACATATCTCTTGTTAGGTCTAGCAATTGCTACATTGTTGATGTTTATTAAAAATAAAGGGGTAGAGTAAATATGTTAACAAGTCTAAAAACAAAGAAATTACAAATGATGCAGGTTATCTCAACAATGGCGATTGCTATCGCAACTTATGCAATGGGAACGATCGGTGCGGATTGCACATTCGTTATCTACGAACCAAAAATGCCAGAAGCATTAAAAAATGAAATGAATAAATAAAAATAAAAAAGCAATTTAGAAAAAATCTAAATTGCTTTTTTTTTTGTAAATGTCAATTCATTTCTTTCGATAATTTTGTAGTAAGAGAACGAATAAAAAGAAAAATAATGATTCCCACAACGTAGTTGTCCAGCTAAATTCTTTTGACACCCCAAAAAATAGATTGCCAGCATTGGAAACAATCAAATAAATAATCGTTATTATAAATGCGTATATGGATTTTTTTAACATGTGACACCTCTTTCTAAGAATAATAGCTTAACTAAATCAAATTACTATTATTCTAACATTTTTCTTCAACTTATTATAAAATATTTCAATGATTTTTGAAAAGGGTATCATCCTTTATAATAAAAGATTAAAACATTTGGTTTGAAAGCGGGAAATTATCGGTTCTCGCTGTATTTTGTCATTTTTATTTTTTATTTTGTAATATAAATGAGCATTATCTTTGCAATTTTTAATCTTGAATACTATTCTTGTAGTATAGCCAGCAAGAAACAATAGAAGTTATATAATAATTGTTACTGTTATTTAAGATTTCTATACAGGGGAGAGTACCAAAGTTATTTTGAGCCTGCACTTTTTGGTAGCGCTTACTTAAAGTAGGTATTCCTATAGGTTCCTCAAGCGATATACTTGTTGGTCATGTGTTGAAAATAAAAAATAAGATACTTAGGAGGTGGAAAATGAATAAGGGGGTAAAGATCATCGGTGTAATTGTAAGCATAATTTTACTTTCAGTACTTTTGATCATCGCTCTAGTTAATGCACCATATGTCTTACCTGAACAATTGGAACGTTTTCGCTTTTTTACGATAACAAATTATTATATGCAACAATATATTTTCTGGGCTGCAGTCGTATTTGCAATTGTTGTCGTTCTCATCTTATTATTTGTTCTTTTCTATCCAAAATCGAAAGGAACCTTCGTATTAAAGCACAAAGATGGAAAATTGACGTTGGATAAAAAAGCCATTGAAGGACTGACTCGTTCGTATCTACACGAAGAAGAATTCATTCAATCACCAAAAGTCAAAGTACGATCAACAAAACAGAAAATCAATATTCATGTAAAAGGCGATCTAAAACGTACTTCTTCTCTTATTGGTAAAACAGAAATGTTGATGCAAGAAGTGAGAGAGCAAGTTGCCAATGTCCTTGGTTCAGAACAAGAGATCAAAGTAGCTGTCAATTATAGTAGTTATCAAGATGAAAAAGAACATGAAGACAACCAGCACTCACGAGTAGAATAGGAGGGCACACAAATGAAAGAATTCTTTTCACTATATAAGCTCCCTATTATCTTTGGGGGTCTTGGCTTACTATTAGCCGTTTTATGGTTAACAGTTGGATTTTTCAAAACTCTTTTAATATTGATCATGACCGCTATTGGTGTGGGTATTGGTTTTTATTTAAAAGAAACAAGATTATTAGATGAATATTTCAAATCATAGGAGGAATTTAATATGGAAAACAAAGATTTCAAAAACGTGAACACTACTACAGGTACAAATCCAGTTGCTGACACTGCAGCAAAAGGTGAATTGACTTATGAAGACAAAGTCATTCAAAAAATCATTGGTTACGCATTGAAAGATGTTGACGGTTTGTTGACTCTTGATGGTGGATTTTTCTCAAACATTGCTGAAAAATTAGTCAATACAGACAACGTGACTGCTGGAATCAATGCAGAAGTTGGTAAAAAACAAGTTGCTGTTGATTTAGATGTAGTTGTTGAATATGGCAAAGATATCGAAAACATTTATGATCAAATCAAAGAATTGATCAGTACAGAAGTGAATGAAATGACTCATCTTGATGTGATCGAAGTCAATGTAAATGTTGTTGACATCAAAACACAAGCAGAATACGAAAAAGATCAAGAAACAGTTCAAGATAAAGTAACTGATGCAGCAAAATCAACTGGTCAATTTGCTTCAAAACAAACTGACAAAGCAAAATCAGCTGTTGGCAAAGGTGCGCAAAAAGTAAAAGAAAACAATGAACCACGCGTACAATAAACTTAATTTTTTAGAATTTTAGGAGGAAACAATTATGGGATTTATTTGGTCATTAATCGTTGGTGGTATTATCGGAGCAATTGCAGGAGCAATCACAAATAAAGGTTCTTCAATGGGCATCATTGCGAATGTAATCGCAGGTCTAGTTGGATCAGCTATTGGTCAAGCACTTTTAGGTACTTGGGGTCCAGTGATCGGTGGAATGGCAATCGTACCATCACTTATCGGAGCAATCATTTTAGTATTGATCGTTTCATTCTTTGCACGTAAACTTTAAGCAAAGGGCGCTTACTCAGATTGAATGATTTGAGATTAAGTAATAGATCGACTAAACATTCTAACCGACCACAAAGAGTAGTTTCTGTACTTACTCTTTGTGGTCGGTTTATTTGTACATATTTTCGAACATCCATTGTTTGTGTGTTTCAATCGATTGATTAATTTGAATCGCTGTGTTGCCCATAAAAATAATATGTAAACTATATTTTTTTGATATTAAAAAAATAACAAAATGTTTTATCCATAGCATTCTTTGAGGTTTAACTGTTAGACAACTGTTATTTCTTGTCTTAATGTTAAATGTTGCTATAGATAAAGCATTTTTTCTTTGTTATCCTTTTATTGAAATATTATATGAAGAGTTTTCATAAGTATCATTTTATAACATTGATTTCAATTTTTACCAAAAAACAACCATAAAAACAAGGAGTTGAGAATATTTTCAAGATATTTACATATAATATATGTAATCTAAATATTCGAACGTTAAGATGAAGATATAGAAAGAAAACAGCTGTCATAAAAATATATGGAAGAGTGGAGGGTCACTTATGATTGAGGTGATCGGATTACAAAAAACTTTTGATAATGGCTTTGAAGCATTGAAGCAAGTGGATTTTACGATAGAAAAAGAGGAACTTGTTTGTCTTTTAGGTCCTAGTGGTTGTGGTAAATCGACAATGTTGAACCTCATCGCAGGACTGTTACAACCGACAGATGGTGATATTCGTTTTAAGGGGGAATCGGTCATAAAAACGGAGCCCAAAGATCGAAATATCGGATTCGTATTTCAAAATTACGCATTGTATCCACATATGACTGTTTTAGAGAACATCATGTTTCCATTATTAGTTGGGGATAATAAAAAGAAAAAAGGTGATGCTAAAGCGATTGCTGAAAAATATATGGAATTAACCAATATCAAAGAGTTACAGAATAAGAAACCTGGAACTTTATCTGGTGGGCAACAACAACGAGTAGCTATCACGAGAGCGTTAGTACAAGAACCAGAAGTCTTATTATTGGATGAACCTTTAAGTAATCTGGATGCTCGATTACGCTTGAAGATCCGTGAAGAGATTCGCAGGTTAGTGAAAGATGTGGGGATCACAACGATTTTTGTCACCCATGACCAAGAAGAAGCTTTATCGATCAGTGACAAAATCATCTTGTTAGAAGATGGCAAGATACAGCAAGAAGATGATCCTCAAAATCTCTATTTAGAGCCAGAAAATTTATTCGTTGCAAAGTTCATCGGTAATCCAATCATTAATTTTTTACCAATTGAAATTGTCGATGATCGGGTCAAACATGCGTCATTTGATTTACCACTCACTCATTTTATTGAAAAGCGTTTCAAAAAATCGATCACAAATGGGAAATATTACTTAGGCATGCGTCCTGAAGATATTTTACCAAGCGATAGTGGTCCTTTAAAAGGGAAGATTGAAAGTGTTGAGTTGATTGGTCGTGAACGAATTTTACACTTTGAACTCGCAGGAGAGCGAGTAAAGTCAATCGTAGGGGTGGAAAATGAGATCACTGAAGGAACTACGGTTACGTTTGACTTAGCTTATCACAAAGTGTTCCTATTTAGCTTTGATGGAGAGAGGATCTATTGATGGGAAAGAAAAATTATAATTCTGAAAATCAATTAAAAGCTTGGTATTTTTTACTTCCAGCATTACTTGCAATTTTTGTATTCAATATTTATCCGCTTTTTCGGGCTTTTTTTATGAGCTTTCAAAAAGGGACATTGATCAATCCTCGATTTGCAGGAGTTGAGAATTATCAACGTTTGCTTAGTGATCCAGTATTTTTCCGCGCGTTGAAAAATACTGCGTTCTACAGTTTTACCGTCGTACCAATTGCTTTGATTCTTTCACTGGCGATTGCGTGGGTGATTTTTGAAAAAGTAAAGTACAAGTCATTTTTTGAAGCAATTTTTTTTATGCCTTATGTCACGAGTACGATTGCGATCGGTATTGTTTTTCGCTATTTTTTCAACGGATCATACGGGCTCATCAATTACTTACTTGAATTTTTTGGGCTCCCACGAGTGAATTGGTTAGATAGTGTATCAATGAGTATGCCGACTTTGATCCTCTTTGGCATTTGGACGAGTTTAGCTTTCAATATTATCATATTATTAGCGGGATTCCGTAACATCGAGAAAGAGCATTACAAAATCGCGAAGATGTTTGGCGCAAATGAATGGGAGATTTTTGTGAAGATTACTTTGCCACAATTGCTTCCTACACTCACGTTCCTCTTAACAGTCAATTTGATTGGTGCATTTAAAATCTATACGCAAGTTTACGCACTATTTGGTGGTCAAGCTGGGATTGCTAAAAGTGCGATGACCGCAGTATTTTACATTTATGATAAGTTCCATGTTGCAGGTAGACCAGGTCTAGCTATGGCAGCAACACTTGTTTTATTCTTGCTTATTCTAAGTATTACTTTTTTCCAACAGTTGATTTTGAAGAAAGTGGGGAGAAAAGGATGAAAAAAATCGTTACATTGCTCTCACTCTTATTTTTGACACTCCTAGGAATCATTACGGTGTTTCCATTTATCTATATGATACTTGGTGGATTGATGACATATCGGGAAGCGACAAGTATTCCACCAACTGTTATACCTGATTCCTTTCAATGGGTGAATTATTTCACAGTATTCGAAAAAGCGCCATTTATCCAATACTTCATCAACACTTTATTTGTATCGTTAGTGACCACAGTGGCAACCGTTCTCACTTCACTGTTTGCAGCATTTGCCTTAGCAACTTTGGAATTTCGCTACAAGAAAGTAGTGATGGTAGGATTGATTTCTTTGTTGATGATTCCATACGAGTCGATCATATTTACGAATTATAATACAATCGCACGTTTAGGCTTATTGAACTCTTATACAGCTTTGATCTTGCCGTTTTTGACGAGTATTTTTTATATTTATTATTTGACTAATTACTTGAAAAGTATTTCGCGTTCCTTTTATCAAGCAGCTAAGATCGATGGAGCTTCTGATATGGAATATATCAAAAAGATCCTTATTCCGATGTCCAAGCCAGCACTGGTCACAGTAGGGATTTTGACTTTCATTTCGAGTTGGAACTCCTTTTTATGGCCGTTATTGGTCACAAATGACAAAAAATTTCGATTATTGAACAATGGCTTATCTGCATTTACGAGCGAAAGTGGCAGTGACGTTCACTTACAATTAGCAGCAGCTACTTTAACCGTATTACCAATCGTGCTTATTTACTTTATTTTTAGAAAAGAAATCATCCGAGGAGTGGCAAAAAATGGGATCAAAGGCTAATCAAAAAACCAGCATTACCTTTCACAGTGGGCTCTTGACGATTGGTGGGACAGTCATTGAAGTTGCTTACGGCGACGATAGAATCTTTTTTGACTTTGGAACAGAATATCACCCTGAAATCAACTTACCAAATGAAGAGCTATCGACTTTACTAGATGTGGGATTTATTCCAGCAATTGATATTTATGATCCGCGATTGACCACACGCAAGAGGGATTCTAAGTTTGTAAATACCGCCGTATTTTTATCGCATGTTCACTTGGATCACACAAAAATGATCAATTATCTTGATCCAGAAATCCCATTGTATACATTAGAACCAACCAAAGTTTTATTGGAAAGCTTAAATCGTAACGGAACATTCTTGCTGTCTTCACCTTATATAGAAGGAAATACACGAACGATCAAAACGATTGCGCCTTGTCAGGATCTTCACATCGGCGAATTGATGATTCGTTTGTTTCCTGTAGATCATGATGCGTATGGTGCGGCAGCCTTTCTTATCGAGACACCAACTGCTTTGATTGCTTATTCTGGTGACCTTCGACTTCATGGATTTGATCGACATTTGACAGAGACCTTCTGTGAAGTGGCACAGAAGGTCGATGTATTGATGCTTGAAGGAGTCAGCATTAGTTTCCCGGAAAAAGAGAAGAAAAATGAGGCATCACCAGACAGTGAACGAGCGTTGACGGAGCAACTGGTGAAGATGATCCAAGAAAACGAGAATCGTCAATTGACTTTCAATTTTTATCCAGCCAATATCAAACGCTGGGAAGCTTTGATTGATGCTTCCCCACGACGAGTAGTTGTCGAAGCAGAAATGGCTTTACTCTTACAAAAAGTCGCAAAACGAGAAGTCCCTTATTACTACGCTGAGAAGAAAGAGCGGATCGGTACATTAGACCCCCGACTTGAGTATTCTTACGAAACTTTATTAGCAGATTCGACGGATTATTTCTGGCAATTTGTTGGTGAGGTTGATTCATTACAAAAAGGAGGTCTGTATATACACAGTGATGCCCAACCATTAGGCGAGTTTGATCCCCAGTACGCGATTTTTAGAGGAGCATTTGAAAAGCAACAAGTGGAGTTTAAGCAGTTATCATTATCAGGTCATGCAAAACCAGCGGATCTAGCTGAAATCATCGATCGGATAAAACCAGCTATGTTGGTTCCCATCCATACTTTAAAACCTGAGAGTATGCACAATCCATATGGAAGCAGAGTATTAGTAAAAAGAGGCGAAACCATTCAACTATAATCGGAGGAAAATGAAAAATGAAATGGACAACTATTAGTAAGTTTTTGGTAGCATCAGCAGCTGTAATGACTTTAGGCGCTTGTGGGAACACTGGCTCGAATGCCTCTTCATCTAGTGAAGAAATCGTCACTGATCTAACAGAAGAGACGACGATCACTTTTTGGCACGCAATGAATGGTGCGCAAGAAACAGCGTTACAAAAAATGACCGATGATTTTGTCAAAGCAAACCCAACTATCAAAGTCGAATTGCAAAATCAAGCCCAATATTCTGATCTACAAGCAAAGATCAATGCTACTCTTCCATCAGCAGGAGATCTTCCAACAATCACTCAGGCATATCCTGGTTGGTTATATAACGCGGCTCAAGATGAGATGCTCGTCGATCTACAACCTTTGATCAATAATGACACGATTGGATGGCAAGACCAAGAAGAGATTCGCACCTCTTTGATGGATGGCGCCAAGATCGATGATGTCCAGTATGGTATTCCTTTTAATAAATCGACTGAAATGCTCTTTTATAATAAAGATATGTTAGAAAAATATGATGTCCCTGTGCCCACGACATTAGATGAACTAAAAGAAGCATCAAAAACGATTTATGAAGCAACGAATGGCGAAGTGGTAGGAGCCGGATTCGATTCTTTGAACAACTATTATACGATCGGTATGGAAAACAAAGGAGTCGAATTTGACAAAGAGACAGATTTGACTAGTGACGAATCCAAAGAATTGATCAACTACTACGCGGAGGGTGTCAAAGATGGGTACTTCCGGATCGCAGGATCGGACAACTATTTATCTGGTCCGTTTGCCAATCAAAAGGTAGCGATGTTTATTGGTTCGATTGCAGGGGAAGGCTATGTAAAGAAAGATACGGAAGGTGTATTTACGTATGATGTTGCTCCACGTCCTGAAAAAATCAATTTACAACAAGGAACGGATCTTTATATGTTCAGTAGTGCCACACCAGAAGAACGGACAGCAGCATTTTTATATATGAAATTCTTATCAGAGCCAGAAAACCAGTTGTATTGGGCAACCATGACTGGCTATATGCCAACGATCGAATCAGTATTAGAAAGTGATGACTACAAAAATTCATCTGAAACAAAAGTACCACGACAGTTAGAGGGTGCAACTAAAGAATTGTTCTCGATTCCAGTTGTGGAGAATAGTGACAATGCGTTCAATGAAATGCGTACGATCATGGAAAATATATTAGCTAATACGAATCAAGATACAGATCAATTGATCTCAGATTCAGTACCCCAGTTAGAAGACGCTTGGAATCAATAAAAACGACTGAGAGGATGAGATAATGGAAGTGACAATCCTTGCAACAAGTGACATGCACGGTTACATTCTGTCGACGAATTATGCCAGTGACTTAGAACAACCATTTGGCGTGGCGAAAGTAGCCGGAAAACTGAAGGAATTAAGACAGGCAGTAAGCGGTCCGGTATTCATGATTGAGAACGGTGACTTTATCCAAGGTTCGCCACTTAGTTATTTTGTTGCAAAACAATCGGAGTATTCTGTCTCGACGTTAACGAAGCTTCTAAACGGCATGAACTATGATGTTGGTGTGTTAGGCAATCATGAATTCAATTATGGCTGGTCCTATTTGAATGAAGCAATCCAATCCTATGATTTCCCAATAGTCGTGGCCAATATGTTGAGGAAGAATCAACAGGAATCAGTTTTACCTCCGTATCAGATCATTGAGAAACAAGGGATCAAAGTGGCTGTTTTGGGACTCGTGACCCAGTATATCCCCAACTGGGAAAACCCTGAAACAATCAAGGATCTTCATTTTATGTCGGCTGTTGAAACCGCCAAAAAATACGTGCCTTTATTACGTGAGTTAGCAGACTTAGTCGTCGTCGCATACCATGGCGGTTTTGAAAAAGATTTAACAACAAACGAGCCGACTGAAGCATTGACCGGTGAAAATGAAGCCAGTCGGTTGTTACAAGAAGTGCCTGGGATCGATGCGTTAGTCACAGGGCATCAACATCGTGAGCTTGCTGAAATCGTCAATGGGGTACCTGTGATCCAGCCAGGCTATCGTGGGGCTTTTGTAGGAGCAATCCAACTAACTGTCAAAAAACAAGACAACAAGTTTGTCGTCTTGGATCACTCGTGTAAACTTTATCCAACGAAAGAGGGTTCTCCAGATCCTACAATCCTTAAACAAATTGAACCGGTTTCTAAAGCATTAGATATGTGGCTAGACCAACCAGTGGGAGAAGTGCTGGGCAATCTACGGATTGTTGATCCTATAGCAGCAAGAGTCAATGAGCATCCATATATTGAACTGATCAATCGAATACAGATGGATGCAACTGGAGCAGAGATTTCAGGAACAGCCTTATTCAATAATGAAGTGACGGGATTCCCACAATCTGTCAGCATGCGTCATATTCTTACGAATTATATTTACCCGAATACTCTGGCTGTTGTACGTGTGACTGGACAAGAACTGAAAGCAGCGCTCGAACAAACAGCTGGTTACTTAATGGCAACCGATGAAGGAATTACGTTTGACCCAAAGTATATCCAGCCCAAGCCTCAATATTATAACTATGATATGTATGAAGGTATAAATTACACGATTGATTTAAATCAACCAATCGGTCATCGTGTGACACGCTTTGAAAAAGCAGGAGAGCCAATTCCCTTAGATAAACCACTAGAAGTGGTGATCAATCAATATCGAGCAGTAGGTGGTGGTAATTATAAGATGTTTTCAGCGGAGAAGATCGTAAAAGAATGTCCAATCGATATGACCGAATTGATTGCCGACTATCTCAAACGAAAAAAAGTGATTGTTGCAAAGGTGAATCATAATTTCAACGTGATCGGCAAATAAAAATATTAGCATGAAAATCTCCCTCGAATGCGTGTACATCGCATTTTAGGGAGATTTTTCAGCGCTTATATTTATTTTATGATTGAGTCAGTTGTGCCAATATCTTAGTATATCCCAGTTCTCTAGCATAATCTTCCGCAGTTTTTCCTTGATTGTCACGTAATGTTTTGTTTGCGCCATGATTCAACAGTTCTTTAACGATTTGTTGATAGATTTCAGACCCATCTCGTAAAGCAACTGCTTCAATCAACGCGGTATAACCATAATTATTTTGATGGTCGATGTCCACACGTGCGTCGGTTAATAGAAGTTTCACATTATCTAAATGGCCTTTTTCAGCTGCTGGAATCAAGGCATTACCGCCAAAACGATTGACAATTGCTTGATTTGGTTCACGATGTTCCAACATATAAGATAGAATCTCTGTTTTTCCTTGTGCGGCAGCGTAAAGGTAAGGGCTGTCTTGGATCGTATCCTGGATGTCGATCGACGCACCATGATCGATCAGAAGTTTGGCGATTTCAACAAAATCATGATGGGTGGCAATCAGTAAAGGTGTCTCACCTTTGTCATTTTGTTCATCGATTGAATACTCTGTTTTTAGAATATCCTCAACTTTCTTTCGATCGTTGTCTTCAACTGCGGCTAATAAACTGCCAGATGCGTAACTCATAAGCGATTCCTCCGTTTCTTCAATTAAATGATCGGTTTGTTCAGTGGTTGTTTGCTCGATAGTAGAAGTGGTCCTTTTCGTTTGATCAGGAACGGTCATCTGCTGTGGCTCTTCACAACTCGTTAATGAAAACAGTAAAACTGCAAAGGGTAAGATCAGCCAAGCGCTCATACATACACCCCCCTTTGTATCATCATATGATGAAGCAATTGATACCGCAAATGAATGAACTTACACCAGCAAAAGAGCAAGGGGATAGATGTTATTATAGCTAGAGTTATAGTTTTTTTTACAAATAAGAAATAACGAAAATTGAATCATTCAAACTTTGTTAATTTATAATAAAAAAATTAAGAATAGAAACAAGTAATATTTTTTTGGAATATCTATTACTAAAATACGTCCATAAAATCTTGTTTATACAACATTTTGTACGGTGTTTTAACATTTTTTTTGTAATTTATTATTACCTTGCTTGCGGTAATAACCGGTTAGATTTAATCATATCTGTCTGTTATTCTTAATTTAAGATAACAAAAGCAAATACATAATAGAATTTTTTTGAAAAATCTGGAGTTATCTATATTAATCGTTAATTATGGAGGGAAACATGAAAAAACAAATTTTAGGAACCATTTTATGCTCAAGTATTTTATTTGGAGCAAGCTTAGCAATTGGTGGGAATGAAGCATCTGCACATGGATATGTACAGTCTCCTATCAGTCGTGGGTATCAAGGACATTTAGACAGAAATTCAAACTGGACTGCTGCTTTTCAAAAATATGGGGCTGTTATCAACGAACCTCAATCTTTAGAAGCATTAAAAGGATACCCACAAGCTGGACCAGCCGATGGACAAATTGCATCAGCAGGTGGTTCGCTTGGTGATTTCAATCTTGATCAACAAACCTCAACTTTATGGACAAAACAAGGAATCAACCAAGGTGCGAATTTATTTACATGGCGCTATACTGTCGGACATGCGACGACAAAATGGCATTATTATATGACGAAAGCTGACTGGAACCCAAATGATAAATTGGAACGTTCTGATTTTGAATTGATCGGTACAATCAACCATAATGGAACACCAGCATCAACGACACCACACGCAATCAACGTACCAAGTGATCGTTTAGGTTACCATGTGATTTTAGCTGTTTGGGATGTAGCGGACACAGCTAATGCATTCTATAACGTGATTGACGTGGATGTAAAAGGTGATTCAGCTATTCCTGTGAAACCTCAGGCTCCTCAAAATGTACGTGCTGAAAATGTGACTGCTTCTTCTGTAGAATTAGCATGGAATGGACAAGCAAATACTGTATCATATAACGTTTACCGTGACGGTGAATTAGTTGGCAATACAAATGATCCAGAATTTAAAGATGCAGGACTAAATGAAGAAACAACCTACAACTATGAGATCGAAGCAGTTAGCCAAACTGGATTGACATCTGACAAAACAACGATTTCAGTAACAACTAGAGCGACAACTGCGGAAGAAAAACCAACTGCTCCTAAAAACTTACATTCAATGGGTGAAACGACTTCAAGCGTATCATTGATGTGGGGAGCTTCAACACATACACAAGGAATCAAACAATATGATATTTATCGTAATGGTCAGTTAGTGGCTTCAACACCATCTACGAGTTACACAGATGAGAACTTAGCTTCTGGTACAACCTATTCATACGTGGTACGTGCAATCAGTACTACAGACGAAGTTTCAGACGCAAGTAACACTCTATTAGTGACAACGAAACAAGATGAAACAATCGAAGGTGTCCGTGAATGGAGATTAGGTTCTATGTCTTCACCGGAACTTTATACTGCAAACGAAGAAGTAAGCTTCCAAGGACGAGTATACACAACCCTTGTAACACATTTTAACTTTGGTGATGTAACATGGTCTCCAAATCAAGCGCCGACATTATTCCGCTTGAAATAATCAAATTCACACTCAGTGCATCTAACTGCACTGGGTGTTTTTGTATCAAAAAAGCTAGTAGTAAGAACGTTTAGTTGACAATGCTTTAGATTGTTCGATACCATGATTATCATCAGAAATGGTCATTCAACCAGAAAGTAGGAAAAGAAATGTTCAAACGAGTACCTTCAGACTTAACAGAAAGAGAAAATTATAAACTATTGATCGGTTCAGTTATCCCTCGTCCGGTGGCAGTGGTTGCAACAAGATCTTTACAAGGAGTGACCAATGTTGCACCATTTAGTTACTTCAATATTGTTAGTTCAAATCCACCGATTCTTTCTTTAGCTATCCAAAGAAAAAATGGGGAGTGGAAAGATACGGCAAAACATCTTATCGATACAAAAGAAGCAGTGATCCATGTTCTAGACGAAAGAATTCTGGTAGATGCTAATCAGACAGCTGCTAGCTTATCGAGCGAAGAAAGTGAATTGACGTTGACTTCTTTCACTACTTCCGAATCAGATACTATCAGCGTCCCAAGGATCAATGAAGCAAGTATTGCCTTTGAAACGACACTATACCAACACGTGCCGATCAAAAAAAAACAAGAAACGACCGCTGATTTATTTTTACTGCAAATTTCTACTTATCAAATAAGTGAAGCTGTTTATGATGAACAAACAGGCTATATTGATCCGAAACAGTTACAACCAATCAGTCGCTTAGCAGGAAACGACTACGGAAAGTTAGGTGAGATCATTCGCTTGTTGCGTCCGGAATAAATGTACGTCGATAACGCAGTTTTTTCTAACGTAAAAATGATTTATGGATCAAATGATATCCTCATATTTATTAAATAAAGTTTAATTTAGTTATTTTATTCTTTATTTTATTGATTATCGATGCGAAGAGGAATATGATAAATTTTGTGAAAATCAAATAAGTACTAACCTTGTTAGGTGAGGCTCCTATACAAACATAGGCTATTGCCCAGAAACGTCGAAAGACGCCAATGGGTCAAACAGGAATTGTCGGATTAAGGCTTTTTCCAATAGCTAAGAATACGTTCTTTACGTTGTATAGTGCTAAAACTCGGACGATGAGATGATGCTAGGTCAGAAATCTTGTTCGAAAAGGTTTCTGGCCTTTTCTTATGCTTTCTTTCCCTTTTTTGCTCGCTTTGCCTAACTTGTGTCTGGAGAAGAAAGGGGATGCGCTGGAACAAGCTATTTGATTTTATCAACAGAGGTATTCATATCACTACAAAGAATGCTGCACGAAATAAACCAGATAGACAAACAAAAAAGGTCGACGAGTTGCAGCTCAATCGACCGAAAGACATGAAAGAGAATAAACTCTTTACTTGACTCATCATAATAGACAAAGCTACACGTTTCAAGTAGAAGAGTTTGAAAGGAAGGGTCAACTGAATGAAACCATTTCAAAAAATCGTATTAAGTATCTTGTTAGTACTTGCAATGGTCATTGGCTTTTTTTCTTTTGAATTTATTCAAGGGTTCTCATCAGTGAAACAATCTGCAACAGTTGAGAAAGTCAATGCACAAGATGTCCCATCGATCATCAATGTGGCATTGATCGGTTCTGATGCACGATCAAAAGAAGAAAATGGCCGTTCAGATTCTTTGATGGTCGCCCAATATGATCAAAAGACCAAACAAGCCAAATTGATTTCTATCATGAGAGATTCTTACGTCTCTATTCCTGGTTATGGAATGAATAAGATCAACGCTGCCTATTCTTATGGTGGTATCGACTTATTGAACCAAACCTTACAAGAAAATTTCAAGTTGGAGACCCCTTATTATGCAAGTATTACGTTTCAAGATTTTATTGATTGTATCGATGAATTGTTTCCAGATGGCGTAACGATCGATGCAGAAAAAGATTTAGATTTAGATGGGGTAGCTATCAAAAAAGGAAAGCAAACGATGGACGGAAATACCTTGCTACAATATGCTCGTTTTCGTGAAGATGAAGAAGGTGATTTTGGACGTATCCGTAGACAACAACAAGTTGTTGAGGCGGTAGCCAGTCAATTGAAAGATGTCACATCGATCATCAAATTACCTAAGGCGATCGGTAAACTTTTAGGTAGTATCCAAACAAATCTACCGGAAAGTGTTCTGTTAGATTGTGGGTTAGATTTCCTAAATGACGAGAAGAAAATCGATACACTATCCGTGCCCGTTGATAAAAGTTGGGACTTCAATGATAATACACCAGCTGGTAGTGTCTTGGAAATCGACTTAACTAAAAATCAACAAGCGATACACGAGTTTTTAGATAAATAACTAAATGACTATATTGATAGAGATCGAGGCATAAGTGTTTAGCCTCAATAAATAAGGCACCATCCACGAAAATTGTTCCTCAAATTTTTATGGATGGTGCCTTATTTCCTATGAAGTTACATCTGTCCCCACCGTTTATTCGATTTTAGCAAATGCGAGAGGGCAAATGTCCCACTCTCTATTTTTGATTAAAATAAAGTTAATATAAGAACAGTACTGATTAAGAATCATTTGGGCTGCTATTCTATTTCCCCTTCCATGTGTTAGAATATCTTTGATTCGTACTTTTAATAAAGAGAGGTATTCAAAACATGAAGAGGAGTGACAGACAAAAGAAAAAATCGACTGGCATCTATATTGGAGCGGGAATCGTCGTCTTGCTTGCAGCAGCTGGTGGTGGCTTCTTTTATTATCAACACGTCCAGGAACAACAAGCGGTAAAAGCTGGAGAAAAAACGATTGAAGGATTTATCGACTCTCTGAACCAGGAAAATTATGAAGAAGCGGTGAAATCACTTCAAGTAGAAAACGGTAGTGATCTTACTGAACAAGATATTTTAGAGAAATATCAAAATATTTATGGTGCAGCAGAAATCAGAGGGATCAAACTCTCAGATTTATCCGTGACGAAAAAAGAGAATGATACGTATGAATTTACGTATAAAGCTAAAATGAATACGACGCTAGGTGAATTGAAAGACTTAGCATACGAAGGAACCTTGTCGCAAGAAGGAGATCAAACCAAAATCAATTGGCAACCTAATTTGATTTTTCCGCAAATGGAAGGGCAAGATAAAGTCAGCTTAAGCACAGACATAGCGGCTCGTGGTGAAATCTTGGACCGCAATAAACAGCCCTTAGCCACGACCGGAAAATTAAAACAATTAGGTGTCGTACCTGCAAAATTAGGTGAGGGTGAGGAAAAAACAACAAATATCAAAGCAATCGCTGAAGCCTTCGATTTGACTGAAGACAGTATTGAACAGGCGATTTCTCAAGGTTGGGTCCAACCCGATTACTTTGTTCCTTTAAAGATCATTGAAGGGGAAACACCAGAACTTCCAAGTGGAGCAACGATCCAAGAAGTTGACGGTCGTTATTATCCGTTAGGGGAAGCCGCTGCCCAATTGATTGGTTACGTAGGAGATATCACCGCAGAAGATATTGAAAAAAATCCTGAGTTGAGTAGCACAGGAAAAATCGGGCGTTCGGGCTTAGAGATGGCTTATGACAAAGAATTAAGAGGAACGAACGGTGGGAAATTAAGTGTGACAGATGAAGAAGGAAATGAAAAAGCTGTCTTGCTTCAACATGAAGTGAAAAATGGTCAGGATATCCAGTTGACGATCGATGCCAATGCGCAAAAAACGGCATTCGACAGTCTAGATGGAAAACCAGGTTCTACTGTGGCGACAGCCCCTAAAACTGGAGATTTGTTGGCACTTGTCAGTTCACCTAGCTATGATCCAAATAAAATGACGAATGGTATTTCACAGGACGATTACAAAGCTTATGAAGAAGATCCCAATCGTCCGTTTATTAGCCGTTTTGCAACAGGTTATGCTCCGGGTTCAACATTTAAAATGATCACCGCAGCCATCGGCTTAGATAATGGGACATTGAATCCAGATGAAATATTAACGATCAATGGATTGAAGTGGCAAAAAGATAGCTCTTGGGGTTCTTACCAAGTGACACGTGTCAGTGATGTACCACAAGTGAACTTGAAAAATGCTTTAGTTTATTCTGATAATATCTATATGGCACAAGAAACATTGAAAATGGGGGAAGAAGCCTTTAGAAAAGGACTGAATCAATTCATTTTCGGTGAAGAGCTAGATTTACCGATCCAAATGGATCCTGCGCAAATCTCAAATGAAGACTCATTCAATTCGGAGATTCTGTTGGCAGATACTGGCTATGGTCAGGGACAATTGTTGATCAACCCGATCCAACAAGCTGCGATGTATAGTGTTTTTGCAAATAATGGCAGTTTAGTTTATCCACGATTAGTCATGGATCAGGAAACTAAAGATAAGAAAAATGTGATCAGTGAATCAAGTGTCCAAACGATTTTGCCAGATTTAGTCGACGTTGTGCAAGATCCTAACGGAACTGCACATTCTTTAGCTGCTCTAGGCATTCCGCTTGCCGCGAAAACAGGAACAGCTGAAATCAAAGAAAAGCAGGATGAAAAAGGACAAGAAAACAGTTTCCTTTATGCGATCAATCCTGATACAAATGGCTACTTGGTGATCAGCATGTTAGAAAACAGAGAAGAAGGCGATTCTGCTACTAATCGAGCGCCTGCTTTATTACAATATTTGAACCAAAATTACCAATAAATATAGAGTTTGAAATCGGATACAAAATCATTGGTTATTTTCCTTTTCTAGTGATACACTAGTCTATAGAAACGAGTGTAAATAACAAGAGGAGGAGACAAAATGACTGATGTTCCAAGAGCATTAAAAGCGGAGATGGCAGCAAGCATGTTGAAGATCCAATTTGATAATGGGGAAACAAGATATTTAAAATCACATTTAGCCAAAGAACATGCAGAAGCTTTTTCGATGAAAAATGGCAAGAGAAAGAATAGTTTATTGGCTTCACAAACAACCTGGGTAGGATCGACCATTGAAATTCAACCAGATGGCACTCTTGTTCTGAATGAAAATGATTATTACTCGCCAGAAGAGTTATGGAACGATAGCAAAGAGCATATTATTTAATCAAAAATAGAGCCTTTCTATTAGATTCGAAAAATCTAGTAGAAAGGCTCTCTATTTATCTGAGAACGAATCACCCATGATACACTTTTCTAGTAAAGTATTTAAGAATCAATGGAGAGATCAAGGTACTTAATAAGATTACGATCACAAGTGGAGAATAATATTTTGCTTCAATCAATTGGCTTTGTTGTCCAATTTGTAAAATGATCAGCGCCATTTCCCCACGTGAGATCATGCCAGCTCCTACCATAAAGGCACTATTCGTTGAAAAACCGGCTACTTTCGCCCCTAGATAACCACCACCAAGTTTAGTCAAGACTGCAACAGTCGTTAGGATCAAGATAAAAATCAATTGTTCTCCAAAGTTAGAGAAATCGACTTCTAGTCCAACACTGACAAAAAAGACTGGGATAAATACGGCATAACCTAATGCCTCGACATTATGATACACTTCTTCTTTGACCGAGGTTTGACTTACCGCGATCCCTGCAAAAAATGCACCAATGACTGAACTTAGTCCAATCAAATCAGCAATGTAGGACATACCTAGACATAAAACCAAGGAAACAATGATAATCGCAGAGTTAGCATAGATTTTTCCAGCTAGTGACATCAAAAATGGGGCAATCCATTTGACTAATAAAAATATAAAAATAAAGTAAATCACTTGCTCCAATAAAAGAAGCGGTAAAGGGAGGCTGCTGCCAGATTCTCCCGTCAAAAATGATAAGCTGAAACTTAACACCAATACAACAAGAATGTCATCAACTACTGAAGCGCCTAAGATAGTCGAACCTTCTTTTGTATTGACTACATGAAGTTCTTTCAATACCTCAACAGAGATACTTACAGAAGTTGCTGCGAGGATGATTCCAAAGAAGATAGCTTCATTCCTAGTCACTTGGAAAATTTCACCTGTCAACCAACCAAATAATACGGGGAGTATGATCCCTAATAAAGCAACGAACATTCCTGGTCGAAAGTATTTTTTCAAAAGAGAAAGATCGCTTTCCAATCCAGCTAAAAACATCAATAAAATGACACCTATTTCTGAAAAATCGTGGACGAGAATATTTGGATGCACCCATCCCAGACCCGCACCACCAAGCAAGACGCCAACGAGTAGTTGACCAATCACCGCAGGTACACCAAACCTCCGTGAAAGGTGAGAGCCAATGGTTGTCGCTAACAAGATCAAACAGAGAATACCTATAAATTCCATTCTTTTCATCCTTCCTTTCTCAAAAAAGAATTTATTTTATTCGTGTCAAATGACCTCCTAAACAGGATAACATAAATAACGTTATTTATGTAGTATCGTCCATTGTGTGGATAGATGAAAGCGCACGACAAAAAAGGCTAGGCATTAAGCCCAACCTCGAATTTAAATAACTAATCAATTGACATACATATTTCTTACTTTAAAGTAGTTGATGATTTCAGAAATCCCCATAAAGATCAAGATACCGCCAAAGATTTGGAAAAGTACCATCAAGCTTTGGAATGGATTAAATAATAAAATCAATCCGCCAATCAGTAAAATCACGCTGTATAATGACCATCCTTTTGATTTCGTATTCAAACTGATGAATAATTGAAATGCGCCATTTGCCAAAATCATCAAGCCTAAAAGAATTGGTAAGATCGAAACGATTGCTGATGCAAATAAGAACACGATCAGTCCGAAAATCAGAAAAGCAATTGCACTGAAAAGTCCAAATCCCCAAGCACCCGTTTTTTGCTTGTTTTTATAGGCTTCAAATAAATTGATCAGACCTAATAAAACAAAATAAGCAGTGATAAGATAGCCGACAAAATTAAATACGGCAGTTGGATTGATGACTATGGCGATACCAGCAATGATATAAATAGCTGCTCGTAAAATAGCATGTCTTTGAAAATTACTTCGAATAAGTTCATACATTATTATAATCTCCTTTTTTTTATTTTAACGGTTATTGATGTATAAACCAACTAATAACTAGTAATTCCATTATTTTCTAAGGATTTTTTCCATTTTCTTTCCTTTGGCTAACTCATCGATCAACTTATCCAAATAACGAATTTCTTGCATCAATGGCTCTTCAATATTTTCTACTCTAACACCACAAATGACGCCAGTGATCAATTTTCGGTCAGGATTCAATCTCGGTGCCTCAGCAAAGAAAGTTTTGAAGTCCTTTTCCAGTTTGATCTGTTCTTCTAATTTAGTTTGTTCATAGCCGGTCAACCAATAAATGATTTGGTTAACTTCCTCTTTTGTACGATTTTTTCGTTCTGCTTTTTTTAGATAAAGAGGATAGACAGAAGAAAAAGGCATAGTAAAAATTCGATGTTCAGTCATAAAGAAGCTCCTTTTTCCATTATTATATAATGAACTGTTCAAAAAGAATAGCTATAGTGTCAAGTCTCATGAAAGTTCAGTGAACAAGGGGATAGATAGTAAGAATGCTACATGATACTAATTGTATCTGTGAAGATCAATCAAAATCAGCGTAGTCACGTTCTTGTTTGATCTCAAAAATAAAGGTAGCTAACTGAGCAATCATCTTTTTCCAATCATCTGGACGAACGATGCCGTTTAACAAATAAATCTTTTTGATACTCTCAGGTAGCTGGTTTAGCGGGCAATCACTAATGACGATATCGCATTGTTCCATATAGTAACGTTGGATGACGATTGCCTCTTTTGAAAAAATTTGTTCGATTTTAACAATTAAATCTTTACTGATATAAAAGTCTTTCGTATGATTCACACCGATGATGATCGGTGGTTGCTTTTTGAAACGGTCGTAGAAATGGAGTAATTCTTCGATTACCCATGAAATATTTTCTTTTTCTAGAAAATCTGGTAAGTAATGCCAATTTTCTTGCCGGAAATTCTCATAAAATTCAGCTACGACTTTTTTTAAGTGTTCATAGTTTTTCTGATCTTTATAAAGTAAGAAAGTCGGTAAAGGCGTATTTGGCTGTTCGCTATCCAAAAAGGTATTGTGAAGTTTATTGATCGTAAAGGACAGTGCATATAACTTTTTTTGTTTTTCAGGTAGCTCTAAAGCGAAACGCTGACTGAATGCTTCAACTAATTTCTTGGAATAAATCAAATAAGGAAAATCGATCGCTAACAGTCTTTGATAGTGCGTCAAACTTTGCTCTTCACTATCCAACTGAGAAATCGTTAGGCGTGCTAATAAATTGAGTATGATTCGTTGTTCCCGACAAATCGGTAAATCAGGATTCAAAATATCCACATCAGGTTCAATCAAAAGATCAATATACTTAAACTGACTTAATTCTTTTTGAACATTTTCTAAAGAAGTCATAGGAAAGTTGTCTTGGCAAAGTTTTAAGAGAAGATACAACTTGTCCAAGACGCCACCATTCATCCCATCCAATAACTCTTTCTTGAAGAAGACATGGAGTGTGTACTCGATTTTTTTTGGCTCTTCCTTGTGATAGGGAAGGGAGGTATTAGCAAAAATCGTCCAATAGACATCTAGAAAACAATATTGGATTTGAACTTCACTACCAGTGATTATTTTTTTTCCTTTACTTGAAAACTTGAAGGAGATTCCATATAAAGCTAAAAATTGGTTGATTGCTTTCATTTTAGAATAGAGATATGAAGGACTGTAATTTGTCATTTGGCTGATCGTGACCATTGAGTTGACTTTTTGTCGAAGTAAGGCAGCGATGATTTGAAAATTAGTTGATTCAAAACAATATTTACCAAATAATTCGTAATAACACTTCGCAAGGTCAGCATCGTTCAAAGAAATTTTGACAAACTTTTTGTTTTTCACTACTTCAAGATTATTTATGCCCAAAGCATGGAAGTCCTGTTCGATTTCATGAAGATATAAAAGAAAATTTGAATCAGACATCTTAAAATGGTCGGCTAGATAGTGCGTGGTGATAAAGAACTGATGCTCAGTTAAAAAAAGAAAAATCTCAAGTTTTGTTACATTTTTCTTCTTTAATAAAAACGTTTTGATTGCTTCTTGTGTTTGCATTGAAATTCCTCCGGTTGAAAATTTTACTGAAAATTTCTTTATTTTACACAAAAAAACAGTAAATCTTCCGTCTCAATCTATATTATCTTATGTTTAACATGATAATGATATTAAATAGGAGGAATTCTCATGAAATATTTAAGTCTTCTCTTTGCTTCTGTTTTACTGAGTAGTGTTTCTGTACCAGTCGAAGCTGCACAGACAGATGAACAACCTAGCAATGATGTCGCTCAACTAGCTTCTCATTCCGTCTGGGCAAATGTGAATCAAATCAAATTTTTAGAAGAACATGTTTCAGCAAACTCTGGTATTATGAGACTTAAACTAGGAGAGACGATCACGGTGAAGGCACTGGTGACTTATTCAGGGGATATTCAACCGATTTTACAGTCTGTTGTCCAATTTGAAAACGTTGATCCAGCATTGAAGATCGAACACGATCCATCTTCACTTGTATTCCACAACAAACTAGCAACTTTTACGTTTAATATTACATTAACACAACCAATCAATAGACCTGCTTTATTCTCTGTAAAGGTGGCAGATGGTCAACCTGGAGATAGACATCATTTGACACCATATAGTCAATGTCAAACAGTTGAACAAAAAGCGGGAGGAACAGGTGGCGTGACTGATCCAGATCCTAATCCAAATCCTAAACCGGATAATCCAGATGAAAACCCAGACGAGACACCGGATAATCCAGATGAAAATCCAGATGTGACACCGGACAATCCGGACGAGAACCCAGATGTGACGCCAGATAATCCGGATGAAAATCCCAATGTGACACCGGATAATCCAGATGAAAATCCAGATGAGACACCGGATAATCCGGATGAAAATCCCGATGTGACGCCAGATAATCCGGATGGAAATCCTGATGTGACACCAGATAATCCGGACGAGAACCCAGTTGTGACGCCAGATAATCCAGATGAAAATCCCGATGTGACACCGGATAATCCAGATGAAAATCCAGATGAGATACCGGATAATCCGGATGAAAATCCCGATGTGACGCCAGATAATCCGGATGGAAATCCTGATGTGACACCGGATAATCCAGATGAGAATCCAGATGCAAAACCGGATAAACCAGAGGGGAACAATGGAAACTATGAAGGAGATAACGAGGAAGATGGAAATGGTGGACATGGTGGTGAAGAAGTGATTAAACCACAAATCCACCCTGAAGGCAGCAATCCAACGATCACAATACCTGAGCAAGTAAAACCATTGTCTCAAATTCGAAAACAATCAATTCCATCTGTTGGTACGACAGATGTACTGGTAAATAAAAAATCGTCTGAAAATGCGAAAGAAATTCTACCAATGACAAAAATAGCTCACTCTTCAAATCAAGCAGCTAATTATAAAAATTCTTCAACAGCAACAGAGGAAGCAACGAAGCAATTACCTAAAACGGGCGAGCACAATCGCTTCTTTACATGGATATTTGGTCTGCTGATCACAGGAATGAGTATGGTTACTTTTAGAAAAATCAACTAATGATTGTAATAGGTAAAAAACGCCTTGAAACGGAATGTTTCAAGGCATTTTTGCGTAGAAAATGATTAATAATCAGTTAACATAGTGGACTTGTTCTTCTTCAATCAATGGATAGGTAAGTAATTCTGTACTATCTAAATCTTCTTTCGTCATATCGACTGCATTAATTTGGCTATTTGTGTAAGTCGTGTAGTAATAGATTCCTTTATCCACATTGCAACAAGAAGAATAGATCGTATACTCAAATTGACCATTCCCAACGTCACATAGTCCTTTTTGTTGTTCGACCGATTTTAGGATATGGAAGAATTGACTAACGCTTTCCTGTTCAGTCGTTGCTTTGACAGAATTTAATTTTGTAAATGCAACTTTGACAAAACGAGAAGCAGATGATAAATCTCCAGGTAAACCTAATCCGCCCATACCGCGAGAATAGACCGATAAATCAAGTTCATCGGAGAAATGATTTTTAAGGGTAGTCGGTGAGACTGACCGATAGTTGTTCAAATTAAATAATTGATAGTCAAAGGTTGGATTATTTGTTAGTACACCGATTGGATTATCATAAATTTTTAATCCTTCGGCAACTGATTCAATAACAATCGATGTTTTTTGATCTGCTAATATCCAATGAAGAGGAGATAACGGTAGTTCTTCACTGAAATTGATGTTGACTAAATTGATATCCGCTAATAACGTACGAGCTTCTTCCACGTTTTTACATTGACTCAATATCCAAGGAATAAATTCAAATGGTGTGATATTGGTCTTTTCGGCATCTTCGTCAAAAAAATGGGCATTTCCAGGGAAATTCAAACCAGCCATACTCAAACCTTTTTCATTTGTTGCATCATAATAGAGGGGGTAGTTATCTACAACTGCTGCCATACCGATGATCGCATAGTGAGACTCTTGTTTTGGTGCTTTCCGATAAACAAAAGGAAAATTTCTTGGAGTGATCGTCACCTGTTCATTATAAGAAATCTCTAAATCCAAATTCCGTCCAAAATAATGATCGTTTGTTGTGTAAGTAATAGATGTACACATTATAATAACCTCCTTTGTTTAATTCTATATTAAGACGATAAAGGAAAAATTACTAATAAAATGATTCTCTTTTCTTATAAACTGGTCAATCAAGCGAAAAAAACTCGGTAATGTGATTACCGAGCGTGTTGTTCTTTATTAAAATTTTTAAGCATTTTTTTAGTCAAGTAAAGTAGCATAGATAATTCTTCTTCATCTAAAGGTAAAAAATCAAGGATCTTTTCTGGAATGTCTTTTGCTTGTTCTTGCAACAAAAGTCCTTGTTCAGTTAGAGATAGGATAGATACTCGTTCATCTGAATCATCTCTTTTACGAGTGATATACTGCTTACTAGTTAATTTCTTTATTACGGGAGTCAAAGTTCCTGAATCCAAACACAAGATCTTTCCTAATTCCTTCATGGTGATTTGTTTTCTCTCCCATAAAACAAGTAAAACAAGATACTGCGTATAAGTAAGATCCAGTGGCTTCAACAAGGGCGTATAGTAACGAGTAATTTCTTTAGAGGTGGCATATAAAGGAAAGCATAATTGATTTTTTAGTAATAACTCCTCCAAATAGACCACCTCCTAATGTGCTACTTTATAGCATACTTGTTTTTTCTAAAAAAATCTAGTTCTCTACGGCTGTCAAAGTGACTTCAATATTGCCAGCTATTGCTTTTGAATAAGGACAAACTTTATGTGCAGCTTCTAGTAATTCTTGTGTTTCTTCGAGTGATAAACCTTCAACTGAACCTTCGATCTCAACGCCTAACACAAAACTCATTTCACTTTCTGCATATAGAGACACTTGAGCGCTGATTGTTGATGCACCGTCAATATTTTTTTGTGTTTTGATCAAGTCTAGTGCGCTGTTGAAACATGCACTAAAGCCAGCGGCAAACAATTGTTCCGGATTTGTTGCATCTTCTACACGTTTACCTGGAGCTGCAATGTTAAGCTCGAATGAGTGATCTGGACTGTGTACTTCACCAGAACGTCCGCCAGTATTGATCATTTTTGTTGAATACATTTTTTTCATTAAAAATCACTCCTCTTTTTATATTTGATACAATTAAATTGTACACAATTTATTTAGGTAGAGCAACTAACTTGTTTTGAAAAAAAGTCTACTCCTGATTTATGAATAAAAACCAAGAGTAGACTTTTTTATAGGAATAGGCCGTTCATTTTAATTGGGACATCATTCGATCGGATGGTACGTAAATCCACTACCCATGACTTCTGCTACACTATTGACGATGACAAAAGCATTCGGATCGATTTCTTCAATTATCGGTTTGACTTTAGAAAATTCTTGGTCAGTTACGACCATCAATAACACTTCTTTTGATAGATTACTATAACCGCCTCTAGCTTCTAGGATCGTGAACCCTCGTCCAATCTCCTGACTTAAACGTGTGTGGATTTCTAAAAGATGATTCTCGCTTAGCACCATGATCGATTTTTGACGATTTGTTCCTGTTTCAATGTAATTCATCACGATGGATGTAATTACGATCGACAGAATCGCATAGAGAAATTCATCAAATCCAAAAACAAATAAGGTTAACGAAACAACGACAGCATCGGTCAACAAAAGTCCAATGGAAGTACTTAAATTGAAGTATTTTTTGAAGATAAGGGGAGGGATCGTGGTACCGCCACTAGATGAATTATTTTTGTATAAGATAGCTACACCTAAAGCAAAGATCGCACTACCGAAAATGACTGATAAGAGACGATCCGGCGTGATCATATATTCTGGGACGATCTCAATGATCGCTGGGAAGACTAAACTACCAAATAATACTTTAAAGAAAGGTTTCTTGCCTAAAAAAATCAAGGCCAAGATCAACATGATGATATTCAAAACCAGTATAACTGTTGCTCGGTTCAAACCTAAAGCTGACTCAAGTAAAATACCAAGTCCACTTACACCACCAGCTGCAATATGATGCGGACCTAAAAACATGTTGATACTGATAGCTAAAATAGTTAAAGCAAACACTATTTTAATGTATGTCCAAATTATATTTCTACCGTGTTTCATTTATCCACTTCCTACTATACATTTATTTCCAACTATTCTCATTATACATTAATTTTGTATAAAAGTTAACAAAGTTGAAAAAGAAAGTTAGATAAACCTAAATTTATAATGAATCGTTCAAAGCTAAAATGGGTCGAAATAGTGGACACCAATCAATAAAAACAATTATGAAATGGAACAAAGAATGAGATTTTTAGAGCTGGTTCAATCTTTTTTTAATTTTCCTTATAAGAGTTAATTGACCAGCAAAGTGCATTGGCCAGTGGCGATTTTCAAATCATTATCTAAATAAACCGTTGCCTGCCAAAAGTGAATAGTTTTCCCGACTTTCTCAGGATGTGCGACCACTTTCAAGGTACCTGTAGAGGCTTTATTTAAATGTTGGACTTGCAGATCGATCCCTACAGCAAAGTGGGGGGCTTGTAAATATTCGTTAGCCCCAATGCTACAAGCCGTTTCGATCAATACAGCATTGATTCCTCCATGCAAATAGCCATAAGGTTGGTGATGCTTTTCTTCAATTGCAAAAGTCAATTGGACTTCTTTTGAACTGACGGATAGTATTTCGATTCCAAGATATTGTAATAGATCCATAGGTATGCTCCAATCTTGTTTTTTTTTAGTATAACAGAAATTCTAAATTTATTTTAAGATACTCAAACGTTTTCTTTTTTCTTGTGTATAATAAATTTAATGAATTTTAGGAGGAGATAGAAATGAGAGAATGGAAAACAATCAAGGAATACGATGAGATCCTATTTGAACAATATGGGAAGATTGCTAAGATAACAATCAATCGCCCAGAGGTCCATAATGCTTTTACACCAAAAACAGTCTTTGAGATGATTGAAGCTTTTACAATCAGTCGTGATCGTCAAGATATCGGTGTTATCATTTTGACAGGAGCTGGTGACAAAGCATTCTGTTCAGGTGGTGATCAGAAAGTTCGAGGAAATGGTGGGTATGTTGGTGAAGACCAAATTCCACGTTTGAATGTATTAGACTTGCAACGGTTGATCCGAGTTATTCCTAAACCAGTGATCGCGATGGTCAAAGGTTGGTCGATCGGTGGGGGCAATGTCTTACAACTTGTGTGTGATATCACAATCGCAGCGGAAAATGCGAAATTTGGTCAAACAGGGCCTAACGTTGGTAGCTTCGATGGTGGATATGGCTCAGGTTACTTAGCTCGGGTCGTAGGACATAAAAAAGCGAAAGAGGTTTGGTTCATGACGAAGCAATATAGTGCTGAAGAAGCATTGGCAATGAATTGGATCAATACGGTCGTACCAATCGAACAAGTGGAAGACGTGACGATTGAGTGGGCAGAAGAGATGTTGAAGAAAAGCCCGCTAGCTCTACGAATGATCAAAGCGGCAATGAACGCAGATACAGATGGCTTAGCAGGTATCCAACAATTGGCCGGAGATGCGACGCTTTTATATTACACCATGGATGAAGCACAAGAAGGGCGCGACGCATTTAAAGAAAAAAGAGAACCTGATTTTGACCAATTCCCTAAGTTCCCTTAAACCTCAACCTAATAGCTGGTTGCAAAAACAAACAATGCTTCATCCAGATGCACCAGCTTGTCAGTGGAACGATCAATGTTTGTCTTTTCGCGAACTGACTTCCCACGTTCAGAGTTTTGCAGAGTATTATCATCGAATATTACCCAAAGCGAGTGAACGAGTTGCCTTGTATTGTGAAAATGATCTAGATGGCTATTTATCGATCTTAGCATTATGGGAATTAGGAAAAGAGATCCAGTTTGTCAATACACGCTTGACAACGAATGAGATCAGTGAACAGATGGCAGATGCAGGGACATTTATTCTTATTTCCGCCAAAAAATTAGCGGTCAACGAACAAATCACTTGGTATTCATTTCCCGATCCTTCGGAATTACACGTTCTACAGCCGAAGGATTGGTTTGATGAGGGGTATCAAGAAGCGTCAATCGCATCAATCATGTATACTTCTGGAACGACAGGTAAACCGAAAGGCGTACCGCAAACATTTGCCAATCACTATGCGAGTAGCCAAGCGACTGCGCTAAGTTTAGAAGTAGATCGTTCAGATAGCTGGATCTGCTGTGTGCCACTCTATCACATTAGTGGCTTATCTATTTTATTACGCTCACTTGCTTTAGGCATCCAAGTGACTCTGTTGCAGGGATTCTCTCCTCAACAAGTCCATCAACTTTTAGCAAATGGAAGTGGCAACTATATTTCTTTGGTCAGCAAAATGTTGAAAGACCTTGAACCATTGATCCCAGAAAGTGGTTATGCTCCCTCATTCAAAAAAGTATTATTAGGGGGAGGGCCGGGAGAAAGACGAGTCATGCAAGCATGTATGGAAAAACAGGTGCCTGTGATGCTTTCTTATGGCATGACAGAAACCTGTTCACAGATCGTCGCCCTTTCTCCGGAGTCATTCGGAGCAAAAACCGGTTCTTCTGGTAAAGCTTTGTCTGAGGTATCGATCCGTATTCAAAAAGATAAGAATTCAGATCAAATGGGAGAGATTTTAGTCAAAGGGCCATCGATCATCGACCACTATTTGAATTGCGTCAATCCGGATTCTTGGACAGAGGATGGTTGGTTTCACACTGGCGATTGGGGGTACCTTGATGAAGAGGATTATCTTTATATTGTCAGTCGCATGAGTGAACGTATTATTTCGGGGGGAGAGAATATTTTCCCAGTTGAAATCGAGCGAGTACTTTTAACTTGCAATAAAATTGCGGAGGTCGCTGTCGTAGGCACTTGGGATGAAACGTGGGGACAAACTCCTGTGGCTTATGTGCGATTGAATGAACCCCTTACTGATAGAGAAATCACAGAGCTATTAGCGCCATTAGCACGTTACAAGCATCCTACTAAAATCTACTGTGTCTCTGAAATTCCAAAAACTGCGACCGGAAAACCAATCAAACGTCTTTTAATGACAGAAGAAAGAGTGAATTACATTGAATATCAAATTAGATAGCTCAATCGATGATCAGCTTTTGGGAAATCATCTTTATTTTACTTATAGCTACGAGCTTGGTGAACAAACGGTTAAAAAACTCTTGTCTCTTGTCCCCTCTAAAGGAGATCGCTTTTATTGGTGTACTCCTGATGAGGAATGTGAATTATTAGGGCTAGGAGAAAATTTATTTGTTGGGGAATATGATGACATACCCAGTGCTATAAAAGGATTCTCTCTTGAGTTTTCTAAAAGTTTTTTAAACGTATCGAGACAGAAGGGGGGACCTTTGCTTTTTGGAGGCTTTCCATTTGATCCAAACAACCTAAAAGAAAAAATTTGGAGTAAGCTTGAATCTGGCTTTTTCATTTTACCAAGTATTCTTTTCAAGCGAATAGGTTCAAAGACTCAAGTTATTCTGACAATCAGAAAAGAAGCTACAACAATCAGAAGTCTTTTAAAAGGTTTTTCGTATTTAGATAGTCTTGTTAGTGAATTGTTAAAAGGCAAAGAACAAGAACAATCTGCAAATATCTTTGTGTCGTCAGAAGAGCTGGCAATTCCAGCTTTTCTATGCAATGTAGAGGATGCGAGGAAAGAAATCGTACTCGAAGCAACTTCGCTTAAAAAGGTCGTCTTAGCGAGACAAATGGCAATACACGGATCATTCCAGTCGACAACTCAAATTCTTCAGCGTTTATCTGAACAACAACCACAAACTTATCTATTTCTTTTAGCATCCGATCAACATGCTTTCATTGGTGCTACACCAGAACGATTGGTCCAAGGAACGAAAAGCCAATTTATGACTGCTGGGATAGCTGGTTCGGCACCTAGAGGATCGACTGTGCAGGAAGACGATGAAATCGGTAAAGAACTTTTAAAAGACTTTAAAAATACACAAGAACACGGAATTGTTGCTCAACGATTAGAGAATCAATTAGCGAATATTGTCGCCGGTGATGTCGCTGTCTCATCCCGCCGTTTATTGAAAAACCGCGATATTCAGCATTTAGCGATGACTTTCTCTGGAGAACGTAAGCAGGGAGTCTCATTGATCGATGCAGTAAAATTGATCCATCCTTCTCCTGCTTTAGGTGGTGAACCGAAAGAACTGGCGTTGCAATGGATCAAAGATCATGAACCTTTCGGTAGAGGGTTATACGGGGCACCAATCGGGTGGTTGGACCCGATCGAGGATGTCGGAGAGTTTGCTGTAGGCATCCGCTCGGGTATCTTGACTGAAACCGAAGGAATATTATATGCAGGTTGTGGCATTGTTGCGGATTCTGATCCTGAGGCAGAACGCCAAGAAACATTGCTAAAATTTCAACCTATGCTTAGAGGAGTGAAGGGATGACTAAACAACAAGAAATGACTGCGTATTTATTGGCTTTCATCAAGGGAATGAAAGAAGGCGGGCTTAAAAATGTCGTCATCAGTCCCGGTTCACGATCGACCCCACTTGCCTTGTTACTTCATAGAGATCCGGAAATCAAAACAACGGTGATTGTAGACGAGCGATCTGCGGCATTTTGTGCATTAGGTATGGCGAAAGCATTAAAGCAACCAGTTGGAGTTCTTTGTACGTCGGGAACTGCCGCAGCGAACTTCTTTCCAGCAGTTTGTGAAGCAAAAGCAACAAACATTCCTTTGCTAGTGCTTACAGCAGACCGTCCACCAGAAGCACGTGGCGTTGGGTCGCCACAAACGATGGACCAACAAAAGTTATTTGGTTCGCATATCAAAAAGTTTATCGAATTAGCACTTCCTGAAGCCACTCCGGAAATGATACGGTATAGCTACTGGCATGGCGCCAATTGTGCCTATGAAGCAATGCGTGTACCGGCAGGGCCAATTCAGATCAACTTGCCTTTTAGAGAGCCTTTATTGCCTGATTTAACTTTTTCTCTTGATGGATCTTTTCATCCCAAAAAACTGGTTACTCAAATTGTGTCGAAGCAAATGCCAGAGCTTGTTCCTTGGTTATCAAAAAAAGGGATTATGATCGTCGGTAAAGAATTGACACCTGATGAGGCAAAAGCGTTACTTACTTTAGCAACATCTTTACAATGGCCAATCATTGGTGATCCCTTGGCAAATTTAGGTGCTTGTCAACAAATGAGCGATGGCTATCTTCCGCATGCAGATTTGATTTTTTCTGGACCGGTTCCTGAAACTCCTGAAGTCATTTGGCAATTTGGTAATCTTCCTGTAGCTAAAAATGTGATGCTTTATTTAAAAAAAAATCACGAAGCTATTTCTGACTATGTGTTGATCGATGAGGAAGAATGGCGTGATCCATTGCATTTAGGAACAAGTTTTATCCAAATCGGTGTACTTGATTTCTGTAAACTAGTATCGGAAACTTTGGATGCACTACCTAATTCGCCAACCTCTGACGAATGGTTGGCGCAATGGAAAAGAGCTTATCAAAAAGCGAGAGAAGTCATCACTAAAGAATTGTCTATCGATGAATGGAGCGAAAGCAATGCTAGTTGCCAGTTATTGCAAGCGATAAAATCAGAGGAAGCTTTATTTTTGGCAAATAGTAACGCGATCCGCTTTGTTGATCGTTTTGCTTCGCGTACTGGAGAATCATTTCCAATCTACGGAAATCGAGGGGTCAACGGGATCGACGGGTTGATTTCTACAGCGGCAGGAATCGCTTTGGTAAGGAACAAGCGGATGTTTGTCTTGATCGGCGATCTTGCGCTGTTTCATGACATGAACGCGTTGGAGCTAATTCGACGTTATCACTTACCTGTTACTTTAATCGTATTGAACAACAATGGTGGGGGAATCTTTTCTTTTCTTCCTCAAAACCAACTCCCAGAGACTGATTTTGAACCATTGTTTGGTACGCCACTTGATTTAGAATTAGAGAAGGTAGCAGATTTATATAATGGTCATTATATACAACCAACTTCAAGTAAAGAGTTTGAGCAAGCGATTGAAAAAAGCCGGAATCAAAGGGATTGGACATTGATTAAAATTAGAGGGCAACAACAAGAACCTGTCCAGTTATGGGAACAGATGAAGCGTCGTTATCAGGAGGAAATAGGCTGATGCCAGTTAAGACTGTTCGAGCTGCTACTTACCATTACCGTTGGTTACAGCATACTGATCCAAAGCAACCAACGGTTGTTTGTTTGCATGGCTTTACCGGTAGTGCACAAACGTTCATGTTTGAGAATCCTCAGTTTAATTACTTAGCCATTGATTTGATCGGTCATGGAAAAACAGCGGTTTACCTGCATCCTTATCGTTACCAACTTACGTCATTAGTAGCCGATTTGACGAGTTTTGTCTCATTATTAGAAATTTCCTCTTTTTATGTATTAGGCTACTCGATGGGTGCACGAGTGGCACTTGCTTGGGCAATCGAACAACCACAAGGAATCAAAGGGCTCATTTTAGAAGGTGGAACTGCCGGGATTGCGGATGAACAGCAACGAAACAGTCGTAAAAAAGCTGATCGAAAACTTTCTTTACGTTTAATGAGAGAGCCTCTGATTGATTTTGTTGATGATTGGGAGAAGTTACCACTATTTGCTTCACAACAGGCGTTACCCTTGGAACAAAAAAGCAGAGTAAGAAACGAGCGACTTGCTCAAAATAAGCTAGGTTTAGCATTAAGTCTTTACTATATGGGAACTGGCGCGCAAAAAAATTATTGGCCAGATTTAGCGAGTATCGAATGCCCACTATTGTATCTTGTTGGTCAAAAGGATGAGAAGTTTCAAAAGATCGGTAAACAAATGACAGATGTTAAAGAGATTTTTTGTTGCCAGGTCCTTGCGGATTGCGGGCACTGTTGTCACATCGAGCAACCTAGGCTATTTGAAACAACTGTTACTACTTGGATCAATGAAATGGAAAGGGAGTGGACGCCATCAAAATAGTCAACATCCAACAGTACTGTTTGCGACTACCCTTAGTGACACCTTTTAGAACGAGCTATGGTCGATTGGAAACAAAAGCTTTTGATTTGTTGATCGTGGAAGACGAGTTAGGGAATCAGGGGATAGGCGAGCTGGTCGCTTTTGAACGAGCAGATTACATTGAAGAAACGATTGATATGAGTCGATCGGTATTACAAAAAGAGCTGATTCCTTGTTTATTCGAACTTGACTTCTCGCATCCCTCAGAAATTTGGTCAGCTTTCAAGCATACGCAAGGGAATTTTATGGCAAAATCAGCAGTTGAAACAGCTGTTTGGGATCTTTATGCTCGTCGAATAGGACGCCCATTACAAAAGTTGTTTTCTGCCGAACGATCAGCGATTCCCGTAGGTGTCAGTATTGGTGTCCATGACAACCCGATAGATTTACTTGCGACTGCAAAAACTTATGTTGATCAAGGGTACCAACGAATCAAGTTGAAAATCACTCCTGGCTATGACTTAGTGCCACTGCAAGCGTTGCGTGAGCAATATCCAGAGATCCAATTGATGGCAGATGCAAATTCTGCTTATACGATCAACGATCTGCCGTTATTCAAGAAAATGGACGCCTTGAAGCTTGCGATGATCGAACAACCTTTTCACCCTCGTGACTATGTTGACCATGCCATACTTCAAAAGGAAATCAAAACAGCTGTTTGTCTTGATGAGAATATCCGAACACTGGAAGACGTAAAAACAGCTCATGCATTGGGAAGTTGTCGGGCAATCAATTTAAAGATTCCCAGAGTGGGAGGGATCACTGAGGCTTTAAGGATCGTTGATTTTTGTCAGGAAAATGACTTGCTCGTTTGGTTAGGTGGCATGTTTGAATCCGGAGTCGGTCGAGCGATGAATCTGCATTTTGCAAGTCAAGATTGCTTTACTTTTCCAGGAGACTTGTCTGCTTTTGATCGCTATTTCCATGATGATATCGTCGAACCAAAAGCTAGAATCACAAATGGACTTTTGATGATTCCTGGTCAATCAGGGATTGGTGTCACATGGCAAGAAAAGCAGTTGTTGAAGTATGCGTACGATAAAAAAACATATAGAATTAAATAGTATTTAAGAAGATGAATCACGCGTGTTTTGTAAACAGTGTGTCATTCATCTTTTTTTTTGATAAAAATCTTGTTACCGATAACAGGAATGTAAGCGTTGTCTTTCGGTTATTTATCTTTTATAGTTGTTTTTGTTAACTGAAAGACAAGGGAGGACTGAAATGAATACTGCAGCAATTTATCATCGACCCGAAAGTGAATTTGCTTATTTATACAGTGAGACAACAATGCGGATTCGCTTACGTACAAGTAAAGATGATGTCAAACACGTTTCTGTGATCAGCGGAGATCCATATACGATTTTCTCAGAAAATTGGTATTTAAAAGAACAACCAATGAAAAAAGGGTTAAGTACACTTCTTCATGATTACTGGGAAATCGAGTTGACGAGTGATACTAGACGATTGCAATACGGGTTTCACATCGTGGGAATTGATGGGATGGATTGTTTTTACGGAGACCAAGGAATATTCCCTTATCAAGAAGAAACATTGGCGAATGCAAACTATTATTTCCGTATGCCATATTTTCAACAAATCGATCGCTTCAAAGTACCTGAATGGGCAAAACAAACGATTTGGTATCAAATATTTCCTGAACGCTTTGCGAATGGTGATCCAACAAATGATCCTAAAGGGACGTTGCCTTGGGGAAGTAAAGACCCGGATCGAGAAGATTTCTTTGGCGGAGATCTTCAAGGGGTGATCGATCATCTCGATTACCTAGCTGATTTAGGGATCACAGGGATTTATTTCTGTCCTGTTTTTGAAGCAACCTCGAATCACAAATATGACACGATCGATTATTATGCGGTCGATCCACAATTTGGTGATAAAGAGTTATTGAAAGAGTTAATCACAAAAGCGCATGATAAAGGAATCCGAATCATGCTGGATGCCGTGTTCAATCATATGGGTAGTCATGCACCACAATGGCAAGATGTGATCGAAAATGGCGAGAAATCCCGCTACAAAGACTGGTTCCACATCCATTCATTTCCAGTGGATGCCTATCAAATGACAGATGTTCCTGAAACAGCCGAAAATCTGGCATATGATACGTTTGCATTTACGCCATTTATGCCTAAGCTCAATACAGCAAATCAAGAAGTACAAGATTATTTATTAGATATTGCCACGTATTGGGTCAAGGAATTTGATATCGATGGATGGCGGTTAGATGTAGCAAATGAAGTGGATCATCATTTTTGGAAGAAATTCAGAGAAGCGGTCACTACGATCAAACCTGATATTTATATTTTAGGTGAAATCTGGCATTCTTCTCAAGCTTGGTTACAGGGCGATGAATTCCATGCGGTGATGAACTACGCCTTTATGGATTCGATCAAAGACTATTTCGTCCATAAAAAAATCACACCCACTCAAATGGTCAGTGGCATGAATCATCAGCAAATGCTATATCGTGATCAAGTCAATGAAGGAACATTCAATCTATTGGATTCTCATGATACAGCAAGAATATTGACTTTGTGTAAAGAGGACAAGGAACTGATGAAATCAGTGTTAGCTTTCATGTTCTTACAAAAAGGGGCGCCTTGCATCTACTACGGAACAGAAATCGGCATGACAGGTCATGATGATCCTGACTGTCGAAAATGTATGGTCTGGGAAAAGGACCAGCAAGATCTTGAATTGAAGGGGTTCGTCAAAGAATTGATCTGTGTGCGTAAACAAGTGCAACAAGTGTTGATTGAAGGGGATCTGACTTGGCGATCGGTCGACGATAAAAACGAACAAATTCATTTGACTCGTCATCTCGATCAGCAAACCATTCATGCTTATTTCAATCAAGGAACAGAACCGTACTTGGTCGATTTAGAAAATGATGTTTTATTCAGCCAAAATTGTGACATCTTAAAAGACGGCAAAGCTGAAGTCCAAACGAATGGATTTTTGATCCTTTGTTAAGTTGTTATCGGTAACATAGAGAAAGCGTTTGCAAATCAAGCTTTTGTAAACATATAATCAAATTGTAAGAGGAATAGAATAGAATCGGAGGAAAAAAAATGAGTAAACAGTTGCTAAAAAAATTCGGGTTAGGTGCATTATCTTTAGGGTTTATCGGGGGACTTGCTGCCTGTGGTAATGGCGGTTCTTCAACTGCAGCAAATGAAGAAGATGGAAAAACATTGACGATTTCTGTCGATTCTGGCTACAAAGATTATGTCAATGAGATCAAAACAAAATTTGAAGAAGATAACGACGTAAAAATCAAGTTAGTCGAAAAAGACATGTTCGAACAATTAGAATCGCTTGCGTTAGATGGTCCTGCAGGAAAAGCACCAGATGTCATGATGGCAGCTTATGACCGGATCGGAGCATTAGGGCAACAAGGACATTTGGCAGAAGTGAAATTGGGGAACGAAGCAGATTACAATGATACGGATAAAGCTCAAGTAACGTACGAGGATAAAATCTATGGAGCACCGGCAGTTATCGAGACACTAGTTTTATACTATAACAAAGATCTAGTTGACACTGCACCGACAACTTTCAAAGATTTGGAAGCGTTAGCAAAAGATGAACGTTTCAATTTTGAATCTGAAGAAGGAACGAATACAGGATTTTTAGCAAAATGGACTGATTTTTATTATTCATATGGCTTGATTTCTGGTTACGGTGGGTATGTATTTGGTGAAGATGGAACAGACCCATCTGAAATTGGGTTAAACAATGCAGGAGCAGTAGAAGGAATCACTTATGCCACAGATTGGTTCCAAAATGTTTGGCCTAAAGGAATGCAAGATATCAAGAGTGCTGGCGACTTTGTCAACCAACAGTTCATGTCAAACAAGACAGCAGCGATCATTGATGGACCATGGCAAGCACAAACTTATCAAGAAAACGACATCAATTATGGCGTATCAAAAATCCCAACATTGAATAATGGTGAATCTTATCAACCATTTGGTGGAGGAAAAGGTTGGGTCGTAAGTAACTACTCTAAGAATAAAGAAGTGGCTCAAAAATGGTTAGATTATGTAACCAATACAGAAAACCAAGAAAAATTCTTTGAAATGGTCAACGAAGTACCAGCCAATCAAGCGGCTCGTGAAACAGCAAAAGGCACAAATGATGAATTGACGACTGCAGTTATTGAACAATATGAAACAGCACAAGCAATGCCAAATATTCCAGAGATGGCAGAAGTTTGGACAGGCGCAGAAAACTTGATGTTTGATGCTGGTTCAGGCAGAAAAACACCAAAAGAATCGGCTGACGACGCGGTGAAGACGATCAGCGAAGCAATTGAGCAAAAATATTAATTAGATCATCAAAAAGGTTGGAGCTGTGAAGGAAATTGCTTCTCAGCTCCATGTTTTACCTTTGATGAACGTGAGATGATTTTATAGAAAAGGCGCTTCAACATATAGCACCTGTTTTTAGTATCAAGAGGGGGGAACAACACCATGCAACAAGAAGATACAGCGGTCAATGTCAAAGGCACGATGTTACGTTCGATCATTCCAGGATTGGGTCAATTTGCAAATGGTCAAGTATTTAAAGGGGTCGTATTTTTAGCACTATTTATCGGATTTATCATCCAAATGGTTTTAGGTGGTTTTCAATCCTTAATTGGTTTAGTTACTTTAGGTAGTGTACCAATGGAAGATCACTCATTATTTATGTTGATCCAAGGAACTTTGCAATTGATTGTGACTGCCTTGTTTTTATTTTTTTATTTCATCAATCTAGTAGATGCAAAACGTGTCGCAGTCATGAGAAAAGAAGGAAAAAAGATCAATCGAACAATGAAGGAAGTCATACATAATGTGGGTGATGAAGGCTTTCCTTATCTCTTGACGCTTCCAGCGTATCTATTGATGATTTTCACGATCATCTTTCCGGTTCTAGTGACATTATTTACAGCATTTACAAATTATGATTTCAAACACATCCCACCAGCAAGTTTGATCGATTGGGTGGGAGCAGAAAACTTCTTCAGTATTTTCTTTTTAAGTTCTTATCGAAACACGTTTGTTGCCGTATTCTCTTGGACCGTCATCTGGACGCTTTGTGCAACTACCTTACAAATCACGTTAGGTGTATTTACAGCAGTAATTGCGCATCAGAAATTTATCAAATTTAAACGTGTTTTTGGAATTATTTTCCTTTTACCATGGGCAGTCCCAGCATTTATCACGATCATGAGTTTTTCGAACATCTTTAACGATAGTGTGGGAGCAATCAACACGCAAGTCATTCCATTCTTGAATAATATCCCTTTTGTAGATATTGCCTCCGTTCCTTGGAAAACTGATCCGAACTGGACAAAAGTCGCAATCATCTTGATACAAGGCTGGTTAGGTTTTCCTTACATCTATGTGATGGTCACAGGTATCTTACAATCGATTTCTGAAGATCTTTACGAAGCAGCGAAAATCGACGGTGCGAATGCTTGG
The DNA here is from genome assembly GCF_002813755.1 of Enterococcus mundtii. NCBI lineage: Bacteria > Bacillati > Bacillota > Bacilli > Lactobacillales > Enterococcaceae > Enterococcus > Enterococcus mundtii. Next base: position 1,415,104 of record NZ_CP018061.1, on the reverse strand, counting down.
CAGCGCTTCTCAAGTATCACGCTTCCAGCAATCTTTCTTGTAGCAGCACCAACGTTCATTACGCAGTATACAGGGAACTTCAATAACTTCTCCATGATCTACCTCTTCAATAATGGGGGACCGGGAAGTGTCGGTGGTGGTGCAGGATCAACAGATATCTTGATTTCGTGGATCTATAAATTGACCACTGGGACCTCGCCACAGTATTCGATGGCTTCTGCGATCACGCTGATCATTTCGATGATCGTCATTGCCGTTTCTCTGTTGGTATTCAAGAAAACTAATGCGTTCAAAATGGAGGACTAGTCATGAAAAAATTTAGTACGAGTGCTAAGTTCCAACGGAGACTTTCGCATTTCTTTACTTATGTGTTTTTGATCCTATTGTCGATCATTATCATCTATCCGTTATTGATCACAGCTAGTACTGCTTTCAAACCAGGGAATATTGCTGCTTTTAGTTTGGATTTCACCGGTGATTGGACCTTAAATAATTTTTCTCGCTTATTCAATGAAACCTTGTATGGCACGTGGTATAAAAATACGTTGATCATTTCTGTTTTAACGATGGTCATTCAAGTAACTGTTGTGACACTTGCCGGTTATACGTATAGTCGTTATCGTTTCATCGGAAGAAAATCAAGTTTGATGTTCTTTCTAGTGATCCAAATGGTACCAACGATGGCAGCATTGACCGCTTTTTATGTGATGGCCTTTCTATTAGGTGCATTGGATCGTTATTGGTTCCTGACAATGATTTATATCGGTGGCGGAATCCCAATGAACACTTGGCTGATGAAAGGGTACTTCGATACAGTCCCAATCGATTTAGATGAATCAGCTAAATTGGATGGCGCAGGACACTTTAGGATTTTCTTGCAAATCGTCTTGCCATTAGTCAAACCAATGATCGCAGTCCAAGCGCTTTGGGCATTTATGGGACCATTTGGTGACTTCATGTTGGCACGTTTCCTACTTCGTACGCCTGAAAATCAAACAGTCGCAGTTGGATTACAAACCTTTATTTCTGATGTAACCAACCAACGCGTTTCTCTGTTTGCGGCGGGAGCGATCTTGATTGCTGTACCAATATGTTTATTGTTCTTCTTTTTACAAAAAAACTTTGTGACCGGACTGACATCAGGCGGTACCAAAGGTTAGGAGTCGTTTGCTATGGATAAATTCCCACTCAATTACTTTTCAAGCTTAAGAAGTCCAAAACAGTTGTTTCTAGGTAGAAAACAACTCACTTGGCCAAAATTTATCATGATCTTTCTGTTTCTGATTTCTTTTATGGTCATGCCCATTACTTTATTTTATACGAATCAAGTCTCGGCGATCCCGATGGAACAATTCTTATCGGTGAATACGTTGATCGATCAGGAAGGGGTGGCACGCTTACGTGAACTACAACTTACCAACGGTCGCTTAACAGCTGACTCTGAGATCATCAGTGTAACAAACGATGTCATCATCGGAACAGCACTGACAACAGAAGAAATGGCAGAAAGAGGAGCCGCAATCAATTTTGAAGAGACCAGTTGGACGATTCGTCAAGAAGAGGATGGACAAACACGAGAATATAGGATGTCGTATCCCTCCTCATTTGATTTTATGAGAATGACAAGTCCTAAGGAGTTTGAACAGTTTTTAGAGAATGAATTTTATGCGAGTAATCGACCGATGATCATTTTATCTTACAGTTTGACGTTGGGTATTTTATTATTTATCATGACTGGCTTGATTTTGTTCGGCGCTGCCTTCTTTTTATGGCTAACAAGAAAAAGCAAATTTTCTTCTATAAAAAACTTTAAAGAGAGCGCAAATTTGATGTTGAATGTTCTAGGTGTGAGTTCGATAATTGCTGGTTTTGTCGGTTTCATCCATTTTGATTTTGTCTTGATGATGGGAATCCAGTCGACCATAGCCGTTTTATTGTTACTATGGATTTTTGCTAAAACTGGCTTCAAAGATTCAAAAGCGATCCAAGTCTGATCGAATCAAAAAATGAAGAATGTAAGAGGGGAAGCAGAAATGTCTCCGTCCTTGCATTCTTTATTTTTGTGTTTCTGAAATTTTCAAAAAGCTTTTATTTATTACCTGTAATCTGTTGATTCTTTGGCGAAATAGGTATAACGTAATAGTGTAATTTTTGTTTTAGGAGGATCATTATGTTAGAAAAAACAATTTATCATCAACTATTTTCGCACTCTTTTTCACTTCCAGTAGAAGTCACATATTGGGATGGAACGACGAAGCAGTATGGGGATACCGATAACCCTCCGCAAATCAAGATCACGTTCAATGAAGAGATCCCAATCAAAGAGTTGACTAGAAATGCTTCTCTTTCTTTAGGGGAAGCTTATATGGATCATCGCATTGAAATCGAAGGAAACATCCAATCATTGATCAATGATGCTTACAGTCATACCGATAGTTTCTTGCGTAGCAAAGATTATCTGAAGTGGTTACCAAAAAAAGAGAAACACACAAAGCAACAAAATAAAGCGGATATCCATGCTCATTATGACTTAGGCAATGATTTTTATCGCTTATGGCTTGATTCAACGTTGACGTATTCTTGTGCTTATTTCAAAACTCCAGAAGATAGTCTGGAGCAAGCACAGATCAATAAAGTCCATCATATTTTAGATAAGCTATTTATCAAAGAAGGGGAATCCCTCTTGGATATTGGTTGTGGCTGGGGAACGTTACTATTTACTGCTGCAAAAGAATATCATGTCAAAGCGACTGGTATTACTCTTAGTGAAGAACAATACAACTTCATCACCAATAAAATCAAAGAAGAGCATCTAGAAGACCAATGTCGTGTGTTTCTAATGGATTACCGTGAGTTGAAAGGGGAGACTTTCGATCATATCACCAGTGTGGGGATGTTCGAACACGTAGGGTCAGAAAATCTACCTGAATATTTCAAAGTAGTCAAAGATTTGTTGAAACCTAAAGGAACTGCTTTGATCCATGGAATCAGCCGACAACAAGGTGGTGCAACGAATGCGTGGATCAATAAATATATTTTCCCTGGCGGTTATGTACCAGGTGTGACGGAACTGATTAAGGATATCACGGAAAACGATCTACAAGTGATCGACTTAGAAAGTTTACGTCGTGATTACCAATGGACATTACAACATTGGACACAACGTTTCCATGCGGTTCAAGAGCAGGTGACTCAGGAGATGGGTGATCGGTTCTATCGTATGTGGGATCTTTATTTACAAGCCTGTGCCGCATCCTTTGAATCGAGCAATATCGATGTGATCCAGTACTTGTTAGTCCATCCAGGGAACAATTCGATCCCAATGCATCGAAAATAACTAACTAATTTTTTGTTTTTTTTATTTAAATGAAAAGAACCTGTTTTTACTTTTTTACGTAAAAACAGGTTCTTCTTTTTTTTTAAAATCAGACTGTAGACCGATTTTTCATGGTATCGGCTGACAGTATTCACTCTTTTCGTTATACTGAGAATAGATACCTAATAAAAAGGAGAATTGTTATGAAATCAAAAGTTATTTTTACAGGCTTATTTTCTTTACTACTTTTAGCGGGGTGCCAGCCAAACCAAACAAATACCCCTTCAAGTACGACCAACCAGTCGTCAGAAACGACCGTAACTTCTACGAATAAGACAGAAGAATCTAGCACAACTGCTGGTTCTGCTGCTTCTAGTGATTCATCCTCTTCACAAACAGCAAACCCTGATATTCAAGTTTCTGCGGATCGCGCGATTGAATTATTCCAAAACAAATACCCAGATGCAGCAATCACTAGCTTAGAACTCGATAGTGATTGGGGAAGCTACTTCTACAAAATTGAAGGTGTCGATGATCAAAACGAATATTCAGTGAAAATCAATGCGATGGACGAAAAACTTGAGGCAGAGAATCCAGAGCAATTAGATCGTGACGAACAAAACGGCCAGAAAAAATCAGAAGACGGTTTAGATGTCAGCAATCTGATCTCGATCGAAGAAGCTGGGAAAATCGCGGTTGAAAAAGTTGGCGCTGGAACTGCTACAGATTGGGACCTTGATAAAGAATTAGGAACTACTTATTGGGATGTCAAAGTGAAAAATGGCAACCAAACGACAAATGTAAAAATCAATAGTCAAACAGGAGAAGTATTGTCTTCAGAAATCGATGATTGATCGAACATTCGATAAATTTTTGTTGATTTTGTTCGCTTAAATGATACACTAGAAAAAACGCTTTATTAAAAGGAGAGAATAACTTGAGCTTAACGACTACTTTCTTAAATCATTCTTTTGAAAATCCCTTGATGAACGCTTCTGGTGTCCATTGCATGACTACAGCGGAATTAGATGAACTTGCACATTCGAATGCGGGGGCGTTCATTACAAAAAGCTGTACCATCAATGAGCGAGCAGGAAACCCTGAACCTCGTTATTATGATGTGCCACTGGGGAGTATCAATTCGATGGGCTTACCAAACTTAGGTTTTTCCTATTATCTGGATTATGCATTGGCCTACGAGAAAGAGCATGGACAAGAACAACCATTGTTTTTCTCGATTGCCGGTATGAGTGCAGAGGAAAATCTGGAAATGTTGAAGTTGATCGAAGAAAGTGATTACCAAGGGATCACTGAGCTGAATCTTTCATGCCCGAACGTTCCAGGAAAACCGCAGCTAGCTTACGATTTCGAGGCAACAGCAGCTTTATTGAAAGAAGTCTTTCAAGTGTTCTCAAAACCGTTGGGGATCAAACTTCCTCCTTATTTTGATTTCGCCCACTTTGATCAAATGGCGGAAATCTTGAATCAGTACCCGATCGCCTATGTGAACTCGATCAACAGTGTGGGAAATGGCCTTTATATCGATACTGAGAGTGAAACAGTCGTCATCAAACCAAAAGATGGTTTTGGTGGACTTGGAGGAGAATATATCAAACCTACTGCGTTAGCGAATGTCCGGGCATTTTATACCCGCTTGAAACCAGAGATCAAAATCATCGGTACTGGCGGTATCCGCAATGGACAAGATGCTTTTGAACATTTATTATGTGGCGCAAGTATGTTACAGATCGGCACGGAACTTCACAAAGAGGGAGTAGCTATTTTTGATCGTATCAGTAAAGAATTGGAGACGATCATGGCGGAAAAAGGCTACCATTCAATCGACGAATTTAGAGGGAAATTACGCTCGATGTCGTAATACCTCTTTCATTCTTATAACTAGAGTAGAACACTTGAAGCATTCAGCTGCTTTAAGTGTTTTTCTATTTAGAATAAGAGACTAGGCGTAAACATTGTTGCTTTTTCTGTCATATGAGAAAATAACCGTAACTGAGGAGGGAGAGCATGAAAGATGCAACATATCTTGCGAATGGTTTAAAAACAAAGCAATTCAGCTCGGAAGAACTTTTTACAGAAACAAAGCGAAAAATCGAAAAGCTCAATCCAGAAATCAACGCATTTGTCACACTTGAATCACTTGATTTCCAATCAAATGGAAAACAACCACAATTGGAGAGTGATTCGCTACTAGCAGGAATCCCATTTCCTTTAAAAATGCTAGGACAAGAAAAAAAAGGCTGGTTAGCAACTTCTGGTTCACGGATTTTTGAACAACACCGAGCGTCTAAAAATTCGAATTATGTCCAAGCAGTTGAAAAAGCTGGTTTAGTTCCATTTGGACAAACGAATGCGCCTGAATTTGGCTTTAAGAATATTACCGATCCACAATTATATGGCCCAGCACGAAACCCATGGAACTTGGCATACTCTCCAGGAGGATCAAGTGGCGGAGCTGCAGCGGCAGTTGCGGCAGGGATCGTTCCGATGGCAGGTGCCAGTGACGGGGGTGGTTCGATCCGTATTCCAGCCTCATTTTCTGGCTTGATCGGCTTGAAGCCATCAAGAGGAACAATGCCAGTCGGTCCAAATGCTTGGCGAGGCTGGCAAGGAGCGTCCATCGACTTCGGATTAACGGTTTCCATGAGAGATACGAAAGCGTTGTTCCACGCTTTACAAGGAATCAATAGTGGGGCACCTTATCAAGTGACACCAGCATTTTGGCAACAGCATCCAGTAAAGGAACGTTTGAAAATCGCTGTCTGTGTTGATTCACCAATCGGCTCGAAAGTAAGTGTAGATGCTCAAATTGCTATTCAAAATGCACTGCATTTTCTAGAACAATCAGGACATGAAATCGTTGAGATTCCATATCCTTTAGATGGACGTACATTGATCAACTCCTATTATCAAATGAATGGTGCTGAAACGGCAGCAATGATCGAGTCGATCGAAAATGGGTTGCAGCGAGGGATAGAAAGCAACGAGCTGGAGCCAATCTCATGGACAATATGGCAATATGGTAAAAAACTTTCTGCAGCAGACTATGTGCATTCATTGCACGTATGGGATCATGCAGCTGTCACAATGGAAAGCTTGTTTGAGTCCTTTGATTTGTTTCTTTCGCCAACCACTGCGGATACTGCGCCTAAAATCACAGCTGACTTACAAAGTGACTTGATCCGTCAACAGATGGCTGATGTCCCTCATTTATCGGCAGATGAAGGGTTGGCAGTCGTGTCAGCGATGTTTGAAGAGAGCTTGACGATCACTCCTTATACACAATTAGCGAACTTAACTGGGCAACCTGCAATCAGTCTACCTACACATGTTAGTGAAGAAGGATTGCCACTAGGGATTCAGTTTATGGCTGCCAGAGGAAGAGAAGACTTACTGTTTCAGATTGGGGAATTATTTGAAAAACATGGTTTGTTTTATCTTCCACCAGAAATCGAGAAAGCGTAAGAGAGTATAGAACAAATGAATCGTGTAATTTTTAATACGGCATAGCACTCAGGTAGAAGATTTTACCGTTGAGCTGATCGATCAATAAAAAACGAGTTCAATTGAAAAGACGAAAAATGTGATGTTTTAGTTGCATTTTTCGTCTTTTCTATGTTGCTTTTTTATTGTTAGACAAGTCGCATACAAAAAAATAAAATGGTAGTTGGATTATCTTGGCTTTTCAGGTAGAATAAAAAGCGAAAATATGTTCGGAGGTGAAATGTATGAAAACTCCTTTAACGATCGAGCTGGAATCATCGTTGTATCATTATTGTATCGAACAGGGAGGGATCGTGGTCGAGGAAGTGACAATGCCTGAGGATCATGGAATCGTGGACACATTAAGTTGTCTGATGAAATTTGACGGAACAAGAGAATGGCGCTGTTATGAATTGAAAGTCACAAAAGCTGATTTTCGTTCAACTGCTAAATTGTCCTTTGTTGGCCACTATAATTATTTTGTTTTACCAAAAAATTTATATGAAGAAGTCAAAAGTGAGATCCCACCAGAAATTGGTGTATTAGTTTATCGTTCGTATGCACTAGAAGAGGAAATGCCTGTTCCTGGAACTTTTATTATTGCAAAAAAAGCAATGCGCCGTGAGTTAGGTGTAGCAGAAGAGGCATTGACTAATCGTTTTATGGCTTCATTGTTTAGAGAAGTCAGAAAGGCCAAACAAATGGAACGGGGAGTAAAATATTTCCCTTCAGATCAGCTGTACAAAGAATTAAAAAAACGCTCAGAAACGCAAGATCCTTTCTCAAAAGAACGCTACTATGAACGGTTTATTGAAGAAATCGAAAGTCAAGCAATCCATGATCTGCAAGAAGAAAATCGTGCCTTGCGACAAGAACAGGACTGGTTGCGCCAGCAACGTCATATTCGACGTCTGCCAACTGAACCAATGGAGTGAATAATATATGTATTATCCTTATTTACGTGGCAAACAATTCGATCTACTTGCATTAAAGGAAAGTTTGAATCGTGGACTTTTATCCACTAAGATTCAGCCAATCATCGAGCCAGTACGTGATTCGGCGACGCTAAAAAATGTTGTCGAGTTGTTTCAAAAAAAGAATCATCCGCTGATTATCATAAAGAATCCGCAAGTGGGTCAGTTCAAACTGTTCGATCAACCGATTCACACATGGGTGACCAGTGAAGATAGCTCGTTAGCAGAGGCAGAGATCATTACGCCGAGCAATTATGAAAGAATGATTGAATCACCCCCGCCATTCATTATTTTTGATGGACAACATCAACCTAGAGAAAATGCGATTTGGCAAGCTTTGATCAAAACTAATGCGACATTTTTCATTCCTGATTCTAGTCGCTTACGCATGCAATTGCCTAAGAATAAAATCATTGTCCGTGATCAATTTCAAACGAGACGGCATGTGGAAAATTATGCAGAAAAAAATGATGATTTTTTTAGCGATGATCATCTTTTCTTTCAAATGGATGGCTATCATGGGTTTTCCGATTTTACGATCGAAGGCAGTCGTTACTTCGATAAAGGATTTCCCAGTCGAGCGTTGGCCTTGCATATTACATACGTCGATGCTTATGGGAATATGCGAATCAAACACTTCATTTCAGATACCAATGATTCCGCAAAAGATCAAGCATTGAAATTTATGGAAGCAGCCAATAAAATGTACGGTTGGTTGATGAGGAACCATCAACAAATTTATATCACGGAAGGATTACTTGAGCTTGTCAGCTTGTATCGCCAACAAAAATTCCCGGGTCTGGGAGTTTTGAAGAAATGGACATTGTTACATCATCTTGAATTAGTTAGTCAGCTTTTAGATCATCCGACAGACTGGTTACGCAGTGGTTCAAGAATAGACAAGCTATACAAGTTGATCACAGATCAATAAAAGGAGCAGAGATATGTACCTTAGAAAAACTACATTAGATGATGTGCCGAGAGTGCTACAAATCATTGATCAAGCTGCAGCATACCTTGCTGAGCAAGGATTGCCTCAATGGCAGGGAGAGCAAAAACCATCAAAAGAACGAATCATCGAAGACATTGAAAGGCAGGAAAGCTTCGTCTTGATTGACGAAGAAGACATCGTTGGCACTGCGGCGCTTGTTGCAGGCATTGATCCGGTCTATACAGCAATTGCAGGAAATTGGGAGGGGAGAGAGCCGTATCTTTCCATCCATCGAGTTGCTCTTGATCAAAATGTAAGAGGAAAAAGACTTGGCAAACAATTATTAGAACATTTATTGACCGTTGCCGCATGTCAAGGAATCAAGGACGTTCGGATCGATACTTTCCCCACCAATCATCCAATGGAAAAAACGATTTACTCGGCAGGTTTTCATTATTGTGGCATGATTGAATTTCCATTCACACACGGAGAAAGAAAAGCCTATCAAAAATTATTGTGAATTGCTCAAAACCAAAAGCAAGCCAACTGTTCAGCGATGATCCGCTGCATGGATGGCTTGCTTTAAATTTTTTGTTTCGATTTCTAACGTCTGATTATTTTCAAATGAGATCAAGGTAGGAATAAGTGTTAATTTTTCAAGTTCTTTTTGATCTTTTTCAAAGAGAGCGAGCCTTTGCCTGATTTTATCTGGTGAGTCTCCGCGAAGTACAAATCGTTCATACAACTTTTCTTTTGCTACTGTGATGAAGACAGGTACGATACAACGACCAAATTGTTCATACAAGTGCCAAAAACCTGGGGCTGTAAGGACCGTGAAGCAGTCACCCTGTGCAAGCTTCGTTGAGATCTCTTGTTTACTTGAGCCATAATAGTGATCGGCGTACCGATCCCATTCGGCAAATTCCTGATGGGCGATCATTTCTTCAAAGGTCTCTTGAGAAACAAAATGGTAATCAAGGTGATTTTTTTCATTTTTTCGTGGGGGGCGGGTCGTATACGTAATGATCTTTTGTTGTGGAGAAAAAATTGCATGAGCTAGTGTCGTCTTTCCGGAACCAGAAGGCCCAATAAATACATAACATTTATTCATAGGAAATATTCCTTTCTATAGTTACATGATCAAAGACATGTACATAACTAATATATACCGAAAAGTGGAAATCTGTCATTTAAAATAAAAAAACTTAACCAATTTAAACAGGTCATCTGTTCAAACCAGCCAAGTTCAGTATACTTAAATGTTAAAATAAAAGATAGCTTTATACCAGTATACCAGTAACAATTGCGCTTAAAAAGCTGACTAATGAAGCGGTGAACAAAATTTTCAATCCATGTTTTGCTACAAGATTACCTTTTTCTTCATTCAACCCTTTCATTGCCCCTGAAATGATCCCAATTGAAGAGAAGTTCGCAAATGATACTAAGAAGACTGATAAGATAGCGGTGGTACGTTCTGTAAATTCAAAAGTCCCAGTCGATAATTCAGTCATTGCTACAAACTCATTTGTCACAAGTTTTGTTGCCATGATACTACCGGCATCAACCGCTTCTTTCCAAGGAATCCCACTGATAAATGCAAATGGCGCAAAAATATACCCTAAAATCTGTTGGAAGGTAATCCCAAAAATCCCGTTGAACAAGGCATTGATCATAGCAATCAAAGCAACAAAACCGATCAACATTGCAGCCACCGTGATCGCTACATGGAAACCATCTAAAATATATTCGCCTAACATTTGGAAAAATGTTTGTTCTTTGTCTTCTTCAATCACTAATTCATCTTCTTTTTCGTCTAACTCATAAGGATTGACGATCGAAGCAAGAATATACCCACCAAAAAGATTCAACACTAAAGCAGTGATCACGTATTTTGAATCAATCAATGCCATATAGGAACCCACGATGGACATCGAAACAGTTGACATTGCAGAAACACTCATCGAGAACAGACGCTTTTCTGTCAAGAAAGGTAGTTCCTTTTTGATGGAGATAAAAACTTCTGATTGGCCTAAAATTGCTGAAGCAACACCATTATAAGATTCTAATTTACCCATTCCATTGATTTTACTCAATCCTAAACCGACTGCTTTCATAAATAAAGGAAGAATCTTGATGTAACGCAAAATCCCAATAATTGCAGAAATAAAGACGATTGGCATCAACACATTCAAGAAGAATGGGGCACTTCCAACGTTTGTTACACCTCCAAAGACGAAATTGACACCTTCACCGGCAAATGCCAGTAAGTGATCAAATAGCTTGGCTAGCATCGCAACAACCGCTGTACCAAAAGTCGTACGTAGTAAAACAAACCCAAACGCAAATTGCAAAACGAGCATGATGATCAATGGTTTGCGTTTGATGGCTTTTCGATCGCTACTGATCAAAACCGCTAACCCAAAAATTAAAAGTAAACCTATTATTCCAATAAACTGACTCAAAAAAATCACTCCTTACCAAATTCCGTTTAATTCTACATGTTATTTTTAAAGAATACGAATCTTTTGAGAGAAATTTCATGAGATTTTTAGACTAAAGCGTATACATGGAAGAGAGGGGAAAGACAGGTGTCTTTTAATGGGGAGGAGTGGATCAGGAAATCCTAAATTATTGATTTACTTTAACGGTGGTGGCATATATATCTACTTATATTTATTAGCTAACTATGACCTGAACCTGTTAGATAAATAACACCTTTACTTTATTATTTTCCTTTGAAACCTGTAAAAGTCAGAAATAGAAGCAGCTTCTAAAAAAAGAGTACCCACAAAAATTTGAGCAATTTTCATGGATACCACCTTATTTTTCGAGGTAACTTCTATTTTTCTATCTTAGCCATCTTCGAAGAATTATTTATTGATAATACAAGTTTTCTGAAGGGTAAACAGGCGCACTAGTGATGTCGATACCTAATTGTTTCAGGTTTTGTTCATCATTCTTATTGATCATCACAGTTGAATGTGCTTGCGCACCTTCAAGTTCTGCTAATTTTTCATAAGCAACTTGTGCGATTGGATTAGTTACTGCACTGATTGATAAAGCAATCAACACTTCATTGAGATTGAGTGTATCGATCGAAGAGTGCAATGCCTTACTTTTAAGTCCTTGGATCGTTTCCAAGACGAGAGGCGATAACAACGGAATGTCATCAGAGATGTGGGCGAGATATTTGATCGCATTCAAGACAACAGCAGCCGAAGCATCCATTAATTGACTTGTCCGACCGGTAAGGATCACTTGGTCAGGAAGTTCGATCGCAATCACTGCCATCGATTCAGTACTAGTCGCTTGACTAGTTTTTGCATACTCATGAGCAGGGGTCACGACTTTACGGTCTTCGGGACGTAAACCGACTTCCTCCATGATCAATTTGATACGATTGACGGCATCTTCATCTGTCAAACCTTTTTTAAAGTCACAAGCCGTTTGGAAATAGCGTCTGATGATCTCTTGTTTCGAGGCTTCCTGTACGACTTCATCATCCGTGATACCGAAGCCTACGCGGTTGACGCCCATATCAGTAGGAGACTGGTAGACCGATTCCTTACCAGTGATTTTTTCGATGATCCGTTTAATGACTGGGAAAGTCTCTATATCACGATTGTAGTTGACTGCCACCTTATTATAGGCATCAAAATGAAAAGAATCGATCATATTGACATCTTTCAAATCGACTGTTGCTGCTTCATAGGCAATGTTCAAGGGATGTTTCAATGGAACATTCCAAACAGGGAAAGTCTCAAATTTAGAGTAACCTGCTGCATTGCCTTTTTGGCTTTCGTGATACAGTTGGTTCAAGCAAGTAGCTAATTTCCCACTACCTGGACCAGGAGCTGTCACGACAACGATTGGTTTCGTTGTTTCGATGTATTCGTTCTTGCCGAAACCCTCCTCTGAAACGATTTTTTCAACATTGATCGGATAATCCTCGATTTCAGCGTGTTTATAGACTTTGATATTCCGACGCTCCAATTTATTGATAAATACTTTAGTTGCTGGCTGTCCGTTATACCGGGTGATCACTACACTATTGATCGATAATCCATATCCTCGCAATTCATCGATCAAGCGCAAGATATCCATATCATATGTGATCCCATAATCACCACGAATCTTATTCCGCTCGATGTCACCAGCATACACACAAATCAAAATCTCCGCTTGGTCACGCAACTTTTGCAATAATTTGATTTTAGCATCTTCTTCAAATCCTGGTAAGACACGTTTGGCATGCTTATCATCGACTAATTTTCCACCAAATTCTAGATACAACTTATCATAATGATGAACGCGTTCAAGGATATACGCAGATTGCTCTTCGATATACTTTTCTGAGTCAAAACCAATTTTTTTCACTTGTTTCCCTCCTTAGCTACTCTCGCATTTTTTCATTTTTTGAAGGTTTCGTCAACTATCAATTAAGTATATAAAGAAATTTCAAAGAAAAAACAAAAGAAACATGCTTGTCTCAGAAGGCATTCATTGGTATGATAGGTTTGATAAGGAAGGTGTCCTATGAAAAAAAGACAAAAAAAGAAAAACGCGTACAAACAGTATATACGCTCAATTTTTACAGGATATGAGCATATGCTAGAAGATAGTGAACTAAATGAATTAAAGTTCTCTTACTTAAATGAAGAAACATTACTTACACGAGATGAAAATCAACGCATCCATTTTACAACAAGAGATTTACCCAAAAAATAAAGCTAAGAGCGGGGAATCGCTGACCCGCTCTTTTATGTTTTCTAACTTTCAATTAATACGAGTAAAAGTAATTTTTGTTCTAAGTCAGCGCATACTTAGTAACACTTTTTTCTTAGAAAATGATACTATTGGATTACATAGAATAATTGATGGAAAATTGATGCGTTCAAAAGCAAGAGGAGGCCAGTAAGATGATAGACCCACAGACGAACGAACATTATGATGAAAACGAACAAGAGGAAGCATCTTCGTTTTACGATATCAAAGAAAAAGCAAGTATGAATCTTTCACAATTATTAGAAGATCTACAAGCTTTTGAACAAGCTGTCCGCGAGGAGAATATTCCCGCGATCTATCAGTTATACAATGGACGCTTGAACGATGAGCTTAAAAAAAGCTCAAATGAAAATCATGAGATCGATCAGCTGTTGATGCGTAAGATCCATGACCGTTTCTTGCAAGAATTTCCCTTCATGAAACACACAGAGACCATCTCTCCGACGATGAGTTATTACCAGATCGGCACCTATTTTCATGAGCGAGCAACGATCGGGATCGATGCTAGCTTACCTGAAATCTTTGTATTACCGCAAATCGATGAGGAATGGGAGAACTATGCGACACAACAAACCCATGATTTTGATAAAAAAATCAATGAGTTAGAGGCAAAAGTGATCACTGCAAAAACAGAGATCGAGCGTTTAGAAGAGACCATCAAAGAGATCGATCGACAAATCACTGAGTTAGATGATACGAAAGGATTCTTAAATCGTAAAAAAATAGACGAAGAAATCCAAGCGTTAGAACAAAAGAAACAAGCACTCGAAAATGAAAAATTAGGTTGGTTGCCTTATATCGAAGAACCAGAAAAAATCCAAAAACAAAAGCAAACCTTATTACATGAAGAAAAAGCGGACCAGTTACGCGCTGCAATCGTTGAAAAAGAACAACGTCAAATCAAAAAGTATTTTGGTGACATGGAAGGTTTCAGACAGTCGATCCATCATTTCTTGATGTCGTACCTTGGCAGTGAAAACCCTGAAATAGTAGAAGAGGGAGGGGACGAGTGATGACAAAACAAGAAGATTTAGACCTACAAGAAGTAACAGCTGAAAATCATGGAACGACCGAGCCAGTAGAAGAAGCATCAAGCACCGACAAAGAGATGGCGAATGAAGTAGAAGAAATTCGCGAAGAAGCCAAAATCCATGAAAAAGAAAAAGTCGTCCCAAACTCGACGAATCAAACAGATAATGCGCGTTCAACGATCGAGCAAGCGGTCAATGAAAATCAAGCATATCTTTCTGGTAAACAACATGATCACGAAGACATCGTTGACTTGATTGCAGCCGCAGAAGAAGAGTTAGCTGATTTACGATTACGCAAATATTTGATCGAAGCGGATTTCAATGAGTTATTGGTCGCATATCATCGCTATGTGTTAGAAGATACACCGATTTCTGCCATTGCTAAGACAAGTTTGATCGAATACTTCGCTTACGAGATATTAAAACCATTGAATGATATCGGCTTGGAATTATCCAAACAAGCATATGATGTATGGGAAACAAGATATTTTTCAATCAATTATAGTTTGACCCCACAAAAAGAATTGATGTTCTCATTTGTGTTACCGACGATCGACCAACGATACCAAGTAGAATCCATCAATTTGATGCGAGTATCCCCAGAACAAATGACGATCGAGATCGATGATGACCGAGTGTTAGCATTGATTCGTCATTGGTCTGTTGAACGAGTGTTTTCGGCTAGTCAGATCACGATTTTCAATCACAAATTGAATCAATTATTTGCTTATGCACGTAAATTAGGCTTTACGGTCGATCAAACCTTGTTAGACAACACGAAGCCACTAAGATTAGATATTGCAAGTAAGTTTCCAGCCACGCAAGAAGTGTTAGATGATATTTTTATTGTCACAATGAAAAATCCACAGTATGATATGGAGAAATTAGACGACACGACTTATAAGGTGTTGCTTGATAAAGGACAGTCGCTCCAAATTTCTCTTAAAGACACAACACGGACAGATCTAGCGATTTCTTCTGGTGACTATCATCGTTCAGTGATCGATTTCTTTATCAATTATGAATTTTTAGTACCTTTGATGGTTCGCAAAGATTGATGGAAAAAGAGCAATCGTGCGATATATATTTCAGAATGATCGACTCAGATGATCGATGAAAAAAGAGCCAAGGAATCGGGTTTCTCCTTGGCTTTTTTATACTTAGGAGGAGTAAAATGAAAAGAATAGGAACCAGTTTGCTCATTGTCTGTTCGATGTTGCTTTTCTTTACCGGTTGTACAGATCAAGAGACAAAAAAAGCGGATCCAAAACCGTCATCCATGGTGTCGAATGAAACAGCAACTATCACCTTGCAAGAAGATGGGGTCGATACCTTAGTAAAAAAAGTGACTTTCCATACAGGAGAAAACCTACTGGATGTGCTGGAACAAAACTTTAGTGTGGAAGAAGACAAAGGATTTATTACTTCGATCAATGGCCAGAGCCAAAATACTGAAGAAAAAAAATATTGGATGTTCAGTGTGGATGGTAAAAATACAAAAATGGGCGCAAAAGAAACGATTTTAAAAAATAATCAAACCGTCATCTTTAATTTAGATACTCTTTGATGTTGTTAAGAATGAAAGGAAGAAAAAGCAATGGAGAATTTGAAGAAGAGCGGAATGTTTTCTGTATTGGCAGCGTTGGGTGCTAATCTCTTAGTTGCGTTTAGTAAATTTGTCGGTTATGCCATCAGTGGCAGTGCCGCTATGTTGAATGAAAGTATTCATAGTATCGTTGACTGTAGCAATCAAGTATTACTACTAGTCGGTGACAAACGTGCGAATCGTGGTCAAAGTGAATTACACCAATTTGGCGAAGGACGAGCAAAGTATTTTTTCAGTACGATTGTTGCCATGATGTTGTTTTTTGGCGGGGGGGCGCTAGGTGTGATGGAAGCTTTTGAAAAACTTACCCATCCCGCCCACGAAGTTGGTAATCCTTGGATCGTCATCCTGATTCTATTATTTGGTCTCGCTATAGAAGGTAGTTCATTACGAATCGCAATGAAGGAAATCCACGAATTGAATACTGAAAACCTTTCAACCATGCGCTTTTTACGCGAAAGTCGCCACAGTGAGATCCTCGTGATCTTCACCGAAGATCTCTGTGCTGTAATTGGTCTCGTTCTTGCCTTAGTCGGCACTGGGTTGACCATGGTGACAGGGATCGCTGCTTTTGATGCCATCAGTGGACTATTGATCGGCTTTTTATTGATGGGTGCTGCTATCTTTCTGGCAAAAGAATTTTATAGTTTGATTATTGGCGAGAGCGTGACTACAACAGATTTGAAAAAGATCAAATTTGCTTTTGAGCGAAATGAAGTGAATCGCGTCATTGATATCAAAACTGTGCACTTAAGTCCGACAGAGATTTTAGTTGCGGCAAAAATCGATCTAGATGAAAACAAAGAATACCAAGTACACATGATCATCAATGATATTGAGCGGACGATCCGTGAACAATTAAAGGATAAAAAAATCTATATTTACATTGAAACAGATAAATATGATCCAAATTATTCGCAAATAAAGAAAACACAAGAAACGACGATAGAGAACGTCGAGAAATAATTTAGAAACTAGTGTTATTTTTTACTTATAAAAAAGTTTGATAGCAAAAAAAAACTCGTTTATATATAGAATAAAATCATCGGAAAAGTAGGAGGAAAATGAATTTCCTCTTATATTTTTCGATGATTTTTATTTTTTTTAATAGTTGTGCTTTGAAAATGAGAAAAATATCATGTTGTTTAACGATAAAACGGCTACATTTTTATTTATTTATGTTACAATTAGTCCGCTATTTATTTGTTGTAAATTGAAGGAGATATCGTTAATGAATAAACAGAAACGGGCGCCTTGGCAGGATTCGCTACATGCTTCGTTGCCACTTTGCCTTAGTTATATCCCAGTTGGGTTAGCTTGCGGAGTCTTACTGCAGCAAGTTGGCTTTGATCCACTCTTAGCTGGTCTATTATCTATCTTAGTATTTTCTGGTGGCGCACAATTCTTAGTTGCCTCTATGTTAACCACACAAGCGCCATTTTCAACTACACTTTTGATGGTTTTTTTCTTAGAACTACGGTATATTTTGCTAGGGTCGAGTCTTTCAGGCTTTATGAAGAAAGAAAAGCGATTCTTTTTAGCTGTGTTCTCTCAATCATTGAATGACGAAAATTATGCAGTCAATTATTTGAAGTATTCCACTGATCCCACTTGGGACAAGCGAAAAGCTTTATATGTCAATTGGTTTTCAATGGGGGCTTGGGCGATCAGCAACATGGTCGGAAATATTTTTGGATCAGTGATCCGAGTGGATACGGATTTGGTGCATTTTGCCTTAACTGCTATGTTTATTTTTATGTTCATCATGCAAATGAAAAATGCTTTACTCATCTTCACAGGGATCTTTTCTGGGATACTCAGTGTCATATTCATGGTACTTTTCCAAAACACTTTCGGTTTGATCGTTGCAACATTGATTGCTTCTTCAGCAGGTTTTGTATTAGAAAGAGCCTTCAAGAAGGAAAAAGAAAAGAAATCCAGCAAAGAGACCCAACCTTTGAATGAGCCATTGTTCCATTTCCCAGAACAGGAGGTGCAACATCATGAATGAGTGGTACTTGTTGTTATTGGTGATCAGCTTATTTGTCGTTGCCTACATTCCACGAGTTTTTCCTATGCTTTATTTTACACATCGAAAAGTGCCTAAATGGTTTAGCGAATGGATGAAATATGTACCAGTTGCTTTGTTTGCAGCGTTAGCCTTCAAAGATGTTTTTATCACGCATGAACATTTAGATATTGCGTGGAACATCAAAATTGTTGCAATGCTATTTGTAGCAGGTGTTGCTTATAAGACTCGCTCAATGGCGTTGTCTGTCATTACAGGACTTGCGTCTGTGTTTTTATTATCAATGTTATAGAATTTCTTAAGCTTCTCCAAAAAATTGGGGAGCTTATTTTTTTGTTTTCCTCAACGAGTTGTCCTCCATGTTTTTTTTGTTATAATAGGGAAGATGTTTATTCTAATAGAGATAGTTGAGGTTGACATATGAATAAGAAATTGATGCAAGGGACATTTTGGCTTACCTTTGCCAATCTACTCTGTAAAGTTTTAGGTGTCGTTTATTTGATTCCTTGGTTAAGTATGATGGGAAACAATCAAGATGGCATGTTAGCAACTACCCTTTATAATGTGGGCTATTTACCATATGGCCTTTTCCTGATGTTAGGTACTGTTGGGTTTCCAAATGCGATAGCAAAAAAAGTCGCGGTGGCGACAAAAAATGGTGATGAACAAGCTTGTCGGGTCATTTTTCGCAGTACGATCAATATCATGTTCGTTATCGGGATCATATCTGCCGTATTGATGTATTTGTTTGCTCCCGCTTTGGCGAAAATCAGTCCGATCTCGAATGTCGATAACGGTATTTTAGCGATTCGTAGTCTCTGTCCTTCCTTAGTAGCGATCCCAGTATTAAGTGCGATGCGCGGTTACTTCCAAGGAAAAAATCATCTTCGCCCTTACGGTACTTCCTTGATCATTGAACAGGTGATCCGTGTGATCGTGATCTTAGCTGGTACGTATTATTTGCGTGTGTTGACAGATGGCACGATTGTGCAAGCGGTATTGATCAGTACTGTTGCTTCTTTCTTCGGTGGACTTGCGGCTATTGGTCATATGTTTGTTGTCGGACGGCAAAACGATTATTTCCGTTTAAAAGATTTCTGGATCTCAAGTCGCTATTTCCAAAAAGACAATCGTTCTGCGTCTGTTTCGATCATTCGAGAAACCTTACCATTCATCTATGTTGGTTCGGTGATCACGATCGTGCAAATGATCGATCAGGTGACGATGAAACCATTCTTACATTTATTCAGACCGGAAATTGCCGACCAACAACTCGAATTTTTGTTTAGTCGTGCATCAGTCAATCCGAACAAATTGACACTGATCTTGATTTCAATGGTCGGAACGGTCGCAATCAGTAGTCTGCCGATCCTAAGTACATTAGGAAAAAAAGACCGACTACAGATTGAAAAAACAGTCGGGGACAGCTTCTCGATTGCTTTATTGATCCTTTTGCCTTCGCTAGCAGGGATGTCCTTATTAGCAGGACCGTTATACACCTTGTTTTTTGGCTATGATCCAGAGAGTGTCGGCTACTTCCAGATGGCACTTTTAGCTTCCTTGTTCTTCTCGTTGTTTACGATTTTATCGACGATGCTCCAATCATTGAATCATCATTTGGTTGCGATCAAACTGACAACAGAAGCTATTATTTTAAAAGTCGTATTCCAAGCGATTGGGTTAGCTTTATTTGGCGGATACGGAATGAGTTTATCTAATACAGTGGCTTTTGCTTTTGTGTTTGTTCGTGGGTATCTTTATTTATCAAAAGAATACCGCATCTCGCCATTCGCAAAGATCAGTCATTTCTTCTTGAAGACGTTTCGTTCGACAATGGCCATGTTGCTTCTATGCTGCATTCTTTTCTTCGTGTTGAGTCTTTCCTTATCCATGACATCAAAAACGCATGCAGTCATTTATTGTGTGGTGATCGGTGGTGTCGGCGGCTTGACGTTTGCCTTTGCCCAATTTGGCAGAAATGCCATGCAAATGGTCAAGAATTTCAGACGATAAAGGGATGCAGTGGCAAACACCACTGATTCTATAGGTAACTAAGAGTGCAAGCTAATTTCAAATAATAAGTCAGGACTTTAGAAAAATTCTTTCAAGTCCTGGCTTTTATTCGTTCTTATAAAGGATGAAAGTGATAAAAACCTTAGATTTTAATAAAAAACATGGGTTGCTTTTTCTATAATCCGGACAAAGGTTCAAATCTTTTCTTACTTATGATATAGTATTAAGGACTGGTAAAATTCTTTGAAACGAGGAACTTAAATAAATGAAATTAGCAATCGTAACTGACAGTACAGCTTTCCTGCCAACACGTATCAAGAACCATCCTGATTTATATGTGATTCCTATCCCTGTAATCTTGGATGGAAAAATTTATAACGAAGGCATTGACATCGAAGCAGACGAATATTACGGACTATTGAAAAACAGTAAAGATTTTCCAACAACTTCCCAACCTGCTGTAGGTGAAGTTTTGGCACTATATGAAGAACTAAAAGCCAAAGGCTATGATACGATCTTAAGCATACACTTATCAAGTGGGATCTCTGGATTCGTCAATACATTATTTGCGATGAAAGACGACGTCAAAGAGATGACGATTGTTCCTTATGATTCAAAAATCACCAGTATGCCAATGGGGCATATGGTTGAATCTGCTTTAGACTTGAATGATAAAGGGTATTCACTTGAAGCCATTTTAGCTCACATCGATCGAATCAGAGACAATACATACGCCTATTTGATCGTTGACGACTTGAACAACTTAGTCCGCGGAGGTCGCTTGACTAATGGTGCTGCGCTGATCGGGGGGCTATTGAAAATCAAACCGATCCTGACTTTTTCGGAAGGAAAGATCATTTTATTCGAGAAGATCCGTTCAAGCAAAAAAGCTTTTGCCCGTGCAGAACAAATCATTGGCAAACGAAATGAAGAAATCAAGCCACCAGTAAAATTGTATGTGATCCATGCAAACAATTTAGAAGTTGCCGAAGAAGAAAAAGCAAAACTTCAAAAACAATATCCACAAGCAGAAATCGAGATCGGCCACTTTGGACCAGTGATCGGTAGTCACTTGGGTGAAAAAGCAATCGGTATTGCGATCTCTGCACAATAAAAATGCCAGAAAGCAAAAAATATAAAAAAAAAGAACAGTTTGAGCAATGATTTGCTTGGACTGTTCTTTTTGCATTTCTCACTTTATTATCTTATACTATCTTTAATTATCTAGTAATTTACTAAATCACTAAATTACTAAAAAGGAGTAGAGAAGGATGGAAATACCAACAAATTTGAAACATAAACCAGTGATCGTCGTCGAAGATTATGATAAAGTTGATGGCAGAAATGCCTTGCATACAGATGCAAAAGGACTATCTTTAGGATTAGCTCAGTGGAATGATCGAGGCAAAGTCGATATCTCAGGAAAAGTGTGGCGTCATACAGGAGAAAAGTGGTCACGTCAATCAGAAGAATTACCGATCACTCGTATTCTTGACTTAGCGATCTTAGTGGCGCAAGGAAGTGTTTACTTCCAGGATGCCTACCGCCATGAAAAATTTTACGACCCTGAAAATCCCGTCGTTGATATCATCGGTTTGCAAGGAAACCGGATGACGGTGGAAGTGGACACGAAAAACCCTAAAATCGATGAAGATATCATGTTATACTACGATGCTTTACAAAAAGATGGCGAATTACTTGGTGAACGTTTTCGTATCTTGAAACGTCTATTAGATGATCTAGGGTATTAATGTTATAAGGAAGTGTTTAATCATGGAAAACTTTTCACTCACCAATCAACGAACGTTTACACCGATCGAAAAACAAATGATTTGGAAAAAACCAACAAGTCATCAAACAAGTGCTGAAGAGCTGCGTATTGCAACTGAAATCAAAGCAAACTGGCTAGATCCGGAAATGAAAATCAGCAATGTGCTATTAGAAGGGGATGCAGGTTCTGGGAAAACGCAATTAGCAAAAGCTTTGTCTTTTGATCTGCAGTTACCTTATACGAAAGTAACATGCTTTGCTGATATGGATAAATCAGATGTCTTTGGTGCGTTACTACCTGTCATTGATTCAGACCAAGAAGAGGATCAAGAGTTATTGACCGCTATTTATCAAACGGATACATTAGCTGCGGTATTGACGTTGATCGAACAATATTACTCCGTCGATCCACTCACGGCAAAACAGAAATTAGCCGATCTCGTGCAACGAATCGAAAACAACCAAGAAAGTACGATCCACTATAAATACTATCCGTCAGAAATCGTTCGTGCCATTGAAAAGGGCTATCTTTTAGAAATCCAAGAGCCGACTGTAATACGTGATGCTTCGGTCCTTGTCGCCTTGAACTCTGCCTTAGAAACAAACGGTTTGTTGAACTTACCTACTGGTGTGATCAAACGACACCCAGACTGTATCATTATCATTACAACAAATCGTAACTATCAAGGGAACCGACCATTGAATGAATCGCTTCGAGATCGTATGCAACATGCTGAGAAAATGGATCTGCCAGAGCTTTCAGTCATGGTGGAACGTGCTATCAGCAAGACACAAGTTAACGAGCCGATACTTTTATTGAAAATGGCAGAAGTGATCCGTTTGTTAGATGAAACTGCAAAAGCAAATGCCATCAAAGGTGTGGCAGGTATGCGTTCTTATTTTTATTGGGTCAATACAATGAAACAAAATCAAGACATTTTCGTATCGCTCTATCCTAAAGTCTTATATAAACTGACGACTGATCCAGATGAATTACACATTTTGACGACTGCACTAACTGATAGTGGGCTTTTAGATGAACTGAGAGACTTACTTCGTCAAAAGAAATGGGGGGACTTATCAGACGAATCCCCACGAATCAAAGGACGGACCATAGGTGCAGAAGAAGCGATAGAACGTCAAATCGATCAGTTGGCAGAAGAAACAACATCCCTTGCTGAACAACCCTCAGAAAAAGAGGAAGTGTTGCAAGAAGAAGAACAGACAAAAGAAGCAACGGCGAAAGAAGAAACTCCGATAGACACGTTGCCTTTATCGGAAGAGCGGAGCCAAGAAGTCGAAGGGCGTAGTCAACAGCAATCAGATGACGAATCCCAAGAGATGTCAGCTTCAGATATGGAAGCCTTGGACAAACAGCTCAAGCGTGAACTTAATAAAGAAGCGCGGCAGCTGATGAAAGGTACGATCCATGAAAAAGAAGGAATGATCGTTCATCGCCCTAAGTTTGCTGTCATAAATCCTGAAGTAGCGACTATCCGACAAGAAATCGATCCGATCGTGGATTCATTGAGTCGGCAAATCCTTGATCTTTTGGAAAATGAACAAAGTGAAACTTACCAAAAAGGAAAGTACGAGGGACAACGTTTTAATGCTAGTCGAGTAGCTTATGGTGATTTACGGCAATTTGATAAAAAAAATCCCCCTCATGAACAACCTTCTTTGGCAGTGGCTCTACGAATCGATGAATCTGGTTCGATGGTTCGTGAAGACCGCATGACAGCTGCAAAAAAAGCCGCATTTGCCATCGCCGCATTTGCTAAAAAAGTACGTATTCCTTTGTTGATCTATGGAGATACAGCAGATGTTTCGACAAGAGAAAAAACATCTGTCTTTTCGTACAAAGAATTTTCGGATTCATTTGAGTGGTTGGAACAGAAATTAGTGACTATGAAGCCAAGACAAAATAATCGTGATGGCGCAGTCTTGCGTCTGATTGCTGGAAAGCTGACAGAACAACCTGCGACAACCAAACTGATCGTTAACATCAGTGATGGCCAACCTAAAGCGTTACCTGATTATACAGGCGCTAAAGCAAAAAAAGATATCCAAGAAGTGTTGACCGAATATGAACGCCAAGGTATCGTCTTTATTTCTGCGGCAATTGGACAAGATAAAGAAGAAATCAAAGAAATCTACGGCGCAAGTCGCTTTGTAGATATTACCGATTTATCGACATTTCCCAAACAATTGATCCAATTGATTTCTCGTTATTTATAAATAAATAGTAAGCGAATATCAAAGATGATGCGTCACTCATGGTCTTTGATGTTCGCTTTTTTGAGTTCTTTCATTTATGATAAGCACTACTCCAACTGATGTAAGCATAAAAAAGTTAACGGTAACAGATATGTAACCGCTTGAAATTGAGCTATAATAAAGAAAAAAGGGGGATAAGCATGAAGCAGTCAGAAAAGTGGTGGAAAGAAGCAGTTGGTTATCAAATCTATCCAGCGAGCTTCAAAGATAGCAACAACGACGGTATTGGTGATATCAACGGGATTCGCCAAAAACTTAGCTATTTGAAAGAGTTAGGGATCGACTTTATTTGGATCAATCCTATTTATCAGTCCCCATTTGTCGATAACGGCTATGATATCAGCGATTATCAAGCAATTCTCAAGAAGTTTGGTACAATGGATGAGTTTGATGCTTTATTAGCTGAAGCCCATCAGATGGGGATAAAGATCATCATGGATCTAGTCATCAATCATAGTTCCGATCAGCATGAATGGTTTATTGAATCTCGTCAGTCGGTCGATAACCCTTACCGCGATTACTACATTTGGGTCGATGGTACACCTGATCAAGCCCCGAATGAATGGCAGTCGATCTTTGGTGGTTCAGCATGGCAATACGATGAGCAAACTGGTCAATACTATTTACACATTTTTGCGAAAGAGCAGCCTGATTTGAACTGGGAAAGCGACAAGCTAAAAGATGAACTCTTCACGATGATTCGCTGGTGGTTAGATAAAGGGATCGACGGATTCCGCTTAGATGCAATTTCTCATGTAAAAAAAGATGAATATTCTGTCAAGGCAACTGAGAACCCATTTTCTCCTTTTCAAAATGTCTCCGGCATCGAAGATCATTTGACAGAATTAAAAAATGTCTTTGATGAATATGATATTATGACGGTAGGAGAAGCGAGTGGTGTATCCGCAAGCGAAGGTCCTGAGTGGGTAGGCGAAAACGGCTATTTTGATATGATTTTTGAGTTTGACCATATTTCGATCTGGAAACATGAAAAAGACGGGGATCTAGATGTATTGAGTTTGAAACAATCATTGAGCGCTTGGCAACGAGCACTGGATGGCAAAGGTTGGAACGCTCTTTATATGGAAAACCATGATGTACCAAGATGTGTGTCTGTCTTTGGAGATACGTCTCCTGCATATTGGCAAGTTTCTGCAAAAGCAATCGCCATGATGTATTTCTTTTTACAAGGTACGCCATTTATTTATCAAGGACAAGAAATCGGTATGACGAATCTACCATTTTCCTCTATTGATGAGATCGATGCAGTAGATTCGAAACGATTGTATCAACAATTGCTTGATGAAGGACGTTCTGAAGAAGAAGCATTGGATATCGTTGCCAATACGACAAGAGATAATAGTCGTACACCGATGCAATGGAATGATCATTTGTATGCTGGTTTTTCTGAGGTTGCCCCTTGGTTGCTCGTCAATCCGAATCATCAAATGATCAACGTTGCTGATCAAACCAATGACCCCGAATCGATTTTATCTTTTTACAAAAAAATGATTGCTCTACGTCGAGAAAACAAAGGGTTGGTTTATGGTAGTTTCAACGAATACCTACCTGAAAATGAACAGCTCTTTGTCTACGAACGAGTCCTAGAAGAAGAACGTTATCTGATCATCGTCAACTTGACTGATGAAGCAGCGACTTATACATTACCAACGGAAATTAAAACAACTTGGGAAGTATTATTGGAAAATCAATCCGGTCAAGAATTTCAATCAAGTGGTACATTCGCCCCATATGAAGCGCGTCTTTATCGAAAAATTTAGCTGACATGAAAAAAAACTACGAACATAAGAAAGGGAACACCCTCTTATTCGTTCGTAGTTTTTTCTTATTCGTATTGCGCGCGAGGTCCGCCAATGTATTTAGGACGAGACCGTAAAGCAGTGACATGCGCATGACCTAATGTGTTAGAACGAGGACGTACAGGCACTTGAACATGCTTGATGTGCATCCCGATCGCAGTATCACCGATGTCGATTCCTGCTTGAGCAACGACATGTTCCACTTCGACGGGATCGCTGAATTGTTCAAATGCTGAAACTGAGCAGGCACCTCCTGCATGGAGTGCCGGAATGACAGAGACGATCTCAAATTGTTTCTTTTCCGCTACTGGACGTTCGACGACTAATGCTCGATTAAGGTGTTCACAGCCTTGGACTGCTAACGAAATGTCAAGAGGGTCTAATTGTTCTTTCAATGTTTCGATGACCCATTGTCCGATTTCTGCATTTGAGTTTTTACCAATATGTCCACCAACAATTTCACTAGTACTGCATCCTAGAACGAATAGATCGCCAGCTTTAAGATTGGCTTCATCGAGGACGTCAGAAACTATTTCAGATAATTGTTGTTTGAAACTGTCTTTTGATACTTCCATTTTCAATTCATTCCTTTTATTTGTTTTTTACCGTTGATTGTTGCAGAGGTAAACGCATCAATGCCTTTATAAGTGGAATCGCCACCACGATACCGACGATATTTTGGACCAAATTACTTGGTAAAGATGCGACACCGACGGGCCAGTCATAAAGCAACCAACTAGCAAAGAAGTAGCCTGCCACCATGATGATCGTACCAAGTGATAGCCCAATGCCCCAACGTACAGAACCTTTACCTGCAAAAGAGCCAGCAACCAGTCCTTGTAAGCCGTGGATCAATAAAGAGAAGATCGCCCATTGGGGATAGCCGGATAATAAATCAATAAACAAGCCACTTCCTGCACCAACGATCAATCCACCCATCGGACCAAAAAGGGCAGCTGCGGTATAAATGCCGACTTCACATAAGGTGACAAATCCGTTGGTTCCAGGTATTGGGATCAAGATGACCAAAGAGATCCCCACAGTTAAAGCCGTCAGCATGGCATAAATCGCAATTTTTTTAGTATTCATTCGTTATTTCCACTCCTTTTCCTTTTGACCAAACACTTCCTGTTTGGTCATTCATCATGACACCATTCAAGATACAGTCATAAACAAAAGCCTTACTCCGGGCAACCGCATCTGCCAAAGGATAATCTAAGGCCAGATTTGCAGCAATCGCGGAAGCAAACGTACATCCTGCACCGTTGACAGTCTGTTCTTCTAACTTTTCTCGCCTAAAGGAAATTGTTTCCTTTCCATTGAATAAAACATCCAGTGCTTCATTACCAATAATCCTAGTGCCACCTTTGATCACTACGTTCTTAGCACCAAGTGAATGAATATATTTTGCACAATCGATCATTTGAAGAAATGTCTGAACTGGTTGACCATAGAGCAGGGAGGCTTCTTTCAAATTTGGGGTCAATATATCCGCAAAAGGAAATAACTCCTGTATCATTTTTTGCATATAGGCTTGATTCAAGGTATTTGATGTTTCCTTAAAGGCAAACACAGGATCGATCACAATGGGAATATCCTCAAAATATGTAAGGAAATCCTTCACAACGTCAATGGCTTCCAATGAATGCAATAAGCCAATTTTTATCCCATCTAAATCTGTCATACGTTGAATCGAATCTAACTGCTTGGCTAACCATTCAGGCGGGATCGTCTCTAATATAAACGAACCATCTGAGTCAAGCATTCCGATACAGGTCAATGCACTCATCCCAAAAATATGATGGTTTTCAAATGTTTTTAGATCGGACTGTATGCCGCCACCAGCAAACGGATCAGAGCCGCCAATCGTTACTATTTTCTTCACTTTCATCCCTCCACAAAAAGAGTATACCTTGTTCCATTAAAAAGAAAAACAGCCAATTGGCAGATTATCAGGTCAGCCACTTTAAGTCGGAGAGGGAAAAGAAAACTATATATAAAAAAAACAAGCACTTTCCTCACTAGAGGAAAAGTACTTGCCTGAACCACTGGATCAGTAATTATTTATTGGCTTCTTTAAATTCCTTTTCAATTTGTAACCGTTGGACTTTCATGGTTGCTGTTCTTGGAATATCTTCGTAAGCACGAATGATCGGTGTATTCAAACGTGGCAATTCATGGACTTGGTTCCACCAACGATCCCAATCCATCTCTTGATTCGGCGCTAAAGCAATGATTGGTTGTGGTGAATTGTCTTTATCGCGAACGATGACGACTTCAGCTAAAAATTCCAATGAATCCAACAAATAATCTTCGATCGCTAAAGTACTGTTGATCGTATCGATCAAGTCAACTTGACGATCTTTCAAATGCAGATGGCCATTTTCGTCGATACAACCATAGTCGCCACTATCCCACCAAACACCATACACATTTTCTTGGAAACGAGCATCTTCTTTATAATAAGTCAATGCGCGACCTTTTGATAACAAGTGGATATGACCATCTGTGTTCGCAGGTAATTCATTACCTTCTTCATCAGCGATTCTTGCTTTGGTCAAGTCACCTAGACCGACCCCCATATCACGTGCATCACTTGTTTTTAAGCTCTCCAACGTATGAGCTTTCAAAATCATCGGTCCACATTCACTTTGTCCGTAGACTTGCAAAAAGATTGCTTCTTTTGTTGCTGACGTTTGAAGGAATACTTCCATTGTTTGATTGTTGATGGCATCAAATGTAGAGTGATAGTAGCGAATACCTGAAAAAGCTTCTGGATGCTCTCTTGCAGTGAAACTCCACTGAACAAAGTTATTTGGATGTGTCTCTAAAGCAATTGGTGGATTTTCTACTAACAGTTTCACTACATGTTCACCTTGAGGATCTGCGATTGGCATCATCGGAAAGCCCATCGCCATAAGAGAAGAGATGCCGATGTTGAATCGTGAATGAACCGGCGAAATATGAAAAGCGACTAATTTCTTCTCGGCGATCTTAGTAAATACCGTTTTTTGCCACTTTGTCCGCCAACCCATTGAATGTGCAGAGTGGCAAATCAATTTAGGGATGCCGGTCGTGCCAGAAGTGTGAGTCATATAAGAGATTTCATCATTATCTAATTTCTTTTGTTCCACAGAAGTTGCGGGTTGTTTGAGCAAATCAGCTACAGCTAATTGTTTGCTCTTTGTACCATTAGTGATTCCTGCAACACGTTCACTTGTCACTTCGTCGAATAAGATAAAAGGATCTTCCAAACGATCAACAAATACTTCTAAGGTACTTGTTGGCAAATGATAGGAAGGCATGACAGGAACTGCACCTAGATAAGACGCAGCAACGGCCATCAAGTAGGTATCAAAAGCAGAGCTTTTGTAAATCATGATTTTATCACCAAGTGTCACACCTAAACTAGCGAGTTGATAGGCACGCGTTACTACTAATTCATGACATTGCTTGTAAGTGCTTTTAAAACCAAGCTCCGGATAAGCCACTAATGCCTGATCAAAAATCATTGGGACATCAGGTGTGCGTTCAGCAGCTTCTTGAAAATTCGTATAAAGATTAAGTGGGGTATAGTCGATTGTTTCCATCTTTCACGCTCCATAAATAAATTTGTTAATAAATGTACAAAGTCTAATTTATGATAGCATATCCTCAAACTAAATAACAGAAAAACCTGGATGTAAAGTTATCTATCGAATCGAGAGAAAGACCGGGAAAAAACTACACATCCACTTGATATGACTTAAAGAGGGGATCTTTTGAGAAAATACTTGCCCCATCGCTTTTTCAATTTTTTAAACTGCTAAGAGGGGAAACTCCTACTAATGAATTTTTATGAACAAAAATATACCATAGACTTCTATACCTTTCATATTTTATCACTCAGATAATTAAATGGAAGCTTTGTTAATACATAACAATTTTCTATTACATATAAATAAAAAAGCTTATAACAAAGGGTTTTTTCGACATTTTTTTATTTTTTCCAAAAAAATAGTACTTAGAATCAGTTATTTTTTTAATAATATAAACTAAAATAATAGATATACCACTTTAATTAATCAGCTGTATTGAAAAGGAGCGAAAAAAATGCCAATCGAAGAACATCGTAAAGCAGTCGGTACATTTGAGAATAAACGCAATAAAAATTCTGATCAAAATGCAAGGCAAGAATCAGTCAATTTCATCTCTAGCACTGCAAATAACCAGCTAACGGAACGTATTAGATGGTCTCCATTACTTTTCTTTCAACTATTAGTTATTACTGATTCTTTAGCTGTGAGAGGGGAACCACTGAGACCTCTGCGCGCAAGTAGGCCGGCTTTTGAAGCCGATACCACTGTTGAGATCGGACCATTAGAAACAAATGCGAACAAAACCACGATCCATTCACTCTTTTTTCGTTCGAGTGTGAATACGACCCTCGTTCAACCAGCTCAACCGATCAATGCTTCTGAATACCTTTCTGATCCTGTAAAAAATGCAACCTTACAAGAACCTATTTCTTTAGCTGAATTTACACACCATTGGACACTGCAGGTCCATAAAACCATTCATAATCTGGAAAAGATCGATAAGTGTAATACCACCGTCACGCCCATGTCCGTACTTGAGTATGGGTTGTGGGAGAAGAAAAATCATACACTCTATCATTTTAATACGATCTGTGAAGAAGCGAAATCAAAATCACTTCAATTAAGAGAACAAGCAAAAGACGATCAGCAAGAAATCCAGCATTTTTCTTTTAAAAATAAAGATTCAAGGAATAAAGTAGACTTGGGTAAGATCCAACGTGAGTCAAAAAATATTGCTCGTATGGTTCTATCATCTTACTATGATCATGAAGCGGAACCTTCAAGTAGTCACAGCGAAAACAATCATACTCGGCCGTTCCTGCCAACCTCTTTTTGGGACAACTTAACAGATACTTTCACTTCTTTTTTTCACGAATACCAGAATAGTAGTCACACGACTGGTTCAGGTGAACCACCAGTGGAGAGCGTATTATCAACGTTTTTTACAGTATTAGCACGGACATTCTCAGCGGAACATCTTGCAACTGAACATGCTCAAAAAGAAAGTAGAAGGGGCGCTGGGGCAGCGTATTTTCCTCAAGTACTCATGAGTGAACAACCTCAGTCATCTATGCGCCACCAAGATCAGGCACCCAAGAACGACCAAGCAACTGAGGCACCGATTTTGGAAGAAGAAGAAGAATATCTCGCAGCGCCATTATTAGAATTAGCAAAAAAATTCAACGAACGAATCGATCAATTCTTTGAAAAGAGCAACTTTCAGATATTTCCTGGAGCAGAAGCGTTACCAATACCTAAAAAAAATCCGACTGATCACTTTTTACCTTATGCCTCTAGTACGAGTGTTTTAATGAATTATATGGAAGAAGAACCTTCTGTGGAACTAAAAGCAACAGTCAATGAGGTACTAAAGCGTTACGTGAATATTGAACCTTCACTTTCAATAACTGTTAAACAATTGACACCCTTTTGGTTTCATCTAGTGCTCTTTCAGAAGCGATATAAAGTGGATGCAGTAATGAATACCCTCAGAAAATCGCTTTGCGAGTTGTCCGATGCCGTTTGTTTCTCGAATAGTATTTCCACAAAAGAATTGTTTCGTGGGCTTCAGGAATGGGGAACTTCAAAGGACCCAAGTGATTACGAACAAGTCCTAGAAAGAAGACAAAAGATAGCCAAACTCATTTTAGAAGCTTATGACGTAAAAGTAGATGGGATTACTGATATCGAAGCAGTCAAAATCTTTCTACAAGCGCGAAATAATCATGCCTTTAAGTACTATACATTTCATGAACCTAAATCATTGGATACAGCCAATCAACAAACAATTAGTTCATCCTCCTTACCTGATGTCCGCCCTTATGATGCTAGTCAAACGCCACTGAACTCAGCCGTAGCAATATCAGCACTAACTCGAGCCTTCTTTGACCAAACAATGGATGCCTATATGAAAGATCAGCCTTTACCTATTCCACCAAAAGAACCAATAAACGCCATGTGGTTTGACTTAGATGTCTATCAGCAGCGTACCAAAACTGAAATCGCTACAAATAAAATGAAAGAGAATGTTTGTGAATATCTCGGATTATGTTTGATTGATGATCTGTCGACCAAAGATTTTTTCCTTACCTTACAAAAATGGGGAAGTAAAGGGATGTCAAGTACTAGCATACTGGAGAAGAGACTTCAAATCGCTCACCTCATCCTTCAAAGTTACGGTTTGAAGGACGAGGTGATTTCCGACGAACGTGCGATTGCGATTTTCATCCAATGGCTTCATAACGACGCCCTAAAACATGTTCCATTTACCGAACAGCATCTAATAGACCTACATCCTATCCAATCAGTTCATTTAGAGCATAAGAAACTTTTACCTTATGACATCAGCGCGCAAGTATCGTTAAAATCAACGAGAGAGCTTTCAGAAGAAGAACAATCAGTCGTCAATAAAATAGTCATGGCTCATTTGAAGAATCAGCCTTTACCAGACAATTCCTCTGTGCCTTTACCTCCGATATGGTTTGATTCAGAGTTATTTGATAAAAGGGAAGAAACTGAAAAAGTCAACGGCCTCATTATTAGAGAACTTAGTAGCCAGTATGTTGAATTAAACCAATTATCGGAACTAGCACCAAATGATTTTTCGCTAGTTTTGCAGAATTTTGCTAGTAGAGGACGATCAGATGCGGTGATCATTGCGCGGAGACTTCAAATTGCCAAAACGATTCTTGATAAGCATGGGTTACCTGCCCATAACTTATCGGAAAAACGCGCAATCGCTATTTTTATGCAATGGCGCTATAACAATGCTTTTAGGGGCTACAATTTCAAAGAAGAACGCGAGAAACACTTCATCCAAAAACGTACAGGGGGAAGATCAGATAATCCTTACCCAGGAACTTCATTGTATGAAACTGCTCAAAGTTTACAAGCGCCATTATTTTCATATGAGGAACTGCACATAGATGTAGAACACAAATTAAAATTATGGACTATCTCCTATCTTGACACGAGATACTTGTACAATACATTGATACCACATGTCATACTAATGCCATTCTGGTATCATTCGATCATTTTTGAAGAGCGAAGCCAAACTGAAACAATCAATGGGGCTGTGAAAGATTATCTGGCTCATGAAGAGGGGGATTTCCGTCAATTAAACGACTCAGTCATACGCTATACCTTCATTGAGCTAGCCTCACTGGAAAGTGAAGAAAGTCCTGATCAGTCATTGATTCGAAGGAGAAAAATCGCACATGTCATACTTGATACACTCAGACGTCCAGCGACAAAATTGACGGATGCAGAAGTAAATGCGATTTTCTTACAATGGCGAACGAACAACGTGTTTATTGCTGCCAACTTTAAAAATATAAAAACGATTCCTTTACTTGAATCCCCACAAGTTGATGAGATAGCAACTACGGATCAAACGGTGAATCCTTCTCTTTCATCTCAAGAGAAGGATTTGATACAAATCAAGAGAATCGTGCAAGAAATTAGCAATAATAGGCAACCCTCGGAGGCAGATAGACAGAATATCCCGAATTGCTATTTTGTTTTTTCAATTTATCAAAATATCTATAGAACGCATGTAGTCAAAGAAAAAATTAGGAAATACCTACGCCAGCAAAATATTGTTGGCGAACTCGATACGTCTGAGAAATTGATTAACGAAGTGGACAAATGGGTAGGGGAAGAATGGGAAGTTGAAAATAGTGTCGATGCGGGAAAGATGCAATTTCTCACGTACATGATCTTGGAAGAATATCGTGTGGAGTTTATGAGATTTGGAGAGGTCCTTTCAACAAGAAAAATGCAGGCAATTTATATGCAATGGAAAATGAATACATTACTTGAAGGTGGCACATATAAAGACACGGATGAACAAACGATTTATTACAAATTATCTCCTCCAGAATCTCCATATGTTATCAGTAACTTTCAACATAAACAGGACAGTGATCAAATCTATAGAGCCTTTAGTAGGGGGTATAATTCCGAACTTTCTACTGAAAAACCAATCATTCCATATGTCTATTATAAAAATATTTTCGATAAACAGGAAGAAACGTATTCCGTCAATCCAGGGGTTAGAAACTATCTTCTTACACAAAAAGTCCCGACCATACCTCAAGAAACCGAAGGTTTGACAAAAGCATTGGAAGACTGGATACTTTCCGAACCAAACTATTATCACATGGTTGAACGTGTAAAAAAAGCGGCAAAAATCATTCTGCAAGAATACAACGTTAATGAAGAGGATTTAACCCTTAACAAGGCGTATGCGGTAATCCTTCAGTGGGTTAACAATAATGCGCAGTTTGATTTCACTTTTGATATGCAGAAAATATGTTTTGCCTATGGAACAGAAGAAGCTAGCAAAAATCAAGAAATACTTGAAAAAGCGAAAGCATTTATTTCTGAAAACAACATCGAACAAAGTACGGAAACAATCGGGCAAGCAGAAATTGATACATTCGGAAGATCTGCGATACAAGTGGAAGCAACATTTAAAAAAATAGCTGATTTTTTAACTTCTGAGGGATATCCTTGTGATACTGACGATACAGATAACTTAGTAAGAGTGGCATCTTATTGGACACTTAAAGAGGGAACGGCAGAAGAAATACTTGATTTCGGTAAAATCAAAAAATTAGTCGTAATGATTCTAGGCGCAAGACAAGCACAAAGACTTTCAAACAATGAGCTGCAACAAGCATTCGTCAAATGGGCCGTGGAAACCTTAGAAATGGCTGCTCCACCAACAATAACTTCTGCACCAGTAATCACTCCCGCGCCTGCTCCTATCGATCAATCCTTTGGTACTAGAGAAGACCGTGAATGGCGTGATCTAAGCATCAGAAAGCAAATCGAAAGTTTCTTTCAAGACAAAAAGTTACTTCCTGATAAAGCAGCAAAAGAGGATATATTGATTGCTTTTGCCAAATGGTTTTCACAAGATGGGGCGGGAATCACACTAATGCCTGACAAAACCCAAGAGATTGCAAAAGTCATTCTAAGAGCCATGAACCGATATGGTGGTGAAACAAGCGAAGTAATCAGTCACAAAAATGCAGAATTAACGGTAACAAAATGGATTTTTGAAAATATATTAGGCTGTTCAATCGAAGCCTATGTCGCTAAGAATATCCTTGCTTCGTCAAATCCATCCGTCTTTACCATCGGTCAGCTAAGGAAATTGTTTGAGATCGACGAGATGCTTAAAACAGGCACTATCTCATTTGGTCAACTACGCACGGCTAATGCAACAGAAGAATCTTTGATACTTTTAAAAAAAATGTGGATTCTTTTGGTTCAAAAAACATTACCGAATTATTTTCTTGAGACGAGTCAGTTAGCAGACGAGTTACTGATTTCTGAATTTGGCTCATTGGTTCAGCTGGTCGGATCGAAATTACTTGATAATGAAGGCTACATCAGCCAGTTCAATCAAACTGAGATTCGTAAATTAGGTGCCGCGTTCTGCGAGACGATTAGTGTACAAGGCATTTCAACTCTGGACGAATTGAATCATGTCTTAATAGCAGCGTTGATTGCTACAGCGCAATTCGATCCAGAAGGATTACGAGAAGCAGGTAAGACCGGAGATTATAAAGGCTATGCGTTAAAAGTCTTTCTAGGGTATTGGCAAAAGCGGCATGAACTGAGTTTACAACTTCAAGAAGAAGTCCAAAAGCGATTTTTGACTTTTCAAGCAGCGATGATCAACTGGCGACGAAAACAAGTGATCACAGAAGAGGTCGTCCAGGAATGCGTACGGCTTGGTGCACAGTCAACCTTTGGCATAGGGGAAACCTACCTAGGCGGAGGTAGCCCATGCCCAAGTCTATACACTCCTGTAAATATTGAAGTTGCTTATACAAGCTTGACAAAACAGGTGTCAGAAACTTATTTCAGCTTTGATCAAAAGATCATTGAATTTTCATTTAATACGATGAATCTAGTAGAATACGATTTTATATTTTCTCCTACTACTCAAATTTACGGCGCAACTGCTCAATTAAAAAATAAAGTGCACTATTACGCTCCCTCTGGTCCTGGAGTGATGCCTCCCGTCTTTTTTGCTCGACGTGAAACATGGTTAGACACCACTCTTTCTCTCGATCAAACCGATTTATTTGTGGCGATAAATGGGACAGAAGAACGATTATATGCGTTGAAAAAGCTACCAGATGAAGGTGGCTACATTATCTATCGTGTGGATAAAAAACCATTACTCTACCTTAACTTTGGTTTATTCAACAACAAAAAAGTTTGGGGCCAGGGTTATCAAGCAGAAGGGGATAAGATTCGCATTGGAGATAAACTTTTTACCTTTACTGTTGAGATCAATAAAGAGAAGAAGCTCAGTCAAGGAATCGATAATCAACCGTTAATCGATTATTTTGCTCATCTACACAAAGATATACTATACAAGCTTTTGTATGATTTTGGAAACGATAAAACCATCAAGGAGAAAGTATGGAATATCGTTAAACACTTTATTCCGTTTTATGATTGTGTCGTCGGCATTATTGATCAAAATGTAGGTGAAGCAGCCACGTCTTGTGCCATTGATGCTATTTTCTTGATCCCTTTCCTTGGCCAAGTGACCTCTGTGACTTCAAAATTTGCTTTAGGGACAGCAAAAGCAATGGCAACGGGTGGTATGAAATCAGTCATAAAAAATGCTCCTCATTTTCTTCCTACCATAACTGATGTAAAGTTCTTATTGAAAAGCAGTGCTCGTTACGTAGATCCGGGATTTGAGTTATTGATGGGCGGCGGAAAAATAGCTATCAAGCGATTGATCAATTTGCAATATACACATTTAATTACAGAAGAAATGAAATTGTTACTAAAAAAACTAGAAAAATATCAAGGGGCAAAGATGGCTAAATCAATGGAAAAAGACATGGTTTTAGCTAAATTGACAAAAGATGGTCCGTACATCTTTGTTAAACGTAAAAAAGGTCACTTGTATCTGCAGGTAACAAATATAGAAACAGGTGATGTCTTTGGTCGCTACTATACATTGAATGGTGATCAATTGAAAGTATTTGAAGGGCCTATTCCTTCAACCCCTGAACAAATTGAATTGGTTAAACGGTTAACAAGCTCAGTAGTTGTTTATAAATCGTTTGGAGAGGAAAAAAATTTAAATCCAAAAGGGTATGGTGAGGG
Organism: Enterococcus mundtii; assembly: GCF_002813755.1. Taxonomy (NCBI): domain Bacteria; kingdom Bacillati; phylum Bacillota; class Bacilli; order Lactobacillales; family Enterococcaceae; genus Enterococcus; species Enterococcus mundtii. The sequence continues at coordinate 1,377,823 of NZ_CP018061.1, read as the reverse complement.
TACCATTTTAACGATCACAAAAGTAGATCAACCAATTGAGTATTATATCAAGATCAATGCACAGACCGTTCCAGTCCGAGTGACGACGATTGATGGTCAAGGTACTCGCTATGACGTGTGTGAAGGAAATAAAGTATTTCCTGTAATGTATAATGGGATCGAATGGGGGTTTGAGCCACCCTCATCCCAAACGGTGACAAAAGAACTCATCGAGTCGCTGGAAAAACAGCTGGATCAGTCTGAAACATTGAAAGACCCAACCACGCTTTCACCACCCGATGAAAACGGATTGATGTGGAATGCTCAAAAGAACGCCTACATCAAGATCAAGGATCAGTATGTCCCAATTCAATTACTTGATGCAGAAGAAAGTCGCTATTCTATAGTAAAGAAAAATGCGAATGCCCCAATGACAGTTTTACGTTTTGAACCTGAGATGAATCAATTTCGCTTTGAAACACCAGAAGAAAAAAAAATGATTGACCTAAAAAACGCGATACTAACGGCTGGAAAGAGGAAGAAATACGAAGAAAAAGTCATTCCTAGCACGTCAAAAGACGCTTCTTCAAGTTCACAAGCTGAAGGACCACCCAAAAAAACGCCTCAGTATATTGAATATAACACTCTTCCACCAAAAGCTGGAATGGAAAAAGAATGGAATGCACTACGAGATACTGTCCCATATGCAGACAGTATCGCTAGAACGATCGATCTTAGCATCAAACTTGAACCTTTGACTGCTTTTATCCCAGAACTACCCAACCGAGTCTTAACAAACCAAGAAGAGCGCCTAGTAAATGAACTCACTGGCGGAATCAACTTACTTTTACCAAAAAAACCTGCGCTTCTTTATCGCGTATTTACAGGGCTTGATCCAACTACATTTCCAAATTTTCTCCAACCATTTATCAATAAATTTAATGAAGAAGTAGAAAAATCTTCAGCAGTTTTTCAAACGTTTATAGAAAAAGCGGACGAGTGGTTAAGTCATGATAATATCGCGGATACAGAGGCTGCCAAACTCTTAATTCCATTCTTTGAATTGCAGGGTGTTGCAAACAGGGAAGCAATCATGAGAGCAACGCTCAACAGACTCAAATCAGTGTGTGAAAAAGGGAACCAATTTATTCAACAATCGTCTGCTTTTGGCTTTAATAATATTTTGACAGTATCGACTAATTTAGTTTACCAAAAAAAAACAAAAAAATACCTCTCTCGGTATAGCACCCCGCCACAAGCAAATGCCTTTGTTTTGCGCTACGATCCAGAGGCTCGAATTATTATTCTAGCAGATTCTTTTCATGTAAATCCAGCTCTAGCGGAAGGCAAGGATACAGAATCTATGGTAAAGCAAACCCTTATCCATGAAATAACACACCTTGTATCTCTCACAGATGATTGGCTAGCCTTTGATTTTCCAGACATAGGTGAGGATATGCTTAGTCTCAAACAAGTATTAGATGAATATAAGGAGGATGCGGCTAATCTAATAGTATCAAAGCCATTTAACGACTTCGTTGATCAAATTTCCAAACAGCTCAACTTACCAGGTCTATCACCCGAAAGCGTCAGAGAGGCACTAAAAACAGATCCTTTTCTACAAGCAAATATCAAAATGACTGATGCAGAAACAGTGACAATCCTACTTATAAGTCTTGCTGAGGGATTACCGTTCGAAAAAGCAAAACTAAACAAAAGAGACATAGCGAATAGTCAACTAGGGTCTGGTTATCTTATGCTTGCTATTGCCTTATCAAGTATCCTGAATTATACCGCACATAAGAAAGAAATCCAGCTGGAACAAACCCAAACGATTGAAAATAATAAGACTACAACTTCTGCTCCAGTGAGTGAAGAACATCCTAGAGAAAAAAGAGGGATCAACACCATAATCACTTATGGGAAAACAGCTAGCACTATTACCAATACACAGGGAGCGATCACAAAACAAAAAATGGAAAAAAATTTCTACAACCCATTCAGATTGTACAAAAAGAATCAAAAGGAACAATATCCTTATGATCCGTCCAAGTCTGGCAAGAATAAATCAATGAAGCGCAGCGATTTGAATCTATCTCAACGATGAAGTTCCAATAAATGTGTTAATCCGGCAATAACCATGATTTTCTCAGAAGATGGTCAGTAACCCTAGTTGTAAAAGAATGATGGAAGCAAGAACAGGTAGATCTTCTTGATTGTCTAAACCAAAAAATGCCATTTTAAATAGGTTATAACGGAAAAACACAGCTCCGAGTAGTAAGTAGGCAAGAATCTGGGACACCCCCCATGTCGCTAACGTACCTACCTCACAGGCTGAAAATAATAAGAAAGAAGACCTAAGATCCATTTATGTCGATAAAAAATCAACCTAGCAAGTTGATAGAACCAGATAACACAAGCAACTTGCTAGGCGATTAATTTGATTATTTGTTTATTTCAGTGTCGGAGAAATCACACTTCTTTGCACCGACAGCAGCAAATGAGTGGGAATGAGTGGGAATGAATGTAACGATTGCTGCAGAGATAATTCACTGCATCTTTATCTCCTAAGTATAATTTAGTTTAGTAGTGGAAGGTTGTCCGATGCAATTTCGGTGAAATATTGTTGTATACGTGATTCACTCAAGAATCTGGCGAATCGTGTTGGGGGAGATTTGTTCATCGTGAGAAGAGAGAAAAAAGGAGTCTCCAAGTCCGCCTTTTTATGTTGGATAGAATAATTTGTTAGTATCGGAAATCCCGTCATTTGGAACAGGTAGCCGATACACAGGATGGGTTCTGTACCACTATACTTTTCAAGTAAAAAAAAACGAAAAACTGTATGACTAAATGATGTGCTTCTAATGGATCGGATATAAAATGATCGTTGAATAAGATGTTCATTCAACATTATTTATTCTTATATAAAAAATAGGACTTGGTACGAGTTATTTTCTATATATGATTAATTTAAATAGAAGGTATACCAATATCAATGATAAATAGAATTAAAAAGGAGTGGAAACATGCCAATCGAAGAATATCGTAAACCTGTCGGAATGCATTATAATAAGCTGAACAAAGGATCGAATCCAAAAGATAGACAAGAAGCCGCGAATTTTATCTCTAACCAAGCGAATACCAAGATAAATGAACGGATCAGGTGGTCCCCAATGCTCTTTCTTCAGCTATTAGTCATCACTGATTCTCTGGCTGTGAGAGGGACCCCTCTAAGAGCCCTCCGAACAAATAGACCTGCCTTTGAAGCTGACACCTATGTGGATATTGGTCCAGTAAAAACTGACGAGAATCATATTATGCTGGATCACCCCCCAGTAAATCAGACCGCAACGAATCAGACCAAGACATACCAGCCGACGATCCATTCTCTTTCTTTTCGTTCAAGTGTAAATCCGGCCCTCGTTGAACCAGCACAACCGATCCATGCGACGGAATACTTTTCTAATTCAATAAAAAACGCAACCTTACAAGAACCGATTTCTTTAGCTGAATTCACCCATCATTGGACACTGCAGATACACAAAACTATTCATAATTTGGAAAAAATCGATCAATGCAATACGACAGTTACAACTCAATCAGTACTTGAGGGAGGAATGTGGGAAAAGGAAAATCACACACTTTATCATTTTAATACGATCTGCCAAGAGGCGGTGTCAAAATCCTTAAAACTAAGACAAGAACCAAAAGATGATGTACAAGAAATCCACCATTTTTCCTTTAAAAATAAAGAGGCAAAAAATAGAGTCGCTTTAGGGGAAATTCAAAAAAAAGCCAAAAATATCGCTCGTCTGGTTATAGATTCATATTATAAGAATCTAGCAGGATCACCAAGTAATCACAGTGAAAATAATCAAACTCATTCGACTCTGCCAACATCTTTTTGGGACAATTTGACAGATACCTTTACTGCTTTTTTTTACGAATATCAGAATAGTAGTCACACAGCAAGTTCAAATGACGTGCCGACTGAGAGTATCTTATCAAAATTTTTCACAGTCTTGGCACGGACATTCTCAGCGGAACATCTCGCAACTGAGCAGATATCAAAAGAGGAGAGAAAGATCCGTGAGGTGCCTTACCTTCCTCAGACATCTAAAAGCAACCAAATTCAGACACCCAAGAGTAGCCAAGCAACTGAAACACCGATATTGGAAGAAGAGGAAGAATATCTCGCAGCCCCGCTGATAGACTTAGCAAAAAAATTCAATGAACGGATCGATCAATTCTTTGAAAAGAGCAACTTTCAGATATTCCCCGGAGCGGAAGCGCTACCGACACCTCAAAATAATCTGAATGTTCCTATCTTACCTTATGCCTCCAGTATGAGTGTTTCAATGAATTATCTGGAAGACGAACCTTCTCTTGAAATCCAAAAAACAGTCAGTAAGGTACTGAAATCCTATGTGAATATTGAACCTTCACCATCAGTCACTACGAAAACATTAACGCCCTTTTGGTTTCATTTAGTGTTATTTCAAAAGAGACATAAAGTAGGCATGGCAATGGAAACGATTAGAAAATCACTTTGCGATTTGTCTGATGACGTTTGCTTCTCTAATAGCGTCTCCACAAAAGAACTGTTTCAAGGTCTTTATAATTGGGGGACTTCAAAGAATCCAAGTGATCAGGAGCTAGTATTAGAAAGAAGACGACAAATTGCGCAGGTCATTTTAGAGGCTTATGGCGTAAAAGATGAGCCAATTACAGATGTCCAAGCAATAAAAATATTTCTACAAGCACGTAACAATCATGCCTTCATGAACTATAAATTTCAACTTCCAGACACATTGGAACAAGTGACACAACGAATCGATACGCCTTCCGCCTCAGCGGATGTGCCCCCATACGATGCGAGTAAAATACCACTGAATTCAGTGAAAGAAATCACACAGACGACTCGATCCTTTATTAACCAAAGAGTGGATATGTATACAAAAGGGCAACCTTTGCCTATACCAAAAACCGAATCGATTGACGCATTTTGGCTCGACTTAGATGTCTTTCAACAGCGCATGAAAAGTGAAGTCGCAACCAATCGGATCAAAGAGCGTGTGTGTGAATACCTTGGTTTCTGTTTGATCGATGATTTGTCTACCAAAGACTTTTTCCTCGCTCTACTAAAGTGGGTGGATAAAGACATATCAAGTGTTGCCATCCTGGAAAAAAGACGCCAGGTCGCTAAAGTTATACTTCAATGCTACGACATAAATGATGACACCATTTCAGACGAGCGAGCCATAGCCATTTTCTTTCAGTGGATTTACAACGATGTGTTTAGCGACATCCAGTTCAATGAACTGAGCCTAACAGACATACAACACTTAAAATCATCTTCTCCAACACAAAAAAAACTATTGCCTTATGACATCAGCTCGCAAGTATCTTTGAACTCCTCTAAAGACCTTTCGCAAGAAGAACACGCTGTCGTAAATAAAATAGTCATGGCTTATTTGAAAAATCAGACTCTACCTGAGGAATCAGGTGTGACTTTGCCCCCGATATGGTTTGATCGAGAATTATTTGATCGAAGAGCAGAGACGGCGAAAGTCAATGATCAAATCATCGAGGAACTTGTCGATCAGTATGAAGAATTAAAAGGATCATCAAGACTAGCGTCAAATGATTTTTCACTTGTTTTGCAAAATTTTGCCAATAACGGAGGCTCAAATGCGGCGATTATCGATCGGAGATTACAAATTGCTAAAACGATTCTAAAAGAACATGGACTACCTGCACATAATTTATCAGAGGAACGAAGTATCGCTATTTTTTTACAGTGGCGCTATAACAACGCGTTTAGTGGCTACGCATTCAAAAAAGAACCCGATCATTTGATTCAGAAACGGTCAGGCGAACATATCCCAGGTACCGATTTGTATGAAAGTGATAAAAGCTTACAAGCGCCATTATTGTCATATGAAGAGCTAAATATGGACGTTGAACATGAGTTAAAATTACGGCTCATATCCTATCTTGATATAAAGCACTTGTACACGAACTTGAAAATGGATGCCGTGTTAACACCCTTCTGGTTTCAATATGAGATTTTTAGAGATCGATATCATACAGAAACAATTAATGAATCCGTAAAAGAGTTTTTATCCCTTGAAGAAAATCGTTTTAGCAAACTGAGAGGATCACTCATACGCTATATCTTTATTGAATTGGCTAAATTAGAAAGTGAAGAAAGTCCGACTCTATCACTGATTAGAAGGAGAAAGATTGCCCATGTCATACTTCATACACTTAGTCGCCCAGTGACAAGATTATCTGATGCAGAAGTAAATGCAATTTTCCTACAATGGCGAGCGAATAATGTCTACCAAGATGCCAAATTTCAAGACATAAAAACAATCCCTTTTTTTGAATCTCCTGAGTATACTGAAACAGCAACGACAAATCAGACGGAGAAAGTGATTCCTTCAGATCAGGAAAATGATTTGATAAAAATCAAAAAAGTGGTGCAAGAAGTCATCAATAACAAGCAACCTTTAGAAGCCGAAATACATGATCTGCCAAATTTTTATTTTGTTGGTTCTATTTATCGAAATCGAAATAGGACCGCTAATGTAAATCAGAAAGTAAGAAATTACCTTATCCAGCAAAGAATCGTGGAAAAGCTAGACACCCCCGAGATTCTAATTGAGCAAGTCGAAAAATGGATAGGTAAAAACTGGCAAACTGAAAATAGTGTTGATTCAGAAAAAATGCATTTTTTTGCATACATGATCTTGAAAGAATACGATGTACCACTGATAAGATTAGGTGAACGGTTATCAACAAGAAAATTGCAGGCAATTTATATGCAATGGAAACTGAATACTTTAGTAGAAGGAGCGACCTACCGAACGATAAATGAAAAAACAACCTATTATAAAATATCTCCAGATGAATCACCATACGTTTTAAGTAAATTCCAACAGAAGCAGGAAAGCGACCACATCTTTAGGCTATATAGTAAGGGCGTGACGCCCAATATTTCTAATGAAAAACCACTCATTCCATATGTGTATTATCTCAATATTTTTAATAAAATGGAGAGAACATTCTCTGTTAATAGAGGGAAAACATTGTCTGTTAATGAGGTAGTTAGGAAATACATGCTTACAAAAAATGTCACATTGAGGCGTGTAGAATCCCGCTTTTTAACCAAAGCAGTGGAAGACTGGATACTCTCTGAGCAAAGATATCATTTTATGGTTGGAAGGGTGTATAAAGTAGCCAACATCATTCTTACTGCATACAATATTAATGAGGAAGATTTGACTCTTGAAAAAGCATATGCAGTGATACTCCAATGGACAAATAATAATACGCAGTATGGGTTCACTTTTGATATGAAACAATTGAATTTTGCCTATGGAAATGATGAGGATAGCAAAAAGCAAGAAATGAAGGAAAAAGTCAAAGCATTTATTTCTGAGAATGGCATCAATAAAAGTGGGAGACAAATCAGTGATGTAGAGATTGATAAATTCGGAAGTTCTGCAATACAGGCTGAACAAACATTACAAAAAGTAGCTGATTTTTTAACTGGCTATGGCCATCCTTGCAGTCCCGATGATAAAAATAACTTAGTAAAAGTGGCCACCCACTGGACGCTCCAAGAGGGATCATCCACAGAAAAAGTGGATATGAACAAAGTCAGAAACTTATTAGTTCTTTTTGTCGGAATCTTTAAAGTTCGAGAACTCTCAGATGAAGAGGCGCATCAAGCATTTCTTAAATGGGCGATGGATACACTAGAAACAGCTGCTCCACCGATAGAGGGAATACCGGAACCTCCTCCAAGCGATCCATCATTCGTCATCTCTGAAGATGGTCGCTGGCGAGATAAAAATATTAGAAATCAAATCGAAATATTCTTTCAACAGAAACAACTGCTGCCTAGAAACCCAAGTAAAGAAGAATTGTTGGTCGCTTTCGGCAAATGGTTTTCTCAAGATAGCGCAGGGTTCGTCCTCATGAATGATAAAACGCAACCTATAGCAAAAATCATTCTGAAAGAAATGAATCGATATGGTGGGGAAGCAGACGAAAAAATCAGTGAAAAAAATGCAGAATTAACGGTGACCAAATGGATATTTGAAACGATATTAGAAAACTCAGTCGAAGCTTATGTCACAAAAAATATTCTCGACGCACAAGATCCATCGATATTTACTATTGGGCAACTACGAAACTTATTTGAGGTGGATGAATTAGCAAAAGCAGGTGTGCTCAATTTGTCAAAAACAGATGCGAAAATATCAGAGGACTCCCTAAGCATTTTAAAAAAAATCTGGATTCTATTTGTTCAAAAGACCCTACCAAATTATTTCCTTGAGACGAGTGAAATTTCCGACGATTTACTGATATCGGATTTTGGATCGGTGATACAGCTGATCGGATCGAAATTACTTGAAAACGTAGGCTATCGTACGAAATTTGATCAAACTGAAATTCGCAAGTTGGGCGCTCTGTTCTGTGAAACGATCAGTACCCAAGGAATCACAACAATTGATGAACTAAATCATCTGTTGATCCCCGCATTGATCACGACGGCGCAGCTCGATCCAGAAGGACTACGCAAAGCAGGGAAAGAAGGAAGCTATAAAGAATATGCGCTGCAAACCTTTATTGGTTATTGGAACAAACGAGATAAAATACGTCTTGATATTCAAAAAGAAATAGAAAAAAGATTTATACCCTATCAACAAGCAACCATCCATTGGCGCAGAAAACAAGCGATAACAAATGATGTCGTTCAAGAGTGTGAGCGACTTGGTGCTACCTTTTCTATTGGAATGAGCGAAATCTATCTAGGTGGTGGAAATCCATGTCCTCACCTATTTACGCCCGTCAATATTGAGGTCGCCTATAAAAGCTTGACAAGAGCTATTTCTGATAGTTATTTTGACTTGGATCAAAAAATAATTGAACTTTCATTATATTCACTAAATACGGAAGATCAGCATTTTATCTTTTCTCCGAATACTACTGTTTTTTTAGCATCTGCCAAATTATACAACAAGGTACATTACTATGCTCCTTCTGCCCCTGGTTCAATGCCTATGATCTTTTTCAAACATGATCCATGGTTAGACACCATACTTGAACTTGAACAGACGGATCTATTTGTGGCAAATAACGGAAAGGAAGAACGAATATACGCGTTAAAAAAACTGGCAGATGAAGGGGGATATATTATCCATCGCGTCGATAGAGACCCCTTACTATTCCTTGAGTATGGTTTGTTTAATAACAAACATCTTTTGAAACAAGGCTATACAAAGGAAGGCGATCGGATTAAAATAGGCAAGAAATTATTTACCTTTACCATTGACATCAAAAAAGATAAAAAGCTATGTCAGGGATATGATACAAAACCCTTTATTGATCAACTTGCACGTCAACACAGTGATTTTCTCTATAATATCATGTATGAATTTGGCAATGATAAAACAGTTACTGAAAAAGTCTGGAATATAGTCAAACATTTTATCCCATTTTATGATTGTGTTGTGAGTATCATTGATCAAGATGTTAATGAAGCGGTGACATCCTGCACGATTGATGCGGTTATGATGATTCCTATTTTTGGTCAAGTCACAGCACTCAATTGGAAATTTGCGCTAGGTGCATCTAGAGCGCTAGCGAAAGGGGGAATAAAATTAGTAATCAAAAATACTACTTATTTTCTTCCTAGTATATCTGACATAAAAGCATTGATGAAAAGCGTTGCGCGATCTGTCGATCCAGGATTTGAGTTGTTAGTCGGAGGAGGACATTTGATCATCAAACGGTTGATCAGTTTTAAATACAGTTCACTGGTTACGACAGAAATGAAAATACTATTAAGCAAATTAGAACGATTTGATAGTGCATCTAAAGCGAAATTTATAGAAGAAGAGATATTACTTGCTAAGCTAGCAAAAGATGGACCACATATCTTTGTCAAGCGTACAAAAGGTAATTTGTTTTTACAGGTGACCGATATTGAAACTGGTGATGTCTTTGGCCAATATTATACGTTGCACGGCGATCAGTTAAAACGCTTTGAAGGGCCTATTTCCTTCACTTCAGAACAAAAGGAATTAATCAAACACTTAACAAGTACAGTTGCTGTATATAAATCTTTTTCTGAGGAAAAGAATTTAAACCCAAGAGGGTACGGAGATGGTCCAATCTTAGCAATCAAAAAAACAGATCTACCAACAGAGTATTATATCAAGTTAAACGGTCATATAGTCCCAGTCAGAGCGACAATTATCGAAGGTCAAGGAATCCGTTATGACGTATGTAACGGAGACAAAATATTTCCGGTAAAATATAATGGAATCGAGTGGGGATTCGAGCCACTAACATCACCGATGGTTACAAAAGAAGTAATCGAAACAATTACAAAACAGTTGGGACAAACAGAAACGATAAAAGATCCAAGTACGCTTTCACCACCAGATGAAAATGGTTTGATGTGGAATGCTCAAGGAAAATCCTATCTCAAAATCAATGATCAGTATGTTACAACCGTATTACTCAATCCAGAAATAAATCGCTACGGTTTATTGAAGAAAAACGGGAGTGATCTGCTGAGGATTTTACGCTTTGATTTAGAAAATAATTATTTCCGCTTGGAAACCTCCGAAGAAAAACGACTGTTTGAGCTGGAAAAAACGATCCGAAGATCTGGAGCAAAAGACATCCCTTCGCAAGAGTTACCAAGTAGTTCGCAAGCAGGGACGTCAGCTGGCGCATCGAGTTCACAAACTACAGGTACAAACAAAGAACCAGACTACTCTGTTTTTCCGAAAAATCCTGGAAGAGAAAAAGAGTGGAATATGATTCGAGATGCTATCCCTTACATTAATATTGATGCACTCAGATTTGTGGATCATAGCGTAAAACTTCCTCCTTTAGAAGGGTTTATTCCACTACCTAGAAACCGAGTCAGAATAGACGCAGAAAAAAATTTGTTAAGTGATCTAGCAGAGGTCATCCAACTATATTTACCTAAAACGCCCGAGCTTCCCTACAAAGTTTTTTCTGGTCTTGAACAGAGTAAGCTTCCGCCTTCTCTCAGACCGTTTGCAAAAAAATTCATAGAGGAAGTTCAGGAAACGGCATCTATCTTCGAAAATTATATAAAATTAGCGGATTTCTGGCTAAGTCATGACAAAATAGAGACTACAGATGCAGCCAAACTTTTTATCCCGTTATTTGAACTACAGAACGTTGAAAATAAGGAAGAGGTCATGCGAGCAGCAGTTAAAAGGTTATTATATATCGCTAAAAAAGGTCTTCAGTTCGTTGAACAATCTGCTGCTTTTGAATTTGAAAATATTTGGATAGTTTCTACTGATTTGGTTTTTCAAAAAAGCACCAATAGTTATTTTTCTCAATATACAACACGCCCACTTGCAGATGCATTTGTTTTAAGCAATGATCCGAATTGTCGCATCCTTATTTTTGCTGATACTTTCCATATGGATTCAAAAATAGATTTGAATCGACAAGTACGTCCGGGTATAAAGGAAACCTTTATTCATGAAATCACACACACTATGGCCGGAACAGAAGATTGGATATGTTACACCTTACCCCCTCGAGGAGTATTCATGAACAGTCTGGAAGAGATACGAGATTCATTTAATAAAAATCAAAATAAGCTTTTACTATCCCCATCATTTCAAGAATTCGTCAAGCAGGCAGCGATGTGTTTTGGTTTACCAGAACTATCACCAGAAAGTGTCTTGGTGTCCATAGGTACAGATCCTTTTTTAAGTGCAAATATTAAATTGACTGATGCAGAAACTGTAATGAACCTTATCATCAGTCTGGTTAAAGGACTACCTTTTGCGCGGGCTAAAGTACAAAAAAGAGAAACAAAAAGCATGGATCTAGGGAATGGATATCTTATGATGGCGATTGCCTTATCAAAAATATGGGACTATAAGGCGAATGAGATAGAAATTCCATTGGACAATGTCCATACGCTCCTAAATAATAAAACAGTCACTGCCACTCCGGAAAGAGACACTGGTCATAGAGAAAAAAGAGGAATCGAAACCATCATAAACGAAGGAAAAGAGAATAGTGAAATCGTTAATGTATTCGGCTTGACTGGAAACACGGAAAATAAACGGAATGTCTTGGATCCGTTTGGATTGATCAGGAAACAAAAGATGAAGAAAAAACAAAGAACAGTCCGAAAGCAAAGTCCTTTTAATCTCTTTGGACAAGGAGGGAACAACGATAAAAAAATGAAACGAAGTGATTTGAATGTATCACAAAGATAAGTTAGTCACTATGATTGAACCGCTTCTTAATCAGTCAAGTGCAACTGTTTAAGATCTCAGTAGGATGAACAGTTACGACATACTTTCCTCATTTCAAAAAAATAAAACATCAAATTGATCGTTTTAAAAAAACTTGAAGTGAGGTTAACTACCCGTTAATAAAAATCATCGACAAGAAATAGTTCGCATAGAAAGTGAAGAAACAAACTAACTTTCTATGCGATGTTTTCATTCCATAGATCGTTGAACGATTTAGCGATAGGAGAAGTCACGCATCTTCTCGTAGATTTCTTCAAATGAGTGAGGACGTACGTAGCGATTGCCACAGAGATAATTCACTGCATCTTTGTCGCCTAAGTATAATTCAGTATAGTAGCGGAACGTTTTCCGACACAATTCCGGTGATACATTTTTGTACACCGTGATTCGATCAAGGATTTGGCGAATCGTGCGCGGTGAGATTTGTTCATCGTGTGAAGAGCGGAAAACATAGGATTCACCAGATGCGCCATTTTTATGTTGGTTGGCATAATTCGCTAGTACCGGGAGTGCTTCATTTGGAATAGGTACTCGCTCCAAACGATTCGCTTTGCGATCAACGACTAAAATCTGTTTCTTAAAATCAATGTTTTTCCACTTTAATTCAACGACTTCATGGATTTTCAACCCACAATAGAGAAGAACAGCTACGATTGCCAGATTTCTTGCACGATTTTTTTGTTCAAAAAGTGCTTCACGTGGGGAATTAAATCCTTTTTCCGGAATGAAAAGTGAATCGAAATTACTTAATAAAGAAGCGTCGATATAACGAGGAGCGGAAGAGGTAGTTTCTGGTAAACTATCCCCTAACAAGGAAATCTCTTTTTCAACAAGGCCTTTTTCATACAAAAAGCGTAGAAAATGATTCAAAGCATATTGCTTACGGGAGATCCCGTAGTAACCATTTTTGAATTGCTGTTGCGTTTCTTGGGCAGCAGCTGTATGGAAAGCTCGCGTGTGAAGATAAACTTCACTCAAAAAATTAAGATAGACTTGTTTTTCCAATTGGATAATCAACTGATCATTGATTTCCTGCTTATGGGTTTTTCGTAAGTAATCTGTAAATAAATGGAAATCTTTTGCATATTCGTAGCGACTAGCTAATGATAATTTTTTTGCGTTTGCCTGCAAAAAATCATTGAAGATCGGTGGTAACTGGAGCATCCGTTGTTTCAACTTTTCTTGTATCTGTTTTCTTGTTTTGACATCCATGCAAAAAACCTCCATTTCTTATCCAAGGTCAAGGTAACAGTAACTAGTGTTTTTACTGCAAAGATTACGTCTGCTTCCCAAAATGTATTAGCCTTTTAGGGTGAGCAATGAAGGACAACTGTTGCTGGTTATCCTAGCCTCATTTTACTACAATCATTCACTTAATACTAAAAACTAAATCAACAAAAAAGACACTTCGATGTAGCAGCAGCTATTTTTCAAAGTGTCTTAGTCATATATCACAAAAATTTATTTGATAGGCAACTGAATCTTAAAATCAACACCCATAGGAAGGTGATCAGACACAGTCAATTGCCCCTTATGTTGCTCGATCAATTGTTTCGCAATCGCTAATCCTAGCCCATAGCCGCCAGTTTCTTTCGATCTTGCTTGGTCTTCACGGTAAAACCGATCAAAAATGCGTTTTTTGTCTTCATCACTGATCGAAGGACCAGTATTTTTGACATGGATCACCCATTCTTTATTCGTACTAATTGAGGTCACAATGATTTGGTCGTGTTTACTCGTGTATTTGAGTGCGTTATCAAGCAAAATAACTAATACTTGATGGAGTTTTTTCGGATCGACTAAAACGCTCATATCAGCATGGTTATCTATTAGAAATTCTTTTTGATCGATCGTTGCCATCTCTTGGAACGGTTTAGTCAGCTCAGCGATAAAACCTTTTGTTTGTAAGGCTTGTTTTACAAGCGTATCTTGACTCGAATCGCTTCTAGCTAAGGTCAACAAGTCAGAAGTTAAACCAGTTAGACGTCTCGTTTCAGACAATGCTTGCGCAATACTTTCAGATTCTTCGATGATCGTATGATTTGGTTTAGTGAATAGGTGTTCCAAACTATTTTGGATGATTGTTAATGGTGTTCGCAATTCATGGGAAGCATTTTCCACAAATTCTCTTTGTCGACGCCATGATGCTAAGATTGGACGCATGTTTAATTTAGACAAATAGTAGCTGACGCCAATGGAGCCTAACCAAAAGACGATCATACAAAGGATCAAAATCGTTTGGAATGTCCCGAGAGAGGAGTTGATTTGATTGGTATTTTCCAAAACTTGGACATAGGCAACTTCTCCTTGGTTTGTTGCTTTTTTGGTAATTGAACGAAAATAAAGGGACGTTCCTTGATCAGCTTGTGCCAGATCAATATTTTGGATCGTATCTAAATGGGTAGTATCCAATTTGATTTCTTCGATTTGGTTAAAACGCCCACCAATGGTTTCTTTATTCAATACTTCCCCCGATGCAGACCATAAAATAACCTGAGTATTGAAACGATCTCCTTCAGGTAACGAATCCGCTTGTCGCGGGGGGATCTGAGAGTTTAAAAAAGGATCTCCTTGTTGGTAGCGTTCGATCTCTAGTTGCACCATATGTGAGTTTATCGAGATATTCTTCAACATTAGATCCGTTTCTCGATAGGCAGATTGATTCAATAATTGTAGAATGATCCCCCCAAGCAAGAGAAATATCAAAGCAAAGGCTGTCACATTGGCTGCGAAAAGTTTCGTACGTTGTTTGTTGAAAATACTGTCTGTCATCGCATCACTCTCCTTGTAGAATATAACCGACATTACGTAACGTTTTGATTTCTTTATCCAAACCGGTCTCGCGAAGATGCTTTCTAAGATTACTCATATAGACTTCTACGACAGTGATCGTAGTATCAGAATCAAATCCCCAGATACGGTCGAAAATCTGTTCTTTCGTCAAAATGATCCCTTTATTTTGCAAGAAATAAACAAGCAACTCAAATTCTTTCCCTTGGATCGGAAGTAGTTGTTTCTTGTATTCGACGGTATTTTGTTGCAGGTCACAGACGATTCCTTGGTATTCTAACGTGTGATCACTGAAAAGACCTAATGAACGTTTCAACAATGCTTTGATCCGCATCAGTAATTCTTCACGATAAAATGGTTTGGTCAAATAGTCATCCGCACCACGCTCGAATCCTTCAATTTTATCTTCTAAGCCATCTTTAGCTGTCAAGATCAGGACAGGGGTCAAGATGTTCTTTTTTCGAAGATGCGCTAATACTTCATACCCATTCATTTCTGGGATCATCAAATCAAGAACCGCTAGATCATAAACACCAGATTCCAATTCATATAAGCCTTCGCTGCCATCATAGACTTGAGTTACTTCACCAATTTCAGAAATGATCTCTTTGATATTATCCGACAATACGTGATCATCTTCGACCACTAATAACTTAATCATACATTCCACCTCTATTGTTTTCACCATATAGTTTGATTTTACCATGATTAGCATAAACAAAACTTAAATTTCGGATTAAGTTCCATTTAAGCTAACCTTTGTATGCTAGGTGACATCACTTGATAAGACAGGAGGAAGAAAATGAAATTAAAAAATGTATTCCAACGCAAAGAAACAAAATATCTGATCCCAACGACACAGTTCCATTCTTTTTTAAAAGACTTGAAAAAACAGATGCAGATCGACGAATACGGGCTGCATACCATTTTATCGTTGTACTTTGATACACCAGACGATCGTTTCATTACCAATTCTATGACGAAACCAAAATACAAAGAAAAATTCAGAGTAAGAAGCTATGGTATTCCAAAGGAGACATCGATGGTCTTTCTAGAAATCAAAAAGAAGGTCAACGGCATCGTCTATAAAAGAAGAATGCCACTCACTTATGCTGAGTATCTGCAATGGCTTGATCAAAAACATTTCCCTAAAAATGAAGACGAACAAATCCCACAGGAAGTGAACTGGTTGTTCAAAAGAAATCCAGATTTGTCGCCTAAGACAATGATCATCTATGAACGAATGTCACTATTTGGCACGTCAGATCCAGATTTCCGTGTGACGTTTGACCAGAATATCCGTTTTCGCAGTACCAATTTGGATCTATCAATCACAGGGGAAGAAACTTTGGTTGCTCCTGAGATTGGCGTATTGATGGAAGTGAAAGCGCTAGGGGCGTATCCCTTGTGGTTTGTGGAGCTATTGAACGATTATCAGCTAAGAAAAGGGAGTTTTTCAAAATACGCAGAAACGTATCAGCGACATTTATTCGTTCGTACAAAGGAGGGAAATAACTATGCTATCTAGCTTGATCGAATCAGGGGCAACCATTCAACCTAAAGAATTATTGATTTGTATTGCCACTTCATTAGTTTTAGGGTTATTAGTTGCAACTATCCATATGCAACGTAACGTCTATACGAAAAGCTTTGTTGTGACTGTTGCAGTCTTACCGATACTGGTTCAATCAGTCATCATGTTGGTCAACGGCAATCTTGGAACAGGCTTGGCGGTCGTCGGCGCTTTTAGTTTGATACGCTTTCGTTCGGTTGCGGGCGGTTCAAGAGAGATCACTAGTATTTTTTGGTCGATGGGTATCGGGATTGCAACAGGGATGGGCTATGTTGCATACGTGGTGATATTCTCAGTTATCGTCGCGCTCTTTTTACTACTGCTTTATCTTTCACCTTTTGGCAATCAGAATAATGTAGCCGAGCGAGAATTGAAGGTAACGATTCCAGAAGATTTGGACTACCCTGAATTATTTACCGATATTTTTGAAGAGTATACGTATACGCATCATCTCAGCTCTGTTCGAACAACAACAATGGGAAGCTTATACGAGTTACGCTATATTCTTCTATTGAAAAATCAACAGCAGGAAAAAGAAATCATTGATCAAATACGTGTTCGCAATGGTAATTTACCAGTCGTGCTTGGTAAAGTAGCCACGAATCGTGAAGAATTATAAGGGAGGAACTCGCATGAAAAAAATGTATTCATTGATCGCTACCAGTCTCTTATTAACAGCCTGTTCCTCAGCAAACTCCGCTTCTTCGGGTAAGACTAGCACAGAGAAAACAGATACAAGTACAGTGACAAATCTCTCGACAGATACGACATCTACGGAATCAGAAACGACGTTCGGTAATTATGAGACAGAAGATCTAACAACTAGCTATGACGAAAGTTCCGCTATCGACATCCAATTAGGGGAGGAGACAGAAGTGACAGGAGAAGGTGTCGAAGTAGCAGATAAACAAGTAACGATCACACAAGGAGGGACTTATGTCATCAGCGGAACATTGACTGACGGTCAATTGATCGTGAACGTACCGAAAGAAGAAAAAGTCTATCTGATTTTCAACGGTGTATCGATAACCAATTCTAACGGACCCGCAGTGGATATCCAACAAACAGAAAAGGCGATAGTGACTTTGGCAGACAACACCGATAATCACTTAGCTGATGGAGAGACATATACTCTAGCTGAAAACGAAACTGAGCCAGATGCCACATTGTACAGTAAAGAAGATTTGACGATCAATGGTACTGGCGCGTTGACTGTCGATGGCAATTATAGCAACGGTATTCGCAGCAAAGATGACTTAGTTTTGATCTCTGGAACCTATACGATCAATGCGAAGAACAACGGATTGAAAGGAAAGGATGCGGTATCCATCAAAGGCGGGAGCTATCAGATCACTACTGAAGAAGGGGATGGTATCCAAGCAAATGGGACAGAGGATGAAACAAAAGGTGCGGTGGCAATAGACGGTGGGACTTTCAATATAACCAGTGGAAGAGACGGTATCCAAGCAGAAACATCCATCCGTAGCCAAGGAGCAGATATCACGATCCAGACGGCAGACGGAGCCGATAGCACGAACTTAGATACAAATGAAAGTTACAAAGGGATAAAAGCTGGGAATAACGTACTGATCAGTAGCGGAACGTATAGCATCAATAGTGCCGATGACAGTATCCACACCAATAACAGTGCTGAAATAACAGGTGGCACACTTACATTAAACTCTGGGGATGATGGTATCCATACAGACAATGAGTTGACCTTTAACGGTGGCACAATTGACATCCAGCAATCCTATGAAGGAATTGAATCCGCAGTTATCACCTTCAATGACGGAGAAATAACAGTCACTGCCACTGATGATGGGATCAATGCCGGTGGTGGCAGTGACACAGAAACAACTACTGGACAGTTTGGCGCTGACAGCTTTGGTGGCCCACCGGATGAGGCAGATGAGAACAAAGAAGTCACGATCAACGGTGGCACAATCTACGTTAATTCAGAAGGAGACGGTTTAGACAGCAATGGAAACATTCAAATGTCCGGTGGTACAATGCTGATCGACGGCCCCGTAAATGGTGGTAATGGTGCATTGGATTATGGTGGGACATTTACTCTAACAGGTGGGACATTTGTCGCTGCTGGTTCAAATGGGATGGCGCAAACAGTTAGTGATAGTTCTACTCAAGCAACAGTAGCGATCAGCTATGACACTGTCCAACAAGCAGGTACACTTATGAGCCTTCAAACAACCGAAAGTGAAGCAGTGATTGCGTATCAACCTGCTAAAAATTATCAAACAATCGTTATATCATCACCACAGCTTACAGTAGGGGAAAACTATACGATTGCTACCGGTGGCACGACTCAGGCTGAACTGACTAATGGTTTTAGTGAACAACTATCAATCAGTGACGCAGAAGATTTAGGCACGTTCAGCTTCACAGATACTTCAATGACGATTTCTCAATCTGGGGAAGCAGTTTCCTTTGGTCAAATGGGGCCAGGAGGTTTTTAGTTCCATCATAGAAGATAACGAAGGATAATGATCCCAACAATAGCGGGCGAACAAACGCTATTGTGGGGATCATTATTTTGTTCATTCCTACTTTCGTAAAAGATAGCAAACGCTTGTGGTACTTAGAAAATGGCTATCTAGTGTTCTTTTTTCTTAAAAATACGATTATTATGAATGAATTCATCAAACGCAGCAATTGACTTATTGTATACACAAGCGCTATACTTTTCTCCAGTGACACTTTGTCACTCATAAATAAATCGAAACGGAGGAATCAAAAAAATGTTTTTAGCGATAAAGGAAATGCGCTATGCCAAACTACGTTATGGGCTGATTATTGGGATCATGTTCTTGATCGCTTATGTCGTGTTTATGTTAACTGGTTTAGCAAGTGGACTCTCCGAAGAGTTCAAAAAAGCAATTGTTGACTGGCAAGCACAAGAAATCGTGTTGTCAGAAGATGCCAATAAAGTCTTTGCTGCCTCTCAATTGACGAGAGAAGATCTGGATCAAGTAGACGCAAAAGACAAAGCGCCTATTGGCTTATTCAGCGGAGCAGTCAAAGCAGAAGAAAAGGAAAATATCACTGTATTCGGTACGACAAGAGATGCGTTTTTATTGCCTGATTTATTAGACGGTGAGATGTTCGAACAAAAAAATGAAATCATTATTTCCAAAAATATGGCAGATCTAGGTTTTTCGATTGGTGAAAAAATCAAAATCGGTAGCTATGATGAAGAACTAACGATCGTTGGGATCTTCCCTGAAACTTATTACACGGTTGGTCCGGTCGTTTATACAGATCTTGATACATGGACACAGTTGAAATTTGGCGATCAGCCTTTTGCTTCTGATGAGAAGAAGCCGATCAATGCCATCGTCACGAAACAAGCTGCCACTATTCAATCAGATGGGGCATCAAAAACATTACAAAAATTATCGATTGAAGACTTTATTCAAAGTCTACCAGGTTATTCTGCACAAAACATGACATTGAATGCGATGATTTATTTCTTGTTTGTCGTTGTTGCAGCAGTTGTAGGCATCTTTATGTATGTGATCACCTTACAAAAAACAGCGATTTTCGGTGTCATGAAAGCACAAGGGATCAGAAATTCATTTATCGCCCGTTCCTTACTAGCACAAGCATTCATCGTAGGAGTGGTTGGTGTAGCATTCGCAGTAGGGCTTGCGTTCTTGACTAGTTTGATCTTACCGGCTGCCATGCCTTTCGCGATCATGTGGCCTCAGTGGCTTTTATATAGTGGGGTATTGATACTCGTAGCAATGATCGGTGGACTATTCTCCATTCGGACAGTCGCTAAAGTTGATCCAGTTATTGCGATAGGAGGGTAATAGAAAAATGAAAGAAATCTTGACAATGAAAAATATCGTCAAAAAATTCGGCAACGGCCGAACAGAAGTGACTGCACTAAAAGAAATCAATTTTTCAGTGAAACAAGGAGAATTTGTCAGCATCATCGGCCCTTCAGGTTCAGGGAAAAGTACATTTTTAACCATTTCTGGTGGACTTCAAACACCTAGTTCAGGTGAAATCCATATTAACGGTCATTCGTTTTCCGAATTAAATGAAAAAAAACGAGCAGACTTACGCTTTAAAGAAATTGGCTTCATTTTACAAAGTTCAAATTTGATCCCTTTCCTAAAGGTCAAAGAACAGTTTTACTTAGTCGATCGTGTCGCTAAGAAAAAAGCAGGGGATGAGCGAATCGACGAATTGCTGAAGTCATTGGATATCTATGAATTAAAAGACAGTTATCCAAAAGATTTATCCGGTGGAGAAAGACAACGAGTAGCGATTGCGAGGGCTTTATTCAATGATCCAAGCTTGATTTTAGCGGATGAACCCACAGCAAGCTTAGATACCGATCATGCCTATGAAGTTGTCAAATTGTTAGTCAAGGAAGCCCATGAGAAGCAAAAAGCGACCGTCATGGTCACGCATGATTCTCGGATGATCCAATGGAGCGACCGTGTCTATCGTATGGAAGATGGTTACCTAACAGAACAAGCTAAAGCTTAAGCAGTAAGGAGAGTGCTTATGCCAAAAGAAACATTTTTCAATATTTCCAAAGAAAAACAGCAATGGATCTTAGAGATTTTATTAGATAAATTTTATGATCAGCACATCAGCCAAGTCAAAGTTTCAGAAATCGTTGAAGCAATGGGCATGTCTCGTGGGGCATTTTATAAATATTTTCAGGATTTAGAAGATGCGTATACGTTCACTGTCCGAAACTACTCCAATCAAGTCCATGGAGATATCATTGCTTCAATCAATCGAAATCGAGATCATTTTTTCTTAGGAATCGAAGAATATCTCGCTTGGTGTGGAGAGCTAAGTAAAGAGAGTTCTTACTGGCGATCCATCAAATTACTCACACGAGCAAACGATCTTGGTTCAACGAAGCGTTCAAATGAGCAAAGTGACACATCAATGGTTGAACAATGGCTTGATTTGTTGAAAATCAACCAGATTGCCATGGCTACAACGGAAGAAGCCATTAGCTTTTTATATTTCGTGATGGCTCTTGTCATGAATTCTTTGACAGATTATATGATCAACCAATGGACAGCGGAAGAATTGGTGGAGGATTTCCGCTATAAAGTCAAATGGCTAGAGATAGGAATAAAAAGCAAGACTGATAGCTAGATAAAATCTACAAATAAAAAAGAAGCGACTACTTCCCCAGAATTTTCCGATGTTGGGAGTAGGCGCTTCTTTTTTATACAGTCGCTGAATAACTATTATTAAAGCTTGATGGTAAACATCTGGAGCATTGATCATTTCAAGTCAAGACAACTTGTATACCAACCACATCGAAAAAAATAGGTTTTCTATTGACTTGGAGTTTACTCCAGAGACTATACTAAATAGTGAAGATACATATTCAAATCGACAGGAGGTCTTTAAATGAAAAAACTTTATCTCATGCGCCATGGTCAAACCTTGTTCAATCAATTAGGGAAAATCCAAGGGGCTTGTGACTCTCCCTTGACAGAAGCTGGGATCAGACAAGCAGAGGTGGCAAGAGACTATTTTGAAACCAATCAAATCACCTTTGATGCGTATTATTCATCCACACAAGAACGAGCTTCCGATACGCTAGAAATCATTATCGGGCAAAAAGAATATCAGCGAAGTAAAGGATTAAAAGAATGGAACTTTGGCCGATTTGAAGGAGAAAGTGAAGCGTTGAATCCTAAACGACCAGTTGGCGAAACTTCTTATGGTGATTCATTTGTTCCTTATGGCGGGGAGTCTTCAAAAGAACTCCAACAAAGAATGAACACGACCTTGATCGACATCATGGAAAAAGAGCACCAAAGCGTGTTAGCAGTTAGCCATGGTGGTGCCATGTATTTATTTATTCAAAAATGGTTACCTTATGAGCAAGTAGCCAAGATAAAATTTTCAAATTGTTGTATTTTAGAATTCGAGTATAGCGATCGTCAATTTACATTTATCCAAGCAATCAATCATCAATTTTAAGTTATTTTGATAAATGAAGCGCTATACGCCCATACTAATAGCCCAAAGACTAAACGAAGGATTCAGTCTTTGGGCTATTTCTTTGTTCCTACAACGCTTACTTCTTGTATTCCTTTAACAAGCCTTTTTGGATCAGTTCTTGTTTTTCTTTCAAATTCAATAAATTTTCTTGGTAGTTTTGCGTATACATCAAGGAGTACAAGGTATTCAAGACATAGTCGAAGGCAATTTGAGAAGAGAATGTAGCAACTTTCGCAAAATCATACTCTTCTTGGGACACGACCAACCGCATGGCTGCTTTCTTTGCCATTTCAGACTGTTCATTTCCTGTGATTAATAAACTAGGTGCACCAATATGTGCCAGATAGGTAAGAATACGTTCGTAATGATGGATGCGTCCACTATAGCTAATAAAAATTGCGCAGTCATTTTCCGTCAAATTAGCTGCATTCCAGGACGAATCGCTATATTCTTCGGCTAAGATCAAGAACTTATTTAGTTTGACTAATTTGTTTTGGAATTTCCGAGCGGTTGTTTGCGAATCACCTTTTGCAAATAAGAAAATGCGCTCTGCTTTGTTTAAAACAGTCGCGATGGTTTCTAACGATTGATCTTCCATTTGGAATTGCGCTTTTTTGATGGCTTGAATGGATAGATCCGCCATTTTTTTGGCAATCATCTTCGCATCATCATCAACGGTAAAAGGAAAATTAGGATCGATGACTTGATTGAACTGAGCAACCAGTTGGTGGACTTCTCGCCCTAATTCAAAGCGAAATTCTTTAAATCCGCTATAGCCGATTTTTTTACAGAAGCGGATAATTGCGGAATGGGAGGTATAGGTCTCCTTTGCCAGCTCTTCAATCGTCATATAAACTGCTGCTTCCAAGTTCATACGTAGATAATCGGCGATCCGTTTTTCATTTGTAGTAAATGTTTCTTGTTGGGTTAATTTTTCTTCGATAAGCATCCATCACACACCTCCAAATCTATCTTACTGAATAACTAGAAAAATAACCACTTCTTTTTAGATTAGTCTAAGATTGAACATCTTTTTCAAAAATATCGTCATTCTTTCAATTTCTTTGAACATTTCTACCAAAAAAACTAGAATCGGCTTTCTTTTATCTATTGTGCGCTATACTCAAGAAACGAAATCATTCGAAAGTAGGAGGAAACGACATGTTAACAATCGCATATTTAGGCAATGGCAAAAGTACCAATCGCTATCATTTACCGTTCTCAAGAAGACTACCAGATAAGATCAACGTCAAAAAAATCTACTCTCCATCAGCACCTATTTGGAAGACTTTTGATGAAATCGAATATACCGATCAGTTGTCTGATCTGTGGAATGATCCTGAGATCCAATTAGTGGTCATCACGACACCTAGCCAATTTCATGCAGAATACGCAAAACTTGCTTTGGAAAATGGTAAGAACGTATTAGTCGAAAAACCTTTTGCAGAAACTTCAAAAGAAGCAAAAGAATTATTCGACTTAGCAGCGGAAAAAGGACTATTTATCCAATGTTATCAAAATCGCCGCTTTGATTCGGACTTTTTGACCGTTCAAAAAGTGATCGAAAGTGGCAAACTTGGTGATATTTTAGAAGTGGAAATGCACTATGACTACTTCCGCCCAGAAATCCCAGAGGGTACAAAGGAATTTTCAGTTGCCAATAGCTACTTATATGGCCATGCTTGTCATACAGTGGATCAGGTCCTTTCTTATTTTGGTGAACCAGATGATATCCATTACGATGTCCGTCAATTACTAGGTACCGGCCGAATGAATGATTACTTTGACTTAGACTTTTACTACGGTCGAATGAAAGTTTCGATCAAATCAAGTTACTTCCGTATCAAAGAACGTCCTAGTTTTGTTGTCTATGGCAAAAAAGGGATGTTTGTCAAACAAACAAAAGACCGACAAGAAGAACACTTGAAAATGTTCTATATGCCTGAAAATGCTGACTTTGGGATTGATCAACCGGAACACTATGGTGTATTGACCTACATTGATGAAGAAGGAACTTATCATGAAGAGAAAGTTGTTTCTGAAGTCGGAGATTATCGCCGCGTGTACGAAGGAATCTACGAAACGTTGATCAATGGCGCAGAAAAAATCGTAAAAGATGAAGAAACGTTATTACAAATGAAAATATTAGAAACAGGTATCCAACAGATCGAAGAAGCAAAAACTGCATTTGAAAATTAAGGATGTTGTTACATCCAAAAGGGGAGACACTTTTTCCAAGTAATGAAAGAATCGAGCCGTAAATCCAAATGGTGATTTACGGTTTTTTCGTTTATTCTACCCACTGATTCACACAGAACAACAACAAATCCTCAGAGAATGAATGCTAAATTTTTCATTCGCCTTTTGTTTAATCATCTGTTACTATTTAGTAAACAGTAAACAAGAGGTGAGTAAATGGCATCTATACGTGATATTGCCAAAATCGCTGGGGTTTCAGCAGCGAGTGTTTCCCGTATCCTGAATGAAGATCCCACATTTAGCATCAACGAACAAACAAGGATACGTGTGATTGAAATTGCCAATCAATTAAACTATTCAGTCGACAAAAATAAACGTGGCAGTCGAAGTCTAGGAGATGAAATGACGATCGCCTTGATCGTTCGACATCAAGAAGAAGCAGAATTAGATGATCCCTATTTTCGCAAAATCCGTGGTGGCATCGAAAAAGAAGCGGCAAAGTGGCGCTTTCGTACAATACGTGCTTTTCATATGAGAGATGCCCATAAAGAGTGGAAAGAGTTAGCAAAATATGGTGCAGTGATCATGATCAGTGAAATGACGATTGAAGCAACGAAAAAAATCGCTACGATCAATCCCAACTTGATCTTGGTCGATAATTACTCTAACTCTGAAGAATTTGACTGTATCCAAACCGATTTCCAACAAAAAACCGTTGAAGTTTTAGAGGTCCTCTACAAGAAAGGCCATCGAAACATCGCATTTATCGGTGGATACAGCAGTCAAGTAGCTGAAAACGGTGAAGTTCATAAAAACAAAGAGGAGATCCGGGCGGAATCTTACCTGAAATGGATGAAATTAAATGGCCTGCAACATTATGCCAACACCTATCAGGGAAACTGGAAACCTGAAGATGGCCTTCGGTTAGGCAAAGAGTTATTGGCGCAATCCTCACCGCCCACAGCAGTTATCGTCGCCAGTGATCCGATGGCAGTAGGTGTTTATAAAGCAATCAGTGAAGCAAATAAAAAAATCCCTGATGATATTGCTGTCGTGAGTTTTGATGATATCGAAATGGCTCAATTCATGACACCAAGCTTATCAAGTATTAAGGCAAACCCGGAAGAAATGGGGCGTTTAGCTGTACGCTTAGCGAAGGAACGCATGCTAAAAGAACGAACGATGCCGATCCGTGTGATCTGTCGCAGTGAACTCGTGTTACGAGACTCCATCGGACAGGACATCCCGCTTTAGATTAACTCATTTTACACATTTATCCCTTGAAAAAGTTCGAGAATCTCTCTTTCTCGAACTTTTTTTGTTTTCTCACTTGTGTAAACATTAAGTAAACAATTATACTCACCAAGTAAACGTTTGCACATATTAAATAAAAGGAGTTATCACACATGAAATTTGTCGATAAATTAGCTGAAAAAATGGTGCCCGCTGCAACGCTGATCGCAAATAATAAATATCTACTCAGTCTCCGAGATGGTTTTATGATGGCTTTTCCTGCAACAATGTTTGCTTCCATCATGATCATTATCCAAAATTTGCCAACAACATTTGGCTTCGCTACTTTTCTGCCAGAAGCATTCAATACCTTTTTAAATGAGTTCTTTGGACCTGTCGGCAATGCGACAATGAGTATTTCAGCACTTTTTATTGTATTTGGGATCGGTTATCAATTGGCTGGTCACTACAAACAACCACAAATCTTTGCTGGTGCCATTTCACTTTCTTGTTTCATCATGCTGTTACCGTTTGGGAGCGATGAAACCATGGGTACGTTTATTCCTTTATCGAAACTAGGTGCTGAAGGGATGTTCGTGGGTATCTTGACAGCAATCGTCGCTACAGAAATCTATAGTCGGATCAGTCGCACAGGGTTTACGATCAAGATGCCAGAATCCGTTCCACCGATGATTGCTGAATCTTTTGTGGCCATCATCCCTGGAGCTGCTCCTTTGTTTTTATTCAACATCATCCGCTATCTATTTACTTTTACCACCTGGGGAAATGCAGTCGATTTCGTTTATCAGATGTTGCAACAACCTTTGATGGGACTTGGCGGAACTTTACCCGCTGTATTGATCGCTGTTTTCTTTACGCAACTTTTCTGGTGGTTCGGTATCCACGGCACGTTAGTCGTCAATGCAGTGATTGATCCAATCATGGGTGCTTTAGCAATTGAAAACTTTGAAGCATATAAAAATGGCGCAGAACAGTTGCCACATATCATCAACACGACCTTTATGGGCGTGTTCGTCAATCAAGGAATGCAACTTGGTATTTCGATCACAATGGCATTCTTTATCGCTCGCTCAATTCGTATGAAGAAGACGATGAAAACGATCATTGCACCAGCGATTTTTAATGTATCAGAACCAATGACTTTTGGCCTGCCCGTCGTGTTGAACCCAGTGGCATTCATTCCTTGGATTTTAGCGCCACTAGCTTCTACTACGATTTCATACTTTGCGATTTACTTTGGCTTAGTTCCTCGTCCAATCGGGGCAACGGTTGTCTGGACGACGCCGATTTTACTGTCAGGTTGGTTAGGAACTGGTTCGATCACCGGCGCACTTTTACAAATCGTGACTGTAGTTGTGATGACACTGATTTGGGTGCCTTTCTTAGTTGCGATGGACCGTGAATATTTGAAGGAAGAACGCCAACAAGTGAAACAAGAAAAAGAAAACCAACTGATGGATGGAAAAATCACCATAGAAGAACAGTAGGGAGTGAACCCCATGCGGATCGATACCTTGAACTACCGAAAGAAAATACCGACACAAGCCACACATTTTTACCAAATACTACTGGAAGAACAATTAAGCTATTTTCACAGCAAGGACTCTTCGATTACCGAGCTGACAGAAGGAGCAGCCGTCACGACTGCGCTTCGAACAAAACTCGGGCAAGCGACTGTCGAAAGCACGATGACGATCCAACGTTTAGTCAAAGATGAACTACTTGAAATGACTACTGATTACTCCGGTGGAAAAATCGTTCAAACCTACCAACTGAAACGTCAAGATGAGCAGGAGTTCACGTTGCATTATTCTGAAAGAAATGAACTGATTGATGCCAAAACGCAGCTGAGTTTGCTTTTTGTCCTGCCATTTTATAAATTCTTTTACAATCATCAGTTAGCTAAAAGAGTCAATTATTTGATACAAAAGCTCTGATTTCTCCACAAACAAGGAATGGAGGAACAAAACGTCGCTCTCTTCATTCCTTGTTTGTTTTACTAACTAAAAATTAAGAGGTGTTGCCTTCCATGATTGAACAATTAAACAATCGCATATTTCACATGAATAATTCGCAAGTTAGCTTTATTCTCCATGTCATGCAAAATGGACAGATCGAGCAAATTTATTACGGAAAATCTTTACATGGTTTATCTGTCGAAGAAATCGACTACTTGGTCACAGATCAAAATAAATCTGCTGGAACAGTCAAGTTTTTTGAAGATGACCCTAACTTTACCTTGACCGATCATCCACAAGCATATCCTGTGTATGGTTCTTCTGATTTCAAAGAAGGAGCGATCGAACTTTCAAGTAACCAAACGCCTTACTACACCGATTTTCGTTTTGTCGAAGCAACGACTAAAAAAGGCAAGGAAAGAAACTTAAAGTGTCCGGCTGCTTATGGGAAAGAGGAAGAAACGGAAACACTCTCTTTGCGATTAGTGGATCAGGAACGTCAGTTAGAGCTGATACTTCATTACACATTATTTTGCGATTCCACCGCCATCGTTCAAAGTCAGACGCTGATCAATCAATCTGAGACAGATTTACAGATCCATCGCATGCTTTCAGGCGTCTTGAATCTTTCTACCAAAGCGTATGATTTCACTCATTTTTCAGGTGCTTGGTTAAAAGAACGACATGAAAAGAAACGGCCGCTTGAACAAGGAGTCGTAGCGATTGGGTCACTAAAAGGTGCAAGTAGCCATCAGCATAATCCCTTTATCCGGCTGGAACATCAAAATTCAACGCTTGATCAAGGAGAGGTCTATGGGATGAATCTCGTTTATTCCGGCAATTTTCTCGCTCAAGCAGAAGTGGATGAATGGGATAAAACGCGAGTGATGATCGGTATCCATCCGACACAATTTACTTGGACATTAACGCCTAAGGAAAGCTTTACGACACCAGAAGCAGTCTTGATGTATAGCGCTGCAGGTACGAATGGTCTTGCCAAACAATTTACGCATTTTATCGAAAACTATTTGATTGATCGTCAATGGCAAAACACGCCAAGACCAATCGTGTTCAATAACTGGGAAGCAACATATTTTGATTTTACCGAAGAAAAACTCTTGTCGCTTGCGACCATTGGAAAAAAATTAGGAATGGAATGTTTTGTCTTAGACGATGGCTGGTTTGGCAAACGAAACAACGATCGGTCCTCGTTAGGTGACTGGACGCCTGATAAGCAAAAATTCCCACACGGATTGGCTGCCTTTGCAACAAAGCTCAAAAATATGGGCCTTCAATTCGGCATGTGGTTCGAACCTGAAATGATCTCTCCTGATAGTCAGTTATTGGAAAAACATCCTGATTGGGTAGTGAGACATCCCTATTCACGTATCTCGGTGGGACGTGGGCAATATGTCCTTGATTTTGCGAATCCGGCCGTTGTTGAAGAGATCTATGAGCAAATGGCAAAGATCATTGAAGAAACAAATTTAACTTATATCAAGTGGGATATGAACCGAAATATTACTGAAGCCTATTCCGCCTATTTAGAAAAACAGGGGGTTCATCAACAGGAGTTCTTCCATCGCTATGTCCAAGGCGTCTACACGCTTTATGGCAAATTATTGACCAGCTATCCTGATCTTTTGATCGAAGGTTGTGCTGGTGGTGGAGGCAGATATGATTTAGGTATATTATTTTATAGTCCGCAAATCTGGCCTAGCGATACCAGTGATGGGTTGGAACGATTAAGTATTCTTAGCGGAACATTAGCAGGATATCCCCTTTCTAGCTTTAGTAATCATGTCTCTGCTTCTCCGAACCACCAAGTGTTACGTGACACTTCCTTAGCATTCCGCCAAGATGTGGCGATGTTTGGCCCTTTAGGCTACGAATTAGACCTATTGGCTTTGACAGAAGATGAAATACAACAGATCAGTGACCGGATCACTTTTTACAAAGCCCATCGTCATTTGCTGACTCATGGGGAATTTCTCCAGATTTTGCCAAACCATCCTGCTGATAATGAAATTTGCTGGGGTGTTTTCAGTCACGATCAGTCAGAGGCAATCATTGGTTATTATCAAAAATCGGCACGTGCCAATCCAGCCGCAAAGGCATATTTACCACTTCCAGAATGCCTGAATAAGGATAGTTATTATCAAATCAATCAAAAAGAAACGATTAACGGTAATTTCCTGATGAATGTCGGTCTGAAAAAACCACGTTTGTTCAATGGAGTGAATCATACCACTTACCAACTTGCAGGAGACTGTCAATCATTCATCTATCATCTTGTAGAAAGGAGGAAATGAAGTGAAGACTTATAATGACACACGTTTACTCCATGGTGGGGATTATAATCCGGAACAATGGTTGAATCACCCTGAAATCTTGAAAAAAGATTTTGAGTTGATGGATAAAGCACATGTCAATACCGTAACTGTAGGGATCTTTTCATGGAGTACATTAGAACCAGAAGAAGGGGTTTATCACTTTGAGTGTTTAGATAAAGTATTTGAAGAGATGCACAAACGTCAAGGACGTGTGATTTTAGCCACACCAAGTGGTGGACGCCCTCAATGGTTGAGTGAAAAATATCCAGAAGTGAATCGAACGAATGCACAAGGACAAAAGCATCATCATGGTTTTCGCCATAACCATTGTTACACATCAACTGTTTATCGGGAAAAAGTCCAGCAAATCAATCGCCGTTTAGCTGAACGATATGGTGACCATCCGGCATTATTGCTGTGGCATATCAGTAATGAATACTCCGGAGAATGCTACTGTCCACTTTGTGCAGCCAAATGGCGTGAGTGGGTCAAAACGAAATATCAAACCTTAGAAGCAGTGAATGACGCTTGGTGGATGACATTTTGGAGTAATGATTATTCCAGTTGGTCCCAAGTTGTGCCGCCTTCACCTCTTGGAGAACATAAAGTGCATGGCATGGATCTAGACTGGAAACGATTTGTGACAGATCGGACGATCGATTTCTTTTTACATGAAATCGAACCGATTAGAGAAATCACACCAGCTATTCCAGTAACGACTAATTTTATGGCAGAAGGCCATGACCAGCATGACTTTATTCCCCTGGAAGGACTTGATTATTCTCGATTTGCAGAAGTTGTTGATATCGTCAGTTGGGATAGCTACCCCGACTGGCATAACCCGTACGAACCTTTACATGTGACCGCCATGAAATCAGCTTACGTCCACGATCAATATCGTTCATTGAAGAAACAACCATTTCTCGTGATGGAATCGACGCCTAGTTACGTGAATTGGCACGCATTCAACAAGGCGAAGAAGCCAGGAATGCACCTGCTAAGTGGGATGCAACAACTGGCACATGGGTCAGATAGCACACTCTATTTTCAATGGCGGCAATCACTAGGAAATTCCGAAAAATTCCACGGGGCAGTAGTTGAACATGACAATTCAGAAAACAATCGAGTCTTCCAAGAAGTAGCGGCTTACGGAAAACGATTAGACACTTTGTCTTCGATCAAAGGTACACAAACAGAGGCAAAAGTCGCTATTTTATTTGACTGGGAAAGCAATTGGGCATTAAAAAGAGGCGGTGGTTTTGGTCGTCCAACTCGTCGTTATATCCAAACACTACAAGAACATTACCGATTCTTTTGGGAAAGAGATATAGCTGTTGATATTTTGACGCCAAATCAAGACTTCTCTAATTATGCCTTAGTCGTTGCACCAATGCTCTATTTGATGCGTGAAGAAACGATGGTCAAACTCTCAGAATATGTGACAAAAGGTGGCACCTTGATTGGTAGCTATTTTACCGGAATGGTCAATGAACATGATCGGTTACATCTTGGAGAATGGCCACAAGTTTTGCAAACACTTTTTGGTGTCCTTCCAAAAGAGCTTGACACGCTTTATCCAGGAGAACACAATCAAATCCTTTACAAGGAACAAACATATCAAACAAAAGACTACTGTGGCATCGTCAACGAAACGACAGGGAAGGTGAGAGCTACTTACAAACAAGATTTTTATGCTGAAACGCCAGCTCTAGTTGAAAATCAATTAGGCGAGGGAACTGCTTATTACTTAGCAGCTCGTACCGATCTCGATTTTCTAGAAGTGTTTTACCAGCCAATCATCGAAAAATTACAGTTGCAGCAAGGAATCGTTAAGAGTTCAAATCCAAAAATTTCGATTCAATCGCGAACCGATGGAACACACTGCTATTACTTTCTAATGAATTTTTCTGAGGAGAGGCAACAGCTTGAGTTGCTTGATCCTTACTTGGCTATCGAAACAAATCAAACGCTTACTGGTATCCAAACGTTTGCACCTTACGAAGTGAAAATTCTAAGGAAAGAAAATTAATACGAATGTTCCCGCCTTTATGTTTTGACAGTTATTTTATTCTTGTTGTAGGATAGAGACAGAGCAACAAGGAGGACGAGAAACATGACAAATTATGATGGAGAAAAAGAAAAACGTTTAAGAGGTTCCATGGCGCCTAAAACAGATGATGAAGTTGCGTTAGCTGGAACTAATTCAGGTGAAACAACAGATAAAGAAGAGGCGTTAGCTGGAACCAACTCCGGTGAAGAAAAAGAAGTCGCGATGTCTGGTTCAAACGCAGTGGAAGAAGAGTCCGAGCATCCAACAAAAAAACATCATTTGAAGGATGAACTAGAAGAAGTGGTAGAAGAAGCGAAAGAAAAATTTGACGCTTTTAAAACGAAACACAAAGAATAAGTAAAAAAAGAACTTGTATCCGCGTGAGCCATGTTGAAGGCTTACAGATGCAAGTTCTTTTCTATTTTTTCAAAATAAGCAAAAAAAAGTTTTTTTAAAATCATCCTTTCATTATAAACTATGATTGCTTATTGTATGTCTAAAGGAGGTGAAAAATAGTGATTGGTCAAACAGACATGATTCAATTAATCACAAAATATTTTGTCAATAACACATCTATGATCATTGGTATCACGAGTTTTGTTATTGTTTTATGTGTTTTTATTTCTGTAAAAATGGTTGCACAACCTAAAATGGAGAAACCATCTAAACAAGCACTTGCTAAAAGTCGGTATAAAAAGACTAAGTAAGTACTGGAGCAAAGAAGAGTAGGGGGAAAAAAATGGGAATGTACTGGGTTTTAACATTTATTGCGCAACAACAGGAAAATTTTCCATCAGCTAGTCAAGCAGGTAAGCTTGCTGCCTTTCTTATGTCATTTATTATTCAGTTTGGCTTTTCTGGCTTTTTCACGGTTTACTTACTTGTCGTGATCATTTGGCAAATATTCAAATATATAAAAAGGGTGACTCGTAAAGACCGCAGACACTTCAAAAAAGAAGTTGCGGCTTCTTACAAAGTCCAAGAAGAAAGAGTTAAGAGCAATATAGAAAAAGAAAAGGCCAGAGCGAGTAGACAAAGAGATGTCTTTGAGCCATGGCATCAGAATGAGGAGCAAGAAGATTGAGGGATTTTATTTTGTATCAGTTGCATCGATTATTCAATACAAATACATATCGGGAAATGCTATTCCAACGAATCAACGAAGCCATCTATTCGACTTATCATGCTACAAACTATCCCAAGTATACTGGTGAAAATGAAATGGAACGGTTAGCTAACAAACTCAAGCGCAGTGAAAGAAGAAAAAACTGGTTCCCTAAACTTGGTGATCCACTCTATAAAAAACCTTCTTCAAGAATTTATGTCGAAGATCTACAACTAAAAATTTCTCCTATTCGTTTGGAAGGGGTTCCTAATCTTAGTCATATCTCACGACAATTCAGTACCAGTTCCTTACCTAAGGAACACCAAGCTTATCAAACAGCAAAACCTGAACCTATGCCTTTACAATCAAAAGTTACAAACCTTTCACCGCAAATGAGCGCTTCCGCAAAAACAAAGAATCCATCAATTAATGACTTGTCCACTTCTCGTAAAGAAATACCAAGAGTGAGAAGAACACAATCCGATCATGGACGTTATTGATTTTCTATAAAAAATTATTATAGTATATATAATTTCTATATTATTGAAAAATGATAGCAACCGATTTATAATTTTCATGAAAATAACAAAGAACGGATGAAAGGTGTGTTAGACATGAAAAAAACAAGTCGTAAAGTTGTAATCGTAGGTACAGGATTTGTCGGTACAAGTATTGCTTATGCGATGATCAATCAAGGTGTTGCCAATGAACTTGTCTTAATCGATGTCAACCAAGAAAAAGCAGAAGGAGAAGCTTTAGACTTACTAGATGGAATGGCATGGGGCGAAAAGAACGTTTCCGTATGGTCTGGCACGTATGAAGAATGTAAAGATGCAAATCTAGTGATCTTAACTGCTGGCGTGAACCAAAAACCTGGTCAAACTCGCTTAGATCTAGTGAAAACAAATGCAGCGATCACTCGTCAAATCGTTAAAGAAGTCATGGCTTCAGGTTTTGATGGTATCTTCGTTGTTGCTTCAAACCCAGTCGATATTTTAACTTACTTAACATGGCAAGAATCCGGCTTACCAGCTTCAAGAGTGGTAGGAACTGGAACAACTTTAGATACAACTCGTTTCAGAAAAGAAATTGCTTTGAAACTTGCAGTTGATCCACGTAGTGTACACGGTTATATCTTAGGTGAGCATGGGGATTCAGAAGTAGCTGCTTGGTCACATACTACAGTCGGTGGTAAACCAATCATGGAATACGTTGAGAAAGATCATCGTTTAGAAGAAAATGATCTAACAGTACTTGCTGACAAAGTAAAAAATGCAGCTTATGAAATCATTGACCGTAAAAAAGCAACTTATTACGGTATCGGTATGAGTACGACTCGAATCGTCAAAGCCATCCTAAATAATGAACAAGCTGTACTACCAGTTTCAGCTTACTTAAATGGCGAGTATGGTGAAGAAGATATCTTTACTGGTGTGCCATCGATCGTTGATGAAAATGGGGTAAGAGAAATCATTGACCTATCGATCACACCTCAAGAAAAAGCAATGTTCCATCAATCAGTCAGTGAATTAAAAGCCGTACTTGATACTGTACGCTAAACCCATAAATTCTCCTTTCTTTTCTATATACTCTTCTATCATCAAAAAAAAAACGGGAATAATCGGAAATGATAGTTTGCTATTTCCCGATTTTCCCGTTTTTTGTTTATTTCATTGCTGATGTTAGCTATTGTTAATGAAAAAATAATGCCTTTGGTTGGTATTGCACTATTATTATGGTTTATGATTCTCAGTTTGTTGCTTGTATCTTTACTATGGAAGAATAAG
The DNA here is from genome assembly GCF_002813755.1 of Enterococcus mundtii. Lineage (NCBI taxonomy): Bacteria > Bacillati > Bacillota > Bacilli > Lactobacillales > Enterococcaceae > Enterococcus > Enterococcus mundtii. The sequence goes on along the minus strand of NZ_CP018061.1, from coordinate 1,342,442 downwards.
AAAGCAACGTACAGCTGGGATAAAAAAGGAGCCAAGGTCGTTCCGTTAGTTTTTGCTGTTGTTTTACATATTCTATTTGGCGTATTTATCGGGATTATTTTTTATCATATTTCTGTGATCCGTTTTTAGTGAATTATAAGAACATTTGAATGGAGAAGAGGGCATTCGTAGATAGAGAAAAAAGAGGCTATAGGGCTTAGACTCTTACAATTTGTTGAATTTATCAACGATTTTCTTCTTCTCCATTGCGATTTTTTCTAAGTCTAAAATCGCTTTCTTTGCACGCATCAGCTCGATCATTTCAATCATATCTTGTTCATTGGCTTCATTTAATATGTACTGTTTGATTTTTTCTTTCTCTAGTTTAACAATTTTCATTTTTTATCACCTCAGTTATTATTCTATAGATAACATATCACATTAAACTTGGCCTAAGAGAACCAAAAACATGAATAAACATATAGAATTAGCAAAACATATTATTAGAATGGATGATATAGATTAGTTGATGATAAATACATAAATTGACGAAGTCATAAAAAATTCTTGAGTCCAACTTAAATCTGATGACAGAACGTCAATCTAATTTTTTGTAGATTGCAGGAACATAGATTTAAAATCATTGGTTTCTAGTAAATGAGTAATGAATAACTAGTCAGAGAAAATAAATCAAGTGCAAAATAATTTTAAAATTTTGCAGAAGGGTCAAAAATCGGTTTTGTGGTAAAATTCGGATTAATTCAGGTTGATAACGGTTCATACTTCATTTGAATCTACTTTGTATAATATATATTATGTAAACTAGAATAAATGAAAAATGATTACCTTTATAATTCCTCGTTCTAACCTCTTATACTAGTCATAAATTCCCATAATTCTCTAGTTTTTTTGTTATCTGTATTTATTTTTATCATTTGCGCTTTTTTAAGTCATTTTAAGAAAAGTTCGTCCGTAGCTTCGGGAAAAATAAACTACAGACGAACAAAATTAAACTTAACTAAGAGAAAATCCTTCAGGTAATTCTTTAAAACAGATGTGTCCATTTTTTCACTTCGATATAGGCTACTGGAATAAAAGATAAACCAAGAACCCATAGCCAGTTGGAAAGTCCAATCGTAACAAATCCAAAGATATGTTGTGTCAGAGGGATTGTCACTAATAAGACAATAATCAATGCACCAATTGCTGTAGTTAAGACTAACAATGGATTGCCCAAAAATTTCAATCGTAAAATAGATACTTCACTGCGACAATTATACATATGGCTGATCGTGGATAACCCTAAGACAATAAATGTCATTGTTTCAGCAATCGCTACTGATTGTGTACGACCAATAACTATAGCCAATAATGTTACGACGGTAAACACAACAGAGATTTCAAGGATCTTAAAGGTCAATCCTTGTGAAAAAATACTGTCGTATTTATGGATCGGTTGTTTTTCCATATTTTTTTCCTCTGCAGGTTCGACACTTAAACTAAAACCAGGGATGCCATCTGCGACTACTTTGATGATCAACAATTGGATTGCTGTGACTGGCGCGCCCCAACCTAAGATCAGAGAAATCAATACGATCGTTAAAGCTGAAATATTACAACCTAACATGGCATATAGAGATTTACGGATATTTTGATACACTCTTCGCCCCTCTTCTATCGCTTGGACGATCGTTGCAAAATGATCATCTACTAAAACCATGTCAGAAGCTTCCTTCGCCACTTCCGTTCCACTCCCCATAGCAATGCCGACGTCCGCTGCTTTTAATGCCGGAGCGTCGTTCACTCCGTCCCCCGTCATGGCGACGATTTCGTCATTTTGTTGAAAAGCTTTAACGATTCGTATCTTGTCCTCAGGTGACGTTCGAGCAAACACTCGATACATATCGATCGTTTCGGCTAACTGTTTATCACTCATTCTTTTCAGTTCTGCCCCTGTCATTGCCCGGTCTCCTTCTCCCATTATCCCTACTTCTTTAGCAATACGTGAAGCTGTTAATAAATGATCGCCAGTGATCATAACGGTTTTAATTCCTGCTTTTTTGGCTACTTCCACCGCTTTTGCTGCTTCTTTTCTCGCTGGATCAATGATGCCGATAAAGCCGGCAAATGTCAGCTCCTCCTCTAATTTTTCCTCTGATAGTTCTTCGATTGATTGTTGGAATACCTTGTAAGCTACCCCTAATACACGGTACGCTTGATCAGCAAGTTGATCATGTTCTGCTTGATAATCTTCGTTTAGATTCACCAAGTGTAGTCGATCGAATGCTCCTTTTGTGACTGAAAAATATTCTTGACCCATACGATAGACGACAGTCATACGTTTTCTTTTTGAATCAAAGGGCAACTCTTTGATTTTTTCCAAATCTGAAAGATGTTCCTGTAATTCCTTCTCTGAAAAGCGATTATTTACAGCTTTTTGAATCGCTAATTCCGTTGGATTGCCCCCTCCTTCGTTCTCAAAAAAACCACTCGCAAGATAAAACAGCAAAAGTAGATTTTTTTCCTTGTCTTTAGTGAAGTCTAAAAGAGTAGGTATTTCTATTAATGGAGCGATTTTTTTCACAGACATTTTGTTTTCAGTGATCGTACCGGTTTTATCTGAGCAAATCACAGAAACGCCACCTACTGTTTCAACCGTTGATGGTGTCCGAACAATGGTTTTCTTAACTGCCATATTCCCCATACCTACAGCTAGAGAAATGGTTACGACAACAGGTAATACTTCTGGTATTGCTGCAACTGCCATTGAAATTGCAGTCATGATACTTGATTCTAGGCTCAAACCTTTTACTAAACCAATTACAATTGCCAAGAAACCAGCAGTGATTGCGACTAGCCCTAGCACTTTACCCAGTCTTTGCATTTTGATTTGCAGTGGTGCGACAAGCGTTCCTTCATTCGTGATCAAATGAGAGATTTTTCCGATTTCTGTAGCATTGCCAGTTTTTTCAACTAAGACTGTCGCTTTACCTGTCACGACTAATGCACCAGAAAATACTAGATCTTTACGATCACTCAATCCTTCATTATCAGTAGGTTGATAAGAAGCGTCTTTTTCACTCGGTTCACTTTCTCCAGTCAAAAATGATTCGTCAACAAAGAAATTAGTACTTGTAATTACTTTCGCGTCAGCAGGGACACGATCACCCAATTTAAGTTGTACGATATCACCAGGAACGATCTCAGAGCTGTTAATTTCTTTAACGGAACTTTCTCTCAAGACACGGCTAGATGGCGTACTCATTTTTTTCAGTTGATCCATTGATTTTTCCGCACTTTTTTGTTGCCGTATCGATAAATAAAGATTTAATAGGACAATTGAAAAGATGACAATTGGTTCTGTAAAATCGTCCGGATGTGTTTGATAAGCAATAAACGTAGATAGTCCTGTGGCAACAAGTAAAATCAAAATCGAGACATCTTTCATTGCTTCTTTGAAATAAACAATAAAAGATTTAGTTGACTGAGTGTCAATCGAGTTTACACCGTAGTATTCTAATCGATCGTTTGCTTCTTGTTCCGTTAATCCTTTTTGTCTATCTGTCTGTAAGTTTTCTATTTTCATTCTGCCTATTCCCTCCCAAAACAAAAAGGAGCCAGGCAAACGAACCATTAAAGCCTACGGTTCGTTTGTCTGACTCCTACAAGATCGTTCCGGCGAACGCTCTTAAGTCATAAATTTTTTATGAAGTTATTATTTCACAGTTCAAGCAATGGGTCAAGGGAGAAGTTGATAAAAGAATGTTCCTCTGAGTACAAAGTAAATTGACCCTTCCGTTCATTTGTATTACGATAAATAAACACGATAGAAAAGGAGCCTTGTCCGATGCTGATCCGAGAAATCAAACCACAAGATGATCCAATCATCAAAGAAATTATTCAAACTTCCCTAGAATCACTCGATTTAGCGATTGAAGGAACTGCCTATTTCGACCCACAATTAGACCATTTAACAGACTACTACCATGCTCTCCCCTGTGCTGCTTATTGGGTGGTGGAATTAGAAAATAAAGTAGTTGGCGGAATCGGAATCGCACCTTTCGACGAGCAAAAGCAGATATGTGAATTACAAAAATTGTACTTAGCCCCAGAAGCAAAAGGTTTAGGAATTGCCAACCAATTGATGGAAACAGCATTGTCTTATGCCACTCAACATTACCGTCAATGCTATTTAGAAACGATGCATTTATTAAAGCCTGCTTGTAAACTGTATGAAAAGTTCGGCTTTCACTTGATAGCTGATCCACTAGCAGGTTCTGAACACTCCACGATGGACGCTTGGTATATTAAAGAGTTAAAAAAAGACGGCGAATAAGGAAATTTTTCTCTTATCATCGTCTTTTTTTATCTATTTATATGAACTGTTGAATAAATTGAGTAATCACTGGTAAGAAATAAACAACACCCGCCGCAGCTAATACGAAAAGCAACTGTTTCCGTTGTTTCTTTCTTTTCAGTAGACTACTCGTTGTATGCAACAAGTAAGTGCCGCTCTTAGCTGCTGCGGTCAAAGTTGTCAAAATGACCGTCGGTGAGTAGCCAGTCGGATGTTTTGTAATAGCTAATAATTTGGTTCCGTATTCTGGATATGCGATTACCGCTTGATATAGCGCAACCAACGTTAACAACCCCATTGCATAATTCAAAAGCGAATTGATTTTTTTCACGTACAAGTACTCCTCTAATAATGATTACTTTAGTATTTTTTGGTTTAGGTATTATGACTTTTCGGAATATATATACCTACTCTTGTTTTTCCATCCAAGGAAATGAAAAGCCGATCGTTAAATCTTCTTTCAAAATTAGGACTGCATCAAACTTTCCTTTTTTACCAGTGAATCCTTTGACCACTTTACTAGTCTTTCCTTTTGAGAGTAACTCTCTAAGATTTGTTTTGGTCAATTTCTTCTTAGCAATCGTAGGCCATAATTTAAAATCACATTCCTTATTCGTACATGTCGCGATTTTTGGATACAACATCACAATGCCTTTTTTACATTTCGGACAGCGCCCGATTTGGTCATTCTTCTTCTCCATTGCTTCGATTTGCATCAAGCCGCTTTGCTCGTCAGACAAATCGACTGTTTTTACTTGTTCTGGGACGACTTCTAATAAATGCAGAATAAATTTTTTGATATTTTCTAAAAAGACTTCCGGCGTTCCTTGTCGTTCACCGATTTTTTTCAAATAACTTTCCCACCGTGCCGTCATCTCAGCGCTTGTCAGTAAAGATTCTCCTGCTACTGCTTTACACAAAGTGATACCTTTGGCAGTCACTTGAATATCATTTTTATTGACTTCGATATAGTGCCGTTGTTTCAAGTTTTCAATAATGCTCGCGCGGGTAGCTTCCGTCCCGATTCCTTCCACTTCTTTCAGAATCTCTTGCGCTTCTTCATCGTCTAAGGTCTTTCCTGCGGTTTTCATCGCAGTGATCAGCGTTCCCTCATTGTAGGGCTTAGGCGGTTGAGTCTCTTTCTCAAGGCTTCTCAGATCAACAGTCACTACCTCTTGCTCACTGACTTTAGGCAAAAGCTGACCATCTGATTTTTTCTTGCTTTTTACGGTCAAGATTTGTTGCCAGCCTTCTGCAATTGGACGTTTCCCGACACTTTTTAAACGCAATCGTTCCACTCCTGTAAGGATCACGGTTTCTTCATAGCGATAATTTTCTGCAAACATTGCTAAAGTCGTACGCATCACCTGCAAATAGATCGCTTGCTCTAGTCGGGAAAGCTTCGCAAAACGTTCCTTCGTCGGTATCGTTTTGGTTGGAATGATCGCATGATGCTCTTGGACTTTTTTTGCATCCACATATCGTTTTTTAGGAAATGTTTCTGGTGTCGCTACCTCTGTGATCCCTAAAAACGCTTTATAGCGATCAAGATTTTGGACAAGATACTGGTGTTCGCTTTCTGTAATGTAAAAAGAATCTGTTCGAGGATAACTCAAAAACTTACTTTCGTACAAACCTTGAACTGCATCAAGTGTAGCTTTCGCACTGACTTTCATCAGTTGATTCATTTTCGATTGCAAACTAGACAAAGAAAACAAACGTGGACTACTTTGTTGTTTTTCTTTTTTTGTTACTTGTAAGATCGTTCCTTGTTGTTTCCCTAAATGCGCACCTTTTCCCTCAATCGCAGCAACTAATTCGTCCGCAGTCTTAAAGGTTTGCTTCGGCTCGATTTTACCAACAAACTGACCATGTTGACTTTTGATCTGCGCTTCTCCTTCGAAATAAGGCTCTTTTTTAAACTTCCTGATTTCTTCTTGTAACTGGTAGATCATATAAAGCGTTGGCGTCTGCACGCGCCCTAAGGAGAAGCTCCCTGAGATTCCTTTTTGTTGCAGCAGCAAACTATACAGTGGACTGCCATTCATCCCGATCAGCCAATCCGCATGTTGACGTGCTTGTGCTTCTTTATATTTTGGATAAAATTGCTCCGCCGGTTTCAGTTGTTTGAACCCTTGATAGATGGCTTCTTTTTCCAATGAATTGATCCATAAACGTAAGTACTGCTTTTGCTTCGTAAAGGCTTTCGCTTGCTGGATGATCGACCAAGCAATCGCTTCACCTTCACGGTCGCTATCTGTTGCGATAATGATCGTATTCGCCGCTTGCAATTGTCGTTTAACGATCGCAAATTGGGCCCGCTTCTCTGGAGGGACCGTATATTTGAACTGATCTGGAAATATCGGCAAGTTGGGCAATGACCACTTAGCCCAGCGTTCTTCATACTCTCCAGGAGGAACCATTTCCACTAAATGACCAAATCCATAAGTGATCGTTACTTCACCTGTGAATAGTGGATCGCTGACTTCAAAATAACCTTCCTGCTTTTTCCTTTTTTTGAACGTTTCCGCATATGCTTTTGCTTGAGAAGGCTTTTCAGCAAGTATCACTGTTTTCATGTTTTCCCTCCTCTTGATAAAATAAGAATTCCTTAACAGTTTACCAAATGGTTTTCAAAAAGAATAGCGAAAAAATTGAAGATGTTTTTGTTGAATGGAAAAAAGCGTTACAAAAAAATAACTATAATCACCTAAAGAAGAACATTTATCTTTTTATTATTATCATCCTGTTATTTTTAAATAAGAATATAAACATTGATAAAAGAACAGCAAGACTTAACATATAATTAGTATTTGCAAAGAAAATAACTATATAAAAAATGAGTTTTTTTATAATTATAATTTTAAATAAACTTGAAGTTTGTTGTTATATTTTGGAAAATATAATTAAGCAATCTACGACACAAATAAGGAGGTTTTTGGTAGTTGAACTGTTGGTAGTCACTCAAGCCATTTGATAAAAAGGAGTAAATGAAAAAATTTTATCGCCTATTACTTGTTGGTCTGTTGCTCGCACCTTTTGCCACTTTGCCACTTGATGTCCACGCCCAAGAAGCGATCGCTAGCGAAATCACCCAACCTGACGAAGCCATCGTTCCGATCGATACCACCTCACCGATCCCTTCGTCCGCAGAACCACAAAATGCAGCAGTTGCCTTAAACGTTTTTAATGGAATCAGCATGTCTGCTTATGCATCTGGTTTATCAGGTAGTACACTTAGCGCTGGCTTACTGTCGACCGCCGCCTCCGCTGTTCTTGTCCCCGCTCTGCTAGGAATTGGTCTAGGGGTCGGCTTTTATCAGCTCGGTGCCTCTTTAGGCGTCGCAACAGCTGATTTAGCGAAAACAAACAGTGGCTTATTTGAATCGATCGGTAGCAGTGCCTCCACTCAAAATGAACTGAACGCTTTTGCAATGTCTGGAATCGATTCGACAACAAATACCTACAATTTCTCCGCAGCCTTACAAAACCGCTACGCAAAAGATGTAACAAGCAATGCGTTGATGCGTGAGTACTTAACTGGCGAGAGCGACCACGGAATCTTTACTTTCAGCGTCAGTGACCGTGTTGAACTTTATCGTCGCTACATCAACTACACCATCCCTTGGACACTACGAGAGCAAGCAGCGGTGGTCGGACGTAACACGGCACTAGCCGATTCTCTCTCCCAGAATGAGTTCTTCGTTTTAGAAAGCATCCAGTATGGCGAATCCGTTCGAGGTGCAGATGATGCCATCTTGAACATCACCGGTTCTTCTTACTACGGCTATGATTTCCCAGAACCTTTTAACTATCAAGTCAAGCTTGATACGAGTATCTCCACGCTCTTAACAGAGATCACAACAAAAGAACAATTGCTCGACTACGTCCAAGCAACCACACCATTTGAATTTGGGGTCGTCAATGAACCTTCTAAAACCTTAGCTATTGAAACTGCCCAAGAAATGGCTGTCGCATATGATGAACGAACCAGCCAAATCAGCCAAAGTTTAAGCGAAGCCTTAGCTCCAAACAACAATGGATTAGACTTTGACCCCTCAGGAATGATCGCTACATTATATGGTGCCGCAGTTGTATTGGATCACGCTGGGAACTTTATCTATGCACAAACGCAAGAAGCCGTTCCAGCGCATTTAGTTGGAGCGATTGAGTTTTCTTATAGTGATGAGGCACTACCAAATGATGATTCGATCACTATTGATGGAAAACGTGGGGTGTTGGATGAAGAGACTGGAAATATTATAGATGATAAGACAAAAGAAATTTTAATCCTAGGCGCAATGGGAGCTAGTTGGCTCTCTGAAAGTTTAGAGAAAATTTATCAAAAGATTAAGGAATTAGCAGATGTTGATGTTGAAGATGAAGAAATTGAGTGGTACACTCCTGTTGATTTATATTACGATGAACATTTTGCAGATGGAGGGAAGGGGCATACGATTGCTAGTCATATAGGGAAAAATCATGGAGAATTAAAAGGACGTTTAGATATATCGCATGATTTAAACTATACATCGACTTTTAATGATCCCATTCAAGCGTTGGTATATATTAATATCGCTATTTTTACTGCGAATCAAAATTACTTAGACGGAAAAATCAAGCTTCCTTTAGGAGAATGTCGTTTAAAAACATCAAATAATCGTGTTATCTATCAGTCTCATGCCTATATTTCTGGAATAGTCCCGAATGGCTGGGGACTTTGGAGAATAGTTGAAGGAAAAAATGATTATTTACCTGTTAGCAATATTACCTACTCTTGCGTAGTAATCCAGCGTACTCGTAATGTGATACGAAAAAAAAGAAAGTATTATATTCTCACTGCCTATCCAGATCTAAAAAAAATGATAGAAATGAACCCGCTATTAGCGGGTTCTATTTAAAAAAAATACTAATCTGCATAGTCATTTTCTGTAGATTAACGCCAATTATTTAAAATTTTTAATTCAATAATCTGTAAATATGAACCTATATTATCTCATGATACCTTATATTACGCCGGTTCTGCTAAATAAATACTGATGATCGTAAAGATTTGGGTTCTATAATCATAAACACTCCAAAGATAGGCGCCCCAGCCCACACGCGCATAATTGAAATAATTTGTAAACTCTGTATTCCATGAATAGATGATTAATTTGTCTTTTGAAGGAAAGAACCGTTGATTTACCAGATTAAAGTCTTTCTTAGATAACTTTGTACCATGAAATTCATTAAAAAAAGCTTCCTCATATACCCCGCCTTCCATAAAAAAATCTTCCGCAGTAAGTTCAGTGCCTTCCATCATCTCTTCGTTGACTTCAATGGGGTAGCCATCTAAATTTAACGTAGTAGGATCAATTTCTGTGTATGTAATTGAATCAGAATTCAGTTCACGAAATTTCGCTACATACATTTCACGGGTAACAGTTTTTCCAGTTTCTTTGCGTTTTTTTGATGACCAAAGATTTGTTTTTGCTAAACGACTTAAATAATTTAGGTAGGCTATGATTGCCTCTTTATGGGTGCTCTTTCCTTGGTAATTATTTTCCTTAAAGAACGTATAACCAACGTAATACGGAAAAAGTATATCCCTTTTTTTTCTTAATTCTAATGTTTCTTTTACCAATAATTCCATGTCTTTTCCTCCTCGAAGTTTTATGTATTACATGATACCTATTTCGTCATAGTTATTGTTTTTCTTGAAAATGTTAATCAACAATGATTGTGACTGGATTTGCCTACTAAGTAGGATAAAAATTTAAAAATCTTAATTAAACTCAATCTGTCATAGAAGATCCTATGACAGTCAGTTTATTCGATGCAGTATCGTAAATCGTCCAAAGAAAGGCATCCATCCATTCTCTCCCAGGAGAAAAGTAATTCGACCAATTGTTATTCCAAGCATAAATGATCAACGCACTTTTCTTAGGGAATAATAATTTATTCAAGGAAATAAAATCTTCTTCGTTCCCACTATATGAATATGGTGGAAAAAGAAATGTTTGTGCATACCAATTTAAATAGCTTCCAGAAGCTGTTTTTTCAACAGAAAAGAAAACATCTGTCTTCATCTGTTTTCCATACATTAACTCTGGATTTACGGCATAACTCAACTTAATTGGGCTACATACTATGGGTAAGTGATCGAAATAATGCAAATCTGTATATAGAAGACCTGGAATATTTCTTTTTTCATTCATTACTTTGATAAATTCAAGAGCGGCTTTACGATGACTGGAGTATCCACGATAACCTGTTTCTTCAAAAAATACATAATCGAGTAAAAGTCCATTGATTGGAAATTTTCTTAAATAGAGTTTTTGTTTAAATTGATACGTATCTTCTTTTAATAACTTCATTCTGTCCTCCTCATTCACATGATTAATGATTCAATTGTTTAACCTAAATATAGGTTTGTTATCATTTTACCCCTGTTCCGCTAAATAAATTTCGATGATCGTAAAGATTTGGGTTCTAGGATCATAAACACTCCAAAGATAGGCGCCCCAGCCCACACGCGCATAATTGAAATAATTTGTAAACTCTGAATTCCATGAATAGATGATCAATTTATCTTTTAAAGGAAAGAAACGTTCATTTACCAGATTAAATTCTTTCTTAGATAACTTTGTACCATGAAATTCATTAAAAAAAGCTTCCTCATATACCCCACCATCCATAAACAATTCTTCCGCAGTCAGTTCTGTACCTTCCATCATCTCTTCGTTGACTTCAATGGGGTAGCCATCTAAGTTTAACGTAGTAGGATCAATTTCTGTGTAAGTAATTGAATCAGAATTTAGTTCACGAAATTTCGCTACATACATTTCACGGGTAACAGTTTTTCCAGTTTCTTTGCGTTTTTTTGATGACCAAAGATTTGTTTTTGCTAAACGACTTAAATAATTTAGGTAGGCTATGATTGCCTCTTTATGGGTGCTCTTTCCTTGGTAATTATTTTCCTTAAAGAACGTATAACCAACGTAATACGGAAAAAGTATATCCCTTTTTTCTTCTAATGCTAATGTTTCTTTTACCAATAATTCCATGGCTTTTTTCTCCTCTAAATAATGTTGTATGTACTCAATAAGTATAATTCCTATACTTTACAAAAAGACCTATTTATCTTTGGATCACCAAACGTATACTTAAATTTCATAATCATCCTCCGAACCTCTAAAAAATTAAACAGAAAACCCAAAAATTGTTTTTAAATAGTTATTTTATATATATTTGAGTAGAATAACCATCTTAATAAGTTTATATTATCGCATGATAAAGAAATCGACAAGTTTCCTCAATTGATTTATCTTGTTTTTTTATCAAGTCATATCTGCGAAACAAAGATTTATTTTTTAAGAAATAAAAGTAAAAAAATAAGCTCATAAAAAATGTAAAATTGTAAAAAAATTCAATCTGAATAATAAGTGGATTTTTGCGAGGAGGATAAACTGGAGCTATTGGAAAAAGAAACACTAGCATGCCGGGATAGGAGTGGAGAAAATATTCCAATTTATGTTAATTATGCCTTCTTTATTGAAAATAATGATCAAGGAATTCATAGTCACCAACAAGCCGTACTAGAATATCTAGAATTTCTAAATCGAATCGTGCAATGTAACCGCTGGGCATCAGACCTCAGAGGAAAAACTGGGAACCCTGCAAGTATAGAACAATTCAACGAGTATTTCTGTTCAATAAAAGCTAACCCACTTATCTATATCAAGCGAGACCCTAATTACTTAGGTTGGAAAACAAACCCAAATTACGTCAATAAAGAAATGATGAAAGCAGAAGAAGTCAAACCCGATAGTCTATTTAAAAATAGAGGAATCTTTTAAAAAACCTTTTTCCATGAAACTCAAACAACTAATGTGAGTAAAGAACAATTTTTAGTGCTTAATCAACGATTCTTTCCTGAAAGAGAGCATTTAAAAATCTACGAGTGGGATGCATCCTTCTCCAATCGCTTTAATCGTGCGCGTGATTGTTACGGTGCCTATTTATGGAGTATTTACGATGAAAAAAAAAACGATTTACAGTAATCAGTGTATTTTTGAATCCTTAGTGATGAACCCGAATTTGAAAAAATGCTTTTTCTTCATTTATTTATATATGCCACTGAATGTCATATGATGACTTTCAGTGGCATATTATTGTATAGTTTGATCGATTATTCATAGTGAGTCCATGCAGAGTATATCTCAACAATTTTTTCTTTCTCATTTATTTTATACACCACTCCATGTTGGCGATTCAATCTTCTTGAATACCTTCCTTCATGAGTTGGCTTTAGCTTTTCAAATGCTTGTTTAGGGCAATAAGGATCAGTTTTTAACGTTTCGATAATAGCAAGAAATTGATTTTTTTAAATTAGAGCTCTTTAGCTTTTTTAAAATCTGTTTCAGCTGAGTTTTTAACCACTACCTTATAACTCCCCATCAAAGGTCATCCCAATCAATATCGTCTACATTTATAAATCTCGTATCGTCTTGTTCTCTTTTCTTTACGATGTCAAGTGTACCAATTTGTTCCAAAAATAGCGTTTCTTTGATTGCTCGCCAATCTTCTAAACCAATCAAGACCGCGTTATTCTCATTACGCTCACTAATAATCTCGATTTCTGTATGATTTTCATTCACTTCTTTTAACAATTGATAAAATTTTTTTCGTGCAGTACTCGGATTTAAAGTAGTATTAGACATTTTTTTCTCCTTTTTGCATTTATTACCTATATTTTGACGTACTCAATTAAGTAAATCAATTATAAAACTATTCTTATAGCAAGCAAAATAAATTCACATCACAAAAAGACTCTTCTAGAACTAAATACTTCTAGAAAAGCCTTTTAAAAAAACATCAACGATCATTCACTCAAAAATTGTTCAATCTTTTCACGGTTCATTTGTTTATCTAATACGAGGATACTACCCGCATAATCACTTTGACCATAGCTCCAAGTATTATCAGCTGGGACGCTTAACCGGTCGATTCCGCCAGCACCACGTAAGATAGAGAAACTGTTTCTGACTAAAAAAGTCATCGGTACATCGGTGGATGTATAACCGATTGCTTTTCCGGCAGCATATGGCGCGCGGATCAAGTTCAATGGATTTTTTAGTTGTCCAAAAATCGCATCCATTACTTGTTGCTGTCTGCGGACACGACCGAAGTCGCCTTCTTCATCCATACGGAAACGCGCATATTGCAACAGCACATGACCGTCCATACGTTGTTTGCCTTTAGCGATATCAACACCGTCTAGATTCAAGTCTTTTTCAGCATCGAGCGACACGCCGTTCATGAACATGGCATCGATCACTTTTTCAAATGATTTGAAATCGACTTTCATATAGTATTGACAGTTCAAGCCAAAGTTCTCTAACAAGGTCTGTCGAACTAATTCAGCGCCACCATAAGCATAAGCTGCATTGATTTTATTGTCTCCGACGCCAGGGATCGTCACGAAGCTATCCCGCATGAATGAGATCAATTTGGGTTTACGAGCTGGTCCATCTAATTGCAGAACCATGATCGTATCTGCTCGTCCCGCATCTTCACCCCTTGTATCACTGCCTAAAATCAAAATGTTGTGTGCGCCGCTTGTTGATTGGGTGCCATTGAATGTTTCTGAAGTCGCTGGTTCCAGTGACTGATCATTTTCAGCCACGAACTTGCCGACGAAAAATGAAATCAGTGAAAAGACAAACAAGACTAGTAAAATACCTAAAATGATTTTCCACCAAGACCGCTTTTTACGTGGACCTTTGGGCTGTTTCTTTTTAAAGAGTCCTTTTTTCTGGGGTGGTTGTTCTGAATGAACGTGTTCTTCGTAAGGCGTTGAGTATCGAGAATCACTTGGACGTTCTTCATAAGTTTGTTCGTAAGAAGGGATTGCTTCCTCTTCAGGCTCCGCTTGTTCCTTACTTGCGCGTCGCCAAGATAGCGGCGATGACTTTTCTTTGATTGGTTTTGCTTTTTTATGGATGTTCTGATAGCGATCCATCCGACTCATTTGATTTCCTCCCTTTGTTCAACTCAGTAAAATCATACGATACTTCTTAATGAAAAACAGTAAGATCGTTGTAAATTTAACTAAAAGCTAACGAATCCTTTGATATCACGCGTTTCATTCCTTTGAAACGAGTAAAGGTTGGATTTCCTCAATCGGCATGGTCTCGTCTGTCCAAAGCTCAAAGGCAATTGCTCCTTGGTACATCAGCATCCCTAGCCCATTTCGTGTGAGACAGCCGATTGCTTTGGCTTCTTTTAGAAAGCGTGTTTCTTTAGGGGAATAAATCAAATCAAAAACTGCGATTTTCTTATGGAGAAATTGAGGATCAATTGGCATCAACGCTTTTTTTGCGCCCATGCCCATATCGGTACCATTGATCAAAAGGTCCGCATCTTCTAGATCTTTTTTCAACTGTTCAGTATCTGCATAATCTTTGACGATGATAGGACAATTGGTTTGTTCCGCTACTCTCTCAAAATCCGCAACGACACTCGCAAAAGTAGCATTCTTCCTTTTATAGATGACGATTGCTTTTGCTTGATCTAATGCCGCTTGAACAACGATTGCTTTCGCTGCGCCACCTGCACCTAGCATGATTATTTTTTTGTTTTTGATTGAGACACCCGCTTCGTGTACTGAACGCATGAAGCCCATTCCATCCGTATTATAGCCGATCAAGCGGTTGTCTCGATGAACGATGGTATTCACAGCGCCTATCAACTGCGCTTCTTGACTTAATTCATCTAAATAAGGAATAACTGCTGTTTTGTT
Organism: Enterococcus mundtii; assembly: GCF_002813755.1. NCBI lineage: Bacteria > Bacillati > Bacillota > Bacilli > Lactobacillales > Enterococcaceae > Enterococcus > Enterococcus mundtii. The sequence goes on along the minus strand of NZ_CP018061.1, from coordinate 1,327,320 downwards.
AGGCATGGAAAGATTGACACCCAACATGTTGAATGTACGAATGCTTTCAACCGCCTGCATAAGATTCGTCTGATCGACTGTGAATGCCAAGTAAACAGCATCGATCGAACGCGCTTGAAAGGCTGTATTATGCATCAATGGAGATAAACTATGGGTAACGGGAGATGCAAAAATCCCTGCTAATCTTGTTTTTCCTGAAATCATGTAACGCCTCCTATAATACGCTAAAAATGCCGCGTCCATTCGTAGAACCTACGAAGGAACAAGCGGCATCAATCATTTTTCTAATATGAATCGTATTGATTTTGATTGTTATTATACCTGCTATCACAAGTATAAATTGAAGGAAACAAACTTGTCAAACGGAGATAGCGTTCTCGAATGACTAATCGATGACTTCCTCGAAGAAGTGTAAGAGATCGTTCATGGATAATGCTTGTTTTTCTTCTTTCGCTAAGTCTTTGACGATCCGGCCTTTTTGTAAGACGATCAAGCGATTCCCATAGTTCAAAGCATCTTCCATACGGTGCGTGATCATCAAGCATGTTAACTTTTGCTCTGTGATGCGTTGGTTGGTCAATTCCATCAGCAGCTTGGCTGTCTTAGGATCTAGTGCTGCGGTATGCTCATCTAATAAAAGTAATTCTGGCGCTTTGATCGTTGCCATCAATAAACTTAACGCTTGTCGTTGCCCCCCTGACAATTCGCCAGCAGGTGTATCCAAATGTTGCTCTAATCCATTGCCTACTTCTTGGCATATTTTATAGAACGCTTCTTTTTGGGTTTTCAATTGACGCAAACGAAGCATCCGTTTCTCACCACGTTTTTGGGCTAACAATAGATTTTCTGCCACCGTCATTCGTGGTGCAGTCCCCATTTTTGGGTCTTGGAATACGCGTGATAGAAATAAAGCTCGTGCTTCTTCTGACAACTTAGTGATTGGCTGGTCTTTAAAATAAACCCCGCCTTGACTTAATTGCAATGTTCCGGCAATCGTATTGAACAAAGTACTTTTGCCCGCCCCATTACCGCCAAGAACAGTGATAAAATCTCCTTCATTGATGGTCAATTGGATATCATCCAATAATACTTTTTCTTCGTGCATCCCATTGTTGACTACTTTTCTACCATTTTTGATCGTTAAGATAGCTGTCATCGTTAGACCTCCTTTTCAAAGCCAGTTTTTAATTTCAATGCTTGTTTTACTTGTGGGATCATCAGGCAAGCCGCTAAGATGATCGCTGAGAATAATTTCAGATAAGTTGTATCAAAACCTAATTTGATAACAGCTAAAATCAATAATTGATAGATGATGCTTCCGACAACGATTGCTAATAAACGCTCGATCAGTGTCAACTCCTGGAAAATGACTTCCCCGATGATGATCGAAGCTAGTCCGATCACGATCACGCCGATTCCTTTGTTGACATCCGCATAGCCATCGTTTTGAGCGATCAATGCGCCTGATAAAGCAATCACTCCGTTAGATAAAGTCAAACCTAAGATTTTCATACGGTCGGTTTTGATTCCTAATGAACGTGCCATTGTCTCATTATCTCCAGTGGCAATATAGCCTTGCCCTAGATCTGTATTGAAGAAAAAGATCAACACGCTGATCAATAAGCCCAGCGATAATAATCCTAATAAGACAGTGTCAAAATAATTCGGTAAATGTAGTGCGTGGAACACATCTTGTAAGACTGGATGATTCAACAATGAAAGGTTGGGTGTGCGCATCACGAACAAGATGACTGAGTTTAAACCTGACATTACTAAGATACCGGCTAAGATGACTGGAATCTTTCCTTTTGTATAAAGTAAGCCTGTGACAAGGCCAGCTGCCATTCCGGCCAAAACACCTAGAATCGTTGCCAATAATGGACTAACGCCATGCGTGATTGCTGTTACACAGACAGCCCCACCAAGAGGGAATGAACCTTCTGTTGTCATATCAGGGAAATCTAAAATGCGGTAAGTCATAAAAATCCCTAAACCTAATATGGCCCATAACATACCTTGTGAAATTGCGGATACGATCATTGTTCTTCCTCCTTGATCTCTGTCAATACTTTTGCATCTTGTTTGATGGATTCAGGAATCGTGATTCCTAATAGTTCTGCTTGTTTTTCATTGACGATGATATCGCCTTTATCAAAGACATAGACAGGGGTTGTGGCTGGTTCTTTCCCATTTGCTAAAGCGGCTGCCATTTTACCTGTTTGTACACCTAATTCGTATTGATTGATTCCAATTGTCGCTAACCCACCTTGTTCGACCATCGTATCGACAGAAGGAATTACTGGGATATCTGCTTTATTTGCTTCTTTGATGACCGTTTGCATCGCGTTAGCAATCGTGTTATCTAAAGGAACATAGATAAAATCAACTGATTGGCTCATTACTTGGACGGTTTGCGCAATTTCATTCGTTGAAGGGACGGCATACTTCACTGGTGTTAGTCCTTTGGCTTTTGCCGCTTCTTCTGCTTGGCTGACTTGATAACGTGAATTGTCTTCTGATGATGCATAAAGAATCCCGACCGTTTTTGCTTTTGGTAATAGTTCTGTCGCTAATTGGATCTGCGCTTCCACAGGTGGTTGATCCGACACTCCTGTGATGTTGCCTCCTGGTGCTTCTAAACTTTGTACTAGTCCTGCCCCTACAGGATCAGTTACTGCGCCCAAGACAAGTGGGATATCCTTTGTAGTGTTTGCGATGGCTTGTGCTGCTGGTGTCGCAATACCTACGAGAACGTCTGGATTATTTTGAACCAATTGTTGACTCATAGTAGCTAACTTACTTTGGTCGGCTTGACCATTTTGGAAATTGATTTCTAGGTTTCGTCCTTCTTCCAAACCTGACTCTTTTAATCCATCTTTAATCCCCCGATAGATTTCATCTAACGCAGGGTGACTAACGAACTGTAAGACCCCAACAACTTTCTTATCATCTGTTCGATTTCCTTCAACAGGTGGCTGATCCTTGATCGTTTCGTAGATAAATGTACCGGTCAAATAGATAAGTATCAGTGCGATTACTGCGATCAATCGTTTATTTTTCATTTTTATTTCCCCTTTTTGTTATGTATTTTTTTTAAATAAATCGGCTACGTGTGTAACTTCGAGCGAATGAACAAAAAAAGACAATCACCGCTGGTACGGTCATTGTCTTTTACCAACAAAAAACCGCATAGAGCCATCTATGCGGTCATCAAATTCTTGTCCAGCATAGATACAAACTTTAGAATCGTACATTGTTGTACTCTAAAAAGTTGTATCTACGAAAAAGTTCGCCCTTGATACAACTTATCTACGCCAGTTACGCCAATTATTTTTATGTTCTGATAAAATTTGAATTGATAAGTTCATCTTGGACCATCCTTTCCTTTAAGTGTTATCCTAAGTCTAATCGAATTTTATTTATCCGTCAACTAATTTTTTATTTTTTTGACTTTTTGTTATTTATCACTAAGTATTCCGCTACACTTACTCCAAGGTACTCTCTGTTGTTTCTTCCGCTTGTTCGCCGTTTGCTAATTCTTTTTCAAGTTGTTTGATGTTGATCAATGGCAATCGATTCAATGCAGGAACCAAGGTTTTCTCAAGTTCTTCTTTATTTTGGTCAGAAAGGACTAAGCGATTTCTCTCTTTTCCGCCATCAAAGAAAATAATAGTGATTTTATCTTTTTCGATCCCATACCGTTGTTCTAATTCTGGGGTATCATAAATGAGTGGATAGAAGAAAATCTTTCGATTCAACTCACTACTTTGTTGCGGATCTTCAAATATATCCATCACTTGTTTGTAAAGCTCACCCTTTGGCAGACTAAACATGACTGAGATGGCTCGACTATCAGTAATCTCTTGATGCGCGGAAGAAAATGGCAAAGGCTGTAACTTTTCGGAATGGATCGAGGAATAAATCAATGAATCCACCTGTGCTTCTTTAATTTTACTTGGCAAAAAAAACATTGCAGCCGTCAACAAAAATGAACAGCTCAGAAGAAGACCGATCCGTCTGAAGTATTTTTGAGGATGTTGTTCAAAATCCTCTGATAAATTCGTGTAGCTCATTATGATTTTTTCCTTTATTTCTACCATCAATCGCTGCATCTTCTTTTCCCCCACCTGTCCTTTCTCTAATTATACCTAAAATCAAGCGAAAGAACGAAATAAAACACTAGTTTTTCATGTAAATTCTTTCGTTGTTCTCTCTTTTACAGAAGAAATCATCCGGTCCATTGGTCTTTCCTTTCTTTTTTCGTTATAATAAGTGTACTTATGAATAGAAATGAGGAATGAATCATGTCCTTTGATGGTGTATTTACCCATGCAATGATCCATGAATTGCGCGAAACACTATTATCTGGTCGGGTCTCAAAGATCCACCAACCGTATGAAAATGAAATCATTTTGGTGATTCGTTCTCGTGGAAAGAACCACCGATTGTTGTTATCTGCTCATCCAAGCTATGCCCGTGTCCAGATCACAGAGATCGATTATCAAAATCCAGAAAATCCGCCGAACTTCGTGATGATGTTGCGCAAACATTTAGATGGTGCGATTTTAGAAAATATCAAGCAAATCAAAAATGACCGAGTCATCCACTTCCATTTTTCAAAACGGGATGAACTAGGTGACTTACAAAATATTGTTTTGATCGTTGAATTGATGGGACGACACAGTACCATCGTTTTAGTGAACCAACAAACACAAAAGATTTTAGACGCCATCAAACATATCGGCAGCTCACAAAACACGTATCGTTCGTTACTCCCTGGTGTCGAATATGTCGCACCACCTGAACAAGCGGTACTTGATCCTTTTGAAGCAACAAAAGAACAAGTATTTGAACGTCTATCAAAAATCGAGCCAAATGCCAAAGCACTACAACAAGCCTTTCAAGGATTAGGCCACGACACTGCGTTAGAATTAGTCGAACGGATCAATCAGCGACCGAATGAAAAAATGGCTGTCTGGGAAGAATTCTTTACTGCAATCGATCAACCTACACCCACACACTATGAAGTGGGCACAAAAGAATACTTTACGCCGATTGCTTATCAAGAATTGGCGAAACAAGCCGATTCAGTGCAAGAATACGCAACTTTAAGCGCGTTATTAGATGCGTTTTACCAAGAAAAAGCGGAAAAAGATCGAGCGAAGCAACAAGGCGGCGAACTGATCCGTAAAATCGAAAATGAACTGAAACGTAATCGCAATAAATTGAAAAAGCGCGAGCAGACCTTGCTTGATTCAGAAAATGCGGAAGAATTTCGTCGTGATGGCGAACTATTGACGACTTTTATGACTCAAGTTCCTCGTGGTGCGACTGAAGTGACCTTAGCGAACTATTATGAAGAGAATCAACCAATCCGGATTGCTCTTGATCCCGCCTTAACACCTAATCAGAATGCGCAAAAGTACTTTCATCGCTACCAAAAACTTAAAAATGCGGTCAAATTGATCGGGAAACAAATCGAAGAAGCGAAAAGCGAGATCCAGTACCTTGAATCTGTCCTTTCGCAATTGGAGATTGCTGGACCGATGGATATCGAAGTGATCAAAGAAGAGCTATTAGCAGAGGGCTACTTGAAAAAGAAAACAAACAAAAAACAAAAGAAAGCAAAACCTTCTCAACCTGATCGCTACTTCTCTTCTGACGGCACTGAGATTTTAGTTGGTAAAAACAATCTGCAAAATGATCAATTAACCATGAAAACTGCAAGAAAAACGGATCACTGGTTGCACGCGCAAAACATTCCAGGGTCTCATGTGATCATCAAGAGTGATCAACCTTCTGATGAAACCATTACGGAAGCTGCGGAACTAGCTGCGTATTACTCAAAATATCGCCACTCTGCACAGGTGCCTGTGGATCTAGTGCAAGTCAAACATATCCGCAAACCGAATGGCGCAAAACCTGGATATGTGATTTACGAAAACCAAAAAACGATTATTGTAACACCAGAAGAAGAAAAAATCCAAGCAATGACAAAAGATTGATTTTGCTGAAAAAAACCGACGTCAAGAAGTCATGACTTCTGACGATCGGTTTTTTTGTGGTTCAAAATGCGAATGACAAATTAAATTCGATAGCCTGTCGCAATGATTTCTTTTGTGCCAGTCGTTCGATCGAAGGCTTCTAAGACAAATCCTGAACCATAATCGACACGATAGGTACCAGCACCAATTTTTTGTCCTGCCACATTTGCATCGACTTTCTTCCAGTTATTACGACTTTCTGTGATATAGCGATCCCAATAACTATCTGACAGCACTTGACGGTCGCCAACTACCGTTCCAAGTCCGTATGTATGGATACGCCCAGCAGAATCTTTTTTATACGGGATATCTGCTCGGATGCGTTCTTGTAAATCAACCGTTCCTGTTGCTTCACCCGTATAAAATACCCAATTGACTTCGACTGTATGTCCCGGTCGAACATTGATGGCTTGACCAGGAACAGTCCAGCCTTTTTGTGTTTCCCGAGTATGTGAAGTGGTTGTACTAAAATTGTAACTTAATTCAAGACCCATACTTGCCGAACCAAACATTGGTACGCTGATTTCAGTACTCGCTGATGTAGAAATACCTGCAGAATGTGTGGTTGATGTCGTAAGCGAATCTATATAAGTTTCGGTATAAGAAGGTGTGGTAAACGTTTGATCTTGATTTGTTTGATTATGAAAAACACTTGTATTCACAGTTTTTGACGTTTGTTTCGTTCCCATATCACTATTGACTCCTACTGAATAGGATTGACTGGACACATTTTTTGGATTGTATTCATTGCCAGTGAGTCTTTCATTCACACCAATATCTCCCCATTGATACATTTGGTAGGACAAAGCATAGGCCATCGTACTCATGCGATCGATCGTGCTTTGATTGACCGATTTCAAATACCCTTCTCCGATTTGTGGAAGCGAATCATCCGCACAAGCAACCGACTCCCCTTTAAATAGTCCTACACTCGTCGCTCCAACTACTCCTAACATTAATTTTATTACTTTTTTCATTTTGTTGATCCCCTTTATCATTATTGATAAACCAATGGTGAAATCGTTCCCAATCGATTTATTAATGACAGTATGAATCATTTTTTTAACTATGTAACATTATGTACTTTACTGCAACAATACAGTCAGACTTGAACGAACAAAAAATAAGCCTGAAATCAACATTCGCTGATTTCACGACTTATCTTTTGCTTCATCTTCTTTTCCAATGAAAGGATTGATTCGATTTTAAACGTTCACTTCATCTGTTTCATCACCTGTTGGATACTTGTGATAAACTTCTTGGCGATATCACTTAATGGCTGCTTTCCAGAATAAATGACATATAACTCATTCATCGGACTATCAGCTAATGGAATCAAGCGTAAATATTCTTTGATCTCCCCGATCACGATGCCAGAACCTGAAGCGTAAGCATCTGTTTCTAACACAATGTTCATCAATGTGCCACGATCACTCGTATAGATCACCGATTCTTGTTCAGGGATCTCAATTAGATCTTCATAAAAGTAAGGGAAATTATTGCCATCTTGTGTAAACCGAACTTGCGGAAATGCTGCTAGCTCTTCTACCTTTATTTCTTCTTGCTGGGCAAGTGGATGGCGCTGTCTAAGAAAGATATGGGTCTTAAATGTTCCTAAAGACTGCGCGATCAATTCCCCTTGTTCTAAGTAACGCTTGATTCCTGTGCGATTATGGTCATTCATATAAAGGATACCTAACTCGCTTTGCTGCTGTTGGACTTCTTCGATCACGTTTGCTGTCGTCGTTTCCATGATCCGAAACTGCTTCACTTCTGCTTTAAAGGTCTCGATCAGTTGCGCAGTCAATGGCCCTAAAAAATCATAGTGTTGTGAAGCAATCGAAAAGCTTTCTCGCTTTTCACTTTTCTGGTAATAGTTTTCCAAAGAATCTAATTGTACTAAAATCCGTTCCGCCCGTTTTAAAAAGGCTTGACCTTCTTCTGTTAGATAGGCACCTCGATTCGTGCGGGTAAATAAAGTGATACTTAATTCGTTTTCCAATTCTTTGATCGCTGCAGAAAGGCTTGGTTGAGAAACAAACAATTTTTTTGCTGCTTCTCGAAAACTTCCATTATTCGCTACCGCAGTGACATATTTCAATTGTTGGATGTTCATTTCGTCCCCTTGTAATAATAAATTTTTCGTTCCTTTACTGGTTGTAATGGACGATTATTTGGCTGCGCATATTGTCCTTTGAATGGGATCAGAAAATCACGATTCAATTGACCGACTTGATCCATGACGAACCATTGGATCGGTCCACTCGTTGGGGGAGTGGTCAATGAACCAACGTAATGATAATGACTTTTCTGCTCAGGGAAAAAGACAGAGGCATCGGTCCAATGTTCATGTGCATCAAGGTCCCATTTGTCGCCATTTTGGCGATCATATAACCAACCCTTATCATTTGATAGATGGTACATCGCACCAACCACTAAGTTTTCTTGTCGTTCGTTCGTATGGACAAAGTGAAACTCGATATCTTCTTGTTTCCCATTGATGACGTGTTCTGACGGCATGTGAAAATGGATGTCGGTCAAATAGTATGTCTCTTCATTGAAAAGAACGTAACTAATTTGATCGTATGGCACAAGATGGATCGTGTTCTTGAACTCCTTATCCGTGAAGCGTTGCTTCTGATAGTGAAAAGACAGTGTTTCTTTCGTGTCACTGCTTTTTTCACATGTAACTAGAGGAATGGGCGATTGCAACTCAAATTCGGCTCCTTTTGCAAACCAATCGCACAACTCTGCCCAATGTTCCGGTCCTCTTTCACCAGAATAACCCCACTCAACATCCATATTCTTCTTCAACTAAAATTCCTCCTGAATCAGTTACCTACAAGGCACTTCGACTATTCTTTTTCTTTTTTGACAATATTTGAAACAGCTGCTAAGAAATCCTCTTTTCCATAGAATTCTTGATTGAGCAACTCCGGAAAGATCTCCTTGAAAAAATATTGGACGGACGGTCGATGGTCAAAGCCTTTGATCGTTGTGACCGCCTCAATAAACATCTCTTTATAGACTTTTTCCGGATTATTTTTACTGATCTCATCAAATGATTCATACAACAAATCGATTTTATCTGATACAGCTAGCAATTCGCCTTCGACCGTATCGTCTTTTCCTTCGAACAAGCGGCGACGATAGACGTCTTGTAATGCTTCGGGAATTTCTTGATTGATAAACTCATCCGTCATTTTTTCTTCGACGGTCTGTAGCATCCCTCGCAATTCTTTACTTGCATATTTTACTGGAGTTTTGATGTCGCCGATAAAACGTTCCGTGTAATCATGGTTCAAAGCTTTTTCATACAAGAGTTTCCAATCGATTGGTTGCCCATGGAGTTCTTCAATATCACCTAAGACTTGCGCAATTGAAGCCACACGATAGGAATGAGCAGCAACAGTATGTTCAGTATGTTTGAAGAAACCTGGCGCCCGTGTGATTCTTTCTAAGTTATTTAGTCCTAAAATAAATTCATTCAATCCCATAAAGATTCCTCCTCCTTGAGATGACTTTTCCGATAATCTTATCATTAAATAACTTGAATTCGCAAATTTTCAGCTTATTATCTTTAGAGGTTTTCATTTATAAAAGATTAGTTTTTACTATGTACCGTCAGGATTTGGCTAGTTCACAAATAGAAAAAGGGCTGAAACAACAAATGTTTTCCCGCCCTTTTTTCAACTTAATCCGTTACCCAATTCTCAGGATCTTTTTTCCATTCTTTTAGTAAAGCTAATTCTGTTTCGTCGATGGTTTTGTTTTCTAAAGCAAATTCGATCAGCACAGAATAATTCGTCAAAGTAACCAATGGCAGACCCGCTGCTTCAAAGTTAGCTTTTCCTTTTGGCAACTCGTAAGTAAAGATAGCTGCAACACCTAAAACATCCGCCCCTTCTCGTTTTGCTGCTTCAGCGGCTTCTAGCACACTTCCACCTGTTGAGATCAAATCTTCAATGACCACCATTTTTTGTCCTTCGAAGATCCGTCCTTCGATTTGGTTCCCTTTGCCATGAGCTTTCGCTTTGCTGCGAATATAGACCATTGGTAAGTCTAAGATCTCAGCTACCCAAGCTGCATGAGGGATTCCTGCAGTTGCTGTTCCAGCAATCACTTCGACTTCTGGAAATTCTTGCTTGATTTTTTCAGCTAATCCTTGAGCGATTTCTTTTCTGACTTTTGGGTAACTCATCGTGATGCGATTGTCACAATAGATGGGGCTTTTGATGCCACTTGCCCAAGTAAATGGTTGATTGGGGCTTAAGAAAACAGCTTCGATTTCTAAAAGGTCTTTCGCAATAGTTTGTTCGATATTCATAGATCAACGACTCCATTCTGCTTTGATTGTTTGATAGGCTTGATAAGGATCTTCTGCTTGTGTGATCGGTCGTCCGACAACGATAAAGGTTGAGCCGATTTCTTTTGCGCGGGCTGGTGTCACGATTCTGGTTTGGTCACCAGCAACTGTTCCTTCTGGTCGGATGCCAGGGGTTAGACACGTAAATGTGTCACCTGTTTTTGCTTTGATCGATGCTACTTCAAGTGCTGAAGATACGACCCCATCTAAACCTGCTTCTTTTGCACAAGCTGCGTAGTGGATCACACTTTCTTCTAAGGGCACTTCGATCAGTTGATCATGGTGCATCTCTTCTTCGCTCGTTGAAGTCAGTTGCGTGATTGCTAAAAGTAAAGGTCGTTTCTTACCTTCGGGTGTGCCATCTGTCAAACCACGCATCGCCGCTTCCATCATACGGATACCGCCGGCAGCATGGACACAAGTGATGTCTACGCCTAATTTTGCTAAGCCACGCATCGCTTTTTCCACGGTATTCGGGATATCATGTAATTTCAAATCTAAGAAAACATCATGTCCCGCGTCTTTTAACCAACGAACGATGATTGGTCCTTCTTGATAAAAGAGCTCCATACCGATTTTAACGAATAACTTTTCGTCTTCTGGGAAACGTTGCATAAAGGTTTCTACTTCTTGCCAAGATGAAAAATCTAAAGCAATAATTGGTCGTTGATTCATTGATTTCTACCTTCTTTCACTTCTTTGATCAATTGCTCTAAAGACTCAATGCCTAACTCGCTCATTCTCGCTGGTAGGTCTGCAATCAGTTTTGGACAGATATAAGGGTCGGTAAAGTTGGCTGTCCCAACAGCAACTGCACTTGCACCTGCCATATACATCTCCAGTACATCATCAACGGTTTGCACACCGCCCATCCCAATGATCGGCAAGTTAGAGACACCTGCCACTTGATGGATCAAACGAATAGCCACCGGTTTGATCGCTGGCCCTGAGAGACCGCCTGTTTGATTGGCAAGAATCGGTTTTCTAGTTTTCAGATCGATACGCATCCCCAGCAAGGTATTGATCATCGTAAACCCATCGGCGCCGCCAGCTTCAATAGCCTGTGCCACTGGAACGATATCCGTAACATTAGGAGATAATTTGACATAGACAGGGACATTCGCCACTTTTTTCACCGCTTGTGTCAGTTGGAACGCCACATCTGGGTCAGTACCAAAAGCAATTCCGCCGTGTTTGACATTTGGACACGAGATATTAAGTTCGATGGCATGGACATTCGGTGCATCACCGATCTTGCCACAGACTTCAACATAGTCTTCTTCACACGCGCCAGCGACATTTGCTATGATCGGCAAATCTTTATAGGTGGCTAATTCAGGTAGCGATTTTTCCATGACCACTTCCATTCCAGGATTTTGCAATCCGATCGCGTTGAGCATACCAGAAGGTGTTTCTGCTACTCGCGGCGTGGGATTACCAAAGCGCGCTTTAGGTGTCGTCGCCTTGACCATAATCGCGCCAAGTTGGTTCAAATCGTAGTATTTGCCATATTCTTTGCCAAATCCAAAGCAACCACTTGCTGGCATGATCGGATTCTTCAAGTTTAGGCCTGGAAGTTTAACTGCTAAAGGGTTACTCATAAAATCACCTCTCCTGCTTGGAAAATCGGTCCTTCATCACAGACTTTCAAGCTTTTCGTTCCTGTTTCATCGTCTGGGACATGACAGACACATGCGTAACATGCACCGACACCACAGGCCATGCGAGACTCTAATGACAGTTGGACGTTAGGGTGACCGGCGAAAAGCTGTTCCACTGTCTTTAGTAATCCATTTGAACCGCATGCAAAAACAGCAGCAGGCTTATCTTTTGCCGCAAGCAATAGATTACCGACATTCCCATGCAGTCCATAAGTGCCGTCATCGGTTGCGATCCTTGTATCACCTAGTTTTAGAAATTCTTCTTCATAATACATTACTTCTTGTGAAGCAAAGCCTAGAAAGTGAATCGCTTTGACGCCTCGTTCCTTCAGCTGTTTCGATAGTTCGTATAAAGGAGGAACACCAATCCCTCCACCGACAATGAAGACCTCATCTTCTTTTGTTAATCCTGAAAGATCGAAGCCATTCCCTAAAGGTCCTAAGACGTCTAAAGAATCACCAGCAGTCAATTCTGCGAAATGCTTTGTTCCGTCTCCTTCTACACGGTAGATGATACGACAAGTTTTTTGTGATTGATCGATCTGGTTGATACTGATTGGTCGGCGCAACAACAAATCTGCTCGGGGTACGCGAATATGAAGGAATTGTCCAGGGCGTGTCATTTCTTGGACTAATTCCCCAGTCAGTGTCATTTCATAGATTCGTGGTGCTAGTTGCCGTTGGTGAACGATTTTCATTACTTCTTGTTTCATCTCTACACTCCTATGTTTTGGGACTTTTTCGCTAGACTGCTTTGCTTTTTTCATTTTTTAAATAGGAGGGCAATTGCCCTCCATGATTAGATTGCTTGTGTTGAAAATGCTCGGGATTCCATCACGCGGACGATCGCATCCGCGGTATCAAGGGAGGTAAACAATGGCGTGCCATGCTCTACTGCTTCACGTCGAATGATAAAACCATCTTTTGACGCATTCCCACGATCTTTATCAATGGTATTGACGACCACTTGTGCTTTGCCAGCACGAATCAGGTCAACGACATTTTTCTCTTTTGTTTCTTCAGAAATTTTAGCCACTGGGGTCACCACAAGTCCGTGTTGTTCAAAGAACGCTGCAGTATTTTTCGTTGCCAATAAGCTATAGCCGATTTCTGCAAAGCGTTTTGCTAGACCTAAAGCTTCTTCTTTCGTTTCATCGGCGATCGTAAACAAGACAGCCCCATAATCAGGCAAGCGTAAACCAGATGCTTCGAACGCTTTATACAGCGCTTTGTCTAAGTTTTGATCCGAACCCATGACTTCACCTGTCGATTTCATCTCTGGTCCTAAATAAGTGTCCACTTTATGCAACTTCGTAAATGAGAAGACTGGCGCTTTGACATGGACGTTGGCAGTTTCAGGGTACAAGCCATCTTCATAGCCTAAGTCTTTCAATTTTTCTCCTAAGATGGCTTTTGTCGCGATCTGTGCCATCGGGATATTCGTCACTTTGCTCAAGAAAGGAACCGTTCGACTCGCACGTGGGTTCACTTCGATAACATATACTTGGTTGTCGTGGATCACGAATTGGATGTTCATCATCCCGATACAATTCAACCCTCGTGCTAAACGGATCGTGTAATCTTCGATTGTTTGCTTGATTTCCTCTGACAGCGCTTGTGGTGGATAAACCGCCATCGAATCGCCTGAATGGACACCTGCACGTTCAATGTGTTCCATGATTCCTGGGATCAAGACGGTTTCACCATCACAGATCGCATCGACTTCGCACTCACTACCGATCAAGTAACGGTCGACTAAGACTGGATGTTCTGGTGAAGCTTTCACCGCATGTTCCATATAATCTTCTAAGTCACGTTGATTCTCGACGATCTCCATTGCCCGACCTCCCAAGACATAGCTTGGACGAACGAGCACTGGATAACCGATTTTGTTTGCGACTGCCACAGCTTCTTCTTTACTTGTCGCAGTATCTCCTAGCGGCTGAGGCACCCCTAATTCTTGTAACGCTTGTTCGAATAGATCACGGTTCTCCGCACGATCAAGGTCTTCGATCGTTGTTCCTAGGATTTTTACACCTGCTTTTGCTAATGGTTCAGCTAGATTGATCGCTGTTTGTCCTCCAAATTGGACGATGACACCGATTGGTTGTTCCAACTCGATGACATTCATCACATCTTCAAAAGTCAAAGGCTCAAAGTAAAGTTTATCAGAAATCGAGAAATCTGTCGAAACGGTTTCAGGATTACTATTCATGATGATTGCTTCATAGCCTGCTTGTTGAATGGCTTTCACTGAATGAACTGTCGCATAGTCAAATTCTACCCCTTGTCCGATACGGATCGGTCCAGAACCAAGTACTAGAACAGACGGTTTTTCTGAACGATGGCTTTCATTTTCGATTTCATACGTACTATAGAAGTAAGGTGTGTGGGATTCAAATTCGGCAGCACACGTATCGACCATTTTGTAAACAGGCTGAATGTTCTTTTCTGTACGTAATTGGCGAATCGCTTCCGTCGTCGTTTTCCACAATTCCGCAATTTTTCGATCTGTGAAGCCATTTTGTTTCACAGTAAGAAGTAGATCCAACTGATTCGGTTGTTCCGAAAGCTCGGCTTCTAATTCAACGATGTGCAACAATTTATCCAAGAAGAATAAATCGATTTTCGTCAAGTCTGCCAACTCTTGGATCGGATAGCCACGACGGATTGCTTCGGCTAAGTAGAATAAACGATCATCTTGTGCCCGAACGATTTTCTCCATCAAACGTTCTTCACTGACTGTCTTCAGTTCAGGCAATTCAAGGTGGTGTGCCCCGATTTCTAATGAACGAACCGCTTTTAATAAAGATTCTTCGATGTTACGACCAATCGCCATCACTTCGCCGGTTGCTTTCATTTGCGTGCCTAAGACACGTTCACCGTTTTCGAATTTGTCGAAAGGCCAACGTGGAATCTTGGCTACTACATAGTCCAATGCGGGTTCAAATTCAGCAAAAGTCGTTCCTGTTACTGGATTTTTCATTTCATCCAAGGTCAAGCCTAACGCGATTTTAGCTGCTAATTTTGCGATCGGATAGCCGGTCGCTTTACTTGCTAAAGCAGAGGAGCGTGAAACACGAGGGTTCACTTCGATGACATAGTAGTTGAAACTATGAGGATCTAATGCTAACTGAACGTTACAGCCACCTTCGATTTTCAATGCACGGATAATCGATAGTGATGCATCTCTTAACATTTGATATTCATGGTCTGCTAATGTTTGACTTGGTGCAAAGACGATCGAATCCCCTGTATGGATACCGACTGGATCGAAATTTTCCATGTTGCAGACGACGATGGCATTATCGGCAGAGTCGCGCATCACTTCATATTCGATTTCTTTGAAGCCTGCAATACTACGTTCAATCAAACATTGTGTGACAGGCGACAAGCTCAAGCCATTTTCCGCGATTTGGCGTAGTTCGGCTTCATTCTCACACATACCACCACCAGTCCCCCCTAATGTGAAGGCTGGTCGAACGATGATCGGATAACCGATTTTATTGGCAAAGGCAACTGCTTCTTCCACCGTTGTCACGATTTCTGATTCTGGGATCGGTTGATTTAATTCTTCCATCAACTTTTTGAACAAGTCACGATCTTCTGCTTGGTCGATCGCACTTAATTTTGTCCCTAATAATTCGATGCCTAATTCGTCCAAGATTCCTGATTCAGCTAATTCCATCGCCATATTCAAACCTGTTTGCCCACCTAATGTCGGTAAGATCGCATCAGGACGTTCTTTTCGCAAAATTCGTGAGACAAATTCTAATGTGATTGGTTCTAGGTAGACTTGATCGGCGATTTCTTTATCGGTCATGATCGTTGCTGGATTGGAGTTGACTAAGACGACTTCGTAGCCTTCTTCTTTTAAAGCAAGACAAGCCTGTGTGCCTGCATAGTCAAACTCAGCGGCTTGACCAATGATGATCGGACCAGAACCGATCACCATGATTTTATTGATATCTGTGCGTTTTGGCATTAGAATTGCTCCTTTCCAGCGTCCATCATTTCCATAAATTCATCAAATAAATGTAGTGCATCATGTGGGCCAGGTGCTGCATCTGGATGGAATTGCACACTGAAGGCAGGATAGCGACGGTGACGGACACCTTCGACTGTGCCATCATTGACTTCCACATGAGTGACAAGTAATTGTTCCGGATCGATCGTTTGTTCATCTACCGCATAGCCATGGTTTTGTGACGTAAAATCGATTCTTCCTGTTGCAACTTCACGAACAGGATGATTCAGTCCACGGTGACCAAATTTCATCTTGTACGTATCTGCACCATTTGCTAGTGCAAAAAGTTGATGCCCCAAGCAGATGCCGAAAATCGGGATCTTGCCTTGGATTTGTTTGATCATCTCGATCGCTTCTGGTACATCTTTCGGATCCCCTGGTCCATTCGTCAACATCACGCCGTCTGGCGATAAGGAAAGGATCGTTTCCGCATCCGTATTGTACGGTAAGACGGTTAAATTACAGTCACGCTTACTCAATTCACGTAAGATGCTATGTTTCAATCCAAAATCAATGACTGCCACATTTCTTCCTGTTCCTGGGCTAGGATAAGGTTTATTGGTTGAAACTTGTTGGACTTGGTTCGTTGCCAAAACGGTTGCTTTTAGTTGGTCAAACGCATGTTCAAATGTGTCGCCTGCATCCACGATACTGGCTTTCATCGTCCCAACTTCACGGATCTTTCGTGTCAACGCCCGTGTATCGATGCCAGAGATACCAGGGATTCCCTTTTGTTTCAAGAACTCGTCTAATGTCATTTGGTTACGCCAATTTGACGCAACACGTGCATGCTCTTTGACCACTACACCTTTACACGTTGGTGCAATCGATTCATAATCATCACGGTTGACGCCATAATTCCCTACCATCGGGTACGTAAATGTAATGATCTGTCCATTAAAACTTTGGTCTGTGATCGTTTCTTGATATCCTGTCATACTTGTCGTAAAGACGATTTCTCCAAACACATTGGCTGTCGCGCCAAATGATTTCCCTTTAAATACTGTGCCATCTTCTAAAATCAGCAACCGTTCCATCCAATTATTCCCCCTTATGCCAAACAAGTTTTCCGTTGACAAATGTCATCAATGTTTCCCCTTTGATTTCCCAACCGACGAAAGGTGTGTTCTCGCCTTTTGATAAGAAATCTTTTTTATCGATTACTGCAGCATGCGCAATATCGTAAACTGCCAAGTCTGCTGGTGCGCCGATCGTCAAGGTGCCAGCTTTCAAACCAAAAATGGCTGCTGGTTTGACTGCCATCCAGTCAATCACTTGCTCTAGTGTGAATTTTCCGGTTTCAACAAAATGTGTATACACGAGTTGGAAGGCAGTTTCACTTCCAACGATACCGAAAGGTGATTGCAAGAAACTTTGACTTTTTTCTTCTAATCCGTGAGGGGCATGGTCGGTGGCAATACAATCGATCGTGCCATCAAGCAAGCCTTCGATCAATGCCTCGCGATCGGCTTTGCCTCTCAATGGTGGATTCATTTTCCAAAAACCAAAATCTTCTGGGATATCTTCATCGATCAAGATCAGATGATGTGGTGAAACCTCTGCAGTCACGTGGATCCCGGCCTTTTTCGCATCGCGGATCACTCGCACACTTTCTTTTGTTGAAACATGGCAGACATGATAGTGAACGCCTGTTGCTTCCGCTAATAGGAGATCACGAGCAATTTGAGAAGACTCAGTCACACTCAAAATACCTGGCAACCCTAGCTCTTCTGCTTTTTCCCCTGCGTGCATCACACCGCCAAATAATAATGATTCATCTTCTGTGTGAGCAACGAGTGCTTTATTGTTTTTTGCGGCTTCTTTCATCGCTAAGTACATCGTGCCTGCTGTTTGCACGCCGACACCATCATTGGTAAAAGCAAATGCGCCTTCATTGATCAATGCTTCTTGATCGACCAGTTCTTCACTTCGAAGATTCTCAGTGATCGGTGCATACTGTAATACTTTGACGACCGCATCACGTTTAATGATGTCATAGACTTGTTTTAATTTTTCCGCTGTATCAGGTACTGGGTCAAGATTTGGCATCGCACAAACAGTGGTGAATCCCCCTCGAGCAGCTGCTTTCGTGCCAGCTTCGATCGTTTCCTTGTAAGTAAAGCCCGGCTCTCTCAAATGGACATGGACATCCACTAATCCAGGTGTGATCAACTGCCCTTGTGCATCAAACACTTCATCAAATTCAGCCTCAGGAAAGCCTGTACCGATTGCTTTGATCTTTCCTTCTTCGATCCAAATTTCTGCTGGAGTTGTTTCATTTCTTTTTGTATTGATTTGACCGTTTTTAATGAGTGTTTTCATGTTTCTTCCTCCTCTTATGTTTATGCTTTTCCACTTAATACAGCTTCTAAGATTGCCATTCTGACAAACACGCCATTGCTCATTTGTTGAATGATCCGTGACTGTAACCCTTCAACCAGTGAATCCGCCAACTCGACATCTCGATTGACTGGTGCCGGGTGCATGATGATTGCATGTTTTTGCATTTTTTTAGCGCGTTCGACCGTCAAGCCGTACTCTTGATGATAGCCTTCTTTTGAAAAACTTTCTTTTCCATCGTGGCGTTCATGTTGCACCCGCAACATCATCATGACATCGACTTGATCCAGCAAGTCATCTAGTGGTAAGTAATGACCGTAAACTTCAAATTCATCGTCATACCATTCTCTTGGACCTGAGAAGAAAACCTGCGCACCAAGACGTTTCAACATCTGCATATTCGATTTTGCGACACGAGAATGTGTGATATCTCCGACGATCGCCACTTTCAAGCCTTCGAAATAGCCAAATTCTTCATAGATCGTCATCAAATCAAGTAAGCACTGCGTTGGATGTTGCCCACTACCGTCACCGCCATTGATGATTGAGCATTGGATCGTTTTACTTTGGATCAATTCGTCATAGTAGTTTTCATCTCCATGACGGATAACAGCTACATCCACCCCAAGTGCAGACATCGTTAGAACGGTATCGTATAATGTTTCACCTTTTGTAACTGAACTTGTACTTGCTTCAAATTCGATCACTTCAAGACCAAGTTTCTTTTCTGCTACATCAAAACTTTTATGGGTTCGTGTACTGTTTTCAAAGAACAAGTTTGTTGCAAAATATTGGGATTTTTGTGGTGACCAAGTTGCGCCTTGCTTGAACTCTTGTCCTCGTCGGATCAACCCCATTACTTCTTGGTCTGTCAATGCCTCTACCGTTAATAAGTGTTTTAAACTGATGCGTTCTGATTTGATGATCATGCGATGTCCTCCTTAATTTTCTTCGCTGCGTGAAGTTTCTGGTAAGATAAGATTCAAAATGATTCCTAAAACTGTTGCTAATGCCATGGCAGATAAAGTGAATGTTCCTACTTCAAGGACTAATCCCCCGATACCTACGACTAAGATGACTGAAGCAATCAATAGATTTTTCTTTTTATCAAAATCGATTTTGTTTTCGACTAAGATTTTCATCCCGCTTGCCGCAATCACTCCGAATAGGATGAAACTGATACCTGAAATGACTGGGCCAGGAATACTTAATATCAAAGCACTTAGTTTGCCAATAAAGCCAAGGATCACTGCGAAGACCGCTGCGCCTCCGATCACGAACACGCTGTGTACACGAGTGATTGCCAAGACTCCGATATTTTCACCATAACTTGTCACTGGAGGTCCACCAACGAAAGCTGCCACTAACTGAGCCAATCCATCTCCTGTCAATGTACGGTGTAAGCCTGGATCTTCAAAGAAATTACGTTTCGTCAATTTGTTCAAGACCATCAAATGGCCGATGTGTTCGGTCATTGTGACAAAGGCGATCGGTGCCATTGTGGTGATTGCTCCTATATATAACTTCGGTTGATATTGGACAAATGGAATCTCGAAGTTAGGTAGTGCGAACCATGGTGCGTCAATGATTGGTTGTGTGTCAACGATCCCGAAAAGTAAAGCGACGATGTAGCCAGAGATGATGCCAAGCAAGATCGGTAACAATCCTAGGAATCCGCGTAGAAACATATTGAAGAAAATCGTCAATCCTAAAGTGATCAACGCAACTGATAGATATTTGAAATCATAATGGTCTTGATTGAACATCGCGTTGTTTGCTGCATTGGCAGCTAAACCTAAACCGATGACCATGATGACTGGGCCAACCACGATCGGTGGCAAGATTTTGTCTAACCAGGCGGAACCGATTTTCTTGATGATCAACGCAACGATCAGATAGACGAGTGCTGTCGTCATTGCACCTTGGGCAATCGCCGGGAAGCCGTCGGTTTTCATCAACATCTGCATGGCTGCGATGAACGCAAAACTACTGCCTAGATAAGCTGGGATCTTCCCTTTCGTTGTAATCAAGTAAACGATTGTTCCTAATCCTGAACTGACCAAGGCAATCCCTGGGTCGATTCCAACTAAGATCGGTACTAAGACAGTTGCACCGAACATCGTGAATAAATGCTGTAAACTTAATCCCACCCAGTGTCCAATGGTTGGTCGATCATGGATGTCTAATACCACACTATCGTTGTGGAACTTTTTTTCTTCTGCCATCTTGCCTTACTCCTCTACTTTTCCTCGTTTAAGATCATGATGCGATCTTGTCCATCTAATTCTTGCATCTCTACTAAGATTTCTTCTTTTTTTGCTGTAGGAATATTTTTTCCTACGTAATCTGCGCGGATCGGTAATTCTCGGTGTCCGCGATCAACTAGAACCGCTAGTGAGATTTTTCTTGGACGACCAAAGTCCATGACCGCATCCATTGCAGCGCGGATCGTCCGTCCTGTGTATAACACATCATCGATCAAGATAACTTCTTTTCCTTCTAAACTGACTGGAATATCTGAAGAATGCAATTCTGGTTCTTGAGCGATTTCTTTTTTATCGTCACGATACAATGTGATATCAAGTTCTCCTACAGGTACTTCAATATTTTCGAGTTGTTTCAGACGTTCGGCAATTCGAGCAGCGATATAGATCCCTCTCGTTTTGATTCCGACTAAAACGATCTCTTCGATACTTTGATTTCTTTCGATGATTTCGTAAGTGATACGTGTTAGCGCTCGTTTCATCGTTACTTGATCCACTACTTCTTTTGCTTGCATCATTTTTCCCCCTCTATTTTTTACACAAAAAAACTCCTGCCCTAAGAGGACAGGAGGAATGTTTAGACTGAGTGTATACTACTACACTGGTCGCTTTGTGTATGCGACGTCATTGAGCAAGTCTCGCTATGGCGCACCACAGGAATTCTTACTCACACCCTTCTTAGCCTCACGGGACTAAACTTAAAGGACTTCTATTAAGTTTTTCTTTTATTGTTTAATACTATACCGTTAAGTACTTTAAAAAGCAATATCTTTTCTCAACTTCTCTAAAGTTTTTTCAAAAACTTCTGGCAATGGTGCCTCAAAGGTCATTCGTTCATTTGTTTGAGGATGAGTGAAACCTAATAATTTCGCATGTAAAAATTGGCCATTGCCTTTGAGAGTTTTCTTTGGTCCATATACGGGATCACCTGCTAAAGGATAACCAATATACTTCATATGCACACGGATCTGGTGCGTGCGCCCTGTCTCTAATTGTAATTCTACTAAAGTAAAATTCTCAAAACGTTCTAGTACAGTAAAATGCGTCACAGCTGGTTTGCCATCTTCACGGATGGCTTGTATTTTTCGATCGACTTTTGAGCGGCCGATAGGTGCATTGATCGTCCCTTTTTCATGTGGAATGACGCCATGGACTAAAGCAATGTATTTTCTTAGGGAAGTTTTATCTTTCAATTGCTGTGCCAACGCTTCATGGGCTTGATCATTTTTGGCGATCATCAATAATCCAGACGTGTCTTTATCGATTCGATGGACGATCCCTGGACGGATCACGCCATTAATCGATGAAAGATTTTTCATATGGTACATCAACGCATTGACTAGTGTTCCTTGGGCATGACCAGCAGAAGGATGAACGACCATGCCTTGTGGTTTATTGACCACAGCTACGTCGTCATCTTCATAGACGATTTCTATTGGTAAGTCTTCTGCTACGATCTCAAGTTCTTCAGGCTCTGGTACTTCAACGATGATCGCATCCGCCGATTTTACTTTGTAATTCGCTTTTACTGGTTCACCATTTACGGAAACGGCACCGTCTTTTAACCATTGTTGGACTTGTGAACGACTATGATCCGCAAATAATGCTGTCAGAACTTTATCGATCCGGCCTTTTTCTTCTTTGATAGTTGCTTTTAATTGTGTCATTTTTTTCGTTGGTCCTTTTCATCTAAAATAATATAAATCAATACGCAGATCACACCGATTACTAGAGAAATGTCTGCCACATTAAAAATCGGGAAATTCATGAAATCAGTTTGGAACATATCGATCACATAACCTAAACGAACACGATCGATAAAGTTACCGATTGCTCCTGCTAGAATCAATGTCAGACCGATCATGAACCAACGATTTCCGTTGCTGCGATTTTTGATCATCAACGTCAAGATCACTACAACTGCGATGATCGTCACGACAGTAAAAAACCACATTTTTCCTTCTAGTAAACTCCAAGCTGCTCCGAAATTACGGATATGATTCAAGGACAAGATCCCTGGAATCACTGATTTCGTTTCTCCTAAAGCAAAGTTATCGACGATCAACCATTTTACCCATTGATCTAATCCGATGATCAACGCACTTATAATC
This sequence comes from Enterococcus mundtii, assembly GCF_002813755.1. Taxonomy (NCBI): domain Bacteria; kingdom Bacillati; phylum Bacillota; class Bacilli; order Lactobacillales; family Enterococcaceae; genus Enterococcus; species Enterococcus mundtii. The sequence goes on along the minus strand of NZ_CP018061.1, from coordinate 1,304,507 downwards.
CAATATATCGCTAACAAACAATCATTCCTTTTCTACTTCATGATAAATATCTCTTGGTCTGATGATCCCTAATAAATTTCCGTTAGGGTCGCCGTTTTTGGTGATCAACACAGCTTCAAGCGTACCCTGCTCACCAAACATTTTTTCTACTTCAGCAATCGTTGTCTGAGCTGAAACAAAATGATAATTGGTGTACTTGCCATCTTGTGTGATCAGATCGGCAGCTATTTTTCCTTGAAGATCGATCACACCATGGTGACTTTCTTTGGCCAACCAAAAACCTAACATACGCAACGTCACTAATCCTTTGAATGTTCCTTTATGATAAAGCGGGAACTGAGAATAACGCTTTTTAGCAACAGTCTCCAATAAACTAGGTAATGGGATGTCCCATTCAAACCCAGTCACATGCTTTGCGAAACGCGGTAACACTGTTTCTGGGCGAATCAGTTCTTGCTCGATTCTTTGGATACGCTTCGTCGCCCATTCATTAGGCTCAGCGATGATAAAATCGACGGCGATCCGATCATGCACGATCGCATTACGTAATTGAGCCAACTGTAGTAAGTCATCCTCATATTTTTTTATACTTTGGTGTTGCTTTTGTGCTAAACGACGAACGAGTTCAGTAAACCCCATATTTCGTGGATTCCCCATCTCTTCTTGCATCCATTTTTCGATCCGATTAAAGCTACTCAAAAAAAGATCAGAATTCTTCATCACTAGCCTCCTTGATGACATATGCTTTATTTTTTATAAATAGAAAGAAACCAATCATTACGACGACGATCAGTAAACTATAAAGGATACTTTGAATAACAATAGCACTGATCCCTGTAAACAAGAAAAGCAAGGGATACAACTGTAATAGTAATAGATTCATCGTGATCCGATAATTTTTAGTTGGTTCTGCTATCGTATAGACTGGACTTTTCAACCAAAAAAAGGTGACTTGCATCTGAAACGGGGGCTCAACATCTAGAGTAACAGATTGGTTTTGCCCCAAACTGATTTTCCGACCATCCACCCGCAATGTGATTGGACTACCCATTCCGTAAAATCCCGTATCTCTAGTAACATTCACTTCCATTTTCGCTCCTCCTATTATGCGTTAGTCTCTATCAAAACACAAGCGGAATCTCTGTTATCTCCTATGAATCGATCCTTATGCCATCTTTTTCAGAAGTCATTTTTCCTCATTCTCATCCTCTATTTTACTCTCCAGTCTTTTCTGTCCAAATCGGTTGACAGAAGAAACCAAGAATACTAGGCCAGACATAAATAAAACCGAGGATATAAACGTAATCCCTAAAACGGCTAAAAAATGAGGATCAAAATAACCAGTATATAAATCATGGTATAAGGTATAATTTCTGACTCCCGTCACTATGGAAACAAATAAACTCGCAACAATCACTGCTGACACACGCAATTTCTTTGCATGTTTGGATGGATCAATGAGCTCATGACCAATCAGCGAACCTCGAATCAATAGATAGATGAACGCTATTCCTAACAATAATAACTCAGTCAACAATTCAGAAACAGGTTGCTCCAAAAGATAGCTCTTTACAAAGATAGAAGTCGTTAATAATACCAATAATAATAAAAAAGCTTCGCTTTGTATTTGATTATTGATCTGTACAATACGTTCGTCTTTAGGCTTATTCTTTTTCATCTTTATCCTCCCAAAATAGATCATCTAGTGTTTGATTTAATTCATGGCAGATGGCTTGACACAATTTAAGTGTCGGATTATATTTCCCTGCTTCAATCAATCCAATCGTTTGCCTTGTCACCCCAACACGTTGTGCTAATTCTTCTTGGCTTAAATCATTTGCTAAACGTGCGAGTTTCATTCGGATGTTCTTCAACTTGATGACTAACCTCCATTCTTATCTCTTACTCATATTGTAAACTATACATTACTAAATGTAAAATATATATTGCTAAAATAAGCGTAAACGTAAAATAGGAATAGCAAAAAGACTGGTTGGTTAGCCCTCTCGTCCGAACTCTGAATAAACGACAGGAACAGAAGTCACCGCTTCGGAAAACAAGGCGCCATCCATAAAAATTTGAGGAACAATTTTCGTGGATGGCGCCTTGTTTTTTGAGGCTCAACAAAAAGTGTTTAACTTTGACTAGTTTCCATTACTTTTGAAGATTTAAGTCGCTCTTTTTTTTTGCAGGGGTGTTTACTTGCCCACCATTCACAAATCCACTGATTTTTGTGCTAAATCCAACCAGTTTATTTATTCGCGTTTTTTTCTGTAGGGGCTTGTTCTGATTCGTCTTGCTAATTGGTAAGGGACTTGTAGTTGTCTTCACCGACTGTTTTTGTGTAATTGTCAACTCCGAATTTCTTTCTGCTGTATGAAACTGTCCAGAATTCATCAATGCAAGAGTGACAAGCATTTCCCCATTGATTTTTGGTTTGTTTTGATTATTACTGAGGTCTCGTTTCAAAAGTTTTGGTCGTTGATTGACTGGACGCTTATTGAAAGGATTTCCTAATGCAACATCTCTGATCATTATCATTAGAGTTTCTGCATCAAGGATTTGAATATTCATACTCATCATCGCATCAGATTTTTCTGCAAGAATAACCGCCTCCTCTGATAATGTCGGGGACTGCTGATAATCTGCTAACTGATCAACATAGCGAGTGAACTGGTTTGTTTTGAAAAAACCTGTATATTTTTTAAAATATTGGTTGCGAACATCTACTCCAGATTTTGAATACCCCGGCACCATATACGGATAACTTGGAATAACATCATATGCCATAGCCACGATATGAGTTGTTTCATGGATAAGGGTTTCTTTTGGATCTACAGATATCTGCATTTTTGGCATATAATCTGGATCAATATGATTGGTATCAGCAATAAATATGATTCGACATTCCGGATCATGACTCAATATGAACGCATATGCTTTCGGAATTGCCTCGACCTTTGAATAGAATGCCTGCGTTGTTTCACTTTTTGCTAATTCAGTAGATACGATCCAAATATTTTTAAATCCCCAATCTGCTGATTGCCGTAGAAAGCGCTCGCCTTTTTCCGCTACAGTTAACAATCTTTTAAAAATTTCTTTTAAATAAGGTTCACGGTTTTCAATCAGATACATGTCAAACATCTCTACTGCATACTTACCTTCCGGTGTTTCCGCAATGTTATGTAGCTTCAACAACTCGATACATCTTTCTTTTGTAGTTTTGAAATAATTGATTGCTTCAAAAAATCCATCTGACATTTCTTTAAAGTAGGGTTTAAGATAATCTGGTACCTTGCTAATATCCAAACCAGAAAAAACTTGGTAATCTACAGGTTGCGAATGATACATCATTTCAATTCCTTTAGAAATTGCTATTTGCGTACTTTTTTCATCCAAAATAACCTCGATCTGTGGTTCTGGGATAAAAGCAGTTAATTTTTTACATTCTACATTTTTATCAGTCACCCTTGGCAGCGGATCAGTGCCCACTACCACTGCTTGTCTAATTTCATTCCATTCTTTCCATCTTCCTGGCGTGTTTGGTAACAGCTGGGAGGGAGCGGTTCCCTCTTGTGACGAACCAGCAGCATCGCTTGAAGTACCAGGTAGCGACTTATCAGCTGTTCCGGTCCTTCTTATTTGATTTTGAATATCAATCGTTTGTTTTTCTAGCTCAGATTCAAATCTAAAAGAGTGATTGATTGGATCAAACCTTAAAACAGTCATCGTTTCAAGGAAATCTTTTTTTACTAAATGATACCGATCTACTTCCTTATCCAATAAGATCAACGGGAGATACCGGTCATTGATCTTGATGTAGGACCTGCCATCCATGTTCCACATCAAACCTCGTTCATCTGGGGGCGAAAGAATACTTGGATCCCATAATGCTTCAAATTGATTGATTCGGTTCGTTACGTCTATTTCTACAGATTTCATAACAATTGGCGATGTAGGAGGTTCAAAATACCATTCAATCCCATTGAAATTGACGGGTAACAGCTGTTCTCCATCAGAAACATCGTAGCGTACGCCATGCTTTTTGAGCACAGTTATTTCGACAGGAATCATATGCCCATCCATTTGAAGCACAGAAACTCGTTGACCATCTCTTTTTTTGAATGTAAAGACGTTCCCTTCTCCATAAGCTTTAGGATTTAAATTAGGTTCTTCTACGAATACTTGATCAACATCCAATGTTCTTGAAAGTCGTTGGATCACTACCTTTTGTCTTGGTGTAAAGGTAGCAGGTCCTTCGAATTCTCTCAACTGATCACCTCTTAAAGTAAAGTACTTCCCAGAAACATCCCCATTTCTAAGATCACTTACCCTTAAATATAAGTTATTTGGCATGCGCTTCACTCGAACTTCTGGGCCATCCTTGGCCAAGCGTGCAGTCACATAACTTTTTGTCCAATCGGTCTGTTTACTTCCTAAATCATCTAATTTTGTCAATGCTGCTTTCAATTCTTTCCCTATAAATTGTTCATTGCTAAAATCCACTAAACGTTTCAAAATGAAACGTCCACCACCTGAGAGCAACTCTACTCCTGGATCTAAATAGCGTATAGCATTTACTAACAGCCCTCTAAGCTCGGTTAGAGTCGGAAGAAAGCGCGTGCTCGTTTTTAGCGTAACACTCAGCCCACTTTTAACGACGGATTTTGCAACTCCTAGGGCAAACCTCATGTTGAAAGTAGTTACTTGACCTAGAATAGGAATCAATGAGACAGCATCAATCAGACAATTAGGTACCGCTTCTTCGACATTTTGCTCGGAAATGCCGACAACACAATCATAAAAAGGAATCACGTGTTTTAAGACGTTCCAGACTTTTGTAGCGGTCGTTTGTTCATTTCCTGAATCATATAATTGTTGATAAAGCGCATCTCTATGTTTCAAACTGATTTGATTGGCTAATGTTTGTTTCGCATCCCCAAGAGAAAATTCCTTATCAGTATACACTTTCGTGGTAAATGAATAATCTTCCTTTCCAATCCGGATCTTATCTCCATTTTTTCGAAATTGCCCATCCCAGAGATCATTTTGATCCATCAGACCATAGGTAAGGAATAAAAATGGATCTTTGTCAACACGATAAAAATTGTATCCCCCTTTTTCTACTTGTTTCAATGCATACCAGCGCTCTTCATTTCCCTTGATGACGACAATCAGATCTGTTTGATTCAAATGGAGCGTCGAGTTCAATAATTCCTCCTGTTTATAAAATAAAAGCGGAGGAACTGAACGTAGATTTATTGGAAACTGATATTGCCGGACTTCACTTTTAAATTGAGCCGAAGCTGGATAAATTCGGCTATCTGGAGAAAATAAAAAATCCAACTCCTGTTCCCCGATCGATTGAATGGACAGTTGGATAAGGAACTCATTGAGCAAGTGAAAAGAGTCTGAGACATCTTTGGTCAGTCGAGTATACCATCTTTCAAGATCTGGTGGTATCCATGGACCGGGACACGGGTTTCCGCCAGCTAGATACACTTGACTCGCTGCCAAATCAAGCCTTATTCCAAGTCGATTGCACTCTGCTAATACTTCATCTACTAACACTACTTTTCGTCTGTTGACCACAGCTTGTCGGTACGTAAAGACAAGATCATCAGCAATCGCTTGCGTTTTCATCATTTGGAGATACCCTTTGTGCGAATAACCAATAAATGTAGTAAGTGCTACTTCGATATAGTCTCCCTTCACTAGCGCTTCTTGCATTTTATCAGGTTCTAGTTGCGCCACAGTAAGCAAGGCTGGTGTCAAAAGGAAGGACAACTCTTCGAAGTGATGGATTCCCTCAAAACTAAGTGTTTCTAAGAAAAATTCACCTAGCAATCGTGTTTCAGTCTGATTGAACTGTTTCGAAAAACCTAAATCGGCCATTAAGCTCGCACCTGTTAGTTGAGTTAACGAATGATAATCAGAAATCAATAACTTGTCTGGAAGATTGCTTGATTTCAGTAAGTAATGGGGCAACGCTCGATTGGATAAAGAAATCCAAAGTTTCTTTAGATACATCTCTGCATCCTCAGCTCGAATGCCATGTTGTAAGGCTACTTGTGTCTGAGAGAGGTTGATCAATCCTGCTTTTTTTAATTCTTCAAACATAAACAAGCTTCTTAGTTGACCAATCGTAAAAGCTGATGGGTCAGTGGCTTCAACGATTTGCTTTGCGATATAGGCTTCAATCGAGCTACCTAAGACATTCTCAAACGTCCACTTCATCACCGTTCTTTCGGCACTGGAATCAGAGATCATTTCATCTGGACTACCACCATACAATTTCAGTTCTTTTAAGATAACTGAAGCAACTGCCTGAACTTTCTCAGGCATGATAATCGTTTCCTTCTCAGCTTCGATGAACCATCTTCCCATCGCACTCAATACATCCTCTTTTGTTGCCATACCAATGAGTAGTCCTTTGTTACGAAAAAAATCTTCGACTTGTTTCATTACTTTTGGACTACGCCACTGTTCTTTATTTACTGTTTCTTTCGATTCCTTGTCTTCTTTATTCGTTGATTCTGTCAGAGTAATCCCGTTCAAGTCTGTAGAAGATGAGACTGTACTATTTTCAACTACCGATTCATTGCTCACTGATCGTGGCACTACAGTCAATAATGAGTCATTCGCTTTAATCAGATCCCACAACCATTTTGTAAAAGTGATTTCAGCATGTTCATTTGAAATAACCCCATCTACCTTTTCATTGAGGATCACTTGGGCGATTTGCTTGACTTTTACCATATCGATAATGTCTTGAGTAGCTCCCTCAAGTAAAATCCAATGTGATACTGTCTCAGCAAGTACATTTTGATTTGATGCATGACACACAACACCCTGTTCAGATAAAAATATCGCCACTCTTTGACGTACCATATCGTCCTCATTTGTTGAATGCATATCCGGTGATTTTTCTGGTTGTTCCAGATTATTTATGGATGTATCTATATTATTTTCACGAAGAAACAATTCGGTTTTTTGTTTCACTTGTTCTTTACGTTCTTTTTCCTGATCCTTTTTGATGTTATTGATATCAATGCCCAGAATTTTTTTCTTAATTTTCTTATATGTATAACCGGTCTGCGCATTGTTGTCTTCCCATTGCAGCAAAATCGCTCTTGCCTGATTGACCATTAAATTTTTCTCTGTCATGCCATAGGCTTGCAAAAGTAAGGTGGCTGCTGTTCGTTCTCTTTGCAGGATTTCGTCGTACAGTTTCCCATTTAAAATCCATTTTTGCATCCCAGAAACTAATCCTGCAGGCGTTGGCTTGTTCAAATAAATTCGTTGCTTATAAAGAAATTTTTGAACGATATCGTTTACTTCGACTGTTTTTGTTCGCAGGTTGAAAGTATTTTTATGATAATAGATCGCTGGAATTTTTGTATCCTTAGAAACACTTCGTGGCCGCTGATGTATAAAATCCGCATAGATTTGATTGTTTATTTTTTTTTGATTTTGGAATTGATTCACTGTAGCTGTCTCTACAGGTGATAAGTGATACTGCTTCGTTTGTTGATTGATTTCTAAAAAAAGATAATCAATCAACAAAGTATTCGTTTTCCATTGCTTATAGATCGACTGTAATCTTATGTCCGATAAGAAGTCACCTAATCGTACATCTTCTATCCCATATCCTTCAAGTATTCGATAAGCAAGATACTGTGCTCTAGCGGAGTACAGCGAATCTTCATTTTTCCAATTCATTCCGGCCCATCTTTGAACAACTTCAATCAACTCTAGATCAGTTGCCTGTGATCCAAGTAAACTCTGATCAACAAAAAATTCTTTTAAATGAGTATTTACTTGGGCTGTTTGATTCCTTCTTTGAGAAAGCAACACGTCATAATGAAAATTCGGTAATGGGGACAAAGCGCCTGGAGGTTTTTTATTTTTAGAAATAGCTTCAGTGATTTGAATGACTTGTTCATATTCAGAGTCCTTAGAAGGAAACAATGGTTGATCCTCTAGACTTATTCCCACAGAATGAAGAGTTGTAGATTGGTCGGACGTTGCTCGACCAATGGTAGGCGCTGCTTCAGCGCCTCTTGTGACTAAAAAATCATATTTTTTTACAAAGTAATCAAGTTTTTCTGTCAATTTGTTGGTGAGTTTGAGTTCCCTTAAAGGAGCCATGATTCCCGCCTCAACTTCCTTTACGGCCGGTTCGTTCATTGAAGCTTGAGTTTGCGTTTGATCAGATAAAACTGACGCTAGAGGAATATGCGCATTCTGATTTATTTGGCTATCAACTGTATCATAGGTCGAATAATTGACCGAGAATGTTTGGCTCATCCATTCAACAAAATAAGCCATCGCCGAGTAGCCATTAGCATCATCTAGTGGTTTCTCTGTATAAGTAGCATTCTCTGCTTTGCCGAAAAAGGTCGTAAAGAGCTCGGTTAGTTCTCCCCAAAAAGCATCAATGACTAGCGTCTCTTGAATAGGAATACTCTGCTTTTTCATCTTTTCTGTCGTTCTTCCATTATTTGTTTGATAGAATTCTTCCACAGTTGATTCGAATACCGTTTTCATTTTTTCAGCTGCTTCTTCGGCAGTGAACGTGCGTGTCTCCTTCTCTATTGCTTGCTTCTTAAAAGAAAACTTTTGAATGTTCGCAGGCATATCTTTCCGTTCTTCATTTGTTGTTTGTGATTTTGTAATGGCTGTCTGACAAATCGTTTTAAAATGAGCTTGTGTATGATTGGCACTATTCCACAAGCCAAGAGGGTTTTGATGAAAAATCTCACTCGTAGTCGTACAATTTTCTACTTGCGCCATTCGATGCGCCATTTTGTGCATCCCAATGCTCCATTGATGGGCCTTTTCGACTAAATAGATGAGCGGATTCGAAGGCAGGGCCGCGTCAATGAACGAGCTCGTAGGGATAGGTGCATTATTCACCATAATTGGAATAAATCGCTGGGGATTCGCGGTAGAACTTGACAATAAAGAATCTAAAGTGATCTCCGCGCCTTGTTGTCGTGCTCCTACAAAAGTATCCACTTCAAACGCTGCAGTAGTTTCTTGCACTGCACGCTGTCGATTAGGTAAATTTGTGTCCGATATTCGAAGATTTTGACCAATACTTAATAAGTAAAGTATCCCTGTCGACGACCAAACGCCTCTACCGACAGGATAATGCCCAAAACTTTGAGCAAGTAAATTCAAGTTTCTTCGTTGCTCATTGTCAGTTATATATCTCTGAGACTTGTTGGTGAATTGACCGATTCTTTCTCGATGTTGTTCGATAGGCATCCTCTAACTCCTTTATTTATTAGGTCTTTGCACACATTTCAATAAGAGATAGATTGTATGCACAACTGAACCAAAAATTTGCATCATTAAATCAATACTTGACTGAGTAAAACTAAATTTATTTGAACGGATTTTAGGAATAAAAATATACTACTTCTACCTAAATATATGCCAATAATCATTAAATAACCATCGTCCACATCGAAATTATCAACGCACGTTTTACTCTTCAATAGCATTCATACATCGTGATTGTAGTATCTTAATTTTGTAAATTTATTCCAAACTGTTTCCTTTTATTCTGTCTAATTGTTGAAGTTCTATTTAGCGTCTGGCTTCTTCTGATTCCTCTATTTATCCTTGCGAAGAAATTATCATAAACCGCAGGATTGGTACTCACGGGGTGAGCTGAGGTTGTTTGTTGGGCAGGTATCGGTTGAAATGTTCCCTGATTGATCTCCCCTTCCGATAAATTCAAATCACTTCGTTTCACTCTTGATTGTTGTGAAGGACTCTCTCTATTTTGCGATTGACTATTGGGCATTTTTGCGTCTATCGCTGAAGCAGAACTTGCCTTTTTCGAACCTACTACGGCAGAAAATTCTGTTGTGGTAGCTACTCCACTAAGAGTACTTCCTAAAGAAGGTTCTTTCGTCACTTCCAATCCAATATTTTTTTCTGCAGTTCCAAATTCACCGATTGACATCAAGGACAGACTTATAAGTATATTGCCACTTCCAAGCTCCTGAATGGGTTCTTGACTTGGTTCATCAACAGAGCGTTTCGGTCGCAAGAGCGGTTGATCATACTTATATCCATAGGCAACATCTCTTAGTAGAGTCCCCACCATTTCCGCATCAGTCAGCATATAATTAGCAAACAACATAGAATCTTTGCCAAAATTTTGAAAAACGGCCATCCTTGATAAACCATCTAATCCTAAATAATCAGCGATCAGTTGAACAAACTGGATAAAACTAGCCGTTCCGAAATTAGTATGATACTTTGAAATGAAGTCTATTTGTGCATCTTTCCCACGTTTTAATAATCCACGGTAAGACGGTCCGTACGTGACGATATCATTAGTCATTGAAACAAGATGAGTCGTTTCATGGAGCAACGTTTCTGAAACAGGTGGTGCTATTTCAGCTTCTGGCCAAATCTTAGGGTCCTTATTGAAAGAATCAGCGATAAGCACGATTCGATTTTCAGCATCATTTCTAATCACAAATCCATACGGCGAAATACGTTGTTTGCTTAATGAATAGAATGCCTTGGTAGTCGCATCTTTTTGTAAATCGGTCGAAGCAATCCAAATATTCTTAAATCCCCAATCTGCTGACTGTTTAAGAAACGCTTTGCTTTTTTCTGCGATTGACTTAAGCCTTTTGACTCCTTCTTTTAATACCGCCTGTTCTTCGGGTTTGCCATATACATTAAACATATTAGATAAATAGATTCCTCTCTTTGTGGAACTTATTTTTTCTAGTTTAAGCATATATGTACATTCTTCGATAACTTGATCTAAGATAGTCAGTGCTTCATTATATTCTTTTGCAACTACGTCCCGAAATGCTTTTAGATGTTCAGGCATCTTAGCGGCATCTAAACCAGCATACACGCGAAAATTTTTTTTCAACTCATCGGGTAAACAACTTTGGATTCCCATCGCGATTTTTTTTAGGGTCAACGCTTCATTTGTCCTTATCTGTTTTTGTGGTTCTGGTATGAACTTAGTTAGTGGTGGAAGTACCACTCGGCTATCTTCCACTATAGATACAGTACTGGGACCAGCTATCTCAATTGCGTTCATATGCGTCTTCCATTCCGGCCACTTTTCAGGTATTTTAGGCAGCCCCATATATGGTGGATATTTAGGATTGTTAAGCGTTAAAGTGGATAGCTGGCCTCTGACAGGGACATTTCCACCTTTGGAAGTGCTTGCGCCTTGATCAAAGCCACCAGCCAGTAATAGATCGTCCAGATGTTCAACTACCCTTTTCTCCAATTGAGTTTCAAAACGGAACTGATCGATTCCAGGATCCAAACGCAAGACAGTCATTGGCTCAAGTATATCTTTTTTCACTAAATGATATCGGTTGTTTTCCTTATCTAATAACGCTAAAGGAATATAGCGTTCCTGGATTTTAATATAGGATCGACCTTCTGCACTCCACATCAGCCCATTTTCATCTGGTGCCGAAAGGGTGCTTGGATCCCATATGGCCTCAAACTGATTGATACGATTCGTCACTTCGATTTTTACTGGTCTCGAAATTATTGGGGATGTATCTGGTTCGAAATACCATTCAATACCATTAAAGTTCACTGGCAATACCTTATCGCCATCTAATACGTCATAACGCACACCGTATTTTTTGATTGTTTGGATTCTAACAGGAACAAGTTGATCGTCCATTTCAATCACAGTCATTTTTCTTTCGCCGTTTTTCAATATGTCCATGACCGTTCCTTCACCATAACCCTTAGGATAAAAATTTTGCTTTTCGATAAACATCTCATCAGGCTGGATATTTATTTTTAAAGAGTTGATGATTTCCTTTTGTTTTTGAGAAAAAATTGCTGGACCTTCAAATTCTCTCAATTGTTCTCCTCTTAAAGTAAAATATTTCCCATAAACTTCACCCTTTTTAAAATCTGAAACTTTGACATATAAACTGTTCTTCATTTTTTTTACAAGAACTTGCGGACCATTTCTAGGTAAACGGGCGTTGATACCCATTTTTGATATAACTGGTTCTGGTATCTCTTTTTCAAATTTTTCTAGTTTTATCAATACAGGTCCAAAATGAATATTTCTCGCAAGAATTGGTTGGTCTTTAAGTTTCAATAAGTTCTTGATCACAAATCGTCCGCCATTAATTGCTGCCTCTATACCTGGGTCGATATACCGCACGACACTTGCCAAAAGACTTCTCAGATCGGAAAGTTTTGGAAGCACTTTTGCGCTATATTTTATTAATCCCGTTACCCCATTGTTTGCAATAACTCTTGCTGCTCCCAATGCAAAACGGATATTGATAGTAGTGACTTGTCCTAATACAGGAATGACAAGAAGCGCATCAATGATACAATTTGGCACTGCACTTGCAGCATCCTTATTGACAATGCCAATTACGCAATCGTAAAAAGGAATGAAATGACTAACAGTATCCCACACTTTACTAGCTAACGTTTGGTCATTTCCTGAGTCATATAGTTGTTGATACAGTAAATCTTTATGTTTCGTACTGATATTATTGAATAACGATTCTCTATCATCACCATGAGATAATTGTTTATCCATGTGGATCTGTGTCATAAAAGAATAAGAATAATCGCCGATCCGAATCTTATCCCCTTCTTTTTTATATTTCTTCCACCAAAGTGATTTTAGGTCCATTAAATCATGCTCTAAAAATAAAAGAGGATCTTGGTCAACACGATAAACACTATACCCCCCCCTCTTTTTCTAACCGCTTCAATGCATATGTGCGTACTTCATTGTCCCGAATAGCCACTAACAGATCAGTCTGTTTAAGGGGGAGGATCAAATCATCCCTATTTTCTTTTCTGCTAGCAATCATCAAAGACGGAATCGATCCAATCGGGTTCGAAGCAAGAGCAGCCTCATCTCTAAACTCAGCCGTCCCTTCATAGACACGAGTTTCAGGAGAAAACATAAAATCTAACTCTGTCTGATTGAATGAATCGACAGATAGCCCAATCAATTTTCGGTTCAATAGATGATACGACTCTGCCACATCACTTGTTAACTCTCTATACCAAGGTTCGATACTACGCGGAATCCATGGTCCTGGACAAGGATTACCTCCAGCTAAATATACTTCTCCTGCAGAGGGAGGCACTCTTATCCCAAGTCTTTCACACTCTTTAAGGACTTCATCCACTAATGCTTGTTTTCGCCTAAAGTTGATGACAGCTGTTTTATAGTTTCGATAAAAGCGGTTAAATTCTTCTTCGTGAACCATAACCGTAAAGTAGCCTCTTTGATAGTAGCTTATGAATGTACTAATAGCTACTTCCCGATAGTCACCCGCCTCCATTGCTATTCTTAATCGTGGCGCATCTAACTGAGCCGTCGTGAATAATGCCGGTATCAACAGATGATCTAATTCTTCGATATCCTGTACTCCTTTTTCACTGACTGACTCAAAGAAAAGTGCACCCAACGTACGAATTTCCTCTTTTTCAAATTTATTAAGAATACCTGAAGCTACTAGTATTCTTGAGCCTGCAATCTGTAACAATGAACCATAGTCGGAAATCAGCAGATTATCTGACAACGCACTTGATGTGAGAAAGTAATTAGGGAGTAGATAGTTCAGACAACCAATCCACAAAGATCTTATATTAGCTTCTAATTCTTTATACTTTTTAGGATCGCTTTTTTTATTAAGCATGATCCGTTTGTCCTTAATCAATTCATTCAGTTTAAATGAATCTCTAAGCTCACCAATCGTAAAGGTAGCAGGATTAGGATGATCAAGGATTTTTTTTGTCGCATATTCTTCAACTGAGCTACCTAGCACATTTTCCATGACCCATTTCATGACTGTTTTTTGTGCATCATTGTCAGAAATCAACTCATCCTCTGCTCCACCATATAAGTTCAACTCTTTCAATATGACTGTTGCTATAGCTTGTACCTTTTCAGGGTTTATCTCCCCATTATTATTATTTTGTGCAAACAATTTCCCAATTCCACTCAGAACTTCCTCTTTTGTTGCCATCCCTGTGATCAAATTATTTTGACGTAAATATTGTCCCACTTTATCAATCACTTGCTGACTTCTCCATTTGTTATCTTCATTTATTGACACCGGTTTAACAGTTTTGGGTTGATTTTCAGGCAAACTAGGAGATTCTTTCTTTGCCATTTTTTTCTCTAACCAATTTGAAAATGTCAATTCTGCTTCCTTATTTGAAATAAGACCATTATCTTCTTGATTCAGTATCGTTTGAGCGAGTTCCTTTAGTTTAACAGGATCGATCACTTTTTGAACAGCACCCTCAAGCATTAGCCAATTTGATACCTTGTCAGCTAACAACTGAGGATTTGATATATCACAGACAATACCCTTTGTTTTTAAAAAATGACAGATTCGTTTGTCGATGACTTCTGATGGTTCATCAGGGAATTTTTGTTGTTTATTTTCTTCGTTGACATGAGTGGTTGCATTCATAGGTATGATATGATTTTCTTTAAGGAAAGATTGAACTTGTTGTTCCTCGGTCTGATCTGATTTATCCTTGCGAGCATCCGGCGCAATCGCATTTATACGATTTTTTTTATACCGATAACCCGCTTGCGCATTATTATTTTCCCATTGGAGTATGACCGCTCGTGACTCGTTTGTTCCCGCAAGTGTCATATTTGATCCATATGCTCTCAATAACTCTTTCGCTACTAGTTCTTCTCGACTCACGATCTCTTCATATTTTCCTAATCTCAATAGCCACATCCGCGTCCATCGGACCAATTCACTTGCAGTAGGATTCTTTAAAATGAAGCCTTGCTTTTGTGCAAAATCAATCAATTCTTTATTCACTGATTCTGTTTTCTCTCGATTGTTAAAGAGATCGCGATTGTAAATAACTGCAGTAATCGTCTGTTTTTTTGGTACAGTAGCAGGAGCATCATTGATGAAGTCCGAAAAAATTTGATTGCACACATTTATTTCTGTTCGATAATAAGCCTCAATCGTTTTTTCCACTGGTGACAGTTGGATTGGTTTCGATTTTTCTTGGTAGGTATAGTTTGCCAAGTACACATTGACTTTCAATTGCATAAAGATTGCTTGTAGTTGTGTCGTCGTCAAAGCATCACCTATTCTGATATTCTTGAAACCATAGTTTTTACGAATGAGAGAGGCGGCAAATTGGACTTTGGAAGCGTCTTGTGAAATATCATTAATACGACGGATTCTAACCCAATTTTCAAGCGCTTTGATCACTTCCACATCATTAGCATTTTTAGTCACAGCTTTTTGTTTGATCAAAAAGACTTTCAACTTTCTTACTACATTCTTTGTCTCGCTCTTACTCCGAAATAAATATTTATCGTAAAAAAAGTTGGGTAAAGGCTCTTTGTATCGACTAGTTGGGACTCGATCATGCTCAATATCCTCTATGATTCCTTTCACGATTTCAATCTTAGTAGATCCAGGATTCTTCATTGTTCCCTGTCCCCGCTGATTATCTTTAACTGTCTCGACTTCACTTTCCTCTCTAGTATTGAAGCGCGGATCATTGATCGGCCTTCCCTCAGCCCCTCGAACAACGAATAGATCCCACTTTTTTATAAAATTGGTTAGTGTTTCATCCATTTTGCTAAACAACATCCAAAATTGTGTCGCAAATCCTTCCTCTTCCTTATTCAAAGTTGGAACTTCACTTGAAAAGGCATACGCTCGAAAAGAATGAGGAACATTCATACCATTTGAAGGTTTAGCTGTATCAGGAATTTTTTCTTGATAGGAAATACTTTGAGCCATCATGGATAAAAAGCGAGTGATCAGCGAATCTCCTTTTAAACTTTCAAGTTTTTCTGTATAGATTGGTTGATCAAAATCATGAAAAAATGTAATGAATGCCTCTGTTAAACCCTCAAAGAAACTAGCTGACTCAGGAACATCATTTTTCACATTTTCTGTTGTCTGTTGCTTCGTCTGATTGGTTGTTTTGTTAAATGATTGTTGAAAAATTTTTTTCAATTTTTCCGCCGCATCTTCAAATAAAAATTGTTGTTCTGAACGATCACTTACACCTTTCTTGAAGGAAAAATGATGTAGATCGGCGGGTTTATCTATTTGTTGTTGATTCATCTTATGAGATTCAGCAATCGCACTCTGACAAACGGTTTTAAAGTGGACTTTTGTATGCTTGAGTTGTGTGTGATTAGAAGTAGTTGACCCTTCCCATAATTTTGTGAGGTCTGTGATAGTCTTATTTGTTGTGCAACCATATGTTTCTGCAATGCCATGTGCTATTTTATGTACGTTCAAACTCCAGTGATGAGCAAAATCTGTTAAATTATAAGCAGTATTATCATGAAAAGCTCGTGAAGGCAAAGAAACAATTGCAGTTGTATTCTCTGTCAAAGCTGGGGTGATCAACGTACTGTTCACTGTCGAATGCGAAGTAAGCGCATGTAGCACTTCTGTTTGATTCGCATGTTGCTTCACTTCGACAATAGTATCTGCTTCAAAAACAGCGCCACTATTATGTATTGGTTGGCGTTGATTAGGTCCCTCACCTCGCACGACCACATTTCCTAAAATGCTCGAGACGTATAATGACAATAACAATGGTGAATGAAGAATCTCTGGTGTAGGGGCATGACCGACACCAGAAGAAATTGCTTTTACTGCATCTTCAAAAGCCTGCTTATCTTCTTTATTATTCTTTTCATTGTTGAATTGACCATTTCGTTTTCGATTACTTTGATTATCGATTGGCATAACTCTCTCTCCTTATTTTGTTGATGAGATACAAACCTAAAGGTAGATTTTATGCCACAATTATACATGGTAGTCTGTTCAGCCTCGTGACTAGTTTTTTTTTAATAATAAAAACTTGAACTTTTTTGTCATTTAAATATACATCAATAAGTATAAAAAAAGCGTAAAAGCTAAAAATAGATCAGCTATTTTTTAGCTTTTACACCTTCGTATTGAAAAGTTTAGTTAGGACTACTTCAAAATTTTTCGATTAGAATAAACCGACTACCTCTCCCTTATTCGTCACATTCATATTCAATGCAGCTGGTTTCTTTGGCAATCCTGGCATTGTCATCACATCACCTGTCAAAGCTACTAAAAATCCTGCACCCAATTTGGGTACAAATTCACGGATCGTGATCGTAAAATCTTCCGGTGCACCTAGTAATGTTGGATCGTCAGAAAAAGAGTACTGGGTTTTCGCCATGCAAATCGGTAGGTCAGACCAACCATTTTTCTCAAACTCAAGGATTTGATTCTCTGCTTTTTTGCTAAAAGAAACTTCTTTACCACCGTAGATTTTTTGAACGACTGCATTTACTTTTGATTTGATTGAATCACTAGATTGATACAATGGAACGTAATTCGCGTCTTTTGTATCGATCAATTCTACAACTGCTTTTGCTAATTCAACTCCCCCTTCGGCACCATTTTCCCAAACACTTGCCCGTTTTGCTATGACTCCTTCTTTTTCGCACAATTCCTTCAGTAACTCTAATTCAGCCTCTGTATCAGTCACAAATTCATTGATTGCAACGATCACTGGGATCTTGTAACTTCTCATATTACGAATATGCCGCTTCAAGTTAGCAAATCCTTTGTGTAAAGCCTCAAGATTTTCAGTTTGTAGTTCTGCCTTATCCAGTCCCCCGTGCATTTTCAACGCACGAACAGTCGCTACGATCACAATCGTATCTGGCGCTTTTTGCAAATTAGGAACTTTGATATCTAGGAATTTTTCTCCGCCTAAATCTGCACCAAAACCAGCTTCAGTAACAACATAATCAGCAATTTTCAATGCAGTTTTAGTTGCCAATACACTATTACAACCATGAGCAATGTTTGCAAACGGTCCACCATGGATAAATGCGGGTGTACCATAGATCGTTTGCACGAGATTCGGTTTAATCGCATCTTTTAACAACAAAGCAAGGGAACCCTCTGCTTTTAAATCACCAGCTGTTACAGGACGACGATCGTAAGTATATCCAATAACGATTCGTGCTAATCGAGCTTTTAAATCATCTAAATCAGCAGCTAAACACAATATCGCCATGATTTCACTCGCTACAGTGATATCAAATCCGTCTTCTCTTGGAACCCCCTGAATCGGTCCACCTAATCCAACGATCACATTTCGCAATGCACGATCATTCAAATCCACGACACGCTTCCAAATGACACGTCGCGGATCGATCCCTAGCTCATTTCCTTGGTGGATGTGGTTATCTAATAAGGCAGACAGTGCATTATTTGCAGAGGTGATTGCATGCATATCTCCAGTAAAATGCAAATTGATATCTTCCATTGGTAATACTTGCGCGTAGCCTCCTCCAGTAGCTCCACCCTTGATTCCCATAACTGGACCTAAGGATGGCTCACGTAATGCAATCACAGCTTTTTTATCTAATTGATTCAAGGCATCACCTAATCCGACTGTAACTGTTGATTTTCCTTCACCAGCTGGTGTGGGATTGATAGAAGTTACCAGAACGAGGCGACCATCCTCTTTTTTCGAAAAATTCTTCATTGTGGTAAAATTTATTTTTGCTTTGTATTTCCCATATAATTCTAGATCATCTTCATTGATTCCGATGCTATCCGCAACTCTAATTATCGGTTTTAGCTGTGTTTCTTGTGAAATCTCTAAATCACTTTTCATCAAAACGCCCCTTTTCACGAACTATCTATACGAATATTTATTTTTTGTTAAGTTATACTTATTATACCTGTTTTCATTGTAAAAAAAAACAAAAAAAACTGATTTTTGATTTATTTGACGTACCTATTAATTCTCTTTATAATATAGGCTATGATCAGACATAGAAAGGTCGTGAGTGTTTTGACCACAGGAATGGTGAAATGGTTCGATAACAAAAAAGGATATGGCTTTATTAGTTATGATGAAACAGAAGAGATCTTCGTACATTTTACTGCAATCGAAGAAGAAGGATTCAAAACACTTGAAGAAAACCAAGTGGTAGAATTTACCGTTATTGAAGGGAATCGAGGCGTTCAGGCGGCCCATGTCAAAAAGATCAATGAATAAACACAGCCAAAGCAAATAAAAAAAGCTATTCCAATTGATTGGAATAGCTTTTTTATTTTTTATTCCTTTTCATTATTTCTGCCTGACTACTAGATTAGTCAGGTTACTACTCTCTGTTACTATTCTCTGCTACTACCTAGTATTCTTGTTTCGATTCTTACTGGTGCCTCTAAACTCGTACAGAATCTTTATCTTATTCAACTACATCTTTCGTATTCTTAAGTATTGATGGCATCGTTACCGTTTTTTTCATAGGATATTTCAAGTGGTCCAGTAATTCTACTTGCGCCTTTCTTTTTACAAAAATCACAAATGGCTCTTTATTTTTTTCAATTGTTAAAGATAATTTGCGTTTTTGTACATGGACGTCCTTGATTTGATCAATTGGTATTTCACGATCTCTCCAAAAAGCAGCATATTTTATTTTTATTGCCTCTTTTTTTAAAACTAGTGAGCGTCGTAACCCTAGCAAAAGGAAAATAAAGAATACCCCCATTAAAATATTACTTTTCCAATAAGGTCTTGTATTTTCTAACGATAAGATCAAACTCAAAAATAAAATAATAAATGTTGATGACCAATAAATGATCGACTGTGCCGTTTCGGGCTGCCAGCGAATATTTTTTTTCATTCTTCAACCTCGTGTCTTTATCTGTAATGGTATAATAAGTCGAACCGACAATTTTTGAAGGGCGTGTTTTTCCTTATGTTAAAAGTATACATTGATGCATCAACAAAAGGCAACCCTGGACCTAGCGGTGGAGGAATATTACTAGTCGCTGATCATCAACAAGAACAGTTGTCTATCCCTTTATCCTTTGGTTCAAACCATCAAGCCGAGTTTGAAGTCTTTTTAAAAACTTTAGAAATTCTAAAGAATAGACAGATGACCGAAGAAATCATTCTCTGCTATTCCGATAGTAAAGTGCTTGTATCAACCATCGATAAAAATCATACTACTAACCAAGATTTCTTGCCCTATTTAGAAAAAATACAAAGTCTATTAAAAGATTTTTCAATGTTGATTCTTCAGTGGATACCTGAAAGTAAAAATAAAGGCGCAGATAATCTAGCTAGACAAGCTTTACAAAAATCATTATAAAATATTGTGCGTGGAACATGACTCCTCTCGCGTATTCTAAACCCGAATAAACGACGGGAACAGAAGTAACCTCTTCGGAAATAAGGCGCCATCCACGAAAATTGTTCTTCAAATTTTTGTGGATGACGTCTTATTTCTCTAGGCTAGACACTTCAGTTCTGATCTCTTCTTAGGTTTGACTTTCCTCTTTTTTATCGATCTCTGAATGTATCCTTTTTAGTTAAGGCTTTTCACATTCAATTCTTTTTTATTTACATTCGGAAATGAAAAAGTTAACGTCCTATTTACTTCCTTGCTATTTGTTGATGCTTGTTGGATGATGGCAGCAAAGCTTCTTTTTTCACGAACATTCGTAGTAGTTGGAAGCGTTGGGTGATTATGGTCCTCGCTTGAATTCCCTGCTTTAGTTTGGTTTTTTTCTATTTCATATTCTTTTTCTAAGATGAAAAAATTTCCCGTGTGCATCAGCGCAAAAAACATGAGAATTGTAGGATCGATTAAAGGCCCATCATTCAACACTCTTTTCACACGTATGCGATTGAAAAAATCATTATCTAATACAAGATCTCTAATAATCGTCATCACAACTTCCGCATCTAAAAGCAGAAAATTAGCAGCTAACATTGGATCAACTAAAAGCTGCTTAACCACCTCACTACGTGCTAATTTAGGCAAATCAAATTCTTGAGCCAAATGGCTAACAAAGAGATCAAAATTCTCAGAGAATGTTATGTCCAGGTATTCAAAGTCAAACCGTTTTCTGATATCTTCCCCACTACTTTGAAATCCTTTCGGAGGATCTGCAAATCTAGCATAATCCAGTGTGCTTGATACAACATGCGTTGTTTCATGGATCACTGTTCCAAATAAACTAGGTCTAGTTTGAGTATCTGGCCTATCTGATGGCTTTATATGGAATTTATCCGCCATGATCAGTATTCGACATTCTGGATCAGCATTTACGACAAATGCTACTGTAGTAGGAGGTTTCACTTTGGCTGTATAATAGTTTTTCGTTTTTTTGTCATAGACTAAATCGGAAGAGACGATCCAGATATTTTGATAGCCTAAATCTTTTGATAAGTTGAGAAATTGTTCGCTTTTATCAGCGATAAGGAGTAATCTTTTGATGACTTCTCTCATTACTTGTTCTTTATTTTCACTAGTTTCTAGCTTTAACATGTGATTCAAATATTGACCTGGCGTTATTTCTGCTAGTGTTTCAAGTTTTAACCACTCCTCTGCTTTTTGCTTGAATGTTTGGAGATAGGTGACGGCCTCATCGACTCCCGAAGCTACTTCTTTTTGGAATTCATCAATGTACTCTGGCACTTTATCAGAGGTAAAACCAGGAAATATTCGATAAGGAAGCTCGGGATCATTCGCTAGTATTCTTGCAATTTCATACTTCATAGCTGCCTTTGCCATACCATCAGTACGGGAACTTAAATTCGCAAATTCTGAAACAAAAGAAGTCAACCTTGGAAGCTTCACTTGATCATCCTCATACCTGAACTTCTTTGGATGATCAGTAAGTATGGTGGCTTGTCTGAATTGATTGAATGTTTCCGCTACACCAAGTGACTCTGGTAATTGGTAATATGGTGGGTATTCCAACATTTTAGCAATCTTTGCTAAATCCTCTGTATCGCGAGATGTTCCAGCTTTTCCAACTTGTGGAATCGGTTGCTTTGCTTTTGTACTTCCAGCTGTATTTTTCGTTGATTTATTAGGAATACTTTTCTTCCCACCCGCTAAGATTGCATGGTGTGGCTCAGCAATCATTCTTTCTAATGGGGTCTCAACACGGAAGTAGTTATGTCTCTCATCAAATTTCAAGATTATCAGCGGTCTAGTTACTTTTTTCTTAACAAGATGATATCGTTGATTTTCTCGGTCGATTAAAATTAATGGAATATAGCGATTGTTCACCTTGATATAAGATCTACCTGAGGAGGCATGCATCAAGCCATATTCATCGGGTGGAGAAAGAGTAGTGGGGCTACTTATACTTTCAAACTGTTCTGGTTGACTGATCACATAGTCGCTGACTTCTTTCGCTAATCTTGGCGAAGTATCCGGTTCAAAATACCAGCCTACGCCGTTAAATCGTATAGGAAACAATTTTTCTCCTTCATATACGTCATAACGTAAGCCATGACCTTCAATCGCATGGATTTGAACTGGGACCTTTTGTTGATTCATTTGAACGAATGAACCAATGACTTCTCCATTTTTCTCTACAGTGTATACCTTCCCTTCACCATATCCTTTGGGGTTCAAATTTTTTTCTACTACAAATATTTGTGAAGTATCCACTTGATGTGCGAGCCTGTTTATACGCTGAATCTCCTCCTCATTATAAAACAAGTCCCCTTCAAAAGATCTGAGCTGACTGCCATGTAATGTGAAATATCCCCCAAAAATATCACCATCTTTTAGATTCATCACCTGCATGTACAACGAGTCTTTCACACGTCTCACGATGCTGTAGGGGCCCTTTCCAGGCAGCTGTGCCCGTACATGATCATCAGGCAACGGAGGTATTTTTTTTGTTAAAGTTTCTAGCTTCGTTAATAAAGGTTTCAAATGAGCAGGAATGAACCATTGACTTCTCAATTCAGAAAATCCTTTAAGTATCAACTTTGCTCCATCAGTGACTAACTCAAATCCAGGATCTGCATAGTGTGCTGTACTTTTAAGAATCGCTTTTAGTTCTAAACGAGTTGGTGTGAATCTCATTCCATTACGGATAGCGTGTCTGACTCCACTTTCTGCAGCGGCTTTTGCCATCCCCAGGGCAAAATTTGTACTTAGTCCCATCACTTGACCAACGACAGGGATCAAGAAAACCACATCAATTGTACACGAAATGACCGCATCAGAGACATTTTCATCAATGATTCCGACGATACAATCATAAAAAGGGATAATATGTTTGACCACATCCCCAATTTGTTCAGGTACGGACTTGTCATTTCCAAACTCATATAGCTGGCGACAGAAATGATCTCGCTGTATTTGACTGATGGCGATACTCAGTCTTGCTTGATCCAAGCCTTGTCCTAGTTCATGCTCCCGAATGATTTTTGTAGAAAATGTGAAGTCTTTCTTACCAATTCGGATTTTTTCTCTGTTTTGCTTATAACCATTGCGCCAAAGGTCTTTTTGATCAAACAATCCATATTTAAGATATAATAGCGGATCTTTATCTACTCGATAAAAAATATATCCCCCATATTGTTCCAATCTCTTCACAGCATACAAACGTTCTTCCCCTCCACGGATCGCTGCAAAAAGATCTGTTTTTTCTAGATTCAAGTTAGTATCCAACCATTTCTCACGCTCACCGAAATTGACTATTGGAATTCCTCCAATAGCTGGTGGTGCATAGTAATGTTGCTGATGCCTAAGTTCAGCCGTTGCACTATAAATCTGTGTTTCGTTTGAAAATAGAAAATTTTTCTCTGACTGATCTAAACCATTTAAAGCGGTGCCGATAAATCGCTGATTTACTTTGAAAAAAGCGTCGGCTACGTCTTTCGTTAGCTGTGTGTACCATTCCTCTAGATCTGGTGGTTGGTAAACATCGGGACAAGGTGGTAAGCCTAATAAATATGCTTGGTCTAATAATAATCTGTTTTTTCCTGAACGTTTGTTGCATTCTTTATTCACACTTTCTGCCAGTGCTTTTTTTCGGCGCCAGTTGGTAACTGCGTCCTCATATTCCCCCACCTCATGATAGAGTATTTTTTCATTCTCAACGATTGTCTCCGTCATTTCTTGCCAGAAAGTGATAAACTTTTGTAAGGCATAAACTTTATGATTACCATTCTCTAAAGCCTCTCTTAATCCTTCAGGATCTAATTGAGCAGTAGCTAGTAAAGCTGGGGTTAGGAGGTATTGTAACCCTTCAATTTGCTTTATGGATTGTATTTTAAGAGAATCGCAAAAAAATTTACCAAGTGTAATCTCATCTTTATTGCTGAATTCTGACAAATAACCAGCATCTGCCAACAGTTTTGCTCCTGCTAGTTGCATCAATGAGCCAAAATCAGATATCGATAGATCATCGGCTAATTTGCTAGACTCAAGAAAATAATTAGGTAATATTTTTTCGATAAATTTTATCCATAGTTTTTCAAAAACCACCTGATCTTTTCTTAACATTTGTTCTTCTCTGCTATCTCTTCCGACAAGGCTATGGATATTGATAACACCCTCTTTTCTTAACGAATCGACCTCTAAAAATTTTCTGACTTGTCCAATCGTAAAGCTTGATGGATCGGGTGAGTCGAGAATTTTTCTTATCATGTATTCTTCGACCGAGCCACTTAATATATTTTCAATCGCCCATCTCATGACAGTAGCTTCAGCAATTTTTGCAGAAATTTTATCTTCTGATGATCCGCCATACATCTTCAGTTCTTTTAGAATGATTTTGGCGATGGCCTGAAATTTATCTGGCATAAATACCATGCCAACACCATCTTGTGTCAACCACTTTCCCATAGATATAAGTATTCGTTCCGATGATTGATCATAAGGAACAACCCCTTGTTGAATAAAAAACTGATTCAACTGGACACGTATATTTTTATTCTGCCATTGTTCCTTGCCTACACTGAGATTTAGTGGTTCCCCCGCGGTTTGTTCATTTTCAGTTAAATCAATGTGGACAGGTATTACATCTTCATCAGTTGGCGTTGACAATTCAAGTGACGGATCGTCGAAGTCAAATGTTTCAAATAACCATTTTGTATAGGTTAACTCGGCATGTGCGCCTGAGATGACTCCATCATTTTTTTCGTTCAAAATCACTTGTGCCAATTGTTTGATTTTGACTGGATCAATCACCTCGATCGTCGCCCCCTCTAACAACACCCAATGAGTAATTGTTTGTGCAAACGCACTGGAATCAGACATGTTCCAACTCCTACCTTGTCCTTTGAGAAAATCAGCAACTCTTCGCTTGGTCTCCTCTTTTTGGTTATGTATATCTTCAACATGCTTTGTTGCCTGAACACTTTGGGAATCATCTGCTTTTTTTTGTAGGTGATTTTCTTTAAGAAATGTATTGATCTTCTCTTTTTTATTACTAAGGTCACTCTCTTGACTCTCATTGATAAGGTAATTTAACTGAGCATTATTGTCTTCCCATTGAAGAATACAAACCCGTGCATCCTGGACAGTCAATAATCGCCATTCAATCCCGTAATGCTTTAGGAGTAGTTCTGCTACCTCTTTTTGTCTTTGGACAGTTTCCTCGTAGTTTCCTGCGCTAAGCACCCAACTTTGCATTTTCCTCACTAATTCACTGTTTGACACATACCCAAGGGATAACTGTTTTGCAATAAGAAAAATCCTGACTTCTCTGTTTACCATTAGTGTTTTTTCACGTTGATTGAAAATCTGATAATCATAACAATATGGCTTGATGGGTTCAACATTCGATATAGTCGCTGCCTGATCATTTATGAAGTCATTATAAATGATCCCACTAATGTTTTTTTGTTCTTGAAGCTGTTCAGTATAGGGGAGTTCTGGTGCAGACAATTGATAATGAACTGTTTGTTCTGTATTTTCTTTGTAGGTACACCCTTCTAATAGTAAATTCGTTTGCAATTGTTGTTGCACAGCTGTTTTTTTAGTTAGCAAATAGGGATCACCTAACCGAATATTTTTTACCCCATAGGCTTTCATAATATAATAAGTGATGAATTGTTCTCTTGATTCTTGTTCCAAAAAATCAGAAGTTCCACCCGACTCCACAAAATCGTTGAGACCATCAATTATTTCTTTAGCTGTAGCTTCTTCCTTGCTCGCAATTTTATTTTTTTCGAAGAACTCATGAAGAAGTTCTTTTACCTCAATCGTTTTGTTTCGATTTAAAAAAAGATCATATTCATAATAAAAGATCGGTAAATTTTGAAATACTACTCCTTCAGGCATCAGATTATTTTTCAGGATTTCTTTGATATTGTTTACTTGATCTAAATCAGAGACTGGTGGTGCCGTTGTCGTGAGATTGCTCATCTTTACTTTAGGAGCCGTCAAATGAACCATCACACTACTCACTTCAATAAATGTAAATCCTTTAAAAATATTGTTTGTTCGCCACTGAAGTACAATTTCTATGGCTTCTCTATAAGTTAATGCACGATCTGGTACCCCATATTTTTTTAGAATAAGATGCGCAAGAGAGATTCTTTTCTCTAAGACAAGGTGAAAGGCAAATCTATCTTGTTCCCAGGTATCGATTAGAATAAACAAGTCTTGAATAGAAAGATCCCCCATAAAATCTTTGACCGCTTCATTGACCTCATCTGTTTTAGCACGCTGTTGATACACATCGTGATCGTACCAAAAAGGCATCATAGGCTCCAAGTCAACATCTGGAAAAGGTTGTCTCTTCAAGTATGTATCGATAATACGATTGATTTTATCCACCGTTTTCTCAGGGATATCTTCATAAGAAGTAAAGCCTATTTTGGGAATCTGTTCCGAAAGAGGTTCAGGTGTCATGCGATTAGAAGGAAGTGATGTGGCACCGACACCAAATAAATTTGTTTTCTGATCAAAAAATGTGCTAACACTTTCGGCAAATCTACTCGTTAATTGCCAGATAGTCGTTGTAATTTGTTCGGCTTCTTCATTTGATAATGGCAGCCTGACAGGTAAGGGATGCGTAAAAAAAGAATGTTCGATCAGATGATTATTTCTTCGCTCTTTACCAATCTCTTCATGCCCTCTTGGTATCCCCTCAGATTTACCTTTTATCCATTCATCAAATGGACGAGAAGGTTCCCCTTCTGATTCCTCAGCACTAGGATTCGATAGATTGTTACGAACAAATGAGCGAAAACTATCAACTACATAGAACCAATAATCTTCAGTCACATCGTGAAAATAGTTATCGTTTGTGTTGTCTGTCTCATTTTTTTTAGTAATATTATCGTTGTGAGATTCATCAGCGAATCCTTCAAACACATTTTTAAGTTTATCCGCGATATCTTTTAATTCAAAGTAGTCTCTGGCATTTGTTGGGGGGATTTTTTTGAAATAGAATTGTTGAAGGAGGGGTGAATGCTCTTTGTCCTTTTCATTTATCTTTTGAGATTTAGCAATTGCTACTTTACATATGGTTTTAAAGTGAGTTTGTACTTTTCGAGGTTGTTCCCATAATCCCCATTTCCGACCGATTGTTTCTTTTTTTGTCGTCGTGCAATTTTCTAGTTCAACTAGACCATGTACGAATTTATGAACCTCTAAACTCCATAAGTGTGCTGCTTCGGCCAAAGGAGTTGACGTATTTATCTTGGGTTCAAATCCACCATGTGTACTGTTTTTATTCAATACATCGGAAGTCTTTCCGCCATCGAACGTTGAACTTGAGGTTAACGAGTGGACTACTTCATCTTTATGATTGATCCAATCATCTGTTACGACAAAAGTATCCATCTCAAAAATAGCACGCTCTTCTTGAACAGCCCTTTGCTTGTTTGGCATCTCTTCTTCTAATTTGAAATTTTGAAACAGACTGAATGCGTAAAGCATTCCAACCGCCGTCTTAAGACCTTCTCTTGTTGGTTGTTTCCCAGAATGATTAGAAATATAGTTGACCATTCGTTGTTCGGCTTTTGTGTTGAAATTTTTATATCTTTTATTATTGAATGTTCCTATTGGTTTACGATGATCTTCTATTGGCATCTTATTCACTCCTCAATTCATTCGATTGACAGACTTCCAAGACTTCAGCAACAGCTGAACGTTGCAACAAGAATTTTTACCTTGTGAATGATAAGAATCATTGAAACTCATTATTTCTTAAAATACACAACCTACATCCATTATTATTCCTATTGTCAATACTGAAAATTCAAAAATCATTGATGGAACAAAATATTTATTTTTATATTACTTGATAGTATTTATACAACAACTACTATTATTTCTTGATCCAGAAAAAAAAATCTGGTTTTTATTCATAGAATTCAAAATTATTTGGTAAAGAAATATAAATTTTAAAAATACACATCTGTTAAAAGATACTTTCTATTGCACGTCTACGATGCCACCAGCTATGTTCATTTTATGTAATCAAAAAGGAACCCCTCGTTCAAGAAAAAAATAACCTGAAAATCTAGTCTAATCCTCCTTTATCCTTTCCCAACTATAAAGTGACGATATTCCAGATTCCTTCTTGCAAAAATAAGCAAAAAACCCAAAAATACAAAAATATTTTCAGGCTTTTTGCTTATTTTATTTAAGTCAAACTCTTTTATTAAAATCTTATGGCGCCAGATGTCCACATGAATGACAGAACAGCCCATATCTTTTTTTAAGCAAAGTGTTAAAAAAGCAAATAGTTATGGTCAAAGGTGATATCCAAATGATACTCACCAACTCTCTTTTCTATTTGGATACGCATCATGCGCTCTAATTCCTCATCTGACAAACGTGTACCTTCAGGAACAACGACATCAAATTGTAGGATCTGGCCTTTATGGATCATGCGAAAATCATGGATTTTCAAGCCTTCTGCTGTCTCATTGATGATTTTTTTCAACTCATTGAGAATCTCTTGATAATTCTCATTATCAACTGGTACCGGATCTAGATGACAGACTAATTCTACACCCAAAGATTTTTTGAAGTCTTTTTCGATGATGTCCATGATCTTGTGCGCTTCATTTAAATCTAGCCGATCATCCACTTCCACATGAACAGAAGCAAAGCGCTGATTTGGTCCGTAATTATGAACTAACAAGTCATGATAACCGAGGATTTTCGTATAGCCATTCAGCTGCTCCTCCATCGCCTGGATCTGTTCGACAGTGGGACGGCTACCTAATAATTCATACACGAATTCTCTTAACATCATTACGCCGCTGTACAAGATGTAAAGTGCTAACAAGAAGCCAATATAGCCATCCACGCGCCAACCTGTTAACCATTCGACAGAAGCTGAGAGTAAAACAGCAAATGTCGTATATACATCATTATAACTGTCTTTGGCAGTTGCATGTAAGGTTTCCGAATCGATCATTTTTGCAGTTCTCTTGTACATACGCCCCTGAATAACTTTTAAAGCAATCGAAAAGACTAAAACTAAAAAGATGATCGGTGATAGCGCAATATTTTCCGGATCGATGATTTTTTCAATTGAGGAGTGTAAGAACTGGAATCCGACGTACGTGATGATGAGAGACACGAATAATCCACTAATATATTCAAAACGTTCGTGTCCATAAGGATGCTCCGGATCTGCTGGTTTTGCCGCGATTTTGAAGCCAATCAAAGTCAAAACAGAAGAAGCGGTATCCGACAAACTGTTGATGGCATCCGCCATGATTGACACACTTCCAGAGAGTAGTCCGATCATCAATTTCGCAACGAATAGGATCACATTAGTTAACAGACCCCATACTCCTGCCATCAATGCTTTTTTTGTTCGTTCTTTTGCTGTCAGTGTTTCTTGTTTCTTTGCCAAATTTGTGACTCCTTTTATCTGTGATTGCTGATCTTATATCATTCAGGTTTTAAAGGTGTTGCTGCAAATAATGCTTTGGCGAGTAATGGTGTGATGATCCCTGCGCCGATAGCTTCTGGAATCCCATTGATTGCTGCAATTCCAGCAAGTGTCTTGAACAAGACCGAAGCATCGACACCATAAGCTTGAGCTGTGGCATTCGTATAAAATAAGCCCATCAATCCTAAAACAAGGACCGTATTGACTAAAGAGCCTAGTATTCCAGCTACAACAGCCGGTACGACGATCGTCGATGAACGCTTATACAACCAATGGAATACAAAGCCAGCAACGAGTCCCACTAAAACTCTGGGTACAACTGAGATGATTGGATTGGTGAAAACCAATGTATCGAAGGGTGTAGTTGGCATCGCGTAGGCACGGATGATCGTCGCAATTCCCCAGAACAAGCCGATCAACATGCCATCTTTCGGTCCTAATACTACGGCCGCTACGATCACTGTGATATGGATGATCGTCAAGCTAATAAAACCTAATGGAATAAAGCCTAACCATGGAATCATTGATTGAACGATAATGATGGCTAACAAAATGGCACGAAGTACTAACCGAAATGTTTTGTTTTTGCTATTCATTGAATCTCCCCCTGTTTGCTTTACTCTAATCCTATAGCGTTTTGTTGATTTGTCAATAAATGTGTACATAGCAATAACCGTTGAGCCAATGAAAATAAAGCAACGAGTTTGGGAAATCAGCCCAAACTCGCTTGCCATTTATTTGTAGTAAAAACCTACGCTTGCTTCTATTTATTTTCTAACCATGTTTTTGCTTCTGTCAATGCGTCTGAGATACCCGCTGGGTTTTTTCCACCTGCTTGCGCCATATCTGGACGACCACCGCCACCACCGCCGACTTTCGGTGCGATTGCTTTGATCAAATCGCCGGCTTTTAAGCCTGCTTCATTTGCTTCAGGTGTCATTGCTGCTAACAAGCTGACTTTACCTTCTTGTTCGTTTGCCAAGACAAGAATATCTGAAACTGCTTTTTGTTTCCATTGATCAGCTAATTGACGCAATTGATTCATATCTTTTACTTTAACTTGCGCAGTGATGATCGTTTTGCCATTGATCGTCTCTGGATTTTTGAAAATATCCCCTGCTTGTTGGTTGGCTAACTTACTTGCCAATTGTTCATTTTCTTTTTGTAGTTCTCTTACTTGTTGTTGCAATTGTTCTGCTTTAGCTACGACTTCTTTCAATTGTGGTGATTTCACGATTGCCGCAACTTCTTTTAGTTGTTGTTCTTCGCTTTCCAACAATTCATAAGCTTCTTTACTTGTCACCGCTTCGATCCGACGAACCCCTGCACCGATCCCTGATTCAGAAACGATTTTAAAGATTCCGATGTTTTCGGTATTACCGACATGCGTACCACCACATAATTCGATCGACCAACCGCCGATATTGACCACGCGGACTTCATTGCCATATTTTTCGCCAAACAATGCCATTGCGCCCATGTTTTTCGCTGTGTCGATATCTGTTTCGATGGTTTCGACAGGAATCGCTTCCCAGATTTTTTCGTTCACGATTTGTTCCATTTTCGCCAATTCTTCACTTGTGATCTGCCCAAAATGTGTGAAGTCAAAACGTAAATGGCCTGGTGCAACCAATGAACCTGCTTGGTTGGCATGATCGCCTAATACTTCTTTTAATGCTTTGTGCAATAAGTGAGTAGCCGTATGGTTTTTGACGATTCGGTTACGTCTTGGTTCATCGATCAATAAATGATAGGTGTTTCCTTCTTTGATTTCAGAAAGGACTTCTACTTTATGCAAGAATTGTCCATTTGGTGCTTTACGAACATCGGTCACATTAGCTACTGTTTCACCAGCTGCATCAATGATCCAACCTTGATCGGCTACTTGTCCACCCATTTCAGCATAAAATGGTGTTTGATCAAAGATCAATTGAGCTTCCCCATCCGATAGTTCACTGACGATTGTTTCGTCTTGGACGATCACTAGTAATTCACTGTCAGATTCAATATGGTCATAACCGATGAATTTGCTGTCTACTTTGATATCTGTCAATAAAGCAGATTGAACACCCATCGATGTTTCTGTATTACGAGCCGCACGCGCGCGCTCACGTTGCGCCTGCATTTCTGTTTCAAAGCCTGCGTGATCGACATTCAATCCTTCATCTTCCGCCACTTCTTCTGTCAATTCGACTGGGAATCCATACGTATCGTAAAGTTTAAAGATATCTTTTCCAGCAAGCGTTGTTCCGTTTGCTTGTTTTACCTCTTTGATCACTTGATTCAAGATCTCAAGACCTTCGTTGATCGTTTCATTGAAACGTTCTTCTTCCGTACGAACGACTTTTTCGATAAATTCTTTTTGCTCCAACACTTCAGGGTAGTAGCTCTCCATGATTTCGCCAACAACAGGCACTAAACGGTATAAGAAAGCTTGCTCGATCCCTAATTTTTTTCCGTGCATGACTGCTCGACGCAACAAACGGCGCAACACATAGCCGCGTCCTTCATTTGAAGGCAATGCCCCGTCACCGATTGCAAAAGATAATGCGCGGATATGGTCTGCGATTACTTTATATGAAATATCAGTTAAGGCATCCTCACCGTATTTTACTTTGTTGCTCAATTGCTCAACTGCATGGATGATCGGCATAAATAAATCTGTTTCAAAGTTGGTTGGTGCATCTTGAACGATGGAAACCATTCGTTCTAAGCCCATGCCCGTATCAATGTTTTTATGTGGAAGAGGTTCAAACGTATTATCTGGTTTGTGGTTGAACTCTGAGAATACTAAGTTCCAGATTTCAAGATAACGTTCATTTTCGCCACCAGGATAGTTTTCAGGATCATCTTCTTCCAAGTCATTATAGGCTTCGCCACGATCATAAAAAATCTCTGTATCTGGACCACATGGTCCAGCACCGATATCCCAAAAGTTATCTTCTACATCCACGATATGGTCAAGAGATAACCCAACTTCTTCGTGCCAGATACGTTTTGCTTCTGTATCTTTTGGATAAACAGTGACATATAATTTCTCAGGATCAAACGCCATCCATTTTGGACTTGTTAAAAATTCCCATGCCCAGTGGATTGCCTCTTCTTTGAAATAATCGCCGATCGAGAAGTTCCCTAACATTTCAAACATCGTATGATGACGAGCTGTTTTCCCAACATTTTCGATATCATTCGTCCGAATCGATTTTTGCGCATTCGTGATTCTTGGATTGTCTGGTACAACAGACCCATCAAAATATTTCTTTAGTGTCGCCACTCCTGAGTTGATCCATAATAAGGTTGGATCATTGACCGGTACTAGTGAAGCACTAGGTTCGATCGTATGTCCTTTTTCTTGGAAAAAGTCTAAAAACATTTGACGTACTTCTGCACTGCTTAATTTTTTCATTGTTTTACCTTCTTTCTACATAATAAACGACAAAAAACACCATTACAGCCAAGGACGAAAACTCGCGGTACCACCTTGATTGCAATGATGTTTACTCATTACCTCTTAAACTCGTTAACGCTGAGTCGCGTTGATATTTCTATCAAATTGAAAAAGGGAGCAGTTTGAACAGTGACTATTCTTTTTTCAGCCGAGAAAGAATTTTCTGTGAGTCAGTCTAAAACAAACTATGTCCTTTTTGTACTTTATCAGTATACGTATTCTTAGCGATGCTGTCAATCCTACTTTTTGATTTTTCATTGTTTGCGGTCTACGTTTTCCTTGCTATAATCAAGAAAGAATCCAAAAGGAGGCAAAATAATGGAAACGTATTTTGGAACCGAAGAATGGATAAAAGCCAGCAGTTACGTTTTACGTTATGACGTATTCGTGTTAGAGCAAGAAATACCTGCTCATTTAGAATTTGACGGTAAGGATGCCTATTACCCGAACCTTGTCATGATCCATAACGAACAGCCAATTGCTACCTTGCGTTACCAAAAACAAAGCGATGAGCAAATCCAATTTGATCGTTTTTGTGTCGCAAAAGACTGGCGCAAACGTGGGATTGGCAGAGAAATGCTTCAATTGGCAGAAAAACGAGCAATAAATGAAGCATTCAAAGAAATCTATTTGATTGCAGAGCTCCCCGCCGTTCCTTTCTACGAAAAGCAAGGCTATCAGAGTTTCTCAGACCCACTGATCGAAGACGGTATCCTTTGTCAACAGATGCGAAAACAGTTCTCCTAATATAAACTGTTTATTCATAAAAAAAATCAGCCCCAAAACCAAAAATAGATTTACTATTTAGGTTTTTGGGGCTGATAGTCAAGGGCAGCGTGATTCGCTCATGACTGCTTTTATTTGTTGGAATTCTTTTTATTTTTTCTGGCTGTACGCGTTTGTTGACGTTTTTCGATCTTACGGTCTTTTTTATTTTTCTCCGCAATTGCCCAGTCGATTTTTTTCTTGTAACCAGGTTTGATCTTTTTCTTTTTCTTTTTGACTAAACCAATCAGTGTTGGGTCAAGACTATCTTTTGATTTTTCTCGTTTCGTCCGACGGTTACGGTCATAGGTTTTAACGATTTCACCATTTTTGATTTCCATTGGCTCAAAGACAACCCCGATTTTTTCGATGCCTTCGATCAATGGCTCATCACTTGGTGCATATAAAGTGATCGCTGTTCCTTTTAAGCCATTTCTACCAGTACGACCGACACGGTGGATAAAGAAATCTAGATCTTCTGGAACCTCCGCATTGATGACATGAGAAACACCTTCGATATCAATACCACGAGCAGCTAAGTCTGTCGCAACTACATATTGATACTCTAAGTTTTGCACTTGGCGCATCACACGCTTACGTTCACGAGGAGTGATATCTCCATGGATCTTCGCTATTTTCAGTCCTTGGTTTTTCAAGTAATCAGCGATTTCATCTACATGTTGTTTCGTGTTTGCAAAGACGATTGCTAAATAAGGATGCCCGATCGTCAGTAATTGATAGATCGTTTGATTCTTATCTTTTCCTTTTGTTGAAACTAACCAATTCTCGATATCTTCTGAGATCACTGCTTTTGGCTTGATTTCTTCGATGATTGGATTTTCCATATATTTACGCAAGAATGGGCGTAATTTTTCTGGAATCGTTGCTGAGAAAACTAAAAATTGTAATTTTTCTGGCAAGCGGCTAGCGATTTGATCAACTTCATTCAGGAATCCCATATCTAAGGTCATATCTGCTTCATCCACGATGAAAGCAAAGGCTGTATGGATCTTTAAAGCTTGCTCATTCATCATGTCAAGGATACGCCCTGGTGTACCGACAACGATTTGCGGTTGTTGGTGATTCAAGCGATTTAATTGACGTTGTTTGTCTGTTCCGCCGACAAAATTCGATACGCGAATCTCTGGATCGGAAAACTTAGCGATTTGAACAGCAGCTTCATAGATCTGTGTCGCCAGTTCACGACTTGGTGCTGTGATCACCACTTGGACTTCTTCTTTATTGGCATTGATTTTTTGAAATAGAGGCAAAAGAAACGTATGCGTTTTTCCTGAACCAGTTTGTGATTGTCCGATGATATTTTTCCCTTTTAAAATCAAAGGAATCAATCGTTCTTGCACTTCTGTTGGTTGTTGGAACCCTTTTTCTGCTAACGCTTCGTTGATAAACGGATGAAAATTGAATTGTTTAAAATGACTCATTTCGACACCTCTTCTCTTTGTATTTTTCACGACTTTGGAATTATACCATAAATTTGCTTATTTTGCTTGAAAAGGTCAGGCTTTTCTATCTTTGATCGTACTGATCGTGTAAGTATGACTCGCTTTCTCATAGAATAAAACTCTCTTTTTGCGGATAAAAGATAAGAATAGATTCAGACCGAAAATGAACTGTGCGACCAAGGTACATAAGAAAATGAACACTGCACTCATCTGTGTGACACCAGTCGCTTGATTGATGACTGGACCAACTAATTGACTCAACCAGCCTAGCCCATAAAACAAGAAATAGAGATACGCATAGCGAATGAACAACGCACGAAATCTGATTCGTTCTCTGCCATCTTCAACTAGCTTGATCCGGACGATTTTTTTTCCAAGTGTTCTGCCATTCGTTAAGAAAGGAAGGATCATGAAATATAGAAAGACTTGCACGAACAACCACCAACTGTAGGAAGTGAACTCGCTACTTCCAAACGATAATCCGGCTACCAATCCGATGATCGACGAACAAATAGATAAGAAAAACCAATCGATCAAATAGGCAAGCAGACGGCGTGTCAAAGAGACTGTCTTGCCTTTTTCATACGATACTTCATCCATTCTCGCTCTTGTTGGCAACATAAACGTAAAGATTGGCGTCACAAGATAGCCAAGCATTCCGCCAAATGTATTCGTTAGTAAATCATTGACATCGAATAATCGATACGGACGTGGATAGATAAAGTAAAGACCTGTTAATTGTGTCAACTCAAAAAATAGAGAGAGGCAGAAACTTGCAAAGACCGTTTTGACAAAGGACAGTCGGAAATAATACCTTAAATAGATGCCAAACGGTAAAAGTAAAAAGACATTGAATAATGGCTCTAAAAAAACACTTTGTCGCATCGCAGGTAAATAGGTACTCGGATCGGACAAGACGAGGACTGTATTCGCTCTGAAGTTCTCCCAAGACGCAAATAGGTGTAATTCCATTTTTGGACCTGTCATTTGCGCAACAGCTTCCTTAGTAGGTAAAGGTAAAATCACTAAAAAGTAAGCACATAATAGATAAAAGACAAATGAATATAAAATGACCGCTCTAGTTAGGAGAAACGTTCCATACTTTCGGTATTCATAAATAAAAAAGATAGCAGAAATCGCCAATGCGAGAAAAGGAAAGACAATCAACGCAAAACGAATCGGCTCGATATAACTTGCCATAAAACAAAAAGACCTCCTTTGAATACAGTTATCTTAGCAATATTGGTGAAAAGAATGCAAGTAATGACTAAATTATTTTTAAATTCCTATCAATTGAAGTATGATTATTATGAGGAGGCGATTCATTTTGCTTAATATTTATTTTGTATTTGGTGTTCCAGCATTTTTACTTATTCTGTATTTAGTCTTTGCATTGATTCGTAAGCGGACATCGATCCATTACTTAGGCTTTATTCTATTGATCATCGCAGGCTTTATGCTTGTTTTCAACCTACAGACATGGCAACAAGCACTCTCTGAGCTTTCACATACTTCAAGTGCAGAACTTTCTGCAGAACTTGGCTATTCTGTCTATTTGATCTGGGTACCGATTGGTATTGCTACTTTATTATTTTTGTTGAATATCTTCCGAGCTTTGTTAAGGATCAAGCAAATTCGAAAAAAAAACAAATAGAAAGATGAGGTCGAGACAGACGTGTTTAGCCTCAAAAAATAAGGCGTTATCCACGAAAATTGTTTTTCAACTTTTTGTGGATGACGCCTTATTTTACGAAGAACTTCCTTCTGTTCCCGCCGTCTATTTGATTTTAGATGACGCAAGAGGACGAATGGTCAAGACATGTCTTTTGATTTAATTATCGGTTACGCCAGGTTTGTGCATCAAGTGAATCCTCGCCCACAAACCATTCTTTGTAGAACTCCTCTAGAAATTCACGCATGAACGCTTCACGTCGTTTTGCTTCTTGCTTCGCAAATTCCGTATTCATTTGATCTGGCAGTAACAACAATTTTTCATAAAAATGATTGATGACTGTCGAACCTTTACGATACTCTTGTTTGTTCGTATAATTGATTGGCTGGATAACTGGGTCAAAAATCGGATGCCCCTTATGTCCTCCATAATATGCTGTACGTAAGATACCCATCGCACCTAACGCCTCTAAACGATCTGCATCCTGTACGATCTTGCCTTCTAAGGACAATTCGACGTTATCAGACAAACTTTTTGAAAAAGACATATTTTCGATGATATGAAAGATTTGATGAATCTCTGATTCTGCCACTCCGATGTTTGCCAAAAAGACTCTGAGTCCTTCTTTCGCTTGCTCTTCATCTTCGACCACTTTATCATCGATCGTATCGTGTAGATATGCCGCTGCCAGCGTGATAAAAGAATCGGCTTGCGGTAGTGTCTCAAGGACTTGTCGAGAAAGTTCGACTACTCGATTCGTATGGTCCACACCATGTCCTGAACGATCCAAAGACAATTGTGCCATGCTGTAGTTAGCAATTTCACTTAATTTATCCACTGCCGCTTTCACCTTCTATTAGAGAATTTTTTAGACTTCTTCAACACCATAAACGCTAAAGTAAAGTTTTCGCATAAAATCGATCAAGTACTGCGGATTCAATGCTTCTCCTGTCGCATCTTGGATCAATTGATTTGGTTTTCTTGATGCGCCGTACTGATGGATTTTTTCTGTCATCCACTCTTTGATCGGTGAGTAATCATCAGAAGCTAAAATCTCATCAACAGCGATATCTTTTTTCATTGCATGTAATAATTGTGCAGCATACATGAATCCTAACGCATAAGATGGGAAGTAACCAAAACTTGCACCTGACCAATGGACATCTTGCAAGATCCCTTCTAAATCGTTTGTTGGACGGATACCTAAATACTCTTCATATTTTTGGTTCCATACTTCTGGTAATTTCTCAACTTCTAACCCTTCATTGAACATCATTTTTTCGATCTCATAACGTATAATGATGTGTAATGGATACGTCAAACTGTCTGCTTCGATCCGAATCAAGCTTGCTTTTGTATACTGTAATGAACGATAGAAATCATCAAAAGAAATATCATCAAAGGTTCCTTCAGCACACTCTTGGAAGAATGGGTACTGCTTTTCCCAGAAACTGCGGTTGCTGCCGACAATGATTTCATTGAAAAGTGATTGCGACTCATGGATGCCCATTGATGTGCCTTCGCCTACTGGTGTATACGTATATTTTTCATCAATATTTTGTTCATACATCCCGTGTCCGGCTTCATGGATCACTCCAAACGTTGCCATTTTGAAGTCCTCTTCATTCCAACGTGTCGTGATGCGGACATCATTACGGTTGATCCCGATCATAAATGGATGGATCGTGTCATCTAAGCGACCTCTAGAAAAATCATAGCCTAACTGTTTGATCACACCGACTACAAAGCGTTTTTGTTGTTCCTTCGTCATTTTACGTGAAAGAAAATCCGTTTCGGGTGCTGTTCCTTTTTCGACTAAGGCTTGACGGATGGATATAATACCTTCTTTGACTTGGTCAAATACTTGGTCTAAGATCTCTACAGTCATTCCTGGCTCATATTGATTCAACAGCACATCATAGTCTGTTTTCTCCTCTTTACGCCAATATGGGATCAACTGTTTTGTGATCTTGATGTTCTCAGATAACGCGGATTCAAAATCAGCAAATTGGTTTGATTCACGCGATTCTTGCCATTTTGTGTGGGCTTTAGAAGTCGCAGAAGTTAATGCAATCATCAATTCTTCCGGTACTTTATGCTCTAATTCATAGTCTTCTTTGACTTTCTCAAAAACCGTTTTTCCGACTTCAGACAACTCGTCAGGGTGCGCAGAGAAGTATTCGATTGCTTCTGCGATTTTCGGTCCGACTTTTTTTGAGAAATATAGCCCATATAAATAACTGTTGACTTCACTGCGTTCTTCACTTGATTTTTCTGGCATACCTGTTTGGATATCCCAGTCCAATACTGTTAACGCTTGACTCATTAAATCGATTTCTTTGACTTCTTTCAAAAATTCCTTTTCATTCATCCAAAAATCCTCCAACTTATCCTAGTTATCATTTATCCAATAGTTATCGCTCACTTACATTTACTACATTTCCTTTGCGTTGATTAATTCAAACCGTTCAACAGCAAGGGGCATCTCTTCATAAAATTCTTTTCCAATTTGGGGCATTAATTCCCTAAAAAATTTTTTATGAACTTTATACCAGTAATCATAGCTCAAATCACCCTCACCCTCAGCACGGGCAATTTCTTCTGTTACTTCATTCATCGGCATTATCGTCATATCTGTATATTTTATGATGCCTACAGGTTCGTCTTTACTATTTAAAACAATGGTATAACTTCCGATTTTAGACAAAGGGTCTTCATCGTAATACAGGCATTCATCGTATGATGAACATGACGCCGTTTTGATCCCCTTTAAAATCAAGTCTGCCAACTCATCTGCCATCGGTGTTCCTTCCCAACCCCACTGCTCTGCAGTAACATTTGTTGGAGGGAGTTCACCTTGCCAAAATTCTTTCCAATACTTTTTTGCTTGTTCATTCATTTTCAATTCCTCCAAAAATCATAGGGTCAAAGGTCTTAAAGTCCCAACCATGTTTTTTAGGTGTCCATACTTATATCCTAGTTATTCGTTTTCAGTCCGTTCTTTTCTTGGTGGACGAGTTCCCCAATATTGGAACAGATCTGTGCGCAATGCACCATTGTATAATTTACGTTTTTTTGTTGCTTTTTGTCCGTAAAATTCTTCAAATGCCAAATCACTTGTCAAGATGTACTTACTCCACGTTTTCAATGGTCGGAAAACCTCACCCATTTCTTTGTAGAGACGACGAACGGATTCTTCTTCGCCTAAGCGTTCACCATAAGGGGGATTAGCAACGATCACGCCGTATTCTTTTTCCGTTTTGAAGTCCTTCACTGCCCGTTGTTGGAAGGTGATGGAATCGCCTAAACCGATCTCTTCCGCATTGGCTCTGGCGATACCGATCAATTGACCATTGATATCAGACCCAGTGATATCTAATTCGATATCATAATCTGCCTGTTCTTCTGCTGCTGCACGAACTTTTTCCATGATAGCCGGATCGAACCAATCCCACGTCTCACACACAAATTCACGATTGAAACCAGGGGCGATATTATGACCGATCAGTGCAGCTTCGATACACAGTGTTCCTGAACCACAAACTGGATCATAAAACGGACGATCTTTTCGCCAGTTCGTCAACATCACTAAAGCTGCTGCCATATTTTCTTTTAATGGGGCACCACCTTTTTCTAAACGATAACCGCGTTTGAATAAACTTGGACCAGTCGTATCAAGGGTCACTAACACATGATCTTTCAGTAAAGCAACTTCTAGTTGGAAATGTGCGCCGGTTTCTGTCAACGGCACAGTAGACGGACGATGATAATACGTACGTAGTCTTTCAACAATTGCTTTCTTAGTGATGGCTTGACAGTCTGGTGTACTATAAAGCGTCGATTTGATCGATTTTCCTGCAACAGGGAAAGAGGCGTCTAACGGAAGGTAGTCTTCCCATGGTAACGCTTTGACTTGCTCAAATAACTCATCAAACGTACGGGCATCAAACTCACCCACGACGATCTTGATGCGATCTGCTGTACGTAACCATAGATTTGTTGTAGCAATCGTTTCCATCGTTCCTTTGAAACGCGCACGACCATTTTCGACTTGGCACTCGATGCCAAGATCTCTAAGTTCTTTTCCTACTAATGCTTCTAGCCCGCTTGCCGCTGTCGCTATTAAATTGAATTCTCTATTTTTATCCATTGTATTCTCCTTATCAATCAAAAAAGAGGCATGATGACCTTCGTCCTCTATAATCAAACAAATGGTGTGGCAGAAGCAGCCCTTAGAAAATAAGCAACAACACCCAAAAATACGATAAGCTATTTTCGTATGTTGCTGCTTAATTCTTGGAGCTGTGCGCTTCCGTCACACCCTCTTCTAAATTCCCTACATCCGATCTTTTCAATGTGAAAAGGCCTGACGTAGAAAAAAAGCTATTCTTAGTACTGATTTTTTAGGCTGTTATTCGCCTATCGATTTATTCCCTGAAGATGTGGTTTTCTATAAGCCATGTTCTGTACTTTGTTTTTCCAGGGAGAAAAAACAAAGCGGTAACCATCTATCTGCAGATCAACTGCCCTTTTGTCTCGTTCTGATTCCCCGACAAAAAGCGCCCCTACCGTTGTTTGGGTTGCTCGCTCGAGGGGTTTACCGCGTTCCACCGAACAAGTTTCCTCATTCGCTTCGTCACTGTGGCACTTTCAAGGATACTGAAGCATAGCCGAAACCTTAGCTTGTTTTCCTGCCGTTACTCTAAAAGAGTACCTTAGCTTATTTTTTCGCTAAGCACGAACACTACAGGCATCACAGCCTGTGCGAGCATGGACTTTCCTCAGTCTGGTCAAAGCCAGACCGCGATTACCCGAAAACCACAAATCGATTCATTGCTTAAAACTGACGTGTTGCTTCGTTGTCATGTTCATTTGTTGATGTATAGTTGTTTGGATTAGGTGTTACTGGTGGTACATTTCCTGCTTGTGCATCTAATTTTTTACCAAATACTTCACGTTCAAGATTTGATAAACGTTTTAAAATATCAAAATTCGTTACTGCCGCACTTTTAGGAGTTTCTGTTTGTTGTGCACGACTTGGAGCTGCTCCTTGGTTTTTCGACAATTGAGCGACTTTTGCACTTAATTTATCGTTTTCTTCTTGTAAAGCAAGGAGTTGTTTGC
The DNA here is from genome assembly GCF_002813755.1 of Enterococcus mundtii. NCBI lineage: Bacteria > Bacillati > Bacillota > Bacilli > Lactobacillales > Enterococcaceae > Enterococcus > Enterococcus mundtii. The sequence continues at coordinate 1,262,336 of NZ_CP018061.1, read as the reverse complement.
TGTAATTCTCATAATCTTTGATAATATTGTCTAAGAATTCGTCCACTTCGATCGGATCATATCCGCGCATTTTTGTTTTGAATTCTTGTTGTAAAATGTCTTTAGGACTATAAATCAAATTCGCCATATTTACACCTCTAGTTCTCATTTACGTATTAACGTTTCTACTTTTTTATTGTATCGGAAAAGACTTGATAAATCAAACACTATATTATTTTATTCACTAAAATTTTGCAAATCATCCATGCTGACGGTTCGAATCTCATAAGGATGACTCCCTTGATATTTTTGTGCATCCTTAAAAAAATAGTCTGTTTTTCCAGGATATTCTGGATCATAAATCAATAGTGTCCCGTCCGTATGTTGTAGAATAAATTGGGTATGATTTCTTAGTTGACTTGGTGATTGATAGGGTTGGTGACTCACCGACTCACGATAGTCAGAAAGCTGTTCTACCAGCCTTTTCTTTTCCTGATTGTTCTCATTCCAGCCATTGCCAAACTCTGCAAACGGATAAATGATCCCAAGCTTCAATTCTGGATAATCCGTCTTCATTTCAGCGACGACTTCACCTGCCCATAATTCGACGCCTAAGTTACCGCTGATGATCACCCATTCCAATCCTTCTTCCACCAATTGGGTCAATTCATTTTTTAAAACTTTTTTAATAACTGTCATTTTAGGGTCATTATCTTTGAATATACCTAATTCAAAACTGCGATAACCAGAGATATACATTACTTTTATTGTATCCATTCCAGTTTCCTTTTCTTTCTCTGTGCTTTTTTGCTATAATGTGGCCTAGGAGAGTGATTCGATCATGGTTTTACGCTATCCAAATGGCCGTCCTTATATCAAGGATGCCTCGTCCAAAGAAAAAAAACAAGTAAAAAGGAACCCAAATACGGAGTTTGGCAATCGCGGGATGCGATTTGAAGAAGCCATCAATGAAAGCAACGAGTATTATCTGGCACATCAAATGGCCGTTATCCATAAAAAGCCAACACCGGTTCAAATCGTAAAAGTTGACTATCCTCGACGTAGTGCCGCTGTCATTAAAGAAGCTTATTTTACACAGGCTTCCACAACTGATTATAACGGTGTCTATCGAGGTTTCTATTTGGATTTTGAAGCAAAAGAGACAAAAAACAAAACTTCATTTCCATTTAAAAATTTTCATCCCCATCAAATCTCACATATGGAAGCTTGTCAAAAACAAGGAGGAATCTGTTTTGTCCTTTTATGGTTTTCTGCCTTACAGCGTTGTTTTTATTTAGATAGTACACATTTAGTCCACTATTGGCACGAACAACAGACACAAGGAAGGAAATCCTTGCCGCTTTCATTGATTGAAGAATTAGGAATCGAGATTCCAAGTGGCTTTGCCCCTCGTGTTCCATACTTGCAAGCAATCGACCAGTACTTAGAATCTAATGAAGGAGAACCAAAGAATGCCAACTAATCAAACGAGATCTTCTAAAAGAAGCACCTCCTCTTCTTCTCCAAAGAAAAGAGGAAAACAATCAACGAAAAAAGGCACTGGAAAAGATCGAAAAGGATTGATCACACGTATTCTTTTAATTGGTCTTTCCTTGATCTGTGTCGCTTTTCTCGCAGGGGTCGGACTTTTTTGGTTTTATGCCAAAGATGCTCCTGCTTTGACAGACGAAAAACTGGATGCAACAGTTTCGTCAAAACTTTATACGAAAGATGGCGAGTTATTTGAGGATCTAGGAGCAGAAAAAAGAGAAAAAATTTCTGCCAATGAACTGCCAAAGACACTTGAAGATGCCATCGTTTCAGTCGAAGACCGAAGATTTTACAAACATATCGGTGTCGACCCTGTTCGGATCATCGGTGCCGCATTATCCAACTTTACATCTGGCGGCTTACAAGGTGGTAGTACGTTGACTCAGCAGCTGATCAAGCTCTCTTTCTTCTCGACTAGTACCGAAGACCAAACAATCAGACGTAAAGCCCAAGAAGCCTGGATGGCTGTCAGACTGGAACAAACGAAATCAAAACAAGAGATATTGACCTACTATGTCAACAAAGTCTATATGTCTAACGGTCTTTATGGCATGGAAACAGCGGCTCAATCTTACTTTGGAAAAACATTAAGCGAATTGAATTTACCGCAAACCGCGCTTTTAGCAGGAATGCCTCAAGCACCGTCAGCTTATGATCCTTACCAGTTTCCAGAGCAAGCAAAAAAACGTCGTGATACTGTCTTGTACACGATGCTCCAAAACGAAAAAATCTCTCAAACAGAGTACGATACAGCGATCAATACACCGATCACGGATGGGTTACAAGAATTAACCCAAGAAGACACTAATACACGGATCGTCGACAATTATGTCAAAGAGGTCATCAATGAAGTCCATGCTAAAACAGACAAGAATGTCTATACCGATGGCTTAGATATTTATACGAACTTAGACTTGAATGCCCAAAAACACTTATATGATGTGGTGAATACAGATCAATACGTTGCATATCCAGATGATCAAATGCAAGTAGCCACTACGTTGATCGATGTCAATACTGGACAAGTCACCGCGCAGATCGGTGGAAGAAACATTCCGGATGATGTCGCTTTAGGTAATAACTTAGCTGTTAATACCTCTCGTGACTTTGGTTCAACCATGAAACCGATCACTGACTACGCGCCAGCATTTGAAGAATTGAACTATTCTACTGGCAAATTGATCGCCGATGCACCTTACAATTATGAAGGAACTTCTATTCCTGTTTCGAACTGGGACAACCGTTACATGGGAATGGTCACCTTGCGCCAAGCGTTATACCTTTCAAGAAACGTCCCAGCAGTCAAGCTCTTCAATGAAGTTGGCGCAGATAAAGTTGCAGAATTCTTGAGTAGCTTAGGGATCGAATATAGCACGATCCATCAGTCAAATGCGATTTCAAGTAATACTGAACAACAAGATGGTACAAAATACGGTGCTTCTTCTGAAAAAATGGCCGCAGCATACGCTGCCTTAGCAAACGGTGGTACTTACTATAAACCACAATACGTTAATCGGATCGTTTTCCAAGATGGCACTGAAGAAACATTTGAACCAGAAGGAACAAGAGCGATGTCTGAAGAGACAGCGTATATGGTTACTGACATCTTGAAAGATACGATTACTCGCGGAACCGGTACGAATGCCGCAATCCCAGGGTTGATCCAAGCAGGTAAAACAGGAACATCTAATTATACGGACGAGGAATATGCTAAGTTAGGTACCTCAACGGGCGTTTATCCAGATATTTTATTTGCTGGTTACACACCGAATTATGCAATTTCTGTGTGGACGGGATACAATGATAAAATGACTCCGATCACTTCCACTGGAACAGATGTAGCTTCAGATGTTTATCGCGAATTGATGAAATTTGTCTCCGCAAATGTGACAAATACGGATTGGACGATGCCTAACGGACTGTACCGTTCTGGTGGTGAATTATTCTTTAGAAATGCATCATCATCTGGCAATTCAAACGCTACGGTGCCGTCAACGACGATTCCTTCTTCATCTGCGGTCGTCCCTGTAACTCCTGTTCCAGATTCTTCAACGAGCGAAACTGTTCCTGAGACTTCTACAAGCTCAACGACTGAACCTAGTAGCTCTGAACAGTCAACGCCACCAAGTAGTGAACCAACTGAACCAAGTAGTGAGCCTTCTACAGAACCACCAGCATCTTCTAGCGAGGAAGCACCACCTGAATCCTCTGCTACGCCGCCAAGTTCCGAAGATACAAATGCTGCTGGTGGTGACAGCGGGACACGAACTGCACCTTCTACTCGATCTTCGTCTAGAAACAGTAGTGATTGACCATAGAAAAAAGCCATCCTCTGCGGATGGCTTTTTTGTTTACTCGTTTTCTGTCATTTTTCAACGCTCATTTCCCTACTAGATCGATCATTTTAAGTATTCAATAGGATAGTTTCGTTTTCTAGAAAACAAAACTACTCCCCCAGAAATACCAATCAACAGATAACCTAAGAAAACAATTCGTTGATTTACTACTGTTCCTGTTTCGGGTAGATTTTGTTTTGTGATCGCAGAAAGATCAGCGACTAGTGTCTGGTGCTTGTTTGCTTCTTTTGTTTCTTCAACAGTTGATCCAATCGTACCAGATACTCTGATATTGTGAGTAGATTGCACCTCTTCTGCCTTAACTATGGTTGAACAGGATAAGCTGATAATAAAAAGTATTTGTAGTACCGATAAAACTTGCCATTTTTTACTTCTAGACTTCCTCATCGTACTATCTGATAGTAGATTTTCCATTCGCTTTATTCCTCTACTGCAAAATTCAATACTAGTTTAAAGCTCGGATTACTTTCTACGGAAGCATTTCTCGGTGTCGCATCCCCACTAAATTGGAAGTTACCGACTGTATGATTCCCCTCATTACCAGATAAGGTGAATAAAGGCGTAGCTGTAACTGTCGAAACTCCTTTGTTGAATAATTCGATCGTGTTGATCGTTAGTCGATCCACTTCGCTCATTTCTTTGACTTCTGTCACATTTGAGACGGAAGCCCGCACACTTAGCGCAGAATGGTTCGTCACGTGATAAGCCGGAGAAGTAATCTTTTTATGCTCAGATTCTTCTGTTGTCCGGAAAATAGCTGTCGTCGGTAGGGTCACATTGATCCATTGATCGAGATTTTCTGGATTTGGACCAGGCTTTGTATTATCAAATTCACCGATGATCCCCTTTATAGTGATATCTCCAGAAGTTGCACCTTCTCGCCCATCGATGGTTTGGACTGGACTAGCAAAAGCGGTAATTCCACTAATACATACTCCTGTAATTGTTAGAATACTTAACACTAATTTTGTTGCTTTTTTCATTTAGGTAGCCTCACTTAAATTGGATTAATTTTTTATCAATATGCTGATTTCTGCTTCGGTTACGCCTTGTTTTTCTTTGGTTTCTGGATCATAGATATTGACTGTCGCTGTTGCTGGATATTCTCCTTTTTCTAAAGGTCGCTTCAAATACACCGCTTCAATCAATTGATTGGGATAAATCGCGCCAGAAGAATAAATCACTTCTTTCGTATCATTGATCGTGATATCGACCGCAATCGGATAAACATTCGTGCCAGGATTGACGATTTCGATCGATCCACGACTTCTGCCATTTTCGAAAACTGCTTCTGGGTTGATCTGCAAGGTGAAATAATTTGCATCTGCTAGTTCTTGCGCACGCTCAGAAATCCGTTGATCACTCGCATCACTGATTTCAGGCAACAAATCTGCGCTGATAACTGGAGTGGGTTCTTTGTGACCAAACCAATACCAACTAGCAACAGCCATCACCAACAAAGAAACAAACAACAATAAGACGCCGTTCTTCCGTCGTTTCTTTTGTTGATTCCTTCGTTTTGTTTTACTCATTGGTTGAACGTCTCCTAGTCATTATCATTCTTTTATCTCGTACATCTATGCCCGCTATCTGGGAACAAATCGTAAAATCATACGATAGGTGGGAACGAATGACTCTTGATAATAGCCCCCTTGTTCATTTTCACTTTCCGAGATCCACTTAGGATATGGCCCATAAAATCGACCGGTCAAATGGAAAGGGACACTTGAATATGGTGCAACTTGTGCCAAGCGTTGTTCACTTCTTCGTCCATATAAAGAAATTTTGGTTTCATTAGACATCAACTGTAATTCCAATAGTGGTTGTTTGATATCAGAGAATTTTTTCGGTTGTCCTTCTTGCAATGGCGCGTGATCTAAAGGATTTTCATCCTCCCTTAACAAGGTGACCCCTGCATCATCTTCAACAATGAACTGATTCACATACGTATCAACAGAAAGATCTGAATGATTACGTATCTCGTAATCTGGACTAACAAATTCACGATTAGTTTCCTCGCCTTGGTAGAGGGATTCGAACACCATTTTCGTCGGTATGGAAACTTTTAGATGATGGATCTTCGAACTAACATCAATGCCTATTGTAAACTGATAGGCTTTGTTCCCTACTTGAAATGTAGAAAAATACGTGCCATCGTCCACTTCATCCTTGGTTAAATCCGTAGCTACGATTTTAATTTCCTGACTGCGATCGTCCTGTGTCAAAACATCGTGTGCTGTTGCCTGACTTTCCTTCAGAATCAATTCATGGAGTTCTGCTTCACTGGTTAATCCCTCTAACTTATTACGTTCTAATGTAAAGTGATTTGCAGTGTAGTCGATCCCTTTGATTACCTTTTCGTCAATCGTCAAATCACCAGTTGTTTCGACGGATGGTTTAGCAATAGCGAGCGTTACCTGTGTGTCTGTTGCTAAACGCTCATTTTCTGCTAAGGGTATCTCAAACTGTCGAATCCGTTGATCTGCATCTTGGTAATCTCCCCACTTGATCCTCGGTGATTCTTTAGTTACACTGACTGTTTGTCCCGCTGTATTTTGGTAAGTGATTGTTCGACTATCCGTTACTTCTGTCATCCAGCCAGTGATTGCTGTTGATTGGTCACTTAATGGCTCTAATGTTGCCACTAATTCTTCCGGACGAGAACGTTCCCATACATAAGTTCCTGGATGATTTCCGTCGTAATTTGCCATAAATTCGTTTGAATTCTCAAAAGCGATTGTTCGAACTGAACTATCCAAACTTTCTTCAAGCACCCATCGTCCTGTATATTCCGCTGTAGGAACGATAGTTCGTAAGCTGGTATTTCCGATAACTGATTCTTCTCCTAATTTAAGGGATGAAAGTCTTAATGCAAGATAGAACATGCCACTAATATTTTTATTTCTTGTGTCCCAATTGCTCAAATCTAATTCAGCTAGCGAAGAGGAAGACATAAATAAATTCCCCATATCGATCACATTCCCAACATCCCATTGACTGACATCTAGCTTTCTTAAATTGGTCATCCAAGCAAATGTGTGACTCATGCTAGTTACATTAGACACATCCCATTGACTAATATCTAGCTCTTTTAGCGCCGAAGTACGTGCAAACATCTCATCCATATTCGTTACCTTAGATGTATTAAAGTTTCCTACACCTTCAATACTTTCTAACTGTCTTGCCCCGTTAAAAAGAGATGCGCTATTTTCCGGTAAAAATACCTCGTTGGTGACAATGATCGTTTCAACTTCAGAATGGCTTTTCCATGGCGCTTCTGGGACCGATCCAGCGATTCCACCATACAAATGGATCGTTTTCGTTGCCTCGTCGTATTCCCAAGGGACAGTTCCCCATAACTGCTGGTTCTTCCGATAAGTATAGGTGACTATTTGCTCCACATTCGTGAAAACCCCTGTTGCATTTTCCGGTTTAACAAGCAATTCCCACCCTTCGATTTCTTTTGCTTCTGTACGATATGCTTCTCCGCTAAATCCCGTTAAAATATCGCTTTGAGCTAACTCATTACCCTCTTCGTCCACATACCTTACGACGACACTACCTTGTTGCAAGCGTTCATAATTGGCTTGGACGCTCACAGGTCCCGTACCCATTCGTAAACTGGTATTCGCCAGATTACTATTCGTTATGGTTGCCCCATTTTGGGTTCGAAACTGCCAATTGACAAAACGATAACCGGTAGCTGGATTTGCATTCAAATTGATGGTTGCTCCTTGGGCAGCGGATGAAGCTGAAACCCTAGGATTGCCACCAATCGTTGGATTTGCCTGCACACTCACACTATGGGTGATTTGTTCGTAGACTGCTCGAATTGACGAATCTCCTGCCCCCATCGTAATGGATGTACTTTGACTCGTTCGGTTTGCAATAGTCGCGTTTCCAGAAACAGGCTCCCATTGAACAAAGCGATATCCATTCGAAACGTTGGCATGGATCGTGGTCGTTTCACCTTGTGCCAGTATTGTTTGATCCGCTCTTGGATTTCCTCCAGCATTTGGAGAAGATTGGAAAGTTAAATTGTAAACCCTCTCATATATTGCTCGTATCGTTATCGTCTCATGTACTGGTGGTCCTATAGGGCCACCAGTAGAGATATTAAGACTTGTTGTTTCTGCATTTAGATTGCCTATCGAAGCATTCCATCCGTTGATTAGCTCCCATCGAACAAAACGAAACCCTTGGTTCGGATTTGCACTGATAGTGTATAATAAACTTCCCCCAGGCGGAGTTATATGTGGCATAGAACGAGGTCTACCACCTTCTGAAGGGCTTGTTTCAAATGTGATTGTTGCATTTCTCTCTACTCCTAAACTTGGATCATTTTGGCTTTCGGGTGCAGGTTCACTAGTTTCTGATCCATAGGCAAAATGAAAAGGTAGATGGGTCAAAAGAATCACTAATACGGTCATTAAGATGATTATTTTACTATTTATTTTGCTTTTCATTGGTACTCCTTAACTTTTAGCTGTTGCAACAAGCGAATATTCTTTCTTTGTTAGAGTTCTTATAAATTAACAACGTGACTATTCATCAGACAATTAATCATTGATATCTCTAATCGATAAAATTTTTATCGATTAGAGATACTTTTTTTTATGCGCGTTGCTCTTTAGGGGAAGAACTACGCAATTTCTCTGAACTCTTGCGTTGCATGATTTCTGCTGATTTGCTTATGCTTGCTTCCATTTTGTTTTGCAGTTTACTAGGACCAGGAATACTTGTAGCCAAGGAAGGCGATAACGTTTTTTGAGTAAGTCTTCGCTGCTTCACTTCATGAGAAGTCCCTGTGCGTTCACTCACATTGAATAAAGCCTCTGCTTTTGTGAAATCGCCTTTCATAGCTAGTGATCGAGCTTCTCCTATAATATTCAATTCGTTTTTTAATTCATGGATCTGATTTTTTAATTGACGATATTTTTCGCGGTTAAAAATATACTTACTAAAAAAATTGATTCGCTGTTTTTTACTTTGTAATTCGGCTAATTCATTTTGTTTTGTGTTGACTTTCATACTGTATTTCTCTAAATTATGATTTTTTACAATTTTTTCTTTCAATTCATGGATTTTTTCAATAGCGGAATGAGTATCTCGATGGTAGCCTTGGTCTTCTTTCCAGGTTTCGATAAAATTTCCGAGTGCTAGTTCACTTTGTTTTTCATTTTTCTTAAACCTGCCATAGAAACCCGCGTCATTAAAACTATTTTTCATCTTCAGGTCATATCTTTTTTTATGCATGTCGATATTCTCACCTAATTCCTTGATGTTTTTTTCATCCTTTGATGAATCATACTGAAATTTATACTCCTCAAAAAAATTAGATAGTTTTTCAAATTGTTGATCCAGATCGTGGTGGATCATTTTTTGGACATTTTTTAAATCTGTTTTGACGATCGTTGAGTCCCTATTCGCTTGCCCAGCTATGCCTGTTTTGTCTGTAAGTTCATGACTCTTAGCTGATTTGAGACGTTCAGTTTCTCTTTCTCTGATCAACTGTGTTTTCTCCGCTTCTAATTTTTCATAGCGGGGATCACTCATATCTTTGATACGGTTTATTTGCGCTTGTTTCTCTGAAATTTTTTCCGTTAATTGCTGAATCTTTTTAGGATCAGTTTTTACTTCAGTTACTCTCGAGGTACTGGATGAAGCGGCCGACTGTCTTTCATTCCGCGCAGCGATTTGTTGTCGCACCTTATTTCTCTCTGCTACTAAGCGATCGTATTCAGGATCATTGATATCTTTTATGCGTGCAATTCTTTGGTTTAATTTTATGAGTTGTTCATCCATTATCATTCCCACTTTCTTAAAGAAATCCTTTATCTGTCTTCGCGATATTATTTATGAACAAAATGACTTATTTCTTATTTTTATTTTTCTTTTGTAACGAACGTTTGAATCCCTCTGACGATCGAACACTCTCCAAATAAACGCGTTCTTGCTCTCTCTTGTTTTCTTCTATCCTTTTCGTTGTTTGGATTCGCTTAGTTTCGCGACCGTTTCTTCGTTGTTCATCACTCATACGCTCATATTCCATTCTTTCTCCTCCAATCAGGATGCCTCCAATTGATCATGAGAATTCTTTATGATCTTTGCAATGACGGTCTTCTAGTTAACTGATTATTTTTTGATAATTGATTGATTTTATTACTTTTACTGATTGCCTCTTTTTTTACTGTGGAAAAGCTCAATTTTTTGATTTTAGCAACGGATTGTTGTTTTGCCGCTTTCACTGTTTTGACTTCGGCTGATTTAATTCTTCGTTGTGAAGAGGTAGCACCAATACCGAGTGTCTTTATACTCTTTAATAGATCAAACTTCATGAAGTTCGCTCCTAATTTGTATAAAAACTGAAAAAGGTTCCGATTGGTTTTTGTTGCGATATTTTTTACAACAGGCGCTTTTTCTTTCGCAGCTTCCAACTTGACAGGTTGTTTTTTAGTTGCCTTCGTCGTATTAGCAGATGCTTCTAAAGGTGATTGCTCTTTTTCTTTCTTTTTTGTGATTCTATTTTTGATCATCTTCGTCACTTTTACGACAAATCTTCCTAAATATTTCAGTCCCATAAAACCAAATTTAGGTGTTTTCAAGGATGTTTTTTGTAGCATTTTTACCTCTGGATCTGGCTGTTCATTGGTGATCATCGAACTCCTCCTTTAAATCAAACGTTTGGTATCATTTATTTTTACATTTAGTTCGCTTTTTTAGTTGTTTCCAAAAGACAAATGCAACCATTGACGTCCCTACTACAGTTAAGGAAATACCTGCTTGACTATTCAATCTTGGTAGCGAACGCTTCTCTTCTTTTCTTCTGATTGCGACCCCATCATTCTTTTTAGTTGAAGTTTTTTTGTTAGTTGTTTGGTCCACCGGTTTTGTCTCAGGGTACTTATCCTTATTATCATTAGGTTTGTCTTCCTCTGGTATCGGCTGCTCCTCATTCCTAACATAGATGAAATTTATCTCTTGCTTCTCATCTGTAAATACACCTGTAGGTTGGCCGATGGTTTCTTTTACTTCCCAACCAGCTATTTGCATTGGCTCCGCCTTAAAAGCTTCTCCCCAACGTCCAAGTAGAATGTCCATTCGATTTTTTTCAGGTGCTTCCTCAAAAATGTGGTTGACGACTACTTGACCGCCAACTTTACGCTCGTATTGGATCGTTAACGTTTGTGCTTGTTCTGTCACTATCACTTCTGGCAACTCACCTTTTACTTGCCAACCCGCTTCTTTTCGTGGCGTCATTTCAAAACGATCACCGACATTCCCGACATCTGTAATCACTTCGTTCGTATTCATAGAAGAATCGCCAATGAATTCATGATTGACGGTGATGGCACCTCCAGGTTTCCGCTCGTATTGGATCGTCACCGTTTGTGCTTGTTCTGTCACTATCACTTCTGGCAATTCACCTTTTACTTGCCAACCCGCTTCTGTTCGTGGCGTCAATTCAAAACGATCACCGACATTCCCGACATCTGTAATCACTTCGTTCGTATTCATAGAAGAATCGCCAATGAATTCATGATTGACGGTGATGGCACCTCCAGGTTTTCGCTCGTATTGGATCGTCACCGTTTGTGCTTGTTCTGTCACTATCACTTCTGGCAACTCACCTTTTACTTGCCAACCCGCTTCTTTTCGTGGCGTCATTTCAAAACGATCACCAACATTCCCGACATCTGTAATCACTTCGTTCGTATTCATAGAAGAATCGCCAATGAATTCATGATTGACGGTGATGGCACCTCCAGGTTTTCGCTCGTATTGGATCGTCACCGTTTGTGCTTGTTCTGTCACTATCACTTCTGGCAACTCACCTTTTACTTGCCAACCCGCTTCTTTTCGTGGCGTCATTTCAAAACGATCACCGACATTCCCGACATCTGTAATCACTTCGTTCGTATTCATAGAAGAATCACCAATGAATTCATGATTGACGGTGATGGCACCTCCAGGTTTTCGCTCGTATTGGATCGTCACCGTTTGTGCTTGTTCTGTCACTATCACTTCTGGCAACTCACCTTTTACTTGCCAACCCGCTTCTTTTCGTGGCGTCATTTCAAAACGATCACCGACATTCCCGACATCTGTAATCACTTCGTTCGTATTCATAGAAGAATCGCCAATGAATTCATGATTGACGGTGATGGCACCTCCAGGTTTTCGCTCGTATTGAATCGTCACCGTTTGTGCTTGTTCTGTCACTACCACTTCTGGCAATTCACCTTTTACTTGCCAGCCAGCTTCTGTTCTAGGTGTCAATTCAAATCGATCGCCCACATTCCCCACGTTTGTGAATCGTTCACTGCTATTCATACTTGAAGCACCGATAAATTCGTGGTTCACCGTGATCGCTCCGCCCACCGTTGGATTCTTTGTATAGACAAATTCAACAAGTCTTTCCGGACCAGCTGCCATCTGACCGGAAGCACTTGCGCTTCCAGATGATAATCTGCTGAAGGTATATCCCGGAATGACTGGAGGTGTATACGCATAGTTTTGACCAACCTCCATTTGTTCTACCAGTGGATCTCGGAGTTCATTACTTTCCTCATCGATATATCTCACTCTGATTAAATTTTTTGTTCGCAGTGACAATGTGCCCAAATTAAGATTAGTAAGTGTAATACCCCCTACATTAATCGGGTTGTTTCCAAAAAAATCAGCAGTTGTTGGATCAATTGCCCATGTATCTAAATAAAGCGAACTCAAGTTAAGATTGATTGAGTTAGTATGGCCATTTGCCGCACTCACCTGTGACCTAGTAACTGTCACATCAACTCTTGTAAGATTTCCCGTAGTCGGGCCAACTACCCTGCTAATGGTCACTCCCGAAGGAAGATTTGTCGCGGTCACCTCACCTATGCTAAAATTACCTGGCAGATTTGGTGACTTTCCATAACGCATCTGAGTATAAAAGTAATTGGGGACAGGCGTATTTCCACTCTTACCTCCCGTCAGTGCTGGAATCCAACCACCTCGGTCTGCCACCAGGGCGTAGGTAGGAATATTAACCGAAAAACTCACACTATCCCCCACATCAACCCCCAAAGAACCATCTACTTGTGGTGTAGCATTGATTTGTTGAGAGATTGCGTTTTCTCCTTCGTCATACAACCATGCACGTAAGCTCTTTCCTTGATGGATCTCATTGAGCATATAATCATTAAAAGTAGCATAAACACTCACTGGAAAATGCAAGAGCAACAAGATGACGCTAAATATGCTCATTAGTTTGATTTTATTCATTGAATCTCTCTCCGTATTCTTTATTTTTCAAAAGATATTTGACCTTTCAGTAGGGGCTTGCCACTGACATTATTACTCTTCGAAATTGCTTTTTGTTTGATTGAATCAAATGCCTCTTTGACGGCCGGCTGACGATTGATTCCCTTATTCTGTTCAGTAATCTGTGGATTACTTTCAGATTTTGTATTATCCAACCGATGTCTTGCGGCTTCACCTAATTGATTCGTCGTACGGTTATCACGAGAGGACTGTGATGGTGGCTCATGAATATCCGCTTTCACATGAAGTGTTTCATGGGTATTGAACGAATTCGACCGACTTGAACGATTCGCTTCATTTTGGGTTTTGTTTTCTGTCTCTTGACCATAGACCCATGCATATGGACTTTTTTCCATTGATTTCGTCTCATTACTAGCGAGTTTTATGCCATCTTCTTTTGAACCAGCACTTTTTATTGACGAATTATCATGGGCAGGTGCCCGATCATCCTTATCCACTTTTTCATAGGCTTTATCAAAATTCTTATCTACCTCTAAAGAATTTTTTTCGATTGTTTCTTTTTGTGTTGTGGTTTCTAATGTTTGATCTTCTTTTTTATAAAACTTTCTTTGTAGTGCATGCAGTCCTTTACTCAAGGCGGTCACACCAAAGGAAACCGCAAGTGCCATTGCAATAACTGAAGTTACTTTGTACATAAATAACGGAGTTGAAGTGGCTATCGCAAATATATATGGTGCTATTACTGGTGTCAGTGCGATACCAATTCCTGCTACAACTATCCCAACACCAAAGATGATGGCGAGAGATTTCCAATTTCTTTTAAAATAACCCTTTACAGATTTGTCTTTTTCTGAATTTTCAGGACTGACTTTTTCTGATGAGTGATTCTGTTGTTTTGTTTTTGCTGTTTCTTTCTCATGAGCGGCAGTTTCTCTTTGAATTGATTTTTCTTTTGGATCAATCACTCGATCTTCTAAGTTTCTCTGTCGACTTCGTTCTGCCTGGCGATAGGTTTGTATTCTAGAACGAAGTTTAAGAATATAGTTGATGAGTTTTGGTCCATAAACGGCAATCAAAATAGTCACGTAAATAAACCGAGTTAATGGTAGTCCATACATAGCAAAGTAAATTGGAACGATACCTAAAATGCCAGTTACCCACATACTGATCAACGGCCAAGATGCTAATGGTAGTAAGTTCAACAAAAGTCTTCCGATTTGAATCGCTCGGCTTTTTTTTGTATGGATTTTCTTTTTTTCTGTAAGCGGTACTGATCCTGGCAATTCTACATCGTCGTTCATAGAATCGGTCTCAGTAGATTTATCCGTTTTATCTGAAGCATTCTCATTTAAACCAAAAGTATCACTACTCACGTCTATTCCAAGTTTATCTAAAGAATCAACTGTGCTTTGCGACTGCTTTTTATCCATTCCTCCAGTTGCTGTACTCGTTCCATCCAGTTTCGTTGATCTCAGTTCACCACCTTCACGCATCTGATTTCTCATTTGGCTGTTTTGAGTGTCAGAGGCAGATTCCTCTACTGGTGGATGGGAACTATCTATTTGAGTAGCTGTTTGGGTATTTGTTTCAGGTGGTACTTTCTCTACTGGATTAAATTTGAGTTTATCAGCTAACAATTCACGGATTTTTTTCGTATTACCAGCAGCGATACCTGTTTGATCAGCAGAGTTAGCAGTAGGTTGGTTGCTTGTTTCTTTTCTACGATCTAGCTGATCGGCTATAGCAGTTTCTTCTGATTTTGATCCATCACTACTTGTTACAACAGGATTTTCAAATTGGTCTCGGCGTTGACGAAATCTTTCATTAGCCAAGCCATTTTGTTGTTGGAATGTTTCGTTAGAGACACTAGCTTCAGTTTCTCTCCCATTTCTGGACTCGTACTGTCTTCGCATCTCTTCAACTCGACCCGTTGATTCGGAAACTGGTCGGTCATTGGGAAGATTACTCGCTTTTTCAAACTGGTCTCTCGCTGCCCTCACTCGACCCGTTGATTCGGGAACTGGTCGCTCATTTGGATGGGCATTCGCTTTTTCAAACTGGTCTCTCGCTGCCCTCACTCGACCCGTTGATTCGGGAACTGGTCGCTCATTTGGATGGGCATTCGCTTTTTCAAACTGGTCCCTCGCTGCTCTCACTCGTCCCGTGGATTCTGGAGCTGGTCGGTCGTCAGGAAGGTCACTCGCTTTTTCAAACTGATCTCTCGCTGCTCTCACTCGACCCGTTGATTCGGGAACTGGTCGCTCATTTGGATGGGCATTCGCTTTTTCAAACTGGTCCCTCGTTGCTCTCACTCGTCCCGTGGATTCTGGAACTGGTCGCTCATTTGGATGGGCATTTGCTTTTTCAAACTGGTCCCTCGTTGCTCTCACTCGTCCCGTGGATTCTGGAGCTGGTCGGTCGTCAGGAAGATTGCTCGCTTTTTCAAACTGGTCTCTCGCTGCCCTCACTTGACCCGTTGCTTCTGTTGCAAGGCGGTTATCACTTTTTACACTAGGATTTTCAAATCGAGCGCGACGGTTTTGGAATTCTTCATTCGTCAAGCCGGTTTGATTCGATTTTATTTTATTTGCAGATGATGAATCATTCGTATCAACTGCGCTTTCGTTTACTTTACGTACGCTTTCACTACTGTCATGCCTGGTGATAGCTCTATGATAAGAAGTTCCTTGATGTTCACTCTCTCCACGACTCTTTTTCTTTGAAAGTGATGGTTCACTGCTTGTACCAGTCAGGTTTTCAAATCGAGCACGAAGATTTTGAAATTCTTCGTCAGCCCTACCAGTTTGACTCAATTCTGCATTGTTTGTCCTTAATGAGTCATTGTTATCTATCCTACTAGCTTGACTTTCTTGCACTAGCTCACTACTTCGTTGCTGCCTAGGTGGATTTTGATAAGTAGCTGTCTGATAATTATCCGGTTCGCTTTGGGTTGTTCTCTCGATGACTGGTGGTTCGTTACTTGGTCCAGGCAGATTACCAAATCGGTCTCGATATCTTTGAAATTCTTCGTTCGCCCTACCAGTTTGATTCCATTCTGCATTGTTTGTCCTTAACGAGTCATTGTTATCTACCCTACTAGCTTGAGCTTCTTGCACTAGCTCACTACTTCGTTGCTGCCTAGGTGGATTTTGATAAGTAGCTGTCTGGTAGTTAGCCGGTTTTCTTTGATTTGTTCTCTCAATGACTGGTGGTTCGTTACTTGGTCCAGGCAGATTGCCAAATCGGTCTCGATATCTTTGTATTTCTTCATTCGACCTACCAGCTGAACCCGATTCTGCATTATTTGTCCTTAAGGTATCGTTGCTATCTACCCTGCTTGCTCTGCCTTCTTGTACTAGCTCACTACTTCGTTGTTGCCTAGGTGGATTTTGATAAGTAGCTGTCTGATAATTATCCGATTCGCTTTGAGTTGTTCTCTCGATGACTGGTGGTTCATTACTTGGTCCAGGCAGATTGCCGAATCGGTCTCGATATCTTTGTATTTCTTCATTCGACCTACCAGCTGAACCCGATTCTGCATTATTTGTCCTTAAGGTATCGTTGCTATCTACCCTGCTTGCTCTGCCTTCTTGTACTAGCTCACTACTTCGTTGTTGCCTAGGTGAATTTTGATAAGTAGCTGTCTGGTAGTTATCCGGTTCGCTTTGGGTTGTTCTCTCAATGACTGGTGGTTCGTTACTTGGTCCAGGCAGATTGCCAAATCGATCTCGCCGTCTTTGAAATTCTTCGTTCGTCATGCCGGTTTGATCCGGCTCTGCTTTATTTGTGGGTGATGATTCATTCGTATAGACTGTGCTTTCGTTTCCTCTACGCACAAATTCGCTAGTACCTTTTAATGAAGGAGCCTTTTGATAGGACGATGTTCCTTCATCTCTTTGGCTCCGTCGATCTGTCGGTTGATTTTGCCTATTTTGAACGTTCAGCGAATCGTTCTTTTGCGGGGTTCTCCATCTAGATGACTTTCGACTTTCTAATGGTGAATGATCATTTGATGAATGATTCAGACCTTCATAGTATTGTCGCAATCTGTTGACTGTTCCTGATGGTACTCCAGCTGAATGCGGTTCTTTATTAAAAGAACGTTCTTTTTCAAATTGTTCTTTTAAATCACTCACTTTAAGCCTTTCATGGTGTTCTTCTTTTGTATATTGATTCGTCGTGTGGACAGAATTTACGTGCATCGAGACATTCTCTTTGATCTGCTCATTAGATAAAACTTCTTGCTTTACGTTGTCTCTCTTATTGAGTGAGGCTTGTTCTGCAAATCTTCTTTCTTGTTCAGCCACTAATTTAGGACTTACTAATTCGTCAGATGCTTGTAACTGTGTGTTTGACGTAAAAGTGGGTGCCGCATCTTTTGTCCTTGTTTCTTGCTCACGTATATCTTGTTTTAAGACGATCATCCGCGATTTATAAATGGAGAATCTCAACGTATTGTAGTCTGATGGATCAATGTTTTTGAGCATCCTTTCAAATGATTGTTTTAAATCATTTGTCTTTTCTTCGTTCACTTCTTTTCTTGAAGAAATCAAGTCTAGAACGAAGTGGAATTCTTCTCTGAAAGTTTCAGGATTACTATCCAATATTGCTTTTGCTTGAAACTCATTGAATACTTTTTCTTCATGAGGTTTTACTGATTTTATTGAAATATCTTTGTTTATATATTCTTTAAGATAGTCTTCGTATTTTTTATAAAACATCGGTCTCCTCCATTCAATGAAGAATTTTTTAGAGTCGATTAACCATTCAAGCGATGTTCAAGTAATTGTTCTAAAGATGAATTTTCTTCTCTAAAAATACCTGTTTGAGTTAATCGCACAGCTTGATGTGGTTTTTCGTAATCATTTACCCATAAAAACATCCCTGGGAGGGAATGCATGCGATAACCGAATTGTGTCTCTTCTAAGGTGACCTCAAATGTCATCACTGCTGAATTTTCATCTGTGACTGATAGTTCAAGTACACATAGCGTCTCAGAAATATCTTCAGAAATGACGCGATAGTAAAAAATTCGACTTATTTCGTTTCCGTCTTCCACTTTTCTTTGGACAAATGTGTCTTCTGTAAAATCAATCAACACTTGACTATTCATCGTCGTTCCCGTCCAACTACCTTGAAGTAACACGTCATTCCATTTTTGACTGATTATCTCATCGATTTCTTCCCCACTGGAATCAATAATTTCTTTGGCCCTTTCCATCAATGCAACACTAGGATAGAAATAGGTCGTGTTCCCTTCATTGTCTTCATAAAAGAAAATCGTTTCGCCTAACCTTGTCATCAGCTCAAAAGAAACTTCCTCTTTCTCTTTGTCCGTCAGAACAAGCTTTGTATCTACTAAGCGATACTGACCCGTTGTGAGCCAACTGGTACTTTGATAAGTTCCGTCATTTTTTAATTCCAAAACCATGCCATCCGCTCGATCAGAATACCAAATACCTCTATAAACTAAGGCTTCATTTCTTTCTACTAAATTTAGGTCCTCTTTTCTTTGCTCGCTTGCAGACAAAGGCTTACTACTAGCGGTACCTTCCGAGTTTTCATTCGTACCGCTATGAAAAAATAGCGAGTAAAAAATAAAACTGAACATGGTGATGAAAATGCCGATAGCTATAAACACGATTCTTTTTCCTTCTTTTGACTCAACTATATTTTTTATTTGTTTCATTGTTTATCTCTTTCTCTCTTTATTGAAGAATACCGTAACCTGAAATGCTTGGATCATTGATAAAATAGGTCCTTCTAGCTACTTTATCAGCAGTATTACCTTCGACGGTCTGGATGATATTACCATCTGTAAACTCTACGATCCCAACGTGATCTTTTCCAGTACCACCTCCATTCCAATCAAAGAAAATCAAATCACCTGGTTGTGGATGATAGTTCTCTGAAGCTTTCTTATAGTTCCCTTTTTCAGTAAACCAGTTGATCATTTGTAAACAGTTAGCAGACTTGATTATTTTTTCTTGGTTGAGATACCCTACTTGATCTGCTACCCAACTCACAAAGATCGCACACCACTCTACTCTTCCTTCAAATCCATACCATCGCCAGTACTTCTCTCCTTGGATCGTGCCAATCTCATTGATTGCAGCCTCAAGGAAATCTGAGTTTTCGAGCCATAGATAGTTAGTTACTATAGGAACATAGAACATATTTCCATAAGCATATCGCCATGAAAATCCATATGCTAACGCTACTGGATGGGTATAAGTAACAGTCTGTCTGTTGCTTTTTTCCCTTGCATATAACTCTGCCTGAAAGAAGCTATATTGGTTATTGGTAGTTGCTAACCAGTTTAAAAAGTCTTCTCCGTAGTTATAGGCTTGAAGAGCCGCACGATCATCAAGATGTAAGTCTCTCGCTTTGCTTAATAATTGGGCAAAATAGTGGGTGCCTCGATCAATTGATAGTTCTGGATCATCGATCGTATTAGGAGACAAACCTTGTGACTCACTAGCCTGCATAATATCAGGGAATCTTTCTGCATCACCACCGGATTCTACTTGGATGATTGCCAAAATCATGTTGACATACTCTGGAATCCCATACTTTTCACAAGCTTCTCGAACAAGATGTTCCCATTGTAAAATCATTTGTCCAGGATTTTTAAGACTTCCTGAGATCGTTCTTGAAGAATGATGTGTAAATCCTTCTATCTCAGAAGGATATTGAAATTCCAGATCAAAAATATAAGCAGATGGATAAATATGTCTGTTTGGCCAGAATGTTCGACGTTCAATGACTTCAACCTTTAAATTTCCTGTGGTTTCTCCTACGATTGTATCGGCATCTATCCACTCACCATTTCTCACTCGGACATTTTTTAATGGAGACAACACAACTCTTTTGCTCAAAGAAGTATTGATAGTGACATAATCATTGCCAGCAGCATGTACTCTTCCTGATCCAGAATTATCGATGCCATAGACAGGCGTGCCAGGCTCAGCCAACAGCTCGATATGATCATGTCTATTTCTGTCATTTGATCCTCGATAGCCATATTTTTGAACAACGATGGCGTCTTGGTTCATGCCAAAAGGACTTTGCAAAAATACTTTATTCTCAAATCGGTCCAATTCTTGGATCGGTCCAAACTTATCTAGTTCTTCCTCTGTCAGCGTATCTGAATTTTCATCAATAAACTGACTGATTGTTTTGATCTCAATATTGATCAACGCCACTTTTATCGTACGATGCGTTGGACGATCTTCTTCATTACGAGGGGTAGGGGGTTGGTCCCCATTTAGAGTGTCATTCGTTTGATTTTCTTCGGAATCATTCGGTTCTTCTTCTGAGTCCTCGTCTTCTTCTGAATCATTCGGTTCTTCTTCTGAGTCCTCATCTTCTTCTGAATCATCCGGTTCTTCTTCTGAGTCCTCGTCTTCCTCCGAATCATCCGGTTCTTCTTCTGAATCCTCATCTTCCTCCGAATCATCTGCTTCTTCTTCTGAGTCCTCGTCTTCTTCTGAATCATCCGGTTCTTCTTCTGAGTCCTCGTCTTCTTCTGAATCATCCGGTTCTTCTGATTCATCATCGTCTTCAGAGTCTTCCGATCCATCCTCTTCTGGATCAGTCTCATCAGGATAAATAATTGGTACTTCTCTTGTTTCGATTTTCGTTGTGTAACTAAAGGTATACCCATGGATTCCTTCTACTTCTCCACGAACTCTTGTTGCACCAAAGATATTGCTACTCGCTGAGATACGTTTACTGATGTTATAATCTTCATATTTTGCATTCAGGTAATAGAGGTACGTATCTGCATCAGAGCTATAGATAAAATTGTTATCTGGTCTTGCAACACCATTTACAACAAAATATACTTCTTCGATTTCAGAATTTTCTGAAAAATCTTCAAAAACTTGTTGCACTTCTTTGTTCTTTCTGGCATCCAAAAGTGTGACATGCTCATACGCCTCTGCTAATGCCATATCTTCCGTTTTTATAGTAAATATACTAGCGATAAAATTAAAGATGGCGAT
This sequence comes from Enterococcus mundtii, assembly GCF_002813755.1. Classification (NCBI taxonomy): domain Bacteria; kingdom Bacillati; phylum Bacillota; class Bacilli; order Lactobacillales; family Enterococcaceae; genus Enterococcus; species Enterococcus mundtii. Next base: position 1,241,176 of record NZ_CP018061.1, on the reverse strand, counting down.
AATCACGACGATAACGACGATGACGACCGCCAAGATCATCATTACTTTGACGGACAACAACATGAGGATCAGTTTGAGAATAATAAATAAGACTAAAAGAACTCCAAGAATATTCAATTCGCCATCTTTGTTCCTGCCAACTGTGTCTATGGCTGTTTGTGCCAGATTTTTTTTCAGTTTGGGTTTGAATTTTTTTTTCGATGGCATTTTTGTTTGCTTTTTTAATCGTTTAACTTTGTTGGAGTTACTTAACACTTGATGTTTACGTTCAAGTTTGTCTTTGATGCCGAATAGTTTCTCTTCAAGCTTCTTTGCTCTGGTCTGCTTATTCGTAGTAAGTGTATTCTTTATGCCAGATAGATTGAGAACATTTTTACCTAGCTTTTCTTGTTTCTTATGGTAGAATTTTTTTGATCCTAGTTTTTGTTTATTGATTTTTTCAGAAAAAAGCTGACTTCGCTGATTCGTTCCACTATTATTAGGTGAAGTTTGTCTTTTTTTTATTCCTAAAAGCGCATGATTGATTTCTTTAGGAGAGCGATGTTTATTCTTTATGAAATAGGCCTTTTCTCTTGTGGTACTATGTTGTTTGTTACTATTGATTTTGTTTAACTTTTTTTTATTTGTTATAAGATGACGCTTTTTAAAATGACTAGCATATGGTTTTTTGCTTGTTGCGCCTTTACTTAATGGCTCTTTTCTTGACTGGCTATTCACCATATGTTGTTTGAAATCAACGATATTTCTATTTTTCGGCTGTAAGCTATCTCTTTTTTTTCTCGCTAATTTTTGTTGACGTTTTTTGAATCGGAGTCGTTTTTTCAGTGCTTTCTTTTTTTGCTCTTTCGTACTGACACGTTTCAATTTGATCGATAACAGATCTTGCTGCTTGTTGTTTTCTTGTTTATTCCCCTCGTATGTTTCATTCATAATCTTGCTTTGTTTTTACCTCTTCACCAGGTTTAGTTGTCATGATTTGATAGAGTTTCGTCTCTTTAGGCAGTCGGTCTTCAAATGGAATGATCGTGTCCCCAAACACCATCAAACCAGTACCTTCACTCCCATTTAAAACATACTTTTCCTGCTCTTCCGATATATCGAATAAACGAGTCAACTCTGAGCGATCAGATTTTGCTTGATTGAACATGACAACGAAATCGCTATTAGAAAGCATTCTTCTGGCTAGATCCGACAATAATAGCGTCTCGACATTTTGGGTGATCCCTGTCGGTATAGCCCCCCATTTTCTTGCTCTACTCCACAATTCAAAGAAATAATTTTCTGAATATTCATTTGTAAAGAGCAACTGTAATTCATCTATATATAACCATGTACGGATTCCTGATTCTCGATTTAATGTGATTCGATTCCAAATTTGATCTAAAACGACCAACATTCCGAATGGTTTGAGTTGTTTCCCTAAATCTTTGATGTCGAAAATGACCAAACGTTTATTTAAATCCACGTTCGTTTGTTTGGAAAATAGCGCTAGACTACCTTCTGTATAAAGCTCCAATTCAATCGCCAATTGCTTTGCCTCTTCTTCTGGCTGTGCATTTAGCGCCGTATAAAAATCTTTTAATGTCGGCAACTGTGTCTGTTCTTGGTAAATTTTTCGGCATACTCGGTCGATGATCGTCTTTTGTTGGGAAGATAGCCCTAAAATCCCCCCCGTGATCAACTCACAAAGTGAAATCAAAAACTGTGTTTTTAAAGCGATCGGGTCTGCATCATCGCCATAGTTACTATTGATATCCATCGGATTGATGCAGGTGTTTGAATTACCAGCCAATCGAACCATTTGACCATCAAATTGCGAGCAAATATGCTGATATTCTGATTCAGGATCAATGACGATCACTTCGTCTTTGGCGTTTCTCAGTAAAACATTGACGATTTCCCGTTTGACAGAGAAACTCTTACCTGATCCTGGTGTGCCCAAGACAAACCCATTGGGCGCCATTAGTTTTTTCCGATCAAGAATCGTCAGATTTTTTGTCACAGAATTGATCCCATAATAATTGCCATTCTCATGAAGCATTTCAGAAATCGAAAATGGCATCAACGCCGAAACCGCAGAAGTTGCCAATAAGCGATTTAAAGGAACATGATTCTTTCCTATTGGTAATATTGTATTTAAAGCAAATTTTTGTAAATACGCTAGTTCAATGATCGTGCAACCAAATCTTCGCCCTACCGACTTGATTTTACTCGCGATTTTATTTAAGTTATCCTGATTCTCTGCGGAGAAATTGATCAACACAGTTACTTCAAATAGTTTCTGGCTTTTACTTTGTAATGAATCTAAAAGCTCTTTTGCTTCATCCAGGGAATAAGTCAGGTCATAGGGTAGCATGTCATAATCGTACCCACTATTTAAGGCTTTTCGCTGTTCATCCACTTTTTGCTGATCCATGTAAGCCATTTTAGTCTTTACTAAGTCGAAACTGCTTGCCATCGGTATCGGCCTGCAACTAACCGTAAGAGTGATTTCTTCATCGATCTCCATAAGACCTGTTAAGCATTCATCAGATAGTTCGGCAGGGTAACCATTCAAATAGAGGGTCTGATTTAGTTTGTCATCGATCTTGATCAGGCGCTTATCTAATTTGAGATCGACTTGTTTCGGTAGTAATGTATGATTCTCATTATTTATGATTTGACCGATCAATTCTTTCCGTTCTTCCCCTTTTAAAATATGGATGGTCGAACCAATTTTTCGAGCGAATAGATCCAATTGATCGGCAATCAAGAATAACTCTCTTTCCGCAAATTCCTGATTCTCATGTTTTTGAGTAAACGTAATAAAAATTTTCTTTTCAAACGCATTCTTCTTTTCGTTGATTTTCGCTGTTAGATAGTCATTCATTTCTTGGCGGTACTTATCATCATATTGTTCATTTTTTTCTTTAAACAGCACATGAGTCAATTCTTCGACTGTTTTTTTCTTTTTTACTAACGTGACTTTGTAATCAATGGAAGCTTCCAAAGAATTTAGGAACTCACAATATTTAATGAATATCTGCATACGTTGTTCTTCGGAACAAAGTTGATAACTGATATCGTCAATATGGATCGTTATTGAGTATTCATTCTCAGTAATTAAACAAATACCGTTATCATAGATTTCTTCATAAAGTAAAAAAGATTTTTTTTCTTCTTGCATATTTTTTTTATTCTTGTTTTGCCTGAAGTTCACCTTCATGAAATTGGGACGTATCAGATTCTTCATAAACAACTACTCCTTGATCAAAATGGTAAATAAAATAGTATTTCAAATAGCGTTCAAAAGGCAGTCCCTCTTTTTTTAGCCACCCAAAAGCGACGATTGGCATTGAAACGAGAATCATCAGCCAACTGATCACGTCCATGGAGTAACCAAAAAAGCGCACAAACACAAAACTGATCACGATGTTAGTCAACACCGCCACAGACAGAAAGCCTAATTGTCGTACGCTCATACCTGCTACGATCCGTTCTTTATATTCACGTACATCTTTATGGACTTTGACTTCAATTGCCATTGCTTTTATTCCTTTCTATGAGGCGGATACAATCATTTTCGCCCATCCTTTTGTCTTATTTATTGCAAACATCAAAGCAATCATGTAAATCGTCAAACCAAAAATCAGCGACCACATGCCACTCCTATGACTATTTAAGAAATTCACAAAAATCAAAGGATAAATGGTCAATACTAATGCGATCATTACAGCATGTAAGGAGGAAGCTGCAAAATTCTTGAAAAATCCTTTTGCCATCGATGAAAACTCTTGATGGGGTAATGCCGCCATCGAAATAGGAGCAATCGCACTGAATATATATAATTCAAAAAATCTTATATAAACGATGACATTGATAAAGACCCCTACTACTAAAGAAACTAAAAATAGAACAACAAAAATCATTAATACGACCATTACTTCCCACCACGAAAGATTGCTTACTGCTGAATTGACTACATTGCGATAAGAACTTAAAAAATCATCTCTATTTAGGGCCATTATTTGCCCTGCTAACATTGCCCCTAATGCGACAATGGCATCGAGAATCACTTGGATTCTTAAGATGACAATATAACAAATAATAAATTTTACAAATGCTTTCATGATCATTTCAAATCCCAAAGTTGGAGCACCACCTGCATTCTCTACTTTTAAAGAAATTTTTTGAAATTCAAATAAGATGAATATCGCTAGTATTGAAAATGCAACTGGAGCTATGATCGTTTGTTGGATGATTCCTGCTACTCGATAGGCATCTGCCATGTAATCTTGCAAACCACGGCTTAAGGTTTCTGCAATATTGTCCCCATTCAAATATTCCATCATTCGATCAAATAGCATCATTATCGCTGAGCGCACTGATTAACCTTCTTTCTATAAAAAATTTTCTACCTACTTAAAAGTGAGCCGACATCAAATGCGGTCACGAACCAAACTGCGGCAACTAAAATCAATGCACCGCCGACGACCTGCCAAATTCCTTGTTGTAGTTGCGGGCCATTTTTATCTTTTAACGCACCAGCTAAGATCACGGTTCCCCAAATGATCCATAATCCTCCGCCAACCATCGTAAATCTTGAAATCAAATTAAATACATCCTGTAATAATTGTTGATTATTGTTCATTTCTATCCATTCTCCTCTTCGTTTTTCGGTGATTGATTTCGTTCGTACCAATTCTCTGGAGTCACATCTCCTAGTTTTTTATAATTTTTATGTTTGGTAATATCATATTTTTCTGATATAAACGGAACTATTCCACGAATCTTCAAAATCGCTTTTGTTCCACTTAGGTTCGCCACTTCATCTACATCCAATAAATTTCGACCCATTTTTTGATAGTTCTCACTGTAGTTCCCATTACTACCTTTGGTGATACTAATGTTCTTGTGCTGGATCGTTTTCTTCCCTAGTAATTTGGAGATATACTCATGCGTACTTAACTCCATTCCACCTAAATACAGAAAAACGTCACTGGTCCCGATGATTGTTTCCCAAGTATCTTTATATAAATTTTTAAGCTGACTGATGTTTTGTAAGATCACATTGACCGATATCTCGCGACTTCGAATCACTGAAATCACTTTTTCAAAGTCTGGAATCTGTCCAATATTGGCAAATTCATCTAAGACACATCGCACATGATGTGGTAGACGACCTTTGTAGACATTGTCTGCTTTGTACACTAAACTATCGAATAATTGTTGGTACAACATACTTGCTAAGAAATTGAAACTTGTATCTGTATCTGATAACAAAATATAGATGATCGTTTTCTTGTCCCCAACAGTGTCTAATGCTAAAGTATCTTTACTCACGATTTTTTTGATATTCGGAATATCAAAAGGCGATAATCGTACTCCCAAGCTGACTAAAATACTTTTTGCGGTGCGATCCCCTGCTAATTTGAAAATTTTATATTGCGCGACTGCAAAGTTGGCAGGATCTTTTTCTTCAAGTTCATTGAAAATCACATCCAGTGGGGAAACATAATCAGGCACATCCTCTGGACAGTTTGCTAAGCGGACCATTTCAACGACGTTCGTCAATGTTTGATCTTCCTCATCAACTTCTTGTAAAAGATAACTAAACGTAGCCATCAATAAGGCCGTTTCAGCTTTTTCCCAAAAATCATCGCCACCCTTTTTTTCAGGATCTGAAGTATTTTTGATCAAGTTGTTGACGACTTTTAAAATATCGTCTTCGGTCCGGATGTAAGTAAAAGGATTATAATAATCTGTATTTTCCCGCGTGATCAAGTCAAAAACCTTGATTTCATAACCTGCTTCTTTAAACATCGTTGCTGTTTCACTTAACAAGAGTCCTTTAGAATCACTGACGACATAAGAGGAATGCAGTTGCATCAAATTAGGTTTCACATAGAATCTTGTTTTACCTGACCCGGCTCCTCCTACTACGATCACATTCTTATTCCGATTAAAGTTATTAGATTTAGTGATCTTCATACGACCAGACATAGACAGCGATTCACTTTTTGTGAGAATGATATTGTTGTCTTTTTTTTTATCCATCATCGGCTTGATGTCTTTTTTGTTGCCCCATCTGGCACTTCCATATTCAAACTCTGTATGTTTCGGCATACCTGAGTGATACAAGATACCAAGAGCAAGCCCCCCCACGATTGTCAATGTACCAATAATACTTGCTAAACTATAACTAAAGTCAAACTCAAAGCGACTGACTTCTAGTCCAAATTGATCGATTGTGCGAACCAAGACTTGTGCGATATCTTCTGTCTGTTGTCGGAAATTCTCGTAAATCAGGATGGTCCGATTTGCCGTATACGCGAATACAAGAAATAAAAATAGTAAAAGTAATTTATAATACCAAGTCTTTGAGTTTTTCAACTTGCCCTCCTAAATGACATAAGTGATCTTTGTTATTATCTAAAATCCGTAACGAGCAAGTCTGAAACGATGTCCATCGTTCGGTCAATATCTGCTTTTTCTGGTAGATAAAACATTTTGGTTTTATCACCAACTTGATACGGAAATGGTAGTATATTTGTCACTAATATATCTACGTCAAGTGGATTTTCAATGGTTTCCAATTGTTCCTGGTACATGATGCTTGCTCTGGTGTGTAGATATCTTTCAATAATTTCATTTAAAGCAAAATCCGTTAAAAATCCTCGTTTCAATGCAACAACAACTGTACTTAAAACTTCACATGCCTTGTTCGTATATAAGAAAAGTAATAAGTCAGAAGTAAATGATGAAGCACACCTTTTTTGCAGGAAATTCTTTTGGATCGCTTTATTTCTTTTGATGACTGTATTCATTTCTTTATATAGTCGCCGGTTGATTGAATCAATCAGTATCGCCGATTCTTCATCGTTATATGAAAAATCAATTTCAAGTTCCTGTTTGATTTTCTCTTGAAATAAAAAGCAATTGACAATTGAATACAGTTGCTCATTATCAACTTGGATCCGATTCCCCAGAACACTCTTGAGATCTAAAACCAAATGTTTGACTGTCTCAGAAAAACCAAAGTATTCTGCAAATCCTTTATTGTGTTTTTCAATCTCTGTGTAATAACATTCATGTAAATGGATCATACAAGCTATAAAACAACATTCTTCAAAAATGACTTCTTTAGAGTAGGTCTTGAAACAATCTAATTGAATAAATTCAACGAATAATTGATTCGTTAAGGGATTGTTTCTAAACCAATCTAACAATCGCGACTGGATATATAATTTGTCTTTTCCAAACCGGATAAAAGTTAAAGCAAGTATTTTCTTTGTGATTGATTGGGAAACATCCGAACATAACGCCAAAACGATTTTGGTTATTTCTTCCATTTCATTTTTATAGGGGCAATAATCTTCGATTTCTAGATATGCTGATTTAATGTAAAGATCAATAAACAGTTTTCTGATTCTGATTTCTTTCCCTATAAATTCAACCGGTGAAAGTTTTAAATTCAAACCATATTGATGGCAGATTTTCTTTAGCTTTCGCATTTTTTGGATCACTGTTTTCTCACAGTAGTGTAATTCCCAGCTCCAATCGATCACCTGCTTCAGTTCACCTGTAAGGATACTTGTTGTCACTTTTACTAAGTCTTCATTCATGTAATAAGATTTTTTTTTCTCGAATAACTTAAAATGGTTCAATACAAACATGCTGACCCCTTTATAGGAAGTCAATATTTCAATTGTGTCGGAAAATTCATCTTGAATCGTTTTTAAATCATTGGTAATCGTTCTTCTAGTTACTTTGAGACTTTTTGCAAGATATTGAACGGTCACATTTTTTCTTCTCTCTAAAGTATTCAAGATAAATACGACACGTTTTTTGTAATCATTCGATATTAATCGTTCAAGAATCTCTTCCACTTACCTTCCCCCTTTCACATAACAACTTCACTATAAACAATATGTTTTTTTATTTCGAGGTATTGTATTTCCCGACTTAGAGAAAAAAATTTCTTTAGAAGACGAAGTTTTTTTAAAGTTTTTTTATAGATCTTAGATTTGAGAGATAACAAGAAAAAAGAGGCTATACAAATTGTATAGCCTCTCTAAGGCGTAATTAATAACGATATACCACTGTTTTTATTTATCTACAATAAATGGCCCTCTGATGTTTTTAAGCTTTCTACAAAAAAGTTATTCTATTAGAATCCTAAAATAATCCAAAAGGCTAAAAGACTTTTAAAAGTTATTTAATTCTAAATAAACTAGCTGCACTATCTGGCGCCCAAGATGGATCACCATAATTAAAATGAGTCACTAATGTTGTATACAGTTTCCCCTCATGGAAGATGATTTCATCTTTTGTGTACAACACAGGATTAGTTAAACTTCCTAATTCAAATTGACGATGTTCACTTGGTGGCGCAATTTCATTTGTTTTTGTTGAAATCACTAAACGGTTGCTGTCCTCTGATCGAATAGAATCATTACTCACTGCTCTGATTGTATACGCATACTGAGTCCCAGCATTCAATCCAGTATCTAGATAAGTTGTATTTGCAGTTTGACCAACTAATTGGCCATCTCTATAGATTTCATATGTTTTGATTCCTGCAGAGTGGCTAGAAGGATTCCACATCAATGAGATTGAGTTCACTGTTTCTCCCATTGAATGTAAGTTACCTGGTCTTGTTGGCACTTCTACTTCGTTATCTGCTAACGTTGTTACCTGAAGCGCATCACTTTTTTCAGATACTTGTCCGGTAAACGATACTGCTTCGATTTCGTACTTGTACGTGGTATTTGCTGTTAATTGATTATCTTGATAGTTGTTCGCAGAAGTTGTAGTAATCAGTTGACCATCACGATACACATTGTATTTTTCAGCAGCTGCTTGTGCATCCCAAGAAAGTGAAACTGACTGTTTTGTCGTATTCACTGCTCTGACATTTGTTGGTTTATTTGGTACGACTGGTATTGCTCCATTACTTTTGATATTCGCATCAATCACATTGTAAAAGGCATTCGCAGTATCACTAATATCCCAAATTGCTAAAATAACGTGATACCCCATTCGGTCTTCTGGAATATTGACTGTGTGCGTTGCGCTAATATTCGCAGAAGATTGTCCGCCACCATCGATTTCCGATAATAGTTCTAGATCTTCTCTCGCAAGTGGTTTGTTTTGATCCCAACCATTTTTCGTGATGTAGTAATGATATTTCGCAGTCCGGTGATTTGCCGTAAAATGCCAAGTGAAATTATTAGGACCAGTACTGATATCTTGCTTTGTCCATAAAGTTGCTGTTTGTTGATCTAACTGAAAACCTAATGCGCCATTTGCAGAAGCAATTCGTCCATCCGCTGGTCCTGCTACTGGGAAGCCTTTCAATGCTTCTAAAGATTGTGGCTCATTGATCACTGCCCCATACTTCTGAAATGCTGCAGTCCAGTTGGTGCGGGCATCTAATGACCCTTGGTATCCTCGACTAATTGGCTCCCTTACATACCCATGTGCAGAAACATCTTTTGTCGCACCAAAAATTATTCCTCCTAGACTTAAAACCAATACCACACTACCCAATAATCTTTTTTTCATATCATACCTTCCTTCCAATATTTTTTTGTTACATTATTTTTATAACATAATAACTTATTTAAAAATAGCGACCTTATATTGTTCAATTAATCACAATATAGTGTATTATATACAAATAAACACTTATATATAAATATTTATATCTTGTGAAAAACAAAACTATTATTCAGTTATTGTTCATTTAAACCAAGAGATGATAAACAGATTTGGCAAATAACTTCGATTCATTGTATCTGATTATGTTATTTAGTCAATCGGTTGTCAAAATTTGTACGTATTTACGATGACTTTATTAAAATACGATCCCAACCTCGTCCATGAATCCTTATCTGAGATATGCTTAAAATAAAATAAATCTTTATCTTCGTATCCATGGGTATCCGAAATAACGATATCAGCATGATGATACGATTCTACGATTTTTATTCGTTTATTATTGTAGTAATGTGTAATAACATTTTCGACTATATTTTTAGATTCTGGAAGGTTAAAAAATTCCACATAAACTTTATGTTCAGATTTAAGACTGTTGGAGACCAAGCTTCCTAAGATGACTTGCACAAAACTATTTTTGATGTGATTGTAAGAAGGCTCATTTTGGTAAGATTTTAAGTTTTTATCGATGCAACGCTCTATATAGGACCCATAACGATTTGTTGGTAGTGCATCATGGTATATAGGCATAAATTTATATAATTCCAAATGATGGATAGTGACTAATTTGTTTGTCAAATAATAGAGTAATTGATAAAAAATCGTTTCTGGTATATGAAAGTAATCAATCATGCACATAAGTAATTTTTTACATTTGGTGACGATCGAATTCTTCTTTAGCTCCCCTAGCTTTCTCCCCAGTTCTTCTTTTTCTTCTTTCTTATTTAAATCTTGTGCAAAATAGTTGGATAGAAAGGCGAAATGGATACATTCATTTCGTGAATTTGTTCCATCTATCATCTTTTTGACAGTCAGCTTTTCTAAACACGCATCCATCTCCTCCTTATAGACTGTTTCTCCTAGCTCTACGAGTTCTGAGGGTAGATCATGGATTTGGTACCCGTTTTTCAATGATATCAAACAGACCGCTAATAAATAGTTGATACGCTTTTTCCCAAGCGGAGATAAATTTTCGTAATGATCAAAGTTGATTGACAACCGGAAATCGATCACTTCTTCTTGAGTAATCGTTTTGAACAGCCAATAGTTTCCTTTTGAAATGACAGCAATCCCCAGATAATGCAACATACGTATAGTAGATTCACTACCTGTTAATTCAATCAATGTTTCATTGATCTTCATCAATCGAATATCGATTTTTAATAATTGAAACAATTCTTTCAACTTTCCTAAAAGTTTGTATACATGTGACTCACTATAGATTAGATATTTTGCAATATCTGAAACACTGAATTTCCTTTTTTCCAACACATATAACAATGTCTGATATAAATTTGATTCTGCAAAATATCTTTCTTGGAAAATATTGATCAATTCGAGATATTCCGTATCGGTTAGTTGTGGCATACAACGCAATTCATCTTTATCTAGAATCAAAGAGGTGTGCGTTTTTTTTGAGAATCCGATTTCTTCATATTCTCTCATCAAATTTTGAAGTATCTTTCTTGCTTGTCTTTTTGTTAGATCCATTTCATCTTCCAGCTTTTTTATTGAGACTGCTCCATGTTTCATTTCTTTTAATACCTTCATTTGTAAAAATTGTGTTTTTGTAATGAATAATAATATTAATTTATCTGGCAGCATATTTATTTTCTCCTCAATCTATAGTTGAAATGTAAAATTCAAATAGTATAACATCACCTCAATCTTTCCTTGTCATTTTTAAATAGCAAAAATATTCTTACTATTCAGAAAATAAAAGATACTTGTTGATTTATAGTAATTATTTGACATGAGAACGGTGTAAACCTTCGTTCGCTTTTAAGCGATAACCTAAAATAACTATTATAAAAAAACAAGTACAATTTAATATTAGAATATTTCTGCATAAAATTCCAATAATTATATTCTTGAATTTATTTTATTCCAATAAATTTAAGAGAAATTTATTGATTTATTTGCATGCGATACCTAGCAAAAAAACTGAAGAACCAACGAGTTGCCTCGTTTGATCCTCCAGTTGCTTTACAAATATTGCTTAAAATCATTTCAGTTAGTGCTGATAATTTATTGCGATGATTCGTTTGACTATCCTACATTATGTATCAATCTTACATGGTGGAAGTGTTAAAAGATCAAGCAGGATAGTCAGTCATTTTGTTGATTTAACCATACATCTTTTCTTATCCGAATGGCACACTTGAGTGATGTAACTGAATTTTTAAGTCGCCATCCTCATCCATGATATAACCAAATGTGTATTCAACTTTGACTTCTTCGTTGGTTTCCCCAGAAGTAAAATAATAGACACCTGAAGAAATCGCTGTATCACCGTTCAAGATCGTGTCGTGATTATCAAAGCGGATATCTGTCCAAGGCTCTAAGGCAAATCCACCATCTTCTGCGATGTCCCCACCAACAAAATAAGATAGTGCTTCATCTTTTGTTCCACGAAATGGTACTTCCGCAGCTTTCGTTGGTTTGAAGAGCACTTGACCGTCATCGTAAGCATATAGATTTTCCAGTGTCTCAAGCGCTTTTTCTTCGGCTTTTTCGTCACTTTCCAAACTAGCTTCACCAATCGCAATAATATTCTCTGCCCATTCTTGTTGTGCTTCTTCTACATCCGAAAGGGTAATGACCGGTGTTTCCTTCTGTGACTCATTTGTTGTACTAGTTGTATCTTCTCCTTGGGCAGATGTAGCGCATCCAGCCATTGTTAAAACTAAAGTTGATAAAAGTAATGTTTTTTTAATCATATAATTCCTCCTCTATAATTAAATTCTAACAGAAAACTCTTTTATTTAAAACTAAAAATATAACATACTTAAAATAAAATAAATAAATTAAACGTGTTATAATTTCCTGATTCTAATATACTTATTTTATAAAAACATCATAATAAAATAACTGATTTATTTTATCATCCTAATAATGTTTTATTATTTATTTCGTCGAAATAATTCTCGTTTGTATCATTCAGCAAATTTGCTTGTAATGTTATAAACAATTATTTATTCTTTTACTCTCATTTGTTTTTCTCAATATTTGTTTTTTACAAAAAAAGTGGGATTTTCCTCCGCTCACATATTCAAAAATCGAATAAATGGCAAGAATAAAAGTAACTAATTCAGAAATAAGGCACCATCCACAAAAATTGGACGAACAATTTTCGTGGATGGTGCCTTATTGATCGAGGCTAAACACTTCTGTCATGACCTCTTCTTTCTTATTTTAAGTGTTTGTTTGCAGGATTTTTCATTCGCATTTTCCCATCTTGGCACATATCCAGTAAAGGACATACTTCACAACGTGGGCTTCTAGCAGTACAATGATACCGCCCAAAGAAAATCAATGTATGATGCGTTTTTACCCATAGATCTTCTGGTACCTTTTTCATCAATGTTTGTTCAACCTCTTGTACTGAAGCATCCAATTTGCAGATCCTCAATCGTTTTGTCACACGTTCTACGTGAGTATCGACTGCTATAGCTGGTACTCCAAACGCATCTCCAAGCACGACATTCGCTGTTTTTCTACCTACACCAGGTAGTGAAACAAGCTCTTCTCTTGTTTGAGGAACCTGTCCTCCAAACTGATCAAGCAGCTGTTGCGCACATGCTTTGATGTTTTTGGCTTTATTTCGATACAATCCAATTGTTTTTATCTTAGGAATGATCTCTTCTAGTGGGGCTTTAGCTAACGCCTCAGGAGTTGGAAAAGCTTCAAATAGAGCAGGTGTTGCCTTGTTGACCGAAACATCTGTCGCTTGTGCGCTTAAAATGACTGCAATCAATAATTCATAAGGATTTTTATGTTGTAATTCTCCATGCGCTTCTGGAAACATCTCATACATTTTCTCAAAAGCTTCCATTGTACGTTGTTTACCTAACATATTACTCCCATTCTTCCAGCCAATTCTTTAATGATACTTTTGGCAGCTCTTCTTGTTGGGCTGGCTGATCGATTTCTTTTTGAAGCAGTTGCTGCTTTCTGCGTTTTTGATCTTCTTCTACTTGCTGTTTGGTTTTTAAATTTTTCCGTTCCCAAGATAATAAGATACGGTCGATATAATTGAAACTATACGCTTGGTTCAATACAGCCTCCCGTAAAGCTAGTTTCAAAATCTCAGGATGATAATGATCCTCTTCCAACCACTGTCCGATCCGTTGGAATTCAATAGAGGATAAGGGACGTCCAAACTCTTGTTCAAATAATTGATAGACTGAACGTGTCGTTTTTTCTTGGACTTCTTCTTCTTGCTTTAGAGAGTCTTTTTCTAATAATCTTTCTAAATGCACATACGTTGGTGTCAAATCATAGCGATCCGCTTTACGTCCATCGATAAGTGTCGTTTCGATCGCTATGAAATGACCACTGACCAATCGATTCAAAATTTGAAAAACTTTTTCTTGCTTGACACCCATATTCTGGGAAATATTCATCAGATCCGGGAATGAATCACCTTCTGATTGCGCCATATGCAACTGTAATATAAATAAAAATTCATCTGCTTGTAAGCCAATACGATGATAATTTTTAAGCAAAAGATTGGAAACGATCGTTTGACCAGCTTTTAAATAGTTTTCTAAATTCAACATTATTATCCCTCTCTTTAAAATTAGTATACGTAAAAACAAGATTTGAAGCAAGAAAGGATTATTTGAATTTTTTTAAAATGTTTTAGTGATTTTTATATTGCATTTCACTTTTCGGAATATATGTACATCAGAAGAAAATGCTGCTTGTACTAGGATATGCTCTCCTCTATAAAAAGGTCTCATATCTTTACAAGCAGCTTAGAGAATGACGCGCACGATCGATAGAACGTTTATTATTGTACCTCGTCATCCGTTCGTAGCTCGTATGGTTGTCCTTCATACGTATACTCTGTATTCAATGTTCCATCATTTTCATCGGTATAGATCCGTCGACTAAATGGGAATTGATGATCCTCACCATCTTTTGTTTCATCACCAGATAAAACGAATTCTTCTGCTTGGGTTTCGTTTAATTGATTGATCACTTCTTCTGCTAAAGAATCAATATCGATCGTTTCACTGCCTGTCACCTTTTTGTAATCTTCAATAAAATTATCCTGCTGTACAAAATATTCTTTTTCCATAATGATCCTCCTCTAGTCCAACTCACTACATCTGCTTTGTTGGAAATTAATTACATCTATTATTTTGACAAAAAAAACAAAGGAAAACAACTAATTGCAACTGGTGAAGTCTGCAACAAACCATTCCTGTCTCGTGAGAAATAAAACAAAAAGTGTCAATAAAAAATTTTGACCTTTAAATAGCCGGTTGAGTTCCAAAAAAAAGAACCGTCTGGAAACAATATTGCTTCCAGATGGTTCTTCTATGACACTTTGACAAATTATTGAGCTGTCTCGATTTCTCCTAGAGCTGCTTGTGCAAGAAGATTCAAGTAGTTCCAAGGACGGTCAAAATGAGGTTGGAAGAAGAAGTCTGAAAGAGCTAAGTCTTCAACAGTCATTTTATTTTGAACCGCTAATGACATCGTATTAGCAGATTGAGTGATGTCGTATTTAGACATGAATTGTGCACCTACGATACGATTTGTTCCTTTTTCATATACTAGTTCCATCATGACTTTTTCAGTCGTTGGCATGAATTCTGGACGATAGTTATCTTCGAATAGTGTTGCTTGGACATCCAAGTTATTCATTGGGGCACTTTCTGTTGTCACACCTGTTGAACCGATTGTCCAACCAAATAAGTACAAACCAGAAGTTCCTTGTGTTCCACGGTAAGCCATTTTTTGCTCTGTTAAATTGTTTCCTACTAACAATCCTTGACGGACCGCATTTGTTGCTAAAGGAATGTAGTTTTGCGTACCACTTGGGTTATAATTGACAACTGCTGAATCGCCCGCTGCAAAAATATCTGGATTGCTTGTTTGCATGTACTCATTTACTTTGATTGCGCCATTTGGCAATGTTTCTACTTTACCTTCTACTAATTTTGTATTTGGTCTGAAACCAACACACAAAATAACCATATCCGCATCAAATGTTTGGCTAGCTGTAGTTACTTGTTTTACTTTACCATTCTCATCTGGAATGAACTCAGAAACGTTTTCACCTAAAGCTAAAGTAACTCCACGATCAACCAATTCTTTTTCTAACACATCCGTAAATGGTTTATCAAGATATTTGTTCAAGATACGATCTAAACCATCGATCAATGTCACTTCTTTGCCAGACTCGACAAACGCTTCGACTAATTCGATCCCAATATAACCACCACCAACGATCACTACTTTCTTCGCTTCTTCTGCTTTAGCAATGATTTCGTTTGCTTGGTTATAGTTTTTACATAAAAGAATATTTTCAGATTCGATCCCTTTGATTGGCGGGATGATTGGCCATGAACCAGTAGTCATTACTAATTTGTCATAAGAAACTGTTTCAGTTTCGCCAGTTTTTAAATCTTTCGCTGTGACTTGTTTGTTTTCTGTGTCAACATCAGTGACATCATGTTCCATTTTCACTTTCGCACCTAACGAAGCTAACTCTTCAGGGTTTGAATAGAACAAGCCTGCTGGGTCTTTCACGACGCCTCCAACATACAATGCGATCCCACAAGATAAAAATGAAACATTGTCGTTACGTTCATAAACTGTAACATCTGCTTCTGGGTTGTTTTTTAAGATGCTTTTTACTGCTGCTGTTCCTGCATGGGTACAGCCGATTACTACTACTTTCATGTGTGTCCCTCCGATAAACGATTTGTCCTTTGACAATTTTTACTATAGCAAAATTAAAACGTATCCAACAGTTTTATGCTTGTGAATTCACAAGGTCTTACTTATCATATTTTGCGCATTTTCGATTTGAAACACTGATAAATAAACGTTCTTTTTGTGAATTTTTAAACTAACACCTCTGTGCTTGTGAATGAATACGAAATCGCATAAAAAATTGCATAAATATTTTCACCTTTCTTAAAATTGTTAGTGTGTTTTCCTCTTAGTTTCACAGGAGTAGGTATTCCTTGTTTTTCTACACGTCACAAATGAAAGACAAAAAAACATCAACAAAGTCATTTGACCTTATCGATGTTTCAGATGTTCGCACGATTTATTTTTTGCAATTCGGACATAGCCCATATAATTCTAAACGATGATCATGGATTTCAAAATCAGTTAAGCGCCCCGCCGCCATTTCAATATCTTCTAGCCCAGGATAATGAAAATCGACGATCGTCTCGCAATTTTGGCAAATCACATGATAATGTCTTTGTGAACTAAAATCAAATCGGCTTGATGCATCACCATATTTCATTTCTTGAACAAACCCGATCGATGTGAACAATCGTAAATTATTGTAAACTGTAGCAACACTCATATTAGGAAAGCGATGCTCAAGCGCCTTGTAGATTTCATCTGCCGTTGGATGTGAACGATGCTCAATCAGATACTCTAAAACTGCGTATCTTTGCGGCGTAATCCGAATATTTTCTTTTTTCAGCTGCTCGATCGCCGCTTCTACTTTTTTATTTTCCATATAAACAAAACCCCACCTTATTGTTCTTTTATTATCATACTATTTTTATTTTTTTAAATCTACATATTATGGAAAGAAAAAGAAAAGAATTTTATAATTTTGCCTATTTTATACAAAAAAAGTGTAAAATAACGGATGTTTCACCATTATTTCACACTTTTTATTCAGATTTTCACGTAGACTTACATATCCTGATACAAAGGAGTAGACAAATAACGTTCTCCATTATCAGGAATAATCGCAAGAACTTTTTTTCCAGCCCCTAGTTCTTTAGCTACATTAAGCGCAGCTTCAACTGCGGCTCCTCCTGAAACACCAACTAAGATTCCTTCTTCTTGCCCCATACGGCGAGCTGTGATCATTGCTTGCTCACTAGATACTGATAAGACTTGATCATAGACATTCGTATCTAACGTATCCGGGACAAAACCTGTTCCGATACCTTGGATTTTGTGTGGCCCAGGTTCTTTGCCTTCTAAAACGGCAGATTCGGCTGGTTCAACTCCAACGATCTTAAGCGCTGGATTGATCCGTTTTAATTCGTGTCCCGCACCGGTGATTGTTCCACCAGTACCGATTCCTGCGACAAACGCATCCAACCCATTCACACCAAACGCCGCTTGGATTTCTGGCCCAGTCGTTTTTTCATGAACTAATGGATTAGCAGGGTTTTCAAATTGCAGAGGTAAGAAATAGCCATTTTCTTCCGCTAGACGTTTTGCTTCTTTGATTGAACCACTGATGCCTTCTGTCCCTGGAGTCAAAATTAGTTCTGCTCCGTAACCCTTCATCAATAAGCGACGCTCGATACTCATCGTTTCAGGCATGACAAGTTTCACATGATATCCTTTTGCTACACCGACCATCGCTAAACCAATACCAGTGTTTCCTGAAGTAGGTTCAATGATTGTATCACCCGGTTTCAATAGCCCATCATGTTCTGCTTTTTCAATCATATTCAAGGCAATACGGTCTTTCACGCTTCCACCTGGATTGAAGAATTCCAACTTAACAAAAACATCCGCAGCTCCTTCTGGAACCATTTTATTTAATCGAACGATAGGTGTTTTACCGATCAATTCTGTGATCGATTGATAAATCTGTGTCATGTTTTTTCCCCCTTCATTTGCTTCTCTATTAATCATAATACAAAAAAGGTACTTCTGCGAGTGATTCTTACTGGAGAAGTAAAAAAAAGAGACACATCTTTTGATATGCCTCTTTTTTAAGTTGATATAAAGTTAGACATTGATTTCTTGTCCAACCAATAATGAATAATTTGACATCGTCATGCCATTTTTTGCCATCAGATCATCGACGGACATACCGAATTTTTGAGCAATATCCCAAAGTGTATCGCCAGAGACGACAGTATAAGTTTGGTTACTACTTGTCGTAGTCGTTGTAGAGGTTGTCGTACTAGTCGTTGTGGTACTTGTCGTACTAGTTGTTGTTGAACCAGTTGATGGTGTATCAAAGCGAGTCAGATTATATGTGCTGATCAATTCATTTAATTTGTATGCGTAATTAGGATCTGTTGCATAACGTCCAGTTAAATAAGCTGTTGCATCATAGTAGCTGGTAGTATTACTTTTCCATACACCTGAATAATGATAATCGCCTGTCGAAAAACTAGTAGAACGTAAAACATTCGCATGATCTTGGAATGACTCCCAATAAGATGAATAGCGACGGAAAGGTTCGTTCATCGTTACCCATTGACCATTCAAATATTCTTGCGTATTCATATATACCACAGATTGACCTGCGCTACCTTTGACTCCAAATAAGTTGTAATATGGTGCACTTGATAATCCAGATGTACCATACGCACTTTCAAGTAATGCTTGTGCAATCATGACAGACGCATATAAATCATTGCTTGCTGCAACTTCAGAAGCAGCCCATCCGATTTGATTGATAAATGCTTGCGGATCGGCAGAAGATGCGACATCTAACTCATCCGCACGTACAGTTTGTGGTGTTGCTGTGACCAACATTGGCCCAACTAATAGGCTTGTCCCCACTAAAGGTGCAATGGCTTTTTTATTGATGGTCATTTTCCTTTTGGGCCTATGGTGTCGAGCGCTACGGGTTCTCAGCTCTTGCATTCAAATTCCTCCTCAAATGAAACAGTAAATAAAACTTCCTCTTAAACGAAACTTAATCATTTAAATTATACGTTTTATTTTATTGAAACTCAAACGAATCTTCAATCATTTACTTTTTGTAATCTTCACGTAATCAAAAAGTAACACAAAAGTAACGACAATTATCCCTTTTTACTAATTTGTACCTAAAAAAATAGAAAATTGGAGGCTTGGAAAAAATCTCCAAGCACTCCAATCGAACTGCTTTCAGTATTTGTCTATAATTGATTGAAGACGTTGACTACATTATCTACTGTAAAACCAAATTCTTCAAGTATTTTGTTTCCAGGAGCAGATGCGCCAAAGTGATCAATTGTGATCGTTTGACCTTCGATACCCACATAACGTTCCCAACCGAATGGTGAAGCTGCTTCAATCGCAACACGCTTCGTCACTGCTTTTGGCAAGACGCTTTCTTGATATTCCGCGGATTGTTGTTCAAATAAATCAAAACTTGGCATAGAAACCACTGAAACATCTTTTCCTTGTTCCGCCAATACTTTTTGCGCTTTAACAGCTAGATCCACTTCTGAACCTGTCGCGATCAAGATTCCTTCTGGTTGTTCCCCTTTAGCTGGAGACAAGACATAGGCACCTTTTTTAACCATATCATCCGCCACTTCTTTCGTTGTTGGAAGAACTGGTAGATTTTGACGACTCAAGACTAAGATCGTTGGTGTATCTGTAGATTCCATCGCTACTTTCCATGCCGCACGAGTTTCGTTCCCGTCCGCCGGACGTAAGACATGGACACCTGGCATACTTCTAACCGAAGCCAATTGTTCCACTGGCTCATGCGTCGGGCCATCTTCACCAACTGCTACAGAGTCATGGGTCAAGACATAAATGACTGGCGTGTTTTGGATCGCTGCTAAACGCACAGCTGGTCGCAAGTAATCCACAAAGACAAAGAATGTTCCCCCATAGATCCGGGTACCGCCATGCAATTGGATCCCGTTCATCGCTGATGCCATCGCAAACTCACGAACACCAAACCAAATGTTGCGGCCTTCATAGTGTTCAGGCGTGAAGTCTTTGTCTGCTGTGACCATCGTATTGTTTGATCCGGATAGATCGGCAGAACCACCCCAGAAACTTGGGATCGCTTTTGATAATGCTTGGATCATCTCTTTACTTGAGACACGACTGGCTTGGCTTTCACCTTCGTCGTATGTTGGAAGCTCTGCATCCCAATTCTCTGGTAATTTTCCAGCAAAGGCATCTTCGAATTGTTGCGCTAATTCTGGATACGCTGCTTTGTATGCTGCGAACATCTCACGCCAAGCATTTTCAGCTTTTTCGCCTTCTTCAACCATCGTTTGACGGAAGCGTTCCGCCACTTCTTCTGGTACGGTAAAGTCAGGGTATTCCCAACCATAGATCTCTTTGGCTTTTTGAATGCCTTCTAAGCCAAGTGGTGCGCCGTGGACCGCAGAAGTTCCTTGGTTTGGTGCACCAAATCCGATGACCGTTTTCACTTCGATCAATGTCGGTTTGTCTGTTTCGGCTTTCGCTTCTTCAATTGCTTTTGAGATGGCTTCTAAATCATTGCCGTCTTTTACCAAGAGATGTTGCCAACCGTAAGCTTCATAGCGTACGCCAACATTTTCAGTGAAGGCTTTTGAGGTTGGTCCGTCTAAAGAAATATCGTTTGAATCGTATAAAACGATCAATTTCCCTAATTTCATATGACCAGCCATCGAACTTGCTTCTTGAGACACGCCTTCCATCAAGTCGCCATCGCCACATAACGCATAGGTATAATGGTCAACGACGTTGAATTGGTCTTTGTTGTAGGTCGCTGCTAGATGCGCTTCTGCCATTGCCATCCCCACAGCCATCGCGATCCCTTGACCTAAAGGACCAGTCGTTGCTTCGACGCCGTCCGTATGGTTGACCTCAGGGTGTCCCGGTGTTTTTGAATCCCATTGACGGAATTGTTTCAAGTCATCAATCGTCACTTGGTACCCTGCTAAGTGCAACAAGCTGTACAACATCGCTGAACCATGTCCCGCAGATAAGACAAAACGGTCACGGTCTGCCCAGTTTTTAGAAGTTTTCGGATTCACTTTCAAGTGTTTCGTCCAAAGGGCATAAGCCATTGGCGCGGCACCCATTGGTAACCCCGGATGTCCTGAATTTGCTTTTTGTACTGCATCGACACTCAATGTACGGATCGTATTCACACCAAGCTGATCAATTTTATCAAACAATGTAACCCCTCCTGTAATTTAGGTTTTTTTTACCTATATTTCTACTTCTAATTTTATAGTATCTCCTCTAAAAAAGCAACGACTTTTAGTTTTTTTTACTAAAACTTGCTATTTCGGTCGTGGAGGCCTTTTTTCTTCTGGATTTCTTTCAATTTTTCTGGTGTGACATCATTTCCATCGGGATCAACAACTTTCATCCCTTCAATATGATGTCTCATGCCAGAACGAAAGGCTGTCAGATATGCTTCTCGTAATTCCTTTTGCTCTTTGACTTCAGCTGGTGTCAATCCTTCTGCTTTTTTCTTTTTAGCTAACTGATTGATACGTTCGATTTTTTCAGGCGATAACACAACTATTCCTCCTCGCTTTTGCTTCTCCTACATCTTATATAAAAAATGAAAAAAAAACAACTACATCAATAGTCTTTAATGCGAACATTTGTTTGAAATCAAGTATTTTCTATGGTACTATTTAGTTATCAAGTGAAAGAAGGTGTACCTTGTGGCCCGACAAACTGAAACAAGACAAATCGAAGTCTTACGATATATTCACGAACAAGTGACCCAAAAAGGCTATCCACCGACTGTCCGTGAGATCGGAGAAGCTGTTCAGCTTTCTTCAACATCGACAGTCCATGGTCATCTTGCCCGATTAGAGAAAAAAGGCTTTATTCAAAGAGACCCTACGAAACCACGTGCCATCGAATTGACGCAACAAGGATTATCAAAAATCGGGATTCGCCCAACAACGATTCCTGTTCTCGGAGTTGTTACTGCCGGAGAGCCGATACTAGCTGTTGAGGAAGCTTCTGACTTCTTTCCAGTACCACCAAACCTTTCATCAGAAGAAGGTAGTCTGTTCATGTTGACGATCCGAGGAGAAAGTATGATCAATGCTGGGATATTGGATGGCGATAATGTCATTGTCCGCAAACAAGAAACTGCACAAAATGGTGATATCGTTATTGCGATGACTGCAGAAGACGAAGCAACTTGCAAACGGTTCTATAAAGAAAGAGATCATTTCCGTTTGCAACCCGAGAATGATTTACTGGAACCGATCATTTTAGATGAGGTGTCGATCTTAGGTCGAGTCGTTGGTCTGTACCGTAGTCATATTTATTGATAAGAAAAGAAAATTTAGTTATTTATTTACGAGCTTGAGATCATGATCTCAAGCTCGTCTTTTCCTCTTTTAGCAGATATCTTTGTTCTTTTTGAACTTCCCTCTTTACAAACCGAACAAAAGTTCGTATACTAATGATACGAACTTTTGTTCGCATTCTATAAAGAGGTGAAAATCATGAAATCAATGAGACGTTTTGGTTTAGTATTGATCGTTTTGTTTTTAGGTATTATTATTGGTAATTTTGGTCTACGTACAGCGCTGTTGGTTTTTGTTCCTTTGTTTACATTGTGGTTTATGTTGTGGGATGAAAAAAAATACCGTCAATCACAACGTCGTCAATCCCATGAAGACTCCTTCTATCACGAAACCTATTACAGCTCCAGGCACTCGTAAAAGTAAATAAGATCGCTTCTATGAAAAATCCGTCCAAGCAAACGATGATCGCTCGTTTGCTTTTTTAACGACAAACTGACTACCTACCCTTGCACTCATTTGTTCCATCAATAAATTGAGGCTACTCATCCAACGAACCCCCCCTTCCGCAAACGGTTCATCCGTTTGTGGAAGGGGGGGTTCTGTTCAATATTTTATTTGATTAATACTCCATCAAAGTAATCATGTCGTAGCCTTCGATTTTGTCACGACCATGCAAGTCCATCAACTCGATCAAAAAGGCACAACCAACAACAACTCCGCCAAGTTCTTCGATCAATTCGATTGTTGCTTTGATCGTTCCACCTGTTGCTAATAAGTCATCACAGATCAAGACTCTTTGTCCTGGTTGAATTGCATCTTTGTGCAGCGTCAAGGTATCTGTACCGTATTCAAGTCCGTAAGTGACTTCGATCGTTTCACGAGGTAATTTTCCTTTCTTACGAACAGGAGCAAAGCCCACACCTAATTCATAAGCTACTGGACAACCTACGATAAATCCGCGCGCTTCTGGTCCAACGACCATATCGATACGTTTTTCCTTCGCATAATCAACGATTTGCTTCGTTGCTTCCCGATAAGCATCTCCATCAGCCATCAATGGCGAGATATCTCTAAATATAATTCCTTTTGACGGATAGTCAGGAATACTAGCAATATAATTTTTTAAATCCACTTTATTGTTTCCTCCTAGGTTGTTAACCATTTTTTTATTGTGGGAATGTCACTTAATAGTAAGAATTCCTCTGATTTGATTTTTTTCAATCGCTTCTGATAGCGGTCACTTGCAGTCAAAGGATGACTCGCCGGATCTGCGACTTTCTCCAAAACACCATTGTTTATTGTAACAAACTTCAACTCAAAAAACACCTGTATCATAAAAATTAATAATTTTTGTGGGATTTTTAAATAGTTGGCCATTGCACCTAATTTATGTCGGATATCGATCCGTTCTTGCGCATGGATCAATTTGAAGAGTCGTGCATATTGTTCTCTTGTTCCTACACCGTTCAAGTATGCTTCATCAACAGAAATACCTAAGAAGTAAACTCGACTAAATGCCCCAAAAGATAAGATCTCTTTCAAGTCGGTCAGATTCGTTGGACAATCGATCACTACTAATGCTTTTGGGTCATTTTCCTGAATCCATGATTGAATCATTTCTTTATCTGTCCCAAGAATGATGTGTTTTTGTATCGACTCATTTAGTTCTTTGATCGATGCTTCATCAAACGCTAAATAGAACGGACTTTCGATTTCATTTGCTAATGTTCGGTAACGTTTCGCCCGCCAATCAAATACTTGCAATCCTTCTACTGCAAAGTCAGAAACCATCAGCTGCGGTTTTTTACGCCCATTCCATTCATTGATCGATAATTGTCCGACAATATCAAGTGAATCATCTACAAATTCGTTTTCTTGTGGACCAAAACCAAACGCGACAGCATCTAATTGACTATCATCATCCACTAAAGAAAGCTTCAAGTGCTGTTGGTTCGAACCGATTCGTTTTACATTTTGGACAGCAACCTGTTTGAATAAGAAGTTAGGTACAGGATTATCTGTTCCGAATGGTGCCAGTAATTTCAATGCAGCGATTTGTTCGACCGTTACATCCTTTGGGGAGACGATTTCATCGATCGCCAACACAGGACCTTTGGACAAGTCAATTTTCTTTTCTTCTATATAGGCATTCATCCGGTCTTGTAACTGAGGGATATTCTCCGTTGGCATTGTTAATCCGACTGCTGCGTGATGGCCGCCAAAAAATGTAAACAATTCACGCATCTCATTCAGCATATCGAAAAGATTCAACGCTTCGATACTTCGACCTGATCCTTTTGCAATGGTCTGGTCTTTGATGTCTAGAACGATTGTCGGTTTACCTGTTTGGTTCATGATTTTTCCAGCGACGATCCCTAGTACGCCTTCATGCCAGCCTGGATGTACTAACAAATGGATCTGGTTCTCGTCATTGATCATCGCCAATGCTTCTGAGGTGATTTGCTCAACGATCGCTTTACGTTCTTCATTGACCGTTTGTAACTGCTCGGCTAATGTCTGAGCTTGACTTTCGTCGAATGTGGCTAGTAATTCAACCGCTGGATTAGGGTCTCCCATCCGGCCGATGGCATTCAAACGCGGGGCAATCGAAAAACCGATCATCGTTTCATCCGCTTCATTCGCACGTACACTACTTTTCGCAAACAGTGCCTGTAAGCCTACTCGCTCGGTATGACGAATTGCCTCTAAGCCTAACGCCACTAGCGTCCGATTCTCATCAGTCATAGAGACAAGGTCAGCGATTGTTCCAATTGCGACTAAATCTAAAAATTCTGCTGGTGGTTCTTCCAACAAAGCGGTCGCTACTTTAAATGCGACACCGACACCCGCTAATTCTCCAAAAGGATAATTGCCTTGTGGATGGCGGGGATGGATGATTGCATAAGCCGCCGGTAATTCACTAGGCAACTCATGATGATCTGTCACGATCACATCTACTCCCTGCTGTTGTGCATAAGCAATTGCTTCATGCCCAGCTACACCATTATCGACAGTCACGATCAATTGGGTACCTGCAGCTATTTTCTCTTGATAAACGGTTAGATTAGGTCCATACCCATGTTCAAATCGATTAGGTAAAAAGACTTCAACTTGAGCACCTAGCAACTCTAACGTTTCTTTCATGACGGTCGCACTGGTGATACCATCTGCATCGTAATCTCCATAAACTAAGATCTGCTCGCCGTTGATCACCGCTTCTTGGATACGGCTGATTGCCTTGTCCATGTCAAACATCAAATAAGGATCATAGAGTTTTTGTTCTTTTGGATGTAAAAACTGATGGATACTTTCTTCCTCTCGGTATCCTCTTTGCCACAGTAATTGCCCGATCAAAGGAGACAATTGCTGCTGTTTGATTATTTGGATAAAAGATTCAGAAGGTGTTGTTTCATTGACCTTCCAATCAAAATTTGCTCGTCTCACATGCTCACCCCTAACTTAGTCATTATAGCAAACGTCTTCTCTAAAAAAAAGAATTTCAGAAGAATAGATTCTGACAAATCCAACTAAAAGAAACCAAAGTAGACAAAACAGATTCGTTTGCCCACTTTGGTTGCCTGCTAGAAATTGGATAAAACATCCTCTAATAATTTCTGAGATAGTGATTTCTATCACTTTCTTCTATTTGCTTTTAGAAAATCAACAGTGATCCTTGATCAATCAAAGTAATTGACACTTTGCTTTGGTGTTTGAGAAGGTGATTCAGAAGGTGTTTGCATTTGTTCGATCTGTATTTGCTTTGCTTGTAATTCTGCTTGATAGGCCGCTTCAAGTTCCGCACGTTCATTACGAAATTGTCTTTGTTGTTCTTCTGTCGCCTCTTCGATTTTCTTTTGGATATCTGCTTGGTTCTCTGCTAATTCTTTTGTTAGTTGTTTCAATTGTTTCTTCTGTTGCCACAGTGTCGTAAAGGCTGTTAAAAATACAATCAATGCACCAATCAATGCTGAACCAATGATCACTAGAATCAATGGCGCATTAAAAGAAGCAAATCCAAAGCTTACAGGAACATTTTGATTGTTCAACACAGCGAACACGACAATGACAAGTACAAGTAAAAAACCAACGATCACACTACCTTGCTTTTTCATTTACTTCACCTACTTTTTATTAAAAATTCCACCTGCAAAATAATCCCCAATGGTTGGGAAAAGTGCATAAAATTTAGACGCGATTTCTAGCAATACCGGCTGATTGATCTCACGTTTAGGGTGTTTCATCGCTCGCACGATCGTTTGTGCTAATTTAGTTGAATCCAAAACTAAGTGACCGACTTTTTCCAAATAACTACCACTTGGATCAGCCTTATCAAAAAATTCCGTTTCGATTGGTCCAGGATTCACCGTCGTGACCGCAACACCTAGTGGTTTCAACTCTAAACGTAACGCATTGGAAAAGCCCAGAACAGCAAATTTAGTAGCAGAATAAATCGTAGATTTAGCTGTCGCCATTTTTCCTGCCATGGATGCCACATTGATGATATGTCCTTGACGTCTTTCTGCCATATCGATTGCAAATTTTTGTGTCAATACCATCATCCCCAAGACATTGACCTCGAACATATCGTAGGCTTTTCCTAAGTCAAAGGATAAGAAATCCTCAAAGATACCAAATCCAGCATTATTGACTAAGATATCGACACGTCCGACCTCAGTCATCACCTTGTCGTACAATTCATCTACACTGTCAGGATTACTAACATCTAGTTGATACGCGTATGCTGGTTTTCCACTTAATTCTTGACAAACCGCCTTCACTTCGCCGATTTGTTGGATTCTTCTCGCACATGTTACAACGATTGCCCCTTGTTTTGCTGCTTCATAACAGATCTGTTCACCTAAACCACCAGAGCCACCAGTGACTAATACGACTTTATTTTCTAAATTCAACTTTTTTCCTCCTCTTGAAACGGAACGTCCACAACCTCAAAATCTTTCATGACTTTTGTATTTGGAAAGATTTCTTGTGCTTCTTGTTCAAGTTCTTGTGTTGCTTTTCCTAGATATCTCGCACTGATATGGGTCAGTAATAATCTTTGGACATTTGCTTCTTTCGCCACTTCTGCGGCTTGATGAGTCGTCGAATGGAAATAGTTATGGGCCATTCTTGCCTCGTTTTTATTGAACGTACTTTCATGCACCAAGACATCTGCATTTTTTGCTAATATAACAGAATTGGTCGTTTTTCGAGTGTCTCCTAAAATGGTCACGATTCGGCCTTTTTTATCTGGACCGACAAAATCACGTCCATTGATGAGCTGTCCGTTATCTAATTGGACCGTCTCCCCTTTTTTTAGTTTTCCATAAATGGGGCCAGCTGGAATATTCAGTTCTTTAAGCTTATCCACTTGTAATTCGCCTTTGTGATCATGCTCAACGATCCGATATCCGTAGCTATCGATACCATGGCTTAATTTTTTTGCATACACAGAAAAGTGTGCGTCTTCAAAAATAGCTTGATCTTCTGATAAATCAATAAAAACAAGGGGATAACCTAGTTTTGTTTGAGAAATCGTCAGCGCATTGCGTACAAATGCTTCCGTTCCTTTAGGGCCATAGATTTCTAATGGTGTTTCGCCACCCTGAAAAGAGCGACTACTGATTAAACCTGGCAAACCAAAAATATGATCCCCATGAAGATGAGTGATAAATATTTTTTCTATTTTTCTTGGACGGATATTTGTTCGTAGAATCTGCATTTGCGTGCCTTCCCCACAATCAAACAACCAAACCTCATTTCGCTCGTCCAAAAGTTTCAATGCGATACTTGAGACATTTCGATGTTTAGCAGGAACCCCTGCGCCTGTACCTAAAAATTCTAGTTCCATAATTTACCTAACTTTCTATTCATTCTTATTAATTCTAGGGTAAAATCAGTCGACAATCAACTGAAATTCGCAGGATAATTTTTAGAAGACTGTCCCTATAAATGAAAAGAGTGAATAAGCACCACTATTCTTACATCCATTCTTTTTATCGTTATTCAGAAGGTGTAGCATCCTCTGAGCTATCGGTTGGTTTTTTGTGCTTTTCATCCCAATTTTTCTGCGCTGTTTCTTTTGCATGTTTTTCTACCTCAGTAGCATCTTGAACATCTTGTTCTACTTCTTCATAATCCAATCGAGTGATTTCTCCACCTAATTCCATCATCACAAGTTGGTTCAATGGGCGGTTGTCCTCTTCTTCTGCGATCAAGATCAGACCTGTTGCGCCTTCGCCGATCTTATTCCCGACAAAATCAAACACCGTTTGTGCATCTTTGATTTCTTTGGCATCTTGGCTCGCACCAATCATTCCACCCGCAAACCATCCTAGCAAGATCCCTAATGGGCCACCTAAAACGCCAACTAGCATTCCGATCAGACCACCTTTAGAGGATTTATTGTTCCCAGTAAAATCTAAGAAGTCTTCGATTTTGAATTGATGGGCGCCATTAGACTGATGGCTGATGACCGCCATTTGTTCGCCTTTGATCGCTCTCGTCATGTGAAGCTTCTTGATTTCGGAAAATGCTTGGTAAGCTTGACTTTCTAACTCAAAATTCAATATGATCACTCGTTTGCTCATGGAGATCGCCTCTTTCTCATTTTCTTTTAGTGTACCTTGGAATAAACAAAAATAAAAGGGAAAACCTTTAAAAAATAACGCAGTATACAAAAAAAGGAGTTTGACATTCGTCAACTCCTCAAATCCGCTAAAGGTTCTACGAAAGCTTGCTCCTAAGAGAGTAAGTCAAAACCAAAAAAAATGAACGATTATTTTCTTAAATTTTGCCTTACTACTTGGAACTGAACGGCTCTCTAGTCACCTAAATATGTGGTGTATCCAATACTATTCGACAAATTCAAACTCAAACTCACCAATACGCACCAAGTCACCATCTTTTGCACCTCTGGCACGCAAGGCTTCATCGACACCCATCCCACGTAATTGGCGAGCAAAACGCATCACCGTTTCATCGTGGTCAAAGTTAGTCATTTGGAATAACTTCTCGATCTTCTCACCTGACAATACCCATGTCGCATCTGGTTCACGATCGATCGTAAATTCAGGACCTTCTGGATTGAAGCCATAATGAACGGTTTCTTCTTCGATCTCTTCCTCATACAATGGGAATTCTGGTGTTACTTCCAATAGATCAGCTGTCGCATTCAGTAAGGCATCCAGTCCTTTACGAGTCACGCCAGAAATCGGGAATACTGGGATGTCATCGGCAAATTCATCTTCTTTGTTTTTATTTAGTTGTTCTTTGAATTTCACTAGATTTTCTTCTGCATCTGGCATATCCATCTTATTTGCTACAATGATCTGTGGACGTTCTAGCAAGCGCAAGTTATGAGAAGACAACTCATGGTTGATCGCCAAGTAATCTTCGTAAGGATCGCGCCCTTCCATTCCACTCATATCGATCACATGCAAAATGACACGAGTTCGCTCGATATGACGCAAAAATTGTGTGCCTAATCCGACGCCTTGTGAAGCTCCTTCGATCAGTCCTGGAAGATCCGCCGCCGCAAAACTACGTCCGTCACTTGTAGTGACCATTCCTAGATTTGGCACAAGGGTAGTAAAGTGATACGCACCGATTTTTGGTCTTGCCGAAGAGATCACAGAAAGCAAAGTCGATTTTCCAACCGATGGAAACCCAACAAGACCTACGTCTGCTAGTACTTTTAATTCTAATTCGATTTTACGTTCTTGACCAGGTTCGCCGTTTTCAGCGATTTCCGGCGCAGGGTTTCTTGGAGAAGCAAAACGGATATTTCCGCGACCGCCGCGGCCACCTTTTGCTACTACTAAAGTCTGGCCATCTTCAATCAAATCTCCTAAGAGTGCCCCTGTTTCTGCATCACGTACAGTTGTTCCTTGAGGGACTTTGACATACGTATCATCAGAACCACGTCCATGCATTCCCTTACTCATGCCATTTTCACCGGGCTGAGCCTTAAAGTGACGATTGAAACGGAAGTCCATCAACGTACGTAAGCCTTCATCAACGACTAAGATCACATCGCCTCCTTGACCGCCATCACCACCAGCCGGTCCTCCATCAGGTACATATTTTTCTCTACGAAACGCAACCATCCCGTCTCCGCCTTTACCAGCCTTCACGTCGATTGTTACTTGATCTAAAAACATGGACATATTATCGTCCTCCTATTTCCTTTTATCTATTCTAACTATACTGACTACCTGAATTTCCACAATAAACACAAGTCCTGTCTATTTTATCGGTGAATGGCCCGTTTGTCCATCATTAAACTGAAAGTTTCACGGAAATTCGTGGCTCTTTCTTTATTTTACTGCAAGAACGAATGGAGACAAAATAAAACGTTGTGACCAAAAGTTTCAAGAAAGTTCTTAAAGTTCTTTAAGAAACACTTTGGTCACAACAGTTATTTTACATATTTTTCTAGGAAACTACTTACAGTCTTTTGATAATTCTCAGGATCGATCGAATATGCTTTGGCATGCTCTGCTCCTGGGACGATATATTTTTCTTTTGGTCCGTTCGTCGCTTGGTAGACTTTGTCCAACATTTCGTAAGGAACAAATGTATCCGCATCCCCATGGATAAACAGCATCGGTAATTGGTTTTTTTCTAATTGTTTGATTGCATCAGCTTCTCCAAAGAAATAGCCGGCTCTGATTTTTGTCATCAAGCTAGTTACTTGGATCAATGGGAACGGTGGTAAGCTAAATAATTCATTAAGCTGATAAGCCAATTCTTCGTTAACAGAGGAATAGCCACAATCTTCGATGATCGCTTTAACATTTGTAGGCAATGGTTCTCCGCTAGTCATCATCACAGTAGCTGCCCCCATACTAATACCGTATAAAACGATTTCTTCAGATTGACCGTTTGTTTCAAGCACTTGATCGATCCATTTCACATAATCTTTCCGTTCGTGCCAGCCAAAGCCGATATAATCCCCTTCGCTTTTTCCGTGGCCGCGGGCATCAGGGACTAATACGTTATAGCCAAGATCATGGAACATCTTTGCGTAATTTGCCATCGTTTCCGCATTTCCCATATATCCATGAGCCACGATCGCTGTTTTATGACTGTCTGTTGCTGGTAGATAAATGGCTGATAACTTCAATCCATCCGCAGATGTCTGTTGCCATTCTTTACGATTTTCAGGATTCGCAAACCAAGATTGTGCACTCGATTCTTCATTTGTTTTTGTTGTGCCAGGAGTATCGCCTTCTAAAAAGTCTTTTTCTGAAGGAACAACGGCATAGTTATAAAAATAATTACCCGCAAAGACTAATACGACTGTCACGAGTAATGTCACGCCGATTAAAATTTTGATCCAAAGTTTCATCTTATACCTTCCTTGCTTTTACATTGATGTACTGTCTAAAATTAGTATAAACAAAGAGGACGTGTGATGCAATCTAGAATAAATAATAATCGTCATTGAAAAGCCCCGTAAAGCTCTGATCGCTTTACGGGGCTTTTCAATATTTATAATTACACAATTATTTACTTTCGATCAACTTGAAGTTTGACCATGGTTTCAAGAAATCAAGTAAGAATAACTCATCGTCTGAGATACGTCCGACGACATTCACTCGTCCATCATTCTTCATTTCTTTTAAAGCAATTTGTGTTTCACCTTTATATTGTCCGTAACCAACGTTATCGATCAATACATCCCCACGGGTCATATCTTTCGTATTATGCGCTGGGAATGGTTTGTCTTTGTAATAGATGCGTGTCATCGTTGAACGCAAGATATACTCTGAGCGATCTCCACGATAACTATGAAGATTATCGAATAGACAAATACGTTCATCTTCTGTGATATCTTCTGCTACATCAACTTTTAATGTAGGATAGCTTGCAAAGAAAGCTTCAGACATTGCACGTAATTCCTCTTCACTCGCATAAGCATTTCCTACAGAGATATCATCGATCAAACCTGTCAACATCAAGTGTTTGACTTGCGTCGCGATTTCAAGATCACGATGGTCTTCTAATGAGCAAAGTCCGTCTTGCGTCGGCCATGGGCCAAAGTCAGCTGTTTGTGAATTTACGAATGCCATCGTATTCAAATTATATTTGCGGAATTTCTCCGAACAAGCGACAAAATGATCATAGCCTAAACCAGAATAACGATGAGGGTAAAAGTTATGTGAACCTAGTAAGTTATCTGTGTTCGGCGAATAACTCATGATATTGTCAACATAATTCGTGCCTGAACTCATGTTGATCTCGATTTTGATATTGTATGGATTCCGAGTCATTTTTGCTTCTTCTGCTCCAGTAAATCCAATGTCCAAACGAATGCCGTCGGCGCCCATCTCATCGAAGAACGATAGATCATCATATGAGATCTCTAACTGTTCAAATAACGCTGGATTGATATCCACCATGACTTCCATCTCTAATTGATTGGCATAATCGACGACTTTTTTAAAGTCTGCTAAGACTTTTTCTTTATCGTCTGCAATTTGTAATAAACTTGTGAATACACGTTTAAATCCGTATTTATGTGCTAAATCTAAATATTCTTTGTCCTTTTCAAACGTTGAACGTTCTGGATAAATTGAAATTCCTAATTTTCCCATGTGTTGATACCCTCCTGGATGTGCGTTTTTGTATCCACTTACATTATAACAAACCGCTTTCAAATGGTCTACACCTTTTACTATTTATTAAATAATTTCGCTTATTGTTCGAAAAAGTGTAGGTATTTATCTGATAATTTGCTATCATTAAAGATAACAACGAACAAAAAAAGAAAGGAATTACTTATGAAACACAAAAAATTATTTTTAACTATGAGTATGGCTGCAACGCTATTATTTGCAGCTGGTTGTACGTCGAACGGTTCAGATACCGCCTCTTCAAGCACGAAAGAATCAACAGAAAAAACAACAGAGACTAGCACTGTAGAAAGTATTGATTTAAATTCTTTAGAGTTACCTCAATTGAATACAGAAGTCGCTGATAACGAAGATCTAGTTGAAATGGTCACAACTAAAGGAACGATCAAGATCAAACTATTCCCAGAGCTTGCACCAAAAGCTGTGGAGAACTTTATGACTCATGCCAAAGATGGCTACTACGATGGCGTCACTTTCCATCGTGTCATCCAAGACTTTATGATCCAAGGTGGCGATCCTGATGGGAACGGAACTGGTGGAGAAAGTATTTGGGGAGAAGGTTTTGAAACGGAGATCTCAAACCAACTTTATAACATCCGCGGCGCCCTTTCAATGGCTCGTACACAAGACCCGAATAGTAATGGTAGCCAATTCTTCATCGTACAAAACTCTCATGATATGCATGATGGTTTATTGAAAGATGATTACCCACAAGCCATTATTGACGCCTATAAAAACGGCGGCTACCCTAGTTTAGATGGTGAATATACGGTCTTTGGTCAAGTCGTTGAAGGAATGGACGTTGTTGATGCGATTGCTGCTGTCGAAACAGATAGCTCAGATAAGCCAACAGAAGATGTGAAGATCGAAAAAATCAACATCTTACAGGAAGCAAAATAAACACACATTTGATCACTTTCTACTGAAACATCAAATGAGGTGGAGACAGAAGTGTTCAGCCTCGAGAAATAAGGCGCCATCCACGAAAATTGTATTTCAAATTTTTGTGGATGGCGCCTTATTTTCGAAGAGGTTACTTTTTGTTCCCGCCGTTTATTCGGTTATAGGTGGGAGAGGTGAACGAATGTCCCACTCCCTTTTTTTAATTAAAAACTTTTGATGGCTGGGACTTTACAACTATTTTTTATATTTTCGCTAAAAAATAGTTGTTTTCATATTCACCTTTAGTAAAACTTAACATTTTCAAAACAGTCTTAAATAGACAAAAAAAGACCATCCAAGAATAGAAAACTATTCAGAAGATGATTCTTTTTTTGTGGAAAGCTGCTTTCCGCTCCCCTATTGCCATATCTATTGATATTTTTAGAACCTCTCTATGGGTTCCTAAAGTTTATTTTTATCTTTATGCTTGCTCATTGACGATAAATGTAAATTCACATTCACACACTTTTGTATCGTCAACAAAAGCTTCAGAAATCGCAGTCCCTACAGGTCCTTTCATTTTGATGATCTCAAAATGACACTTCATCACATCCCCAGGAACGACTTTTTGGCGGAATTTTGCTTTGTTGATCCCACCGATATACGCACGTTTCCCTAGGAACTCTTCTGATTTTAAAATCAAGATCGAACCTGCTTGTGCAAGGGTTTCTAGGATCAACGCTCCTGGCATGACCGGATTGTCAGGGAAATGCCCTTGGAAAAAATCTTCATTGATCGTTACATTTTTTGTTGCAATGATCTTCTTTCCTGAATCGATCGAATCCACGTAATCGATGTAACAAATTGGGTAACGGTTTGGAATAAGATCCATTACTTCCGTTGCTGATAATGCGTATGACATAGTTTACTCCTTCTTTCGGGCAATAGCCGTAATCAATACTTTGATTATCAAAGTATCATATTCTTGATTATTTGGCAATCATTTTTTATTCATCAAAAAAATAGTTTGACAATCAAAGCATTTTACTGAATAATAAGAAATCAAGAAGTTATTTTTTTGCACTTATATTATCGTCAAACAAAACTTTTATTGAATCAAAGGAGTGTCTATATGTCTTTTTTAGAAGGAAAAAAAATCGTGATCATGGGTGTTGCGAATAAACGCAGTATTGCTTGGGGTTGTGCGGAAGCAATGATGCAACAAGGCGCTGAGATCATCTATACGTACCAAAATGAACGGATGAAGAAATCGTTAGTCAAATTAGTCGGTGAAGATGCCTTCACTGTAGAGTGTGATGTCGCTAGCGATGAGAGCATCGAAAAAGCGATGGATACGATTGGTGAATATGCCGGTGAGATCCATGGTTTGGTCCACGCTGTTGCTTATGCCAACAAAGAAGAGCTTTCAGGTAACGTTTCTGATATTTCAAGAGATGGTTATCAATTAGCACAAGACATCAGTAGCTATTCATTGATCGCTGTATCGAAGTATGCCCAAAAGTACTTAGCTCCTAACAGTGGGATCGTAAGTATGTCTTATCTTGGTTCACAACGAGCGATCCCTAACTATAATATGATGGGCATCGCGAAAGCTTCACTAGAAGCTGCCATTCGCTACTTAGCCGCTGAATTCTCACCTAAAGGAATCCGTGTCAATGGGATCTCTGCTGGTGCGATCAAAACGTTAGCCGTGACTGGTGTGAAGGATTACCAAAAATTGATCGAGTTATCCGAATCACGCACCCCCGATCAACAAGGTGTGACGATCGAAGAAGTCGGAAATACTTGTGCCTTTTTGATCAGCCCCCTATCTAGCGGGATCATCGGTGATATCATTTACGTAGATAAAGGTGTTCACTTATCTTGATCCAATAAAAAATCAGCCCTCCAATGTGAGAGCTGATTTTTTTGTAGTTATTTTTAAAGCCAGACATTATTCGACGACTTCGATCCAACCTTCTGGTGCTTCGATATCCCCAAACTGGATACCCGTCAATTCTTCATACAAGCGCTTAGTTACTGGTCCTACTTCTGTCTCACTATAAAAGACATGTAAATCATTTTTATAGTAGATTCCACCAATCGGTGAAATCACCGCTGCGGTTCCACACGCACCTGCTTCTGCAAATTGATCAAGTTGATCGATGTAGATATCTCCCTCAACTGCTTTAAGTCCCAAACGTTCTTCCGCAATCTGCAACAAGGAATACTTCGTAATACTTGGTAAAATCGAAGGCGATTGCGGTGTGATGAACTGGTTGTCTTTAGTGATACCAAAGAAATTCGCCGCGCCGACTTCTTCAATTTTTGTGTGCGTCGCTGGATCTAGGTAAACGCAATCTGAATAATTTAATTCTTTCGCTTCAGTTCCTGGTAATAAACTTGCTGCGTAGTTTCCACCAACTTTGGCAGCTCCCGTACCATTCGGAGCAGCTCGGTCATAACCAGAAACGATAAAGTTCGTTGGTTTCAATCCACCTTTGAAATAGGCTCCTACAGGCGTACAGAAAACCACAAACAAATACTCAGGCGCTGGATGAACACCAATGTTTTCTCCGACACCGATCAGGAAAGGACGTAAATATAACGTTGCTCCTGAACCATAAGGTGGCACAAAGGATTCATTTGCCTTTACGACTTCTTTCACTGCATCAACAAACATTTTTTCTGGAACCATGGGCATCAATAAACGTCTGGCACTCTGGTTCAAGCGACGACTGTTTTGCTCTGGACGGAATAAATTGATCTTTCCATCTTTTCTGCGATAAGCCTTTAATCCTTCAAAGCACTGTTGGCCATAGTGAAGTGCGGGCGATCCTTCATGAAGTGACAGATAATTATCCTCGGTCAATTCGCCTTTTTCCCACTCTCCATCTTTCCATTTGGCAACGAAGCGCCAAGGTGTTTTGATGTAAGAAAATCCTAAGTTATCCCAATCTATTTGCATGTTCATACCACCAATCGTCAGTTTTGAAATATTTTAGCACTATCTCTCCCATTTGTCATCGTTTATTTTAACCACTTGTTATTGCAAGTGTGATTGGTAGCTTATCTAATGATTTATTTTGATTTTTATGCTGTTCTTGTTACAATACAAAAGAGACTAATTAGAAAAGGGGATTTTATGTTTTCATTCATTGCAACAGCAGAAACAACAAGCTCAACCGGAGAAAATTTGACCGATCAAGCGGTCAGTCAACTTAATGCGTTCCAACGTTTTTGGAATAATATTGATTGGGATGGGATTTTTTCTACAATGATCCAAAAAGGATTATTCCTTATTTTTTTGATTATTCTTTTTGGACTCATCAATCGAATCGGTAAATACTTGATCGACAAATCTTTTAAACAATATTCAAAAAAAACCGTTCTTAACGGTAGCCGCTTAAAAACGTTACAAAGTCTTTTAAATACCATTTTCAATTATACGATTGGCTTTTTCTTTATTTATGCCATCCTATCCGTGATTGGTGTGCCGATTGGTTCACTATTAGCCGGAGCAGGGATTGCCGGAGTAGCCATCGGTTTAGGGGCACAAGGCTTTATGAGTGACGTAATCACTGGCTTCTTTATCATCATGGAACAACAAATGGACGTAGGCGACTATGTCAAATTAACGAATCTAACTATCGAAGGAACCGTGGTATCCGTTGGTATCCGGACACTGCAACTCAAAGGTGTTGACGGTACCGTTCACTTCATTCCAAACCGTAGTATCACAACGATCAGTAACCTCTCTCGTTCCAATATGCAAGTCGTTCTTGATATTCGGATCGTTCCGGAAGAAGGCTATGATAAGATCTATGAGATCATTCAAAAAGTCAATGAAACGTTAGCTGTAAAATACGAAGAGGAATTACAAACTGAGCCATCGATCTTTGGATTGGTCGATATCGGCAACAGCAACTTTGCGATTCGGACGATCTGTTACGTTTTAAATGGTAAACAGTTCGAATTGAAAGAAGAATTTTTGAGTTCATATGTCAAAGAACTGACAGCTGCCGGTTACAGCATCCCAAATACACCAATCGTGTTGAAATAGTTTATGTAGTGTCTACGCTGGGAGTGGGACATTAGCCCTCTCCTACCACTTAATACCGAATGAACAGAAGTGTTTAGGTTTGACCTCTTTTTTTAATCATTAGAAAAATGTCTAAAATGACTAAAGTATTTGATTCTCAGGACAAACTTTATTACCACTCGTGTCATTCCTTAATACAACAAATAAAGCGACGTCCAAAAGTTAGAAATATAGTCTAACTTTTGGGCGTCGCTTCGTTTGTTTTATGTCTTTATCTTTAGTGAGTAGGATCAATTACCTTTAACTAACGATATCGATTCTTTCTCTCAATTCATCTACATCTATTTTAGGTGATACAATATTTTGGCGTTCTAATTCGTGTACCATGTAATTGACTGCTTTCAGTAACTCTTTTCGTGTGATGATTCCTTTGAACACTTTATCCTCTGTGACGACTGGCAAGAACGAAGCATCAACTAGTAAATGAAGAACTTCTTCTAGTTCCCAATTTTCATCAATGGTTGGTACATCGGTTTCCATTACATCAGCCACTGTTAGGCCTTCTAATGGTTCCATACTGATTGTTTGTAGATCCATCATCTTATTGACAACATTTGATAGACTGACTAGACCAACAAAGCGATCATCTTTCCCTAAGACAGGGATTTTAGTGTAGCCCACTTTCGATAAAACTAATAGTCCATGCGATAACGGATGTTGATACATAACATTTGCCACGTTTTCTGCTGGAACCAAAAATGTCTCTTGATTTTGCAGTAATAACTCTCTTACAATTGGTCCAATCATGTATTGGCCCTCCATTTCAAATTCTTTCAATATCTCTATTTTACCGAAAACGGATGCAAAATCTATACAAACATTTCTATTTTTAGCAAAAATTAGAGTTTGTTTGTCAGCGTTTATATTCAAATGCCATGTTATCGATTTTTTTGTGTGATCGATTATAGTACTGGACAGCAAGTGTCTCTTTCGTACTCTCGATGATTGCGTATGCTGGGATTTGGATCATTCCTCGAGGTTGGGAGATGCTTCCTGGATTCAAGAACAAGATACCTTCTTCAAATTCACACCCTAGTTGATGGGTGTGACCAAAAAGAGCAATCGTTGCGTGTTGCTCTTTTGCTTCAAGGGCTAACTGAGTCAAACCAAAGCGGACATTCGATAAATGGCCGTGAGTCATATATACCCGATCAAGCCCAGTATCTACAACTCGTTTAGTCTCAAAGTCTGTGCCGAAATCACAATTGCCTTGTACACCGAAATAAGTTTCCCAAACTTCATCTGTTGCGTCAAGTTCTGAATCACCGCAATGAAAAAAATAATCAACTTGATTTTGGTATTGGGACAGCAATTCTTTGATGATTGCTCGATCCCCATGATTGTCACTAACGACTAAATAGCGCATCTACTCCACTCCTTCCAACCATGCCTGCCAAACTTGGCTTAGTTTTGCCATGGCCATGCCTCGGTGACTATGGTTATTTTTTTCTTCACTTGAGATTTCTGCCGCTGTTTGAGTGTACCCATCAGGAATGAACAAAGGGTCATAGCCAAAGCCATTTTCGCCTTTAGGTATCCGACCAATTCGTCCAGGCCACTCTGCTTCCACGACTAAACTTTCTTTATTTGGTTCAGCAAAAACCAACGTACAATGAAATTGTGCGGTGCGTTCTTCATCAGCTACATCGGTTAATTCAAAAAGCAGTTTTGCGTTATTTGCCGCATCACTCTTATGTTCGCCAGCAAAACGGGCAGAATAAACTCCTGGTCTGCCACCTAACGCATCGACTTTCAGGCCAGAGTCATCCGCCAATACTGGCTGGTTCAATACTTGAGCAATCGTTTCTGCTTTTAACCGGGCGTTTTCTTCGAATGTTGTACCTGTTTCTTCGACATCAGGTATCTCAGGATAATCGAACAATGTTTTGACTGTATAGCCTTCCTTCGCAAATAAGGTACGGAACTCTTCTGCTTTGCCTGCGTTTCGAGTAGCAATCACAATCGTTTTTTCTGTCGGTTCAGGCGTAGTGTCTGACCATTCGCTCAACAAAACATTTTTTTGTTCAAAAATCAGTGATTCGATCGCTGTTTTACCATAAACAAGCATTTCGTTCAATTGTTCACCATCAAAGGTAGCTTCTTCGCCTGTGCCTTGGATCTCCACAAATCTGCCTGATTCCGTCATCACTAAGTTCATGTCGACTTCCGCTGCCACGTCTTCGTGATAATCCAAATCAGTCACACATGTCCCATCAGCTAAAATCCCTACACTGATGGCGGCTAAATGTTCTTTGATTGGATCATTCGCTAACACTTTTGTCTGTAATAATTTTTCGATTGCTAATCTTAAAGCCACAAATGCACCTGTAATACTTGCTGTTCGGGTGCCACCGTCTGCTTGGATCACGTCACAATCAACGATGATACTACGTTCACCAAGTTTCTCGAGATCGACGACCGCACGCAACGAACGACCGATCAAGCGTTGGATCTCCATCGTCCGTCCACTTAACTTACCTTTGCTGCTTTCACGACGATTTCTCGTATTCGTGGCGCGAGGCAACATACTGTATTCTGCTGTCACCCATCCTTTACCAGTCCCTTTTAAAAAGGGGGGCACTGACTCTTCAACCGTTGCCGCACAAATCACTTTCGTATCGCCAAAGCTGATCAAAACTGATCCTTCTGGATGCTTTAGCACATTTGTTTCAATCGTGATTTTACGTAAATCTTGGACATTTCTTCCGTCATGACGCATCATTGCTCTTTTCCTCCTAAATCAATCGATTCAACGATCAGTTCTTTTAATCCTAACCAATCTTGGGCAATCTCATGGAACATTTTAGCTGATCCTGTCGTATAAAACTGACAAAGCGTTCGGCCATTTTGTGGTGAATTACTGATTTCAAAATAGTCAAGTAACATCGAAACTTCGCCAATCGTTTCTGCTCCTGAATCGATCAGCATGACTTTATCCCCCATAACATTCTGAATGATTGGGCGAAGGAGCGGATAATGGGTGCAACCTAAAATCAAGGTATCGATCCCTTTTAATTCTAATGGAAGCAAAGTTTGAGCCACGATTTTTTTAGCGACTGATGATCGGTATTCTTTACTTTCTACGACTGAAACAAACTTTGGACACGCCAAGCTGGTAACTTTCAGTTCGGGTGCTTTATCCAATAATGCCGTCTCGTAAGCAGCACTTTTGACGGTACCAATTGTTCCAATCACCCCTACTCGATGATTTTTCGTCTGCTTGACTGCCGCTCTCGTTCCTGGCAAAATCACACCGATCACTGGAATCGAGAGTGTTGCTTTGATTTCTTCTAATGCGACCGCAGTTGCCGTATTACAGGCAATCACAAGCATCTTTATGCCTTTTTCAACTAAATAATTCGTCATTTCCCATGTATAAGCGATCACTTGCTCTGCGGGTCTTGGTCCATATGGACAGCGCGCGGTATCGCCAACGTATAATATGTTTTCATTCGGCAATTGCTTCAATGCTTCTTTGACGACTGTAAGACCGCCAACCCCTGAATCAATAAAACCGATCGGACGTTTATCTGTCAATCGAATCATCCTTTTTCAAAAAAATTCTACCTTCTATATTGTGGACTTTTTGACGTGAATTATCAAGTCCTACAATCTGCTTTCCGGCTCTTTTCCAACATTGCGATCCTACTTGTATATCGATGGAATTTTTGGATGACAGTAAGAAGGAATCCACAAAAAATTTTTTTAAAAAATTTCGTGGATTCCTTCTTAATTACCATTTAAAATACGATTTTTTCTACTAATAGCTGTACTTTCTTCTTTCTAGGTAAGAAGAAAGTAAAGAAAGTGCGTAACATACGACAAAATACATGAAAGTCATCATAACGAACATTGGTAAGACATAATTAGTATTTTGGCCGTAAATGATCCGCGCTTGGTGCGTCAACTCTGGTAACGAGATAATCACCGCTAAAGAAGTGTC
Source organism: Enterococcus mundtii (assembly GCF_002813755.1). Lineage (NCBI taxonomy): Bacteria > Bacillati > Bacillota > Bacilli > Lactobacillales > Enterococcaceae > Enterococcus > Enterococcus mundtii. The sequence continues at coordinate 1,198,948 of NZ_CP018061.1, read as the reverse complement.
TTTGATCAATGAGATCAACTGACTGACAATGGCAGGGATCATTGACTTGAATGCTTGCGGCATGATGATCGTACGCATCGTTTCCACATAGCTTAACCCCGTAGAAAGTCCTGCTTCCATCTGACCTTTCGGCACAGCATTCAAACCTGCACGGAAAATCTCTGATAACATGGCAGATTCAAAAATCGTCAATGCTGCAACTGCTGACCAAAAGATGTTCATTTGGATACCGATTTGCGGCAAAGCAAAATAAGTGAAAAAGATGATAAGCAATAATGGCAGATTACGAATGATGTCGATAATCAAACCTACTATTTTTGATAAATAAGGAATACTCGCAAAACGAAGAACACCTGTCAGCCCACCGATCAAAAAACTAAAAATGATGGAGAAGAGCGAAACTTCGATCGTTACTTTTAGTCCTTCCAGTAAAAAGCGAATATTCATCCATGAAAATGCACCACTAAAATCCATTGAGATTCTCCTTTCTATGAACGAACTGCCCATTTTTTCTCAAGATAAACCATCAAATAAGACAATGGTAAGGTAATGATCAAGTAAAATAAACCGACAATGATATAGGTATCAAACGTGTTGAACGTCTCACTGGCAATCAAATCCCCTTGGTACATGATATCCAAACCAGCGACAATTGCTAAAATCGATGAATTTTTGACCAAATTGATAAATTGATTGCCTAATGGTGGGATAACGATTTTAAATGCCTGTGGCAATACGATGTATCGCATTGTTTCTGAGTAAGTAAACCCCGATGAAAGACCAGCCTCCATTTGACCTTTTGGCACAGTTTGGATGCCAGAACGAACAGTTTCTGCAATAAATGCGGAAGTATAGATCGTCAGCCCGATCGTTCCTGCTTGAAAACCGTCAAAGCTGATCCAATAAAGTGGTAATACGACATAGAAGAACATCACGATGATCAATAACGGGATATTCCTAAAAAATTCAACATAGGCTTTCGCAAAACCACGAATCCATTTATTGTGTGACAATTGAAAAATCGCCATCAACGTTCCGATGATCAAACTGAATAAAAGCGCCAAGACACTTGATAGGATCGTTACTTTAAATCCATCAAGGAAGGCTGGCCCATAAGTTTGTATCAATTCACTCATTTTATTCCCTCCTTAATCAATTTTTCCCTGAGTCGTATCTGGGAACCATTTTTCATAAATCTTATCGTAGGTGCCGTCTTCAACCATTTCTGCTAATGCTTGGTTGACTGCATCCAAGAAATTTTCTTGTCCTTTGTTGATTGCAATCCCATAAGGCTCTTCGGTAAATGTTCCTCCTGCTAATTCATAGCTAGGGTTCTCCGCTGCCATTCCGAGTAAGATCGCATTATCTGTTGTCATGGCATCGCCTTGCCCCGATTGTAAGGCAGTAAATGCTTCGGCATAGTTCTCTAACTCCAAGATCCGTGCATCAGGTGCATGTTCTCTGATGTTGGCAGCTGAAGTCGAGCCTTTTACCGCTAAAACAGTCGTTTCAGCGTTTAGATCCTCCACACTTTTGATGGGACTACCCTTTTCAACGAGCAATGATTGTCCGGCGTCAAAATAAACTGAAGAGAAATCGACTTGCTTTTTACGTTCTTCGGTAATCGTCATCGTCGCAATGATTGCATCGATATTCCCATTTTTTAATAATGGGATTCTTGTTTTAGAAGTGACTTCGACAAACTCTGCTTTTCCGTCCTCTCCTAAAATCTTCTTCGTGATTGCTTTGGCGATATCGATATCAAACCCTTGAACTGTGCGGCTTTCGATATCCATCATCCCAAACAATCGTGTATCGTATTTGACACCCCAAATGATCTCGTTCGTTTCTTTGCTACGAGTCAAAATATCTTTTTCTGCCAAACTGCTACCTTTACAGCCGCTCAATACTAGAAATACTAGCCCAAAAAGAAATAATAAACGAGTGAATGTTGTCTTACGCATATCGTTCCTCCTATCAATGATTGATTACTTTACTGATAAATTGTTTTGCACGTTCTTCTTTTGGATCATCGAAGAAATTGCGCACATCGCGACTATCTTCTAATACTTGTCCATCCGCCATAAAAATGACACGATCTGCCACTTCTTTCGCAAAGCCCATTTCATGGGTGACCACGATCATTGACATGCCGTCTCTTGCCAATTTTTTCATTACGTCCAAGACATCGCCGATCATCTCTGGGTCCAAGGCAGATGTTGGCTCGTCAAATAACAGCATTTCGGGATTCATCGCTAAGCCACGAGCAATCGCTACACGCTGTTGTTGTCCACCAGATAACATGGAAGGATAGGAATCTTTTTTATCTAGCATATTGACTGTCTTTAAAAACTTTTCCGCATTTTTTACAGCAGTTGCCTCATCTTGTTTTAATACTTTGATTGGTGCCAATGTGATGTTTTCTAAAACTGTTTTATTGGGGTAAAGATTAAAATGTTGAAAGACCATTCCGACATTTTTTCTAATCTCCGTCAATTTTGTGTTTTTATCGCGAATATCAACATCATTGATCAAGAGCTTTCCTGAAGTGATTGTTTCCAAGCCGTTGATACAGCGAAGCATCGTACTTTTTCCTGATCCTGATGGACCAATGACAACGACAACTTCCCCTTTTTCAAACTCAAGATTGATGTTTTTCAACGCATGGAATTTGCCGTAATACTTTTCCACGCTATCAAATTTAATCATTGTCATAACATTACACTCCCATTATTATTTAGTAAGATTTCATTTAAAGATATATAATAGAACACATTATATCCGAAAGCGAAGCAACTTGTAAAGTTTCCAAGAAAATTCCTTTGTCTGTTTTCTTTTACCATTTGTATAAATAACGATTTCCTAATTGATTTTTTCAATGATTTTCGGTTTATCCTGTTGTTAATTCTGCAAAAAAACGGTAAGATATTAAGTATTAGTCTTAGAAATTACAAAGAGGTGTTCTTTTTTGAAAAATATTATTTTAACAGGAGACCGTCCTACTGGCAAACTACACTTAGGCCATTATGTCGGGTCTTTGAAAAAACGTGTAGAAATGCAAGCGGATGAGAACAATCAGTTGTTCGTAATGATCGCAGATATGCAAGCCTTGACTGACAATGCGAAAGACCCTGAAAAAGTGTCTTCCAATGTATTAGAAGTTGCTTTAGATTACTTATCGGTTGGTTTAGATCCTGCCAAATCAACATTGTTTATCCAGTCACAGATCCCTGAATTAGCTGAGTTGACAATGTATTACTTAAACTTAGTGAGTGTTGGTCGTGTGCGTCGTAACCCGACCGTAAAAACAGAGATCGAGCAAAAGAAATTTGGCGAAAGTGTCCCAACAGGATTTTTTATCTACCCTGTCTCACAAGCTGCTGACATCACTGCGTTCAAAGCTAATTTGGTACCAGTTGGTGAAGACCAAAAACCAATGTTGGAACAAACGCAAGAGATCGTCCAAAGCTTCAATCATACCTACGGTGAAGTGCTAGTTGAGCCGAAAGGCGTCTTCCCTCCTAAAGGGATGGGCCGTTTACCTGGAATCGATGGCAACGGAAAAATGAGTAAATCATTAGGAAATGGCATCTACATTTCTGATCCTGCCGATGTCTTACAGAAAAAAGTCATGAGTATGTATACTGATCCAAATCACATCCATGTCCAAGATCCAGGACAAGTCGAAGGCAATATGGTCTTTACTTACTTAGATGTTTTTGGTACAGACAAAGAAGCAATCGAAGAGATGAAAGCCCACTATCGTCGTGGTGGACTCGGTGACGTGAAAATCAAGCGTTACTTGATCGACGTATTAGAAGCAGAGTTCGCACCGATCCGCGCACGTCGTGAAGAATTGGCGAAGGACCCACAAGCCGTGATGGATATCTTACGTCATGGTAGTGAAGAAGCCGCTAAAGTTGCGGCAGCCACACTTTCTGAAGTGAAAGCGGCAATGGGCATCAATTATTTCAATCAGTAATCACACAAAAAAGCTGGAACAAAAATCATTGAATGATTTTTGTTCCAGTTTTTTCTTCTATTATTAAGGTTTAACGAATACTTGCATCGACTGTTTCTGTCAACGCCTTTTCAACCTTGCTCATTGCTTGGTTGATTTCTTCATCTGTCAACGTTGCTTCGGGATTTTCAAAGCTTAACGTATAGGCGACTGATTTATGCCCTGCTTCAATATTTGCTCCTTGGTAGACATCGAATAGTTCGACATTTGTCAAGAATCGGCCAGCAGCTGCTTGGATCGTGCGAACGATTTCTTGATTCGTCACTTGTTCAGCTACTAACATGGCAATGTCACGCGTCACACTTGGGAATTTTGTGACTGGTTGGAAAGTGATGCCTTTTTGTGAGGCTTCCACGACTGTTGCTAAATCAAACTCTGCCACATACGTTTCTGGAATATCGTAAGCTTTAGCAGTCATAGGATGTACTTGACCAACAAACCCGATCATTGTTTCACCTAAATAAATGGCTGCTGTACGACCTGGATGAAGCTCATCAATCGTTGTCAACGCTTGATAAGTGATTTCCTCTTTGATGGAAAGTTGTTCGAATACATTCTCTAATATTCCTTTTACTGTAAAGAAATCAACCGCTTGTGGCTTACTTTGCCAACTTTTCTCTTCCCATGTGCCAGATACCGCAAGAGCTACGTGAGTGACTTCTTGTGGCAGATGAGTCAACGGATCATTTTCTTGATAGAAGACGCGACCCACTTCATAAAATGCGACATCTGCATTTTTACGTGCAGTGTTATATTGGACGTTATCCAATAGACCACTGATCAGGTTCATACGTAAGACAGAACGGTCTTCGCTCATCGGCCAATCCAAGCGAGTGATGGCTGTTTCTTTCAAAGCGAATTGACGAGATTTATCTTCCGTTGTCAGTGCATAACTAATGGCTTCAGTTAGACCACTGCCTTCGAGTAATGTACGGATCTTTCGTGTTGTCGCTTGTTCTTGTGTCAAACTACCTGCAACTGTTTCGCCGCTTGGTAACGTTGAAGGCAAACGATCATACCCATAAATACGTGCCACTTCTTCGATGATGTCTGCTTCGATCTGGATATCCCAACGTCTTGGAGGCACAACAACAGTATAAGTTTCTCCATCGACGTGATAGCCGAATCCTAATGCTTCAAAGATCTCACTTACTTCAGCGACATTTAAGGCTGTGCCAAGGTACTGGTTGATGCGGTTCAATGTGATCTGTACTTCGACTTCTTTTGCTTGATACTCAGAACCTTTGACCGCTCCTTGTAATACTTCTCCTCCTGCTAAAGCAACGATCATCGCCGCTGCAACATCACTTGCTTCGCCAACGGTTCCTTTATTGATACCTTTTTCAAAGCGCGCAGATGATTCACTACGTAAATTGAAACGTTTTGCTGTGCGACGAATCGAGATTGGATCGAATAGAGCAGATTCTAACGCAACGGTTGTCGTTGTTTCTGTGATCTCTGAGTCTTGTCCGCCCATTACCCCAGCTAAGGCGACTGGCACTTGTCCATTCGTGATGACCAAGTCTTCTGAGGTCAATGTGCGCGTTTCACCATCTAACGTCACGATGTTCTCTTTTTCTGCTGCATGACGTACCACGATTTCTTCTGAACCTAACTTATCATAGTCAAATGCATGTAACGGTTGACCGAACAATAACAAGATATAGTTTGTGATATCAACGACGTTATTGATTGGTCGGATTCCTTCGTTCATCAAGATATTTTGCAGCCATTGTGGACTCGGTTGGATCTTGACGTTTTCAATGATACGGATTTGGTATGCTGGTACCAATTCCTCATCTTCTACTTTTACCGCAATTTTTTCTGAAGCTTTACGTTCAACTTCTACTAACTTTTCATCATTGAATGTTGGTTTTTGGCGATAGATCGCGCCAACTTCATACGCCACACCTCTCATTGATAGTGCATCCGCACGGTTTGGTGTGATGGATAATTCGATGATGGCATCGTCCATATCTAGATAAGAAAAGACTGGTTCCCCATTGACCGCTTCTTGTGGCAAATAGTAGATGCCTTCTGAATATTCTTTCGGTACGACACTGTCAGAATAACCGATTTCTTGCAAAGCACAGATCATCCCATTTGAAACTTGTCCGCGCATCTTGCCTTTTTTGATTTTGACATTGCCCGCAATCCGTGAATTTGGTAAAGCCACGATGACTTTGATTCCTGCTTTGACATTCGGTGCTCCACAAACGATTTGTGATAATTCCTCTTCGCCGATATCGACTTGACAGATCGATAGATGATCCGAATCAGGATGCGGAATACATTCCTTCACTTCTCCGACAACGATTTTCTTCAAGCCTTCTTCAGGTACAGTCACACCTTCGACTTCGATTCCTGTGACGGACATTTTGTCTGCAAGTTCTTGCGGTGTCACATTTGATAAATCAACGTATTGATTCAGCCATTTATATGATACTAACATTCTTTTACTCCCCCTTGAACTGACTTAAGAAGCGCAAGTCATTTTGATAGAAATTACGAATATCGTTGACCCCATAACGTAACATTGCGACACGATCTGGGCCAAGTCCAAAAGCAAATCCGGAGTATTCTTCAGGATCGATCCCTGACATTTCCAAGACATTTGGATGAACCATACCAGCACCTAAGATCTCGATCCAACCTGTGTGTTTGCAGACGTTACAGCCTGAACCACCGCATTTGAAACAGCTGACATCGACTTCAACAGATGGTTCTGTAAATGGGAAATAGCTTGGGCGTAAACGGATTTGGCGATCTTCCCCAAACATTTTCTTCATCACGACTTCAAGTGTTCCTTTTAGATCACCCATCGTCACGTTCTTGTCAATCACCAATCCTTCGATTTGATGGAATTGATGGCTGTGTGTTGCATCATCCGTATCACGTCGGAAAACTTTTCCTGGTGAGATCATGCGTAGCGCACCTTTTGAAAAATCATGTTTTTCCATGGTACGTGCTTGGACAGGCGACGTATGCGTACGGATCAAGATTTCTTCTGAGATATAGAAAGTATCTTGCATATCACGCGCTGGATGGTCTTTTGGTAAATTCATTCGTTCAAAGTTGTAATGGTCTGACTCGACTTCATATCCTTCAACGATTTGATACCCCATGCCGACAAAAATATCTTCGATTTCTTCCATGATCTGCGTCAAGATATGGCGTGTCCCTTGTTTGACTGAGCGACCTGGAAGCGTGACATCGATTGTTTCTTTTTCTAATGCTTCATTCATTGCAGCGGTTTCCAATACTGCTTTTCTCTCTTCGATTTCTTGTGTCAATAGATCACGGATCTCATTGGCAAAGCTTCCCACTTTCGGACGTTCTTCGGCACTTAGATCTTTCATTCCTCGTAAGACCTCAGTGATCGGTCCTTTTTTCCCTAATGTTTCGACACGGATTTGATTTAGTTCTTTCAAATCCTGCGCCTGCTTGATCTTGACGATCGTTGCTTCTTTCAAGCTTTCGAGTTGTGCTTGTAAAGACATGCGATTTCCTCCTTTAAATTCAACTACAAAAAAGACCTCATTCCTATCAAGGAACGAGGTCTTCGCGTTACCATCCTAATTTACGATCCCAACGAGATCGTACACTCATTTTAATAACGACAGATATACTGCCGGTCTGAAAAATCTCTCAGACGAACTCGGAAAGTGAACTTCATTTTTCAAACACAGGATCTGCTTTCAGTCCATGACAGATCTCCCTATACTGGTTTAGCCAAACTACTCTTTTTCGTCAACATTCTTTTTGTCTATTCAACTAAAAACTAGTGTACAAGATTTTTGATGCAAAATCAACTGCATTCTTCGGGTGTGACCCATTTCTCACTCCAAAGCTGCAACTGGACCATCGCTTTTTGTAGATCTGCCCCTTTTTCTGTCAGCATATATTCTGAACGGCTGGATTCATTACACGAAAAATTACGGGTAACGATCTTTTCTTTTTCAAGCTCTTTTAATCGTTCGACCAAGACACGGTCACTGACCATCGGGATTTTTGCAGAGAGATCAACAAAGCGCTGCGGACCATTTTCGAGTAATACATCGATAATCAATCCATTCCATTTTTTCCCTAAAATCGAGAATGTTTTTTCAAATTTGGGACACAGAATGAATTCTGTCTGTGTTAGCTCCATCTTACTCACCTCTTTTCATGAGTATAGCATATTACTTACAAAGTGTAAGTCCAGTTTGCTCACTTCTTATTCTTTATTAAGATTTATTATTTTCTTCGCCTGTAACAAAACCAAAAAGACATCTTGAACGGGTTTATTCAACGCTTCACTCAATGCACGTTGGTATAAGTTCAATTGCCCGCGGTATTTGCTGATGACCTTAGTGATTTCCTCTGGGTTTTCAGGATGTAAAATAAAATCAGTCTTGAAATCATAAAGCTGCACGTACTCCCCAAAATCAAGGTATCCATCGACGATCCCATGGATCAATAATTCATCGTCTTCATTCGGGTAGTGATCGAATACCTTTTCTGCTTGTAGAAGCATTGAAAATGGTTGTTCGCGTTTCACTTTTTCTGGATGTTCGATCAGTGATCGGCCAAGGGTAGATTCATAAAACCATAAGATCGAATCAATCGGCACACGTTTCGCTACTTGTTCATCGACTAAACGTTTTTTGACGAGGGTTGTCAATTCGTTTTCGATGCTTTGTTTCGTCACATTTTCTAGCGGCAGCACTTGTAATAGGAAATGTGTCGCTGTCCCAATAGCTGTGGCAGAAACTTTACGCTCTTTTTGTACAAAGCGTGGTTCAGCTAATTGGTCTTGTGTATACCTGAAAGGCTGGGCAAAGGCTTTTTTATCACTGCTTTCCCAAGTCAAACGTGCCTCTGGAGAATCATCTGGATCTTCAAACAGCCGTTTGATCTCAGAAACCGATTGATAACTTGTTGTTTGCGAAGAGGCTTCATAAGGATAAGTGAAAGCTAAACGAGCTTGTAGTTCAGCGGTTAATGGTGTTTGATCTCCTTTTTGTTCCTCTGCTTGCTCTTCTTTGACTGTCAATGCTTGGCGTTGTGCTAAAATCACTTGTTGATCCATCCAGGTGATCGTAAAGTCTCCCGGTGAATGTTTCAGTTGTGGCAAAGGCGTGGCTTCTGGAAAATATTCGGTCATTTTAGGATGACGGATCAAGCTGTAACCGATCCAATTCATCAAGCTACTCGAACTTTTTAGGCGAATCACAGGGTCTAACACTACATCCGTTTGTTCACTTGCCTCTGACCACGCTTTGAACGTGTCTTCTTTACTTTTGTACGAACCGACAATAAACAGTTTTTGCTCGGCACGTGTCAATCCAACGTATAATTTACGCATTTCTTCAGAAAGCAATTTTTTCTGCTTAGCCAATTTGATGGCTTGATAAGGTAAGGTGTCAAACAAGACCCGCGTGTCTGGCTCCATGTAGCGCACGCCCGCACCTAGTTTTTCTTCAAAGGCATAACGGTTTTTCAAGTCTTGTAGATTGAATTGCTTCGTCATATCTAATAAGAAAACGATAGGAAACTCTAATCCTTTACTTGCATGGATGGTCATGACGCGAACGGCATTGTCACTAGAAGCAATCACTGGTTCCGCCAAGTCTTTGTCTTTCTCCTGCATTTTCTCAATAAATCGTACAAACTGATAGAGACCGCGAAACGAGCTTTGCTCATAAGCTTTGGCACGATCCACTAACGCATACAGATTCGCTTGTCGTTGTGCACCAGCTGGCAACCCAACGACATATTCTAAATACCCTGTTTGGTAATAGATTTCCCATAATAAGTCCGTGATCGAAGAACGCCGCGCTAACTCTCGCCATTGTTCCAATTGCTCATTGAAATGAAGCAATTTAGCCGCTAATTCATCTTGGTTATTATTTTGATAAGCTAAGACTGCATCATAGTAAGTATGTGCCTTATCGGCTAATCGGATACGTGCTAACTCTGGTTCGATCAAGCCCACGACTGGTGAACGTAACACTGAAGCTAATGGGATATCCTGATAAGGATTGTCGATCAATTGGAGCAATGAAATCATGATCCTGATTTCTGTCGCTTGGAAATAATTTTGGGCATCATTGAGTTCCAACGGAATATCAAACGTTTTGAATACTTCTAAAATCGTCAAATTATTTTTCTTCGTTGGTGTCAATAACACGATATCTTTGAATTCGATTGGGCGCTCTTCTTGACTTTTTTTGTCGTAGATCATGAATTTTGAATCGATCAATTCACGGATCTTCAAGCCAGTCATCAAGAGTTCACCTTCTGTTTTGTCTTCCAACATATCGTCTATCGGCAACTCGATTTCTGTCGTTTCTTGTTCCTTTTCATAGATCAAGACTTCTGGTGCAAATCGTTTATTTTCTGGGAATCCAGAAAAACCTAGAACCAGCCGAGCCGCTTCATCATAGGCGATTTGTCCGACGGTTGGGTCCATCAACTGTTCAAAAATCAAGTTGGTAAACGCTAAGACTTCCTGCCTTGAACGGAAATTTTCAGCTAAGACGATTCGTCGTCCCCCATTTTCTTCCGAGAATTTCTCATATTTATTGATAAATAGAGTTGGATCTGCTAAACGGAAGGAGTAGATCGACTGTTTGACATCTCCCACCATAAAGAGATTGCCTCTCTCCTCATCTGGCTCTCTGACCCAATAGAGCAATTCTTCTTGCAATTGATTGACGTCTTGGTATTCGTCGACCATGACTTCTTTAAACTTTCTGCGATAATAATCCGATGCTTCGCTTGGTAGCCACTCTTCCTCTGTTTGTTTCGTCAATATTTGCAACGCCAAGTGTTCCAGATCATTGAAATCTAGCACGCCTTTTTCACGTTTGCGCGCACTGAAACCTTCCATGAAAAGCTTTGTGACTGCTGTCATTTGTTCAACGAGGGGTAATGCTTTTTGACTCAACTCTTCGATTTGTGCAGGCGAAACTGGGAAATAGCTTTTGCCAATTTGTTGTAAGATTTTTTTGGCGCGGTCTCGCAAGTTTTTGACTTCAGCAGAACGTTCTTTCAACTCTGCTTTCCGACTGCTTTTGAAGGTCGAAAACGTCAGGTTTTCTAAAGCTTGATAAGCTTCGTCCAACTCATCCCCAAGGAAACGTTCATAGATTTGTTGGATACTTGCTTGCTCTTGTGAGACTTGATCAAACATCTTTTCAAGTCCTTCTTCTTGTGCCAAAACGACCATTTCTTCGTATAACTGCGTACAATGAAGGAGATCAGCTAAGACAAGTGGCCGGATCTGTTCTTGATACAATGCAGAAGCTGCTAATCCCTCTTCTAGCCGATACGCTTCTGGTAAACGATCCAACCAAGCCAACGGATCAGGATTTGCTCGAGCAAAATCATAGAGAGAAAATACGAGGTTAGTCAAACCGTCATCTGAGCGATCATTTGAAAAATTCATCGTCAGCTGAAAAAAACCTTCGCGATTTTCTGCATAAAGTTGTTCTCTGATCTCATCCCAGACATCTTCTTTCATCAAGATCGTTTCCGTTTCATCCGTCAGCATCCGAAAGACTGGATCGATATCGATCAAATAGTAATATTTACGGATCACCGTTAAACAAAACGCATGGAGTGTCGAGATATTTGCGGTCGGCAGTAAAACAAGCTGTTTCGTAAAATGTTTTTGCCAGACCGGATCACTTTCACTATTGACCGCTTCTTGCAAGGCTACTTGAATCCGCTCTTTCATTTCTCTTGCTGCCGCTTCTGTAAATGTCACGATCAGCAACTCATCGATATTGACGCCCATTTTCAACTTTTCGATCACACGGCGGACTAACACAGTCGTCTTACCTGAGCCGGCGGAAGCCGAAACAAGCAGGTTGTCGCCTTGGTCAAAAATGGCTTGCCATTGTTCATCGGTAAAACGTTCATTTTCCGGTTTTAAAGGAATTGATGTCACTCGTCTTCACTCCTTTTTAGTATTCTGCGCAATGCTTCATCTTTATCCAGCTTTTCTAAACGATGATAATTATTTTCTTTAAGCATGACGTCAAACGTACATATACTTCTGAACGGACAATGCTCACAAGCAATCCGTTGTTTATCTTTGTAAGCTGGATTCAGTTTGATCTCCCCTGAGGTGATCGCTTCACCCGCTAAACGCATATTCTCACGATTATGGTTCATAAATAATTGAAGTTCTTCTTCTGTATAGAACTTCTCTTTACTATAACTACCCTTTTGTAATTCGTCTTTGGCGTTTTTCTTCACTGGATAGATCAACGAACTTTCTTTTGCTTCCAATGAATGATCGAGCACTTCTAACAGACCGGGATCATCGACAAAAACACCGTCATAGCTGAATTTTTTCAACGTATTTTTCTCGACATCTGTCGTATCTGTCAAAACTGGATTATGCACATGCAAGTAATAGGAGCCTGCTGGTTTGACTGCAGCTTTCCCAGTCAATCGTACAGCATCCATCAATGCCACATCAAGATATGTCAATAGTTGCATCGCCATGCCGTAGTAAGCTTCAGTCACATCAAAAGAACGACCACTTGATTTATAATCGACTACACTTAACCACGTATCACTTTGTTCAGTTGCCACATCGATGCGATCGATTTTTCCGCGAACGTGGAGTTTCCCGCCTTTGTCTAAAGGTATTTCCAAACCTGGAATCCCTCGTGCGCCAGCGATCTGTCCGAATAAAATCTCTGTCTGTAATGGCTTCATGCCCGTATTCTTACTTTGTTTTTGTAACGCCCATGCCACTTTTTGGATCGTTTGCCCTAATTGGTAACGGATATAGTTCATCCGTGCAGAGCTATCTAAAATCTCAAAGCGCAATTCACCAAATACTTCTTGTAAGACTTTTTCGGTAAATTCTTGTCGCTCTTTCTCCGACATCGCCACAAGTGACAGTTGATTCGAGAATAACAATTTGAAGAAGCGATCCAATGATTCATGATAGAAGTCGCCAGTGGCAGCTGGTGTCAACCCATAAATATTACGTTCTTTCAGCTTCAAGCCAAACTGGACAAAGTATTTATACTCACAGTTATAAAAGTTTTCCATGCGTGAGATCGACGTGTAGATTTCTTTGCCATAGAGGGCTTCTGCCATCTCTTCTGATAAGGAAACTGGTATATTCAGATGATCTTGACTTTCAAAAATCGTCAATGCAAAATTTCGTTGGTCAGAGCGTAGAACTAACCCTTTCAATTGTTGCCAATAAAGGGGTACTGCTTGTTTGGCTTCTTTTGCTAAACGATAGACCCGATTGATCGTATTGATCCCGCTGCGGTAAGTGCCCACGTAACAATCTGGTTCACTCGTCAACTGCAACTGACATTTTGGTTCAACTGGAACACCTAGATAGTCAACGACTCGTTTCAAGTACGGAGACATTTTCAAGCGATTGGTATCATAGCTTTGCGCATAACTCAAGTACAAGCGTTCCGTTCCCGAAGCAAAGACTAAATACGCTTGGAAAGGTTCGAAAGACATACTTTCTTTTGCTGGATCAAATAAAAATTGATCCTCGCCTAAACCTTGATTCAACGCTTCACGTTCTTCGCTCGATAATAAGCCTTTGGTTTCATGACGATCTGGAAACACTTGGTCATTCAAACCGACCGCAAATGTTACTTTTGCTTGATTAGGTCGCACAAGTTCCAAGCGGTTGATCCTCACCTGGTCGATTGCCGTAGGGATTTTCCCATAGCTAAGATTTTCTAGCCCACTCGTGATGATCTCTTGGAATAATGCCCAGTCGAACGCTGTTTCTCCGTAGATCAATGAATACTCGTCCAAAAGATCCATCAACGCGCCCCACGTTTGCTCATGATTTCTAGCTGCAGCTAATCCACCACGTGCCACTTCTTGGTCTCGCCAGAAAAGCAATTGTTGTTGCACGCCGCTTTCGATCAAGAAGCGATAAAACAAAGTGACAGCTTCTTGACCTGTTTGGCATTTTTTGATGTTCTTCAAAAATACCGGCACCATGTCACGAAAAAGTCTCCGGATCGTATTTGATTGCTCTTCCAGTTGTTTGACGTCTTCTAGCTGTTCTGCTTCAAAATCATAGGCAACAAATTGCCAATCTTTTTCTCGAAGCCAATAATTTCCTTGATAGTTGTAAGCTAACGCTACATTTTCCGTAATATCTAAGTTCGTGCGGAATTGATTTCTAGTTGCTTCCCAAGTCTCAAGATCCAGGTCTTCCGCTGGGGCACCGATCGTCAACTCTGTCTTGAAGAAACGCATGATATCGTTTAAGCGGTATTGGTAACGATCCAATGCAAATAAGCTGTTGATCCATTCAATCAATGGATGATTTTCCATCAGTTGCTCTTCATCCAGATAAAAAGGGATCGACATCTCTTGAAAAATCGGACGCAGTAGATTTCCATAAAGCGTCATATCCTTCGTCAACACTTGGATATCTCGATACCGAAAGCCTTCTTGACTGACCAAACGTCGGATCTCCACCGCTAATTGCCGGACTTCTTCCGTTGGATTCTCCGCCTCCCACAGATGTAGTGTCTCTTGCGCGCCAAGTTCAACAGATTGGCTTTTCTGATGGCTGGAGGTCTCTTCCCACATTTGTTGTAAGGTTTGAAGTTCTTTTGGATATTCCCGATTCGGTGCATAATGATCGACAGAGACAGGAACATTCAATTCTCTTGCTGCGTTAAGTAGTTGGAAATAGACCTTCCCTGTATTGAAAAACAAGGTCAACGGATCTGGTAGATCAGATTTGTAGGGGCGATCCAATAGCAAATCCACCACAAGATGCCCTTTTTCCATCATTTTTTGCAGCAACTGGTATTCTTGAGCATTGATCCGGGCAAAACCACTCACTAAAAACTTGATCTTGTGGTAATCCTGTGTCGCCATATAATTTGCTAGTACAGTCAACGCGTCTTCAGATTGTAGCGCACGTTGGACTAATTCCTCTTCGAATGCCGAGAAGATCAGTTGTAGATCCTTCATTTTCAATTGTCGGTCTTCTTCTTTTGGCGACTCTCCTGTCACAGAAGTGAGCAAATCAACAGGCGAAATTTTTCCGACTTGCAGTTCGCTGTATAGCTCTTGTAGTTGACGGATAAACCCTTTTTTACGGATTTCTCCACGAAATATCGTCAATTCTTCTTGTTTTTTTTCTAGGATTTGGCGAAGGATCATTGCTGAACCAGATTCGGTCAATTCACTACCTGTCAGCAACGTGGTTTGTTGTAATAAGTACCAAGCCAAACGATAGAAACTGAATACTTGCATATTCGTTGTGCTAAATGAGCTTTTTCCGCTTTTTTTTCGCATCTCAGCGAGTAATTCTTGCTCTTGTTCAAATTTATTATAGTTAGGTACAAGGAAAAATACTTGATTGTCTTCATCTTTTTCAAGCCAAGCGGCGGCTTCATCGATCAGTGCTTTGCGGTGGTCTTTTTGACCATTCCCTAAGATAAATTGTAACGACACCTTATTGCCTCCTTTTCCTGGTTGATATACCTCTTCATTATAACAAAGATAATTGAACATTTGTTCTATTATCGTTTGAATTTTGGAAAATAAAAAAGCCGGAGATGGACGACTGTCCTCTCCGACAAATGACGCTGATCCAATCAGTGGATCGAGCCCATTAATTTTTTGATTGGTTCTTTGATTGCAAATAAAATCACTGCACCAACGATTGCTACGACACCAATGATCCCAAAGTACGCTGATTCGGTACCAGGTGTATAAAAACGAGCGATTTGTGCATTGATGGCTTGTGAAGAAGCATCGGCTAAAAACCAGATCGCAATCGTTTGCGATTCAAAGGCTCTAGGTGCTAATTTCGTCGTAACAGAAAGACCGACAGGTGATAAGCAAAGTTCAGCGATCACGATGATGAAGAAGCTACCGATCAACCAAAGTGGGCTGACTTTTCCAGCTGTTCCATATAACATTCCTGGCAACATCAGTAATAGGTAAGACAATCCGGCAAATAACAACCCTAGAGAGAATTTCACGACAGTTGATGGTTGACGTTTGCCTAAACGAGTCCATAAAGTAACGAACACAGGTGTCAAAATAAAGATGAAGATCGGATTCAATGATTGATACCAACTTGCTTGGATCGGAACACCCATCAAGGTCGATTGTGTTCGTTCACTCGCAAATAACGCAAGGATCGATGACCCTTGTTCTTGCAATGACCAAAAGATGATTGCTGCTAAAAACAACGGGATATATGCCCATACTCGTGGTTTTTCTTCCACCGACACATCTTTTGAAGTCAACATTTTAATAAAGTAATATAATGGTAGAACGATTCCTAAGACACTGATCGTATTAACAAAGAAATCGATCGTTAAATGTCCAGTTAGTTGTGCTCCACCAAAAATAATAGCAAATACGACCAAAGCGATCACAACATTACGGATAAATCCTTTGCGTTCTCCTTGTGTCAAAGGATTTGGAGGTGTCATACCCACTCCATCCAATGTCTTACGTCCTTGGATCACATATTGCAACAATCCGAAGAACATACCGATAGCGGCTAATGAGAAACCTAAATGGTAGTTATACTCTTGACCGATCGTACCGACGATCAACGGCGCGAGCAATGCGCCTAAATTGACACCCATATAAAAAATCGAAAATCCTGCATCTCTTCTTAAATCGGTTTTCGTATACAAATGCCCAACCATTCCCGAAACATTTGGTTTTAAGAAAGCTGTACCGATGATGATCAGTGCCATCGAGATAAATAAAGTAGAGACACCAAACGGCAATGCCAAAACAACATGACCGATCATGATGAAGATCCCACCAATAAAGACGGTTTTTTTGGCTCCTAACACACGATCTGAAAACCAGCCGCCTACGATACTCGACATATAAATCAACGAACCGTAGATCGACATGATCGACAACGCTGTGGCACGAGGTAAACCAAGTCCACCATTTGCTACCGTGTCGTACATATAATAGATCAGTAAGGCACGCATACCATAATAACTGAATCGTTCCCACATCTCTGTGAAGAACAATGTAGACAATCCCTTCGGCTGACCGAAGAACCCTTTGTCTTGTTTTTCCATATTCCCATACCCCAATTCTTTTAATTTTCAGAAAATAATACACATATTTACCGAAAATCCGTGTAAAAATATTTATTTAAGAAATATATACTTATTTTCTATAAATACAACAAAATTTTAATGGGAAAACGATAAGAAAAAACATAGGTTATTTTTAATAATTATATAGTCTACTTCATGTCATGAAGCTCAAATGTCGGTATATTCAGTATGTAAACGGTCTCGTAACGAATTTTTTATGTAAAAGAACATCTTTTTTCTATTCTTACATTTTGTTGAGCGTTTTGTTTTACTTACTTTTTGTAAGATGATATACTTCGTTTTGTCATCAAGAAAAAAACGCAGAAAAGCGAATTAAAGGAGAACTAATCTATGACTGAATTTACAAATATCTTAAAAAACCGCCGTTCGATCTATGATCTAGGCCGTAACGTATCACAATCAAATGAAGAATTAACAACATTGATCCAAGAAGCAATCAAAGAAAGCCCTACTGCTTTCAATGCGCAATCAACACGTGCAGTAATCTTATTTGGCGATGCACATGAAAAATTATGGGAAATGACAGAAGAAGCTTTACGTCCATTGACACCTGCTGATGCTTTCCCAAATACTCAAAACAAATTAGCTAGTTTCAAAAAAGGTTACGGTACTGTCTTGTTCTTCAAAGACACAGATGTGATCAAAAACTTGCAAGAGCAATTTGCATTATATGCAGATAACTTCCCTGATTGGTCAGAACAATCAAATGGTATTGCTACAGCCAATACTTGGGTGGCATTAAGCGAAGAAGGTTTAGGTGCAAACCTACAACATTACAATCCAGTGATCGATGAAGCTGTCGCAAAAGAATGGTCGATTCCTACAAACTGGAAATTACGTGCACAATTAGTCTTTGGTTCACCTGAATCTCCAGCTGGCGAAAAAGAATATATGAACGATGCTGATCGTTTCCGCGTGTTTGGCTAATGCCACTAATACAAAAAGACAGCTCCCTCTTTTAAAAGAAGGAGCTGTCTTTTTTGTCATTTCAATGGATCATTCATCCTCATGCTCGATCATGATATCAAGTTCTGCATCATCATTTAAGTGTTTTGCTAAAAAAGGAATCAATTCTTCTAATGAGACAGAAAATTTCAATAACGGGCCACGCCAACCGTTCCGGAAAAAATTCATTTTGACTTCTTTCGAATCTTTTGGTTGGTAAAGAACGACTTTGTTGATTTCAGAATATGGCACTCCACGGCGGTCAAAGCTGTTCAAAACTAGCCCTTCTGTAGTAAGTCCTCGACTATCTAACAAGAAACTCAATAACACAAGAGAAGCCAAGATGCCTTTCACTAACTCATCAGTGGTTGGTTGACTAACCAATGTATACCATAGAACCAGTACAGCAAGGAAAGGAACAACTAAATAGACCCAGCGATTCCGAACCGTTTTATAAACGATCTCTCGTCGTACAAGCCATAGAAATAAGCACATGACGATGACAAATAAAAAAAGAACTATTGTAAAAAAGGAAACCATCTTATCGATCCACACCTTTATTTTCAACTCTTGAAACTAGAAAATCAAAGGGGTAAATCATGTCCCCTCTAACTGAACAAACGGTATTCAAGGAGCAGCACTTCGGTCATAAGCCAAAAAACTCAAAAATGAAATAGGCATTTTCGTTTTTTCTGTCTGATACCTTAGTGTTCAATGCTCCTTTCATAACCTTAAAAGGACCTGCAACATTATCATTCGATGTTGCATGTCCATATCTTCTTATTCAAATGTATCATATTTAGCTACTACCATGCTAGCTTTTTCTTCTAATAATTCTTGATCTTCTATAGCGCATTGGGCAACTTTGACTACGGCGCAATTCGTCATTTTTGAAACAACTTCTCCAACAACTGATTTGGTAAAACCAATGGGCCTACATGAATATTGTTCTCCTAAATTAATCATTTCTTCCGTCATCAAAATCCTCCTAAACTACTCAAACAGTTTGCCACAGAAAATCATTTCGTTTTATCTGTGTGTTTCGTTAGTGGTGTTTTGATCAAACTCTTATTTGATCTATCCGCATTATAGCGTACTGTTTTCGTTTTCACAAATTTTAACAGCTAAACATAATAAAAAAATCGTTTTTGGGACTGTTTTTCCTTGTTTTTTTACATCTGATCAGGCAGATTCATGTAGTTTTTTTTAAAAAAACAATTATAATAGAAAGAAGTCTGGGGGAGTCTTTCATGTCAAAACAAAAAAGTAAAAAACGATTACTACTAGGTGGGGCAACGCTAGTGTTGATTTCAAGCGTCTTTTACTTTACAAATAAACAATTAGAAGATCAGAAATCAATAACGGAGGAAAACATAGAGCAGACAAGCAAAACCGAAGAAAAACAAGTACTACTCGACGTACCTCTTGAAAATCAATTCGATGAACCTGCACTAGAGAATGGCTGTGAAGTAACCGCCTTATCGATGTTGCTGCGCTTCTATGGCTACGAAACCACCAAGAATCAATTAGCCGAACAATTAAATTATGTCCCCGTTTTCAATGCTGATGGCACTCATGGCGATCCAAATGAAGGGTTCGTTGGTGAGATTTGGGGTGGTGACTGGGCAATGGGTGTCTATGTTCCACCAATCGCTACGTTAGCGCAAGAAATCCTACAAACCGATTATCATACCGAACCGCAAACGGATGCAAGCTTGACTGACATCAAAAATGCATTAAAAGAAGAAAAACCTGTGTGGGCTTCTGTCACGATCGATTTTCAAGGGCCGACAGAAAATGATTTCATGACTTGGACGACTGCAAACGGTGAAGTACAAGTCACGCCATTAGTCCATGCCTGTGTTGTAACTGGCTACGATGATCAATCGATCTATGTCAATGATCCTTATGGCATAAAAAATCGTGCGGTACCAATCGATGACTTTGAGCAAGTATTTACTGCTATGGGCGGACAAATGCTTACTTTAGAAAAGAACTAGTATTTCCTAGAAAAATAGCTTATACTCAAGCTAACAACGCATGGAAGGAGCAAGAATCTGTGGAACGATTTATTCATAAAAAGGCGGATCCAAATGAAATCCCAATCATCTTCGTCCGTGATACTGCTGGGAATATCCAAAAAAAAGTGTCAGTCAATGAATGGACGAACCGATACAGCCCTGCTTCCCTCGATTTACTTGAAATCAAACTTTATCGACAAGCATTGACTTATTATTCAGAGCAAGACTACGAGAAAGCCATTGATTTGTTGAAATTTTTGATCATTCAAACTGGCTATACTCATTTTGAGTACATCGAACGTCTAGCCACCATTTATCGTAAAACCCATGCAGAAGCACTTGAATATCAGTTGCTCTCTTCTGTCTTGGCATCCGCAGAAATCATTGGCTTGCCTGCTGGATTGATCAAAAAATTGGAACGGCGGATCGATCAATTGAAATTGAGCATGGCAAGAAAATAAAATAAACCTAAGAACGAATGATTAAGTCATTAATCAATTATTCTTAGGCTTATTTTTTAATCCAATACTTAGTTTACATAATAAAAATAAAATCAACCAATTATAGCTAATGCTTCTTTAGGTACCTCTTCTTTGGGAATTTCTTCGTATGTTTCAACATGAGCGCCTTTATTCGTCAATCTCAAGTAACGGTCTTTTTTTAAAACAGATAACCCATTAAATTCAATCTCGCGTTCGTTACCATTTGCATCAACTGCTTTTTGGATATATTTTGCTGTACCGAACGAATTGACTTCATCGGGCTGTTTTGTTTTGACATACACTTCTCCCTTTGTGACTAACGGATTCAATTGGTCAATAACTGCTGGCAATTCTCCACTAGCACCCTGCGTATAAAACTTTAAGCCAAATAACGCTAAGCCACTGAATACAACGGCACCTACTAATACTTTGATTACTTTCATTTTCCTACCTCCTCTTTACTCTTTGAGTATAGCCTGTAAAAAAATCAGATTCATCCGTCTCTAGATCGAGTTTTTTATCGGACTTGAGCACAGAAGTTATTTTTATAAAATTTCATAGATTTTTGCTATTATAATAGGAAAGAAAGGATGTGTTTCATTATGAATAAAGAAGAAATACTTCAGAAAATCAAAGATCTGGTCCAAAGTGGCAATTTCACTGAAGCCAAAACATTTTTCGAAGAGCATAAAGAACAATTAGGTCCTTACAAAGAAAAAGCCCAAGAATTTCTCCAAGGTGTCGATTTTCAAGGAATAACGGATAAATTCAAAAATCTGTTCAAATGAACAATCATCTTTTCGTAAGGTGGTTCGAGCCAGAATATCACATTTAGAAACAAAAGATCCCTGACAATCAACGATTGTCGGGGATCTTTTAAGGTTCTGGCGACTCTAAAACATCATGAGTATTTGCAAAAGCCACACTTTTATCAAAACCTGCTTTTAGTACAATCTTGTTGGATCATAGTGATACGTCACATTGCCATTCAGCTCGGCCTTTCCAACAATAAACTTGCGATTCTCAATTTTTAACCATGCTTCGCGAAAAGCCATGACTTCCTCACGTTTGACCTCTATTTTTTGGATTTTTCCATCCATCAACTCTTGGATCATTTGTTCATAGGGATTCATCTTTGATTGCCTCCAGCTTATTTCAATAATCAGTGAATATCGGCGCATGTATTTCTTTCGTATCTAAATCTTTCCGCACATTCACTTTCGTGTAAATTACCTTTTCCACTGGAATACTATAGTAACTCTCTTCCCCATCATTAAATTGATGGAAATCTGTTTTTGATAAAATACCGTCGATTTTATTCATTAAAACTCGCGGTTCCACACTATTACTTACGATATAATAGCAAATACGGATATCGTTTTCTAAATGTAGATCAACTTCTAAAACAACTTGGTCCATGAAACATTACACCCTTTCTTTAAAAGAATTATAACAATAAGTACGTTCAGAATCAAAAAAACAACTTTTTTGTTGAAATCAAGAAATTTTATGACATCTCCCCTTGTGCATGTACGTACAAAGTGTTATTTTTAATTAAGTATTTCATTTTTCTTGGAGGCGTATATTGTATGGACACTATGGGACAACTGGTTTTTTATGTTCCTTTTTTTCTTATGACAACTTTAGCAATCTACTACACGAAATGGACGAAGCGGAAATTTTCCGTATTGCTGACACTTTTACCAGTCGCTTATTTTTCCCACAAAATATTTTCCCTTCGGCATTGGGAACCCACCCCAAAATTACTGTCACATGAATTAGGGTTGATTATTTCATTAACGATATTGATCTTATGGATTTATTACCTTTACAAACATCCTTAGTTACCAGTACTACTCTTCACGACTAAAAAAGCCACGTTGGAAATCAGCAACGTAGCTTATCAGGAATCGGAATTTATTTAACGACCAACACATTGCAAGGCGCATGTGTCACTACATAAGAAGCCGTTGATCCTACCAATGCTTGTTGGATCGAGCCTTTACCAGTCGCCCCCATCACGATCAAATCAATCGACTCCTGTTTCGGCAATACTGTGGCGAGCAAGGTTCTTGGATCACCCGTTTCCACGATTGCATGGATCGTTTCGATTCCAAATTCTTTTGCATCATTGATCCTCTTCAATAGTTCTACTTCTGTTTTTTGCTTTTCTTCCGCATAAATTTTCGAGAATGCATACGCACTGTGTGTCAATTCGATTTTATTGATAATTGAAACGATCAATAATTCTGATTGATTGTCTCTAGCTAATTCTAACGCTTCGGCAAATGCCTTCTCTGCTTTTTCTGAACCATCAATTGCCACCATTATTTTTTCATACATATTCGTCATCCATACCATCTCCTTGTTTCTTCTATTGTATCATTTTGATCGATTTTTATAAAAATTTCACTTTTTTACCGACAAATCAAAATTAATTTGCCGATTTTCTACTTTTTTGTTTTGCATTTTTCTAATAAAAAACAAATGTCAAAAACGCATGAATATCCTTTTATGATGTTTTTCTAATTAAAACGCACATTATTTATACATATCCTTGTTACAAAAAAGGAGCATTTGTCACAAACTGTCACGTATCTTTCACCTATGAAATATAATCCCATGGTAAAGTATTACTCGTTAGCGAAAACAGCTAACCAAATAACTTTTTAAAACACGAAGGAGATCTTTCATGAAATCACTTAAAACAATTCTTTTTGGAACAACTTTGGCTGCCGGCGCTGCATTATTTATGGGTACTTCTGCACACGCAGACGAAGCCTACACTGTTCAATCAGGTGATACTTTATCAACGATTTCTCAAAAATACGTTGGTGACAACTCCTTGATCCAAACAATTGCCGAAGCGAACTCAATCTCAAACATTCACCTGATCTTTTCAGGTCAAGAACTAACTATTCCTACTGGTGAGCAAGCAGCTGCTCCTGTCGCTACTCAAGCGCCTGTAGAACCTGTTCAAGAAACAGCTCCAGTTGTGGAAACACCTGTAGTGGAACAAGCTCCTGTAGTAGAAGAAGCGCCAGTTGTGGAACAAGCACCTGCTACTGAAGTAGCTGTTTCAACTGGTACGAACGATGCCAAAGAATGGATCGCACAAAAAGAATCTAGCGGTTCTTACACAGCAACAAACGGACGCTATATCGGCCGTTACCAATTAGACTCTTCTTACTTGAACGGTGACTACTCTGCTGCCAATCAAGAAAGAGTAGCAGAACAATATGTTGCCTCTCGTTATGGCTCTTGGGACGCTGCAAAAGCTTTCTGGTTAGCTAACGGTTGGTACTAAAAAGAGCGATTTTGAAAAAATGGGAATCTTATTGATTCCTATTTTTTTTGTTCTTATTTCGCGTTAGTTCCCTTTTGTTTTTGCCTTTGACTTTGTTTGATTTTTTTGATCGCCCAATCATAATGGCTCGATGTAGCCGAAACAAAATAACCGCCAAGTGTCGTATTTCCTACCCAAGGATACTGTTTTTTTTGGAACAGCTGATCGTCATCGAAGGTTTTCGCCAGTAACATCACTTCTGCATGGCTTTCCTTCAACCAGTCAGACGCTTGCCGTAACGTAGTAGACTGGTGTTTTTTTGTAAAGGCACGATTCATTTCGGCTGTCGTTCGCCAATTATACGGCTCCGGCAAAAAAGGCACCGCTTCTCCCATTTGATTATCAGTCACCCACTTTAATAGCAAACAATGCCACTCGTATAAATGGATCAACACGTCTTTGATCGTTTGATCCCTTCGCCAATGTGCTTCTTTTTTCTTTTCAAGAAATACTTCCTCAAAATCAAATGTCGCTTCTCTTTGTTCCTCAGGTATTGAATCGATCAACTGCTGTAACTTCTCATAATTTTCAGCTGCGAGTATCAATAATTCCTCTTTTGACTTTGGTCTCATATTCATCTCCTTATTAAAAATACATACGTTTTAAATCGTTTCCAATCTACCTATAATTCTAGTATGCCTGATTTCTAAAAAAAAGACGAGTAATATCCTAGAATGAATATACATTCTAGATGATTACTCGTCTTTATCCACTTGATTCAACGATCTTCATTCCATGTCTTGACTGAGAACCGCCTATCACTATACGCTTTTTTGAGCAAGTCATTTAACGGTACTCGCTTTGATACGCTGACAATGGCAAAGGCACCTTTTTCTTTATTTCAATACTCCATTGAATTCTCGTTACCAAAAGAATAATACATATTTCTTCATTATAGACAGGTGTTTTTTACCCTTAGTTAGCCATATCCTTTATTTTTTCCTTGATGACTTCACGGGTCTTTCTAAATTCAGCAATAATTTCTTCTTCTGTCCCAGTAGCTTTTGCTGGATCTTCTAAATCCCAATGTTCATGACGGATATGAGCTGGAATCACTGGACATTTATCCAACGCATCGCCGCACAAAGTGATGATCAGGTCGGCATCTTTAAAATAATCTGGGTCAATCAAGTCTGAGGTTTGCCTCGTAATGTCGATGCCATCTTCTGCCATCACTTTTACGGCACGTGGATTCAACCCATGTGTCTCCACTCCAGCACTGCGAACGTCAAATTGCTCCTCCAAATATGCATGACCATACCCTTCAGCGATCTGACTTCTGCATGAATTACCGGTACATAAAAAATAAACTTTCTTCTTTTCTACACTTGTTGTCTTCTCCAAAACCATTCCTCCAATCCATTAATCCTTTCAGGATTAAGTGTATGATATCATATATTTAAGGGATCGTTGGTTCATTCAAAAAAAACGTATTATTTTTAATAAACCAATGATCAGCCATTTACATAATAAATAACTAGTAAATACAGAAAAAAACAGCATTTTAAAGCATGTCAAAGACTTTTTACATGCTAAATCTGGCAATGACAAACACCTTTGATCGTCGATTTTGACCTCTTCGATCACACTGAGATAAGAAGGAGCGGATACTATGGACTTGAGTCATCAAATAAAAAAATATCGTAAACAGCTAGCTTTCTCCCAAGAAGAATTAGCCGAAAAATTATATGTTTCAAGACAAACGATTTCAAACTGGGAGAACGAACGTAGCTACCCCGATATCCATAATTTATTGTTACTGAGTGTCCTGTTTGACGTTTCTTTGGATCAATTAGTCAAAGGAGATGTGGAAAAGATGAAAGAAAATATGACACTTCTGGAAATAAACAAATATACTAAAGTCATGCTCGTATCAATGCTCCTTGCTTTGATTTCAATTGGGCCATCCTTGTTTTTACCTGGTAATTGGCGATTAGCTCTTCCCTTGATCTTTTGGATCGTCAGCATGTACGGTGCAATAAAAGTCGAGGGACTCAAAAAACAAGAGAATATCAAAACCTACAAAGAAATCGTTGCATTCATGGAAAACAAAGAAGTAGCACCTCTACGTAAACAAAGAGACAAGGTTAGAAATCGGATCGAAAAGGTAGGAATCGTCCTTTTGTTTGGATTGATTTGTGGGGTGATCGCATTACTCACAAGTCTGCCGTTTGTGCTATTCAATCGCTAGTAATATCGCAAAAAAACAAGATCAACCTTCAAGGATCGATCTTGTTTTTTGTTAATCGGAACCAAAACAAATTTTTTTGTACTCATTAGATCTGTTTAATGTTTTCCCAGATCATAAGGTATTCTTTCTCACCCGTCGATTCATCCATTTGTTCATCCACTTTTATAAAGCCATTTCTAAAGTAGAATCGTATTGCTCCTTTATTCTTACCATAAACATGCAAGCTTATTCGTTCTTTTTCTTTTTTAGCAGCTTCAATCAGTTTTTGTCCGATTTTTCTATTTTGATATGTTGACTCTACAAAAATACCAGCTAAATAAGATTTGTCCACGATTCCCATAAAACCAACAATCTGACTATTCATTTCACAATAATAAATTTCTGCTTTTGGCAATTCTTTTTTCAACACCTCTTTTTTCTCATACCAATATGTCGCATCAATAAAATCATGTGTCCTGATATTGGTCGTTAACCAAATAGTTAGTAGCCGATCCATTATCTCTCGGTCTAGTTTCTTCACTTTTTTAATCATCCCATTACTCCTGAAAACTTATAGTTATTCTTCATACCTCTTCAAACGATCATTTAGATTGCCCGCATGGATGTCTACTGCTACCCGCGAAGGTCCTTCTTCAATTTTGAGGTCTAGAAGACGAAGTTGTTCTGTATAACAAAGAAGTTGTTCCGGAGTGATTTGAAAATCAATATGATTGTAGGTTTTGAGAAGCTTTGTCTGCTTATCTTCCATCAACGCCACCCACAGATCACCGATCAATAAGAATGTTTCTGGAAATAAGGAGTATTGTTTTCCTTACTCGAATACACTTCTTTTGCATCAAAGACCTCCGTAAAGACTTCTGTCGAACATTTACGACCACGAATGACAACTGTCATGTGCGAGAGTTCCATCTTCGCTTTCTTTTTTAGTTAAGACTTTTTATCATTACCAAACATGGATTCCATTCATCCCATAAGGTTGGGAACACTTCTAGCTCAACAAAACCCATCCTTCGGTAGAAGTGAATCGTCTGATCATAGATAGCGTAATGCCCTTCGGCGACCGTTTTCACTTGTAAAAATAGGTAATGTTCTCTTGCATACGATTCTAGCTCCCCTAGTAATCGCTTACCTAATCCTCGATGATGATAGGCTTTTTTGATTCCCATACAATAGATCTCACCGGTGGCTTTACTTGTTTCTTTCAAACTGATGAACCCTATTGGCTCGCTGGTTTCTTGTAAGACCCACAATGGATACTTTTGGCATTCCTCAACATATTCTTGTGTCGAATATGGCAAGCCAAACCACTCTGGCAAATCATTCAAGATTTCTTGGACGATTTTTTTCTTTTCTATTGCTTCTTCTACTAAATCAATACGCATTGGTTTCCTCACTTTTCGGCAAATATCGATCAACAAGTTGGAATCGTTCAAAGACGATTTTCGTTTCTTCATTGAGCAATAGTCCATGTTCTTCATAGTAAGGTTTGAAATAATTGTAATGTCCCTTTTGCCAATACATAAGAGATAAGTCGCCTTCACCTTCTGTAGCTGCCAGTTCTTCGGTGATTTCTTTCCAAGGTAGGATCAACACTTCGACAGTCTGGATAATGCCTATCGGTACTTTAGAGCTATTCACAACGACGGAGTAGTCACCAACTTTAGGTAATGGTTCGTTATCCATTTGGTAAAGCTCATACCCTGAGCTTGTCCCTGTTTTCTTCCCTTCCAATACCAAATCTGCTAATTCATCTGCGTGTTCTTTCGTATTTCCAAAAGCAAAAATTTCATATAATGACGCTTGTGGCACACCATTTTTTAAGCAAAAGCTTTCCCAATATTTTTGTGCTTCTAGGTTCAATCTGTCACCAACTTTCTGATTGATAGTAAATCAAGTGTACCAAAAATAGGAAAACTAAGCCATTCACACTCAATTTTTACAACTCCTATAGTCAAATTTATAGTTACTCACCAACTTCACTTCTTAAATACAAGAAATAAAAAACTAGCTTCACTTTTTAGAGAATCTAGTTTTGTTTTCAGGATGAAATGGAAAATTAGACATCCACTTTGATACAATAAATGCAACCAAAGAAAAGGAGAAAATCCATGGAACTTTATTTCAAAGAATTTTTATTGATCACGCAAAAATTAAACAAGCAACAGATTACTCCGCTACTACTAGGTTCATTAGGCTTGTCTTACTTAACAGATATCGACTGGCAACCAAGAGACATTGACATCCATGTTCCTGGCGATCCACGGGGTTGGGAGGCACCTGATGAAGATCGGTTGCACAATTGGCAAAACATCTTAAAAATCATGGAAACGTTGAATTACCATCTAGTTGATTTACACGAACATGAATTTGCAAAAGATTCTTATACCATCCAATTTGGCAGTATGGACAGTCTTCTCACCTTTGCAGGTATTCCACTTAATGAACTCTCTCTAATCAGGATCGACGACTGTTCCTTTTACTTACCTACAGCGGAACAATATTTAAAAATCTATCAACGTTCCGCTAAAGATAGTTACCGTGCAGATAAAAATAATCACAAGGATCTAGCAAAGATTGAGTATTTGGAAAAGTACTTAGATGGGAATACGTAATAAGTGATTTTAAATAAGACGGTGCAACACCTACCTTACTCGGCGATTTTCCGTTAAATACTAATTTCTTTTTCTCTTTTATTTCAAGCTTGCTAATATCTAAATCTTTGATTGCTAACGTAAAAAAACCTAAGAGATGTTCTTGTGTTTCGTCTTTAAAAATCAAGTACGTCCTTGTCGCATGATAAAGCTCTTTTTGTATGGCATCATGTTTTAAAATTCAGTCATTTCTGAATTGTTTCCACAAAAAAAGAAGATTCTACAAAGTTCGAAAAGCGTTCTCTTACCTTCTTTCTAAGAGCTTTATTTCCAATCTCAATTTCCTCTTCTTTAATTACTTCAACCAGCATTTTGATCTTTTTACTTAATGAAATCACAGTATAGTCCATATTATTTTTTTCTCATCCAATTAGGTACTTGATCCTTGTTACTAATACGATCACTAGATTTCTTTTCTAATAAGTCATAGAATTTTTTTGTAGGATGCGTATTTTCAATAATTTTGACATCTTCATTAGATAAAATAATTGGACGTTCCAAACTTATGTTTGCCATAAATACCGACTCCTTATTATTATTAACTACATGATAGATTATATTATTTCTTCGCAGTAATTTAAATACGTTACATACAAAGTACACACGTTATCCCTAACGATACTTAAAATTTTAAGCAGAGTTTCATTGATCGGATAAACATTTCTGTCATCTTCCATTTAAAATTTGGTTATCTCTAAACTAAAAAGTGTCACATAATTAGTAAAAAACAAAATGATTTTTTTTGAACTGTTTTATTCACTTTCATCCTTATAGTAGTACTATCTAAGACAAAAAAAGATTCAACGATTTTGAAACATAATCACTCATATTCACTCTTTTGGCGTTTATTAGAAATCACTCAAAAAAATTGAAATATTGTTCAGGTGGTTCTCCCACACTTTTTAATACTTCATAGCCTCCTTCATCATCTTCAATGACACGTAACACTTTGCATTGAAATCTCCAATCATCACCAAAATCAAAGACAAACTTGAATTTATCTCCTTTTTTCAGACCGAGTTGATAAAGTTTATAGTCACAGGTATGAAGGTATTCGTGTCCCATGTCAACTTCTGCCATGTAGTAACATTTATTTCCACTCCAAGCAGAATTGTCCATAAAAAATGCATGTGCGTGATCATTGATAAAATCAAATGAATCCAAGATAATTTCAGCAAAATCTTCAAGTGTCTCATCTGTTGACACACTAATGTGCCGATAACAACCTGATCCTATTGAAATACTAAATACAATTGCTACAATTGCTTGATTGTCTTTTTGAGAAATCATTTTAATCCAACCTTTCTAAAGTAACCAAAAATTTTATAAGTTAACAACCTACCCGTTCTATGTACAGGTTTTTACATCAAAATTGATCATGAGAATAGCTACTATAACTATTATATCGTTTGTAAGAGTGAAAACGTACTAATTTATTTATTTTCGATTACATTAAAGTTTGCTAATTTTCGTCTGTATCGTTCAACTAACCCAACATTTTTCATAATAAAAAACTCTTTAATCAACTTTTCAAAAAAAGTTGGTTAAAGAGTTCAACGTTTACTTCATCATTCGTTATATTACAGATCCGATCTACCTTCTAAAGAACCATTACCTAACGAATCCCAAGCGCAATTCGTGCATAACGACTCATTTTATCGGTCGTCCAAGCGGGATACCAGACTAATTTGACTTCTGCTTTCGACACTTCTGGCACTTCTTTTAGTGCATCATGGATCGATTCAGTCAAGATATCAGCTAACGGACAGCCCATCGTTGTCAAAGTCATTTTAACAACGGTATCTCCATTTTCAGGGTCAAATTCGATTTCATAGATCAAACCTAGGTTCACGATATCGATTCCTAGTTCTGGGTCAATCACCATTTCTAACGCGGTGAGAATTCGCTCTTTGATTTCATCTACTTCTTCAGCAGACCATTTTTGTTCACTCATTCTTCGGATTCTCCTTCTCACAATTTTTGTTTATCATACCTTTTTTTAAGGGGTTTGTAAATATTCATTTGGCTAGCAAGGTCTGGACAGAAGTCTTTCACTTCAAGAACTAAGGTAACAGCTACGCAAATTGTTTTTCAAATTTTTTATAGATCCTCTTAGTTCCTAAGAAGTTACTTCTTTTTCCACTAGTTATTCGGTTCAAAGGTGACAAACAAGGGGGTAGATTTGTTTGTCTATCCCTTTTTTATTTGCTTTTCGCCTTTTTAGATGCATGTTTGATTTCAGGAAGAACCCCTGTTGAACGATACATTTTTTGTTCGTTCTCATTGGCAAAGCGACCAAAAACGGAATGCGTTGGTAAAATATTGATGAACGCATCTTCGTCGATTTCATGGACGATTTGATCAAGATCATACATTTCATAACGTGTGATGACCATCATGATCATTTTTCCTTCACGTTTTGAATATCCACCAACTGAAGGTAAGAGAGTCATCCCCCGAACCATGCGTTGCGCAATTTCAGCAGTCACTTCTTCTGGTCTCACTGTGACGATCATGGCGGTCACTTTTTGGTGACTCGTATGGATCGCATCGATGACTTGTGTCATTGCATAAATCGAGATGATCGTATACAAAGCACTTTCCCAATTAAAGAGGAAGCCAGCTGCTACGACGATAATACCATTTAAAATCAGCATATAGTTTCCTACGGTTTTCCCTGTCGTTTGAGAAAGAACCAATGAAATGATGTCCATTCCACCAGTCGTAAAACCCATTTTTAGAGAAATACCGACGCCGACGCCAAGTAAAACACCACCGACTAATGCATTCATTAGTATATTATCTGTTACCTGTCCTGTCGGTAAAACTGTCGTCATGACTGACACACAAACAACGTTGATGAAACTAAGTACAGTTGCGCGTTTTCCGACTTTTAGAAAGCCTAGTATAAATACAGGAATATTCAATAGAAAAATAAACGTTCCAGTATCGACATCTATATGGACCCATTCAGATAATAGTGAAGCAATGATTTGGGCGATCCCGTTCATTCCTGCAGAAAAGACGTTGGCTGGAATCAAAAAATAATTCAATGCCACCGCTGCAGACAAACCGGTCATCAAGATAACCACTATTTTCTTAAGATTTTCGTTTCTTTGATAGACAGTCATGAATCTGCTCACAAGCACCTCTCCTTTTCAAGTTTATTCCAAATGTAAGAATAACAGTTTCTTCCAGAAAATAAAATAGTGACTACTTAAATGAGAAGAATTTTAGTAAAGATGTCACAAAAAAAACAAGCCTATGCTACAATAAAAGAAAACCGAATGAACGAGGAGGACATTATGGCAAAAGATGCAAGTTTCGATATCATTTCAGAAGTATCTGTTGAAGAAGTAAAAAATGCAATCCAACAAACCACGAAAGAATTAACTAACCGTTTCGATTTCAAGGATTCAACGGTTGAGATCAAGTTAGAGAATACAAATAAATTAGTTGTGTTAAGTGATGATGAATTTAAAATCGAACAAATCAAAGATGTTTTGTTTGGAAAATTGAATAAACGCAATGTGCCAATCAAAAATATCCACTTTTCTGAAACGGAACACGCTTTAGGTGGTAAAGCGCGCCAGTCTGCTGATCTAGTCAATGGGATCGACCGAGATAATGGTAAGAAGATCACGACAGCGATCAAAAATGAAAAACTAAAAGTGAAAACACAGATCCAAGAAGACCAGATCCGCGTAACTGGTAAGAATCGTGATGACCTCCAAGCAGTGATTGCACTTTTACGAAAACTAGACTTGCCGATTGAATTGCAATTTACGAACTACCGTTAGTTCATGGGTACTATTGAGATATCATCAAAAAAGGACAAGCATTTTGCTTCGTCCTTTTTTAGTGGTCTTGCCAAAACTGATGGATAGTTTGTGATAATGCCTCAACTGTCCGAACTTCTTTTGCTTCGTGCCAATGTGGCGGGAAAAGTTTACGATAATTTGATGAGGCAAAGCGTTGATCGGCTAAAAGCACAATGCCTTGATCTTCCATATCTCTGATTACTCGCCCAGCTGCTTGCAATACTTTATTCATTCCTGGTAACTGGTAAGCATAAGCAAAACCTAGCTGTTCTTTTTCATCATAGTAAGATTTGATCAACTCTTGCTCATGATTCATTTGTGGTAAGCCAACACCCACGATCATACTACCAATCAAGCGTGATCCGCGTAGATCGATTCCTTCTGAAAAAATGCCGCCAAGTACACAAAAGCCGACTAATGTTTCTTGCGGTTCGACTATAAATTCTGCTAAGAAATCTTCTCGTTCTTGCTCATTCAACTTGGTTCCTTGGATAAGTGTGCGAGTCGAAGGGTAAGTTTCTTTGAACACTTCGGCGACTTGGTCCAGATATTGATAGGAAGGAAAGAAAATCATATAATTGCCCGTCTTCCCTTGAATGAAACGTTGAATCGTTTCTACTAAACGTGGTATACTCTGCTCTCTTTTGCGATACGTCGTTTCAAGATAACTTGCTATAAGTACTTGTTGATTCTCAATTGGGAATGGACTAGGTAAGCGATACGCTAAACTCTCTTTGCCCCCTAATGTTTCTTGATAATAAGAAAGTGGTGAAAAACTCGCGGAAAACAAAAGGCTACTCCGCCCTTTATTCAACGATTGTTCTAAAAATAAACTAGGATCGATGCAAAATTGCTTCACGATCAAATCATGGTAACTTTTCTCTACAGTTGTTTCATAGTGATCGTCATAGAATTCACTGATTTTTAAAAAATGATTCAAGTCAAAATAAAATCCTAAAATTTGCTCTTGCATCGGATGCTCAGGATATTCAGCCAACCATTCTTGAATAAATTCACCGAGTTGAAACCCTGCATTGATCAATGAATCTGCTGGGGCTTTTTGATGATGATAGTTCCATCCTTCTTCAAGAGCAATTTCTTGAATCTGATCAAAAGCTTTTAAAAGACGATTCCATCGACGACGTAGTTTTTTAAATTCCTTTGGGATCTCTCCATAGACCTTACGTGCTTTCCCATAAGATAACTCAGCAGAATACATTTCTCTTGAACGATTGACTAAATTGTGTGCCTCATCGATCAAGAAAAGATGATCTTCATTTTTCTCTTCATCAAAAAATCGTCTCAAGTAAACCGTTGGGTCGAAAAGATAGTTGTAATCTCCGATAATCACGTCACACCATAAGCTGACATCTAAAGAGAGTTCAAATGGGCATAAAGTATGTTTCTTGGCATATTTCTCAATCACCTCACGAGTGATCTGGTTTTCGTGGTTCAATAAATCCCATAGCCCCTCGTTGATTCGATTATAATAGCCATTTGCATAAGGGCATTGGTCGGGATTACACGTTGTCTCATCTAAGAAGCAAATCTTATCTTTCGCTGTCAAGGTCACACTTTTTGTCTCAGCCCCAACATCTTTTAACGCTGTTAACGCATCTTCAGCCACCTGTCTCGTAATGGTTTTCGCGGTTAAGTAAAAAATACGTTCTCCTTCATCTTCTCCAATCGCCTTTAAGGCTGGAAATAATGTAGAGATCGTTTTTCCAGTACCAGTGGGGGCTTCTGCGAACAGCTTTTGTTTTGTCCGGATCGTTTTATAGGCAGCAACTGCCAGTTCCCTTTGTCCTTTACGATACTCTTCGTATGGAAACTTTAGCGCCATCAATGAGGCATTACGTACAGTACGCCAATTTTCCTGAAAAATCAGCCACTCTTGGTAATCCTCGGTCAGTTTTTTAAAAAACACTTCCAGTTGTTCTCTCGTCTGATGTTCAACTTTCCGTGTGATTACTTCTTCTGTGGTTTGATAATAAGTGAGCTGGAGGTTGATCTCCTCTAAGTTGTTTTCTTGACTATAAATATAGGCGTACACTCTTGCTTGATGAAAAAACAATTCGACTTGATCGGGTTCTAAATCTTCAAAGCGCGGTTCCGACGTTTTGATTTCGTCGATGTGGTACACGCCATCTTTTTTGAAAATACCATCTGCTCGTCCTTCAACGATTAGTTCATAAGGATCAAGCTGTACACTGGTTTGTAAGAACACTTCTTTTTGATACTCTTCGCCTGCTTCTTTTTGGAGCTTGCGGTGGATTTTTGCACCTTCTAAGGCGGTATGATTACTTTTCTTTCGATTATCGATACTTCCGCGACGCAAGATGAACTCGACTAAGTGACGGACGGATATTTTAGATTTTTTCACCATGGTCGCCTCCTTCTTGTATTAGAGTACCGCAAAATAGACCGTTTCGCAAAAAACAAAAACACCCTGCTCGGATAAGCAGGGATATAGGATATAGAATTTGGATTTTTGGATACACTCAATGTAACAAGACTAAATGAAAAATCAATGAAAATTTTCTATTCTTCCGTTTAAAATTTTTAAACACTTTTCATATAATCTGACAATTCAGATAACTACTGTTATAAAAGTAGACACTTTTGTTTCTGATCTCTATTTGCGTTATACTTATATCGAACGATAGAAGAAAGAAATTTTTAAAAGTTGGAGGTTTCCTTTTATGCATGTTTTACAATTGAAAACTGGAACAATCGAGGAAAACTGTTACCTTGTCTACAACGACGAAGCGCTTCTGATCATTGATCCAGGTGCTGACGCTGAAATGATCCAAGAACAAATCAAGAAGACCCAGCAACAACCTGTCGCTATTTTACTAACGCATACGCATTACGACCACATTGGCGCTGTCGAAGCATTGAGAAATACCTATGACATCCCTGTCTATGTCAGTCCATTAGAACAAGAATGGCTTGGAGATCCCATCTTGAATCTCTCAGGACTTGGTCGCCATGATGATATGGATAATATCATCGTTTCTCCTGCGGAATATGAATTTGAAATGAAACAATACCGTCTTGGGAATATGTCATTTGAAGTCGTTCCAACACCTGGTCATTCAGCCGGCAGTGTTAGCTTTATTTTCGATGACTTCGTGATATCTGGAGACGCACTCTTTAAAGGGAGTATCGGTCGCACCGATCTCTACACCGGTAATTTAGAGCAGTTACTCTATAGCATCACGACACAACTTTTTGTTCTACCAAATGAATTTGTGGTCTATCCTGGCCATGGAGAACCAACAACGATTGAACACGAGAAAAAAACAAACCCATTTTTTAACGCTTAATCAAACTTAGGAGGTCGTTCAACATGAGTGAAACAACCCTGTATATCGTCCGTCATGGTAAAACAATGTTCAATACGATTGAACGTGTGCAAGGCTGGTGTGACACACCATTGACGAAACAAGGACAAGAAGGTATCCATTTTTTAGGTAAAGGTCTAAAAGATATCGATTTTTCTTACGCCTATTCAAGCGACAGTGGCCGAGCAATCGAAACGGCACGGATCATTTTAAGCGAACATACAAAAGGAAAAGAAATTCCTTACTTTATTGATAAACGGATTCGTGAATGGTGTTTTGGTTCGCTAGAAGGTGGCTACGATATGGAGATGTGGGGTGTCATTCCTCGCGTACTAAATTTTCAAACATACGATGAGATGTTCACCACAGATGTTACCTTTGAACAAATCGCTAATGCCATCTATGAGACGGATACTGCTGGCTGGGCGCAACCTTATGCAGAATTAAAAGAACGTGTCTGGTCAGGTTTTGAAGATATCGCTCATCAGTGTGAGAAGAACAATGGTGGCAATGTTTTAGTCGTCTCCCACGGCCTAACGATTGCTTTTCTTCTTAGCTTGATCGATCCTTCTCAACCAGTTCGTGCTGGCTTGTTGAATGGTAGTGTCACAAAAGTAACCTATAAAAATGGTCGTTTTTCAATTGATAGTGTCAATGACACAAGCTATATCGAACAAGGAAAGCAACAAACAAGAGAATCCTTTATGTGATGACTCGTTGAATAAGTGCATTGAAGTCTTTTGATTTCAATGTACTTTTTTTGAACTCCTTTATTTTTGTTTTAATCTCAAAGAAACAATTTGGCTTTGGAAACAAAGAACGGTATACTAAATGTTGTATTTTAATTGGGAAGGAAGGAATTTATGTTTTTTGCAAATATCATAAAAGCAGCGATTCTAGGAATCATTGAAGGAATCACAGAGTGGCTGCCAATCAGTAGTACAGGACATTTGATCTTAGCAGATGAATTTATCAAGCTTGATGCGAGTTCACAATTCATGTCGATGTTCAATGTCGTGATCCAATTAGGAGCGATCTTAGCCGTCGTTGTTTTGTATTTCCACAAGTTGAATCCTTTTGCGCCAAGCAAATCCTCGATCGAGAAAAAAGATACGTGGGTTTTATGGTCAAAAGTACTTGTTGCTTGTGTGCCAGCAGCTATTATTGGTTTATTATTGGACGATTGGTTAGATGCCCATTTTTATAAATTTTTACCAGTAGCGATCGCCTTGATTGTTTATGGTATCGGCTTTATCATTGTTGAAAAGCGAAACAAAAATAAAACACCTCGTTGGTCAAACCTGAATGATTTGACTTTCCAAGCAGCGATTCTGATTGGGGCTTTCCAAGTCTTGGCTTTGATCCCAGGGACTTCACGCTCCGGCGCTACGATCCTTGGAGCAATCCTGATTGGTGCATCCCGCTTCGTTGCAACTGAGTTCTCATTTTTCCTTGGCATTCCAGTGATGTTTGGTGCCAGTGGATTAAAGATCGTGAAATACCTTGCTGATGGTAACAGTTTCCAAATGGAAGAAACAGTTATTCTTTTAGTGGGTACTGTCGTTTCATTTGTCGTATCGATTTTTGCGATCAAGTTCCTGATCAACTACTTGAAACGTAATGACTTTACTGTTTTCGGTTGGTATCGTATCATTCTAGGGATCATCTTGATCGGTTACTGGTTCATCGCAATGTAATGGATCATTGATATGCTCATCGCAAACCAGCTAAATGATTGGTAAACGCAACAGCAAAAAAATAGTAGTAAGCTCACACATCGCTGAGCTTACTACTTTTTTTATATACTTCTTTGATCTAAAATGAATGATCCTCATACAACAGCTTTTCGATTTTTTCATTTTCCACTAACAATATCTGATCAAAATTCTTTCGCAAGAAATAGCGATCATGAGTAACTGCTAAAATGGTACCGGTAAATGTAGACAATAATTCTTCGATTTCTTCTCTTACATAGATATCTAAGTGATTCGTAGGCTCATCTAAGATCAATACATTGATTTTCTTTTGGAATAGTTTCAAGAGGTACAGCCTTACTTGCTCTCCTCCAGAAAGATCTTTGATCCTTTTAGTGACATCTCCACTGAAGAATCCAAAATTCGCTAATACTTGTCGTGCTTTCTGTTCATCGGGTATCAGGTATTTAGCATAATTCAATATCCGTTGTTCTGGTTGATCAAACGTTAAGCGTTGAGGTAAATAGCCAATTGACAGACTTGCGCCAGTTTTAATAACCCCTTCATCTACTCCTATTTCCCCCATCACTACTTTTAATAGCGTTGATTTACCAGAACCATTCTTACCTAATAGAGCGATCCGCTCACCACGATAGACCATAAAAGAGCTATCTGAAAACAAACATTTTTTACCTACTGTTTTCTTTATATTTTTGGCAACCAACACTTCTTTCCCCGACAGATCTTCTTGACTGATTGTAGTTAGTTTTTTGCGGGGGTCCTTAGGCGCATTTATCAGTATCATTTTTTCTAATCTACGCTCGATTTCTTTTGCTTTTTTAAAGAATGCTTCGTTGTCTCCTTCATTCCCCCATTGGCGATAGCGTCGTATCATTACTTTCAATCGTTTGATTTCTTTTTGCTGAAGTTCATGATTTTTTTGAAGTTCCTGTATCCGTTGTTTCTTCAACGTCATGTAACGACTATAATTTCCCGAATATTCGATGAACTGACCATCCTCGATCTCTATGATTTTTTTGACTACATTGTCAAGGAACGCACGATCATGGGAAATCACGAGGAACGCACAATTTGTCAATCTCAGATATTCTTCTAACCATTGTACGGAGTCGAGATCAAGATGATTGGTTGGCTCATCTAATAGAAGGACATCATTTTCTTGTAATAATACTTTGGCTAATTCTACTCGAATACGTTCGCCTCCACTTAATTGATCAAGGGGTGTTTCAATTTGTTCTGCAAGATCTAATCCTTTCAAAACACTCGTGATTCGATCTTCTAATCCATATCCGCCCATCATCTCAAATCGTTGCTGCAAGTCACCATATACTTTCATGATATGGTCCAGATCTTCCGTTGCGATACACATTTTTTCTTCATAGTAATTGAGTTGTGTTTGCAATTCTTGGATGTCTTTGAAGCTCTGATACACATAGTCAAAAGTAGCGATTGAGCCATTTTCCATTTTCTGTGGAATATAACCAATCGACAGCCCTTTTTTCCTACTAACTGTCCCTTTATCAACACCTTCAGACCCGATCAACATTTGAAGAAGAGTTGTTTTCCCAGTTCCATTTTGTCCGATCAATCCGATTTTGTCGTGCTTATTGAGTGTGCAACTCAAATTTTCAAAAAGAGGTACGCCACTATACTTTTTACTGATCTTATTCGCTTGAATATACATTTTCTCGCTCCTTAAGACCAATCAAAAAAGCCATGAAAAAATTCATGACCTGTTGTTATTTCATTTATCTGGTACTTAGCTAAAAATGGAATAAACATATTGAATGGTCATTTATTTTTGATTGATTTTTCTATTTTTAAGCGCACTGATGCCTTGGATAGAAAATACAAAAATAATTGCATGACTAAAGCTAATATGATATCTAGAATAATTATCTGTTTCTGTTATTTTAGTCAAGCTGCCCATTAAATATGTCCCTCCTTTTCACTATATTTATATCAATTGTACCAAATCACTCATAAAAGCTCAAATGAGACTAAAAGAAATAAACATCTAGACTGAACATTGCTACATTTCTACATGTATTGTCTCTAGTGATCGATTTCTACCAAAAAGACTCAGACCTAAGACTGAATTCTAAGTAATTCATTTTATTTACTTTACCTGTCGTAGTAATTGTTTTATAATTATTACGACAGATGTAGTAATTATGAAGGAGGCGATCGAGTGATATCAAGTGATGCAATTCGTGGGTATAATGATGCCATCATCTTATCGATTCTTTCCAAAGAAGATTCCTACGGGTACGAAATCTCTAAACAGATTCGCGAGGGAACTGATTCAATGTATATCATCAAGGAAACAACCTTATACTCCGCGTTTACACGCCTAGAAAAGCAAGGGCTGATCCTTTCTTATCCTGGCGAAGTCACCCATGGCAAGAAACGAACGTATTACCGAATCAGTAGTGCTGGGAAGAAATTATTAGAAGAAAAAAAAGACGAGTGGCAGCAAACAAAAATCGTTGTTGACCGTTTTCTACAAGGAGGAGAAACATGAAAACCATTAAGGATTATCTAGATAGTTTATTTTTAAATGTACCGAATACACCTGAAACAAAAAAAGCCAAAGAAGACCTATTGGCAATCATGGAAGATCAGTATCACGGATTATTAGAAGAAGGAAAATCAGAGCATGAAGCCATTGGCGCAGTCATCAGTGAATTTGGTTCTATTGATGAGATCCTCCAAGAATTGGAACTTTCTCGGTCCTCTTTTGGCGAAGAAGTCTGGGAAAACGAGATTGAACTCGATGAAGTGATTTCATTTTGGAACCAAGTCCGTCGTTTCTCCCTTTTTCTTTCAACTGGAATTGCTAGTTGTATCTTAGCTGTGGGAATGCTCGTATTTTTTGCTAATAGTATTAGTGAGATTCTCGGTTTTCTGGCAATGTTTCTTCTGATTGCTTTAGGCGTTGGTTTGATTATTACTACAAGTTTGAGCTATTCAGCTAGTAAGAAGAAACTAAATGATCGTCCCTATTCACAGCAAGTAAAAATCGAAGCAAGACAACAAACAGAAGCCTATGCGAAAAGTTTTCGAGTAGGATTAGTTTTCGGTATCATTTTATGTATTCTTTCGGTCACACCTATCTTGACGAATAGAGCCTTTGGCTTACCGATTGGATTCGCTTTATTACTTTTCTTTGCTTCCGTGGCACTCGGCGTCTTCTTTATCGTCTATGTCAGCATCATCTATACTTGGTTTTCAAAAGTGGCAGAAGGCACGTTCTTTATCTCAGATGAAGACGAGCCAGGACCACGTGCGTCTCAACATATGTATGGCGACTCAGCGGAAACGATTCGTTTATTTGAACGTTTATACTGGCCGGGCATCTTCATCGTTTACATGGTTTGGTCCTTTATGACCCGAAGCTGGGCTTACTCTTGGCTCATCTTTGTGCTAGGCGGTGTATTGGAAGACTTTTTCCTTGAAAGATTGAAACGTAAATAACTTCTCAATCGCGGTCGGGACAGAAGTGTTTAGCCTCAAGAAATAAGGCGCAATCCACGAAAATTGTTTTTCATATTTTTATGGATTGCGCCTTATTTTTCGAAAAGGTTGCTTTTGCTCCAACCTTTTAAGCATTTTTTATGTGGTGCGAGAGGTCGAATGTCCCAGAGACTTTTAAATTTTCTAACTAAAAGCTTTTGTTATGTCTTTCACCACGCTCATTGCCTGATCGACCCATTCTCCTTTTGCCGCATCAGTTAAACGATCGGTATACTGTTTTGTTCTATCTTTTAACTCTTGGTTCGTGAGATCTCGCGTGACTTGGATCGTTTTCTTTTTTGTATCTGAACTGGCACGGCTATGACTAGCAATAAACCAAGAAATCAATGCTTTTTCTAGTCCCTTTATTTGCTCATCAAACATTGCTATCTTTCCCTTCCATTTATTGATTTTTATGATTTAATTTAGCTGACTGATAGTTTTGCTGATTTTCTGCTAATTCATCTTCAATCCTATATAATGCTTTACGTACAAGATATTGCCCTTCTTCGCTTGCATCATTGATCAAACGATACGCGATACGAGGATCAATCGTTCCTCCGTCTGAAAATGTTCGTTGTGTCAAAGGGATTTTTTCTCCTAATTGATCTAAGTAGCGTGCAAATGAACGTTTTTCTGCTTCAAGATCCGCTATTTTATTCTCTAATTCATCTTTCTTGTGCCAATAATCTTCTTCGATTTTTTTCATTTCTTTCGACTCATTATTAGCCATCACTAAAATGTTCCTTTCTTGAATTGGCTCGCTAATTCACTATCCAATTGTATTTGCTGATCAATCGTCTGATTGATTTGGTAGATCAGATCTTCGTAACTTGATTTGATCGAGCGAAGTTGATTCAACGCCGCTTCATAGTCGATGACTGGTTCAATTAGTACGTGTTGTCGAGTCACCCCTCCTTGCTCTAACGCCTCTAGCTGTTCCATCTCTGTAAGATTGCTTCCATATGAACGCGCATTAGCGATTGTATCTTGCCACAGTTGATTCGCCTGATCGATGCCTGTTTGATAGACCGTCATCAGTTCAGTGATTTTTTCATCAATCACTGTCTTCATTCCTGAAACAATGCTTTTCGCTTGAACTGCATCCAGGTAAACTTCTTTAGCTGCCGACATTCCACCTGTTTGTCCACTCCATTCACCTTTAATACTAGCAATCGATCTTTTTTTCAATCGTCTTTGATACTCTGCTAATACGGTGCCACTGCCATTCGTTGTTAATAAAGCACCATCTTCCTCAAATTGGTAACCTCCCCACATATGTTGATCGATCGTGCGTCTCAAGCCCAGCCGTTCAGATAGTGGATAAACGATCTGCCCAACTGCCTTTTTGCCTTCCCCATAACCAATCGCAACTAAGTCTTTTGAGTCAATGTAATTCAAAAGACGATACTCTTCGGTCAAATAATCCGCTTGCCGTTTTTGCTCAGGCGTTAATACCTCATAGATATTTGGCCCCTGATACACGTAGCCATATACACGATCCGCATCTCTTGAAGAAATACTTGCTAACGCATATTGCGCATTCATTGACCCTAAAGAATGACCATATACATTAAATTCAGCATTTGGATAAGCTTCCAATGTTTGTTGTAGTGTTGTCGCAGAAGATTGAAGCTGAGGCATCGCTGCTGCCCCACCACCATTGATTACCTGAAAAGCTGTAAAAATATTATTGTACTGCCAATCTAATTTGGCATCCAATGAAGAATCAAACGACGAACCACGATATAAAACCGTGACTTCTTTTACGCTTTCCCTTTCGCTAAGCGGTGCTGACAACGGAACATATTTGTCGGTGATGATAAAGGATTGTTCGCCGGTGATTTTACTGTTGATGTGGGAGACGTAACCGATGAACTCTTTATTAGTATTTATAAAGAGTTCTCCTTTTAGATGTAAAGCTTCGTATTGTTGCTTGGCTATTTCAACCTTTTCTTCTTCACTATTCTTCACTATCTTCCGCTCCTTTTTTCAATAATTCATGTAGTTCATAGGTAGTATTTGAGCTACCAATTTTTAGCTCACCTAGCTTGCCATTTGCCAAATTGCGACTTAGGAGGTTGGAAATAAGTAGCTTATCATTATCATTAATAATTAGGGGTACACTAATCCCACCCATTGGATTTCTCTTGATATTTTCATAATCAATTTTATAATTTTTTATTACTCCTTCAGATGTCAACGCATTAGGATCTAGATTTTTTAGCCCTGTTTCCAAAACTTTTTTTGCTTCTTCACTATTCACAACTTGAATCATTTCTTCTTCTAACTTCAAATGGTCCATATACATTGTTCCTCCAATCCATAATAGGCATATGCCAGTGATGATCAACAAGATTTGGCGTTTATTGATCGGTTTTCGTTTCATAAATGACCTCCTTTTTTATTATGTCTATCATAATTTTGTTGTAAGCAGTACGTCACAGTTTTTATGTATGTTTAATTGATCAATCAATGTATGGAATGACATGCCACATAATCTTCTTCTCTTTTTCCCATCTCCTCTTATTTAATTACGCCATTTCTGCTGAGTCTTACAAATATTCACTCTTTCTCTTTTATCTATTGTTGATCTGTTACTTTTTTCACATCAAGTATACATGAGAAATCACACCCTCTATTCTTCACCTCATAAAAACATGTTTTGACATCATCAACGTAGCTATTTTTCTCATTTTTATCTTTTCGTCTAATTCTTCACACCCTTTTGTTCCTTCTATGCTCTATCAAACATTTTACTAATGACTCTTTTGCATCATATAAAAAAAATGGTATGATGAATAATTAGAAAGTGAGGTTTTTTGATGGAAAGTTGGTTATTTCTTGGGTTGATCATGCTGGTTGCCGTCCTTGCTAAAAATCAAAGTCTGATGTTAGCGACTGGTTTTATTTTACTTGTTAAGTTTATTCCTGCATCGAAAGATTTTTTGACATGGCTCCAAGGGAAAGGAATCAATATTGGCGTGACGATCATTACTGCGGCGATTTTAGTGCCTATTGCTACAGGTGATATTGGTCTAAAAGATTTGCTTGATGCGTTCAAATCACCTATGGGTTGGGTAGCGATCTTCTGTGGTGGCTTAGTTGCTGTTTTATCGTCTAAAGGCGTTGGCTTGATTGCTACAGATCCACAAATCACTGTGGCTCTAGTTTTTGGAACGATCTTAGGCGTTGTTTTCTTAAAAGGGATCGCAGCAGGCCCTGTGATTGCTTCTGGGATTGCCTATTGCATTCTCCAATTGTTTTCTTTTAATAAATAATGATGCATCTAGTGGTTGAGAAAAGGATAATTTTTTTGTTCGTGGTATACTAGTTTTGAGGTGATCGCATATGCAAAAACTAAAATATTTCTTTGGGACTGTTGGATGGTTTTTATTGGCTGTTCTATTGATTATTGGATTGACCTACTTACTATTTCCTGATTTGATCCAAAACGTCTTTGATGCCAATTTTTAATATACGTAACTATTTTTTCAACTATTTATAAAAAAAGGCGGAAAACTTGACAGATCGTTGGATTATTCAAGTTCTTTCGGCTTTT
Source organism: Enterococcus mundtii (assembly GCF_002813755.1). Classification (NCBI taxonomy): domain Bacteria; kingdom Bacillati; phylum Bacillota; class Bacilli; order Lactobacillales; family Enterococcaceae; genus Enterococcus; species Enterococcus mundtii. Next base: position 1,154,218 of record NZ_CP018061.1, on the reverse strand, counting down.
TTTTGGCTTGGTGCATCTTTTTTGTTATACTAGGTGTGAGTGCACCTCTTTTATGCAGGAAATTTTATAAGAAGTGCGAAATGTTTGATTTAGAAGAAAGGAAGACGCTCGTGGAAACTTTTGAAGGTCTTTTGATTGATACGTATGTTTTACAAGAACAACCAATGATGTTGACTGGTTTGAATCTCCAACTTGAAGACCGGGTAATCAATTGTCTAATTAAAGATCGCTACTTGGCAAAATATGTTTTACGTTTACCTTTAAACAAATATGTATTGGAAGTTAGTGGAAAATGGAATCGCCGAAATCAATTAGTCATCAAACGAATGATGATCAAAAACATCGACGAATACATCAAAATCATTGGAACACCTGAATAGCTCATTTTCATGCATTCGAATTAGTTATAAAATAACTAATCTATGTTAACGGTATGATTCGTTGATTTGAAGCAATCGTATCCCTTTTCAAAAAAAACTTTGCAAACGGTTGACTTTGTTATATACTATTTCAGTACCAAACATCCCATTCAATTATTTATTTACCAAGATAAATTAAACCACGTTTGGTTAAGCGCTTGTTGTCTCCCACAACAGCGCTTTTTCTTTTGTTTTCTTGTTCTTCTACCTCTCATAAATCCACTCTCTCTGATATTTCTTACGTGTTAAGGAAAAAAACTTGTCATGTTGATATTGCAATGCGCGCTCGCATTAGGTATAATAATGAATGTTGAATTATGCGGTAACACGCGTAAGAACTTTACTTATCGGAGGTGAAACAAATGCCAAACATTGAATCTGCAATCAAACGTGTTCGCACAAGCGAAAACGCGAATGTAAAAAATTCATCTCAAACTAGTGCTATGCGTACTGCAATCAAAAAATTTGAGGATGCTGTAGCTTCAGGTGCTGACAACGTAGATGCGTTATATAAAGACGCTGTTAAAGCGATCGATATGGCTGAAACTAAAGGTCTTATCCACAAAAACAAAGCAAACCGCGACAAATCTCGTTTAAGCAAAAAAATCGCTAAATAAGGAAATCGGCTACGGCCGGTTTTTTTATTTGCTTTTTCTATACACAAATACACACAGTTTGGCTGATCCTTCTGATGACCAACCAAACTGTGTGTATTTGTGTTGCTACTGTTTTTACTTATTTTTTAATCTTTCAGCTGCCTGAAACACAAATAATTGAAAACTCAATTTCTTTTCGATCTGCCCACTTTTTACTTGATAGTCCATCTCGACTAATTGGTCGAACAATTGGACTAATATTTGTTCATCGAACTTTCTGACTTCTTGCATCGCCAATTTTACCCGATAAGGATGGATTTTCAAAGTTTCCGCAATATTTGCTTGTTGATACCCGATTTTGACTAAAAATTTCGTTTGGAGATACAATCGTAGTTGGGAGAGTAAAATCGCATTGATCTTGATGATCTCTTCCCCTTGTGTGACTAAATCTTCAAATAATCGCAGGGTATGTTCCGTATCTCCAGAAAGCATATATTGTGTCATGTCAAAGATATTATGTTCCAACGTCTTAGGCACTAATTGTTCGATTTCTTTCGCAGAGATGGCTGATTGATTCTGCCCATATAACATCAATTTATCTAATTCTGCCATCATTTTTGATAAGTCTAAATCAGTCAATCGTAAAATAAGATCGATTGCTTTACGATCTAGAGTAAGCGGTGTATTTTCTAATGTATTCAATAAATACTGTCGCACTTCTTTTTCATTCAATTGCTGAACATTGATCGATATCGCTGTTTTCTTCAATTGTTTCGTGACTTTTTTTCGTTCATCTAGTTTTTCATAAGGCGCAAAGAAGACGAGAACGGTTGATTCGAGTGGTTCTTTTAAATAGTCTACTAAAAGATCTGTGTTTTGTTCGAGACTGTTGTTGTTTTTTTCACCCGTCAAAAAATAAGGGTTTTCGACAAACACTACTCGTTGATCACCGAAAAACGGTAAGGTTTCTGCTTCAGCGATTACGTCATCGATCGTTGCTTGGGTCATATCAAATTTCAGAAAATTGAGATCATCTTCTCCTGATATTTGTATTTTCTTAAGGATTTCTGTACGCACTTGGTCTTGTAAAAACTTCTCCGTTCCTAAAACGAGATAACAAGGTGCGAGCTTTTCTTTACGAATTTTTTGTAGTTCAACTTGGATACTCACATCTCTCACCACTTTCCAATTTATCCTATCACGAGAAAACAAAAATTACTAGTCTATCATTTTCTGAAGTCGGCCATTTTTTGTCCAAACAGGATGCCAATAAAAAGTGATCGCTCCATTTTTATCTGTCCGATAAATAGTACTCTCTAAATTTTCCAACGTGTTGAGGACTTCAGGATGTGGATGTCCATAGCGATTGTCCAGCCCGTTAGATAATATTCCCATCTTCGGTTGTAAAGCAGCCAAGAACATTGGATGACTCGAACTACGACTCCCATGATGTCCTAGTTTCACGACCTCCGCCCTTAGCCTTGGGTAAGCATTCAACATCTCGATTTCCCCTTCTTGATCCAAATCACCCAGTAACAAAAAGCGCTGCTTCTTATAGGTGAACCAAAGAACCACTGAATCTTCATTTTTCCCTTGCCCTTTTTTACTTGGCATCAAGACGTACAAGTCAAAGTAGGCAGATATTCGATCCCCTTGCCTGACTTCTATGATCTTGGTTCCTAACTGACTAATTTTTATCAATCGTTCACGAAACTTTGGCTCTGTGGCAGCTCCCCAACCAATGTATATTTCTTCGATGGTAAAATGTGACGAGAGTGTTTCCAATTCCCCGATATGATCAGTGTCGTTATGTGTGAGAAATAGTTTTGTGATCGTGGTGATCCCTTGTCCTTTTAAATATGGAACGATATTATTTTCTGCATAAGGACGAGTAATACGTTGCTGCCACGCTTCTGTTTCAACATTTAATCTGCCCCCAGTATCGATTAAAATCACATCTTGTTTCATCGGACTTTTTAGTAGGATACTGTCGCCTTGTCCGACATCGATAAAGGTAATCGTAGTCGAAGCATCAAGTAATGGTATCAAGAAATAACTGATGAGGATTAGTGATGAATAAATGATTTTTTTCCATGGCAGAATCGTTTCGCTCTCAAACAAGAGTAAGAAGACGATGATACTCAACATAACAAAATAAAAAGCGGGTTGCCCGATGGTCAGTGTGGAGAAATCAAAATAAGAGAGGAAGTCTTCAAAGTGAACCAAACAAGATTCGAGGATTTCAAATAAGGCCTGTGGAATGATGCTGCCTGCTAAAAAGAGAATGATCATCCCTGGAAGAAGGACGTATTGGAATAATGGAATGCCTAGTGTTGTGAATAAGCCACCTAAAAACGACCATTCATAGAAATACCAAGCACTTAAAGGTAATTGGATTGCACTTGTTTGGAATAGGTAGAATAAACGATTGCTCCAACCTTTTGATGCGTGAGAAAATGTCATAAATAATAAACTCATCCATATACTTAATTGCGCACCCATTTGAAGCAGGATCAACGGATCGAACAATAAAAGCAACCATAGATTCAAAGAAAAACAATCCAGCGTAGATAGTTTGATTGATGTCAATTTGAGTACAAGCTTCAAAATAAAGAAACTGCCTGCTCTAACCACTGAAAATGAGCCGCCAGCTAATAGGATATAAATCCCTGTAAGCAATGTCAGCGGAAGAATCGTAACAGACAAAGGACAGTCACTTCGTCGAAAAACATAATATAAAAAACCTAAATAAAAATGGACATGCATCCCAGAAACTGCGAATAGATGCAGTAATCCAGTTGCTTTAAAAATTGTTTCGGCTTCGCGAAAAGAAGCATCACGATAACCGAAAAGCAACGCGTTCATATACATCCCTATTTTTTTAGGATATCGTTTTTTTACATAATTGATTGCTTTTCCACGGAGGTCACGAAATCGAGTCACCCCTCGCCTTGTAGAAGGCAGGACTTGAAAATCCTTTCCATGGAACTGACCACTGATTCGTGATCCCTTCAGATAATTGACCGTATCAAATGCATAACGATTGCGCAACGATCCGGGTGTCTGATAACTGCCAGTTACTCGAAGTTCGATCGGATACCCTCGAAAGTCCTCCCATTGTTGTGCTTCTGCTTTTGTTTTGGCTTGATAACTTAGCTGGACTTTTTGTTTCGTTGAGATTCTGCGTGCTTCTACAGTCAACCAATCGCCATTCCGTTGAATCGTATCGGTCATCAATAGAAACTCTTCAGTTGTTCTTGTGTGATCAATCGAGGGAAGCTCTGAACGAAGACAAGCAAACCAAACTGCCAGACTGCAAAAACAACAAAGATAGATCACCGCTTGCTTGTGTTTGAATAGAACCAGAAGAAAAAGACCAGCAACGATCAAGCGAGACAGATCATGCTCCTTATAGTAAACGAAACATAAAATGACCGAAGACATTGCTGGTAAAATCAAGTAATTACGAACTTGTTCGCCAAATTGTTTAATCAAGTTCACCTGTTGATTCTTGTTGAAGTTTAGCAAAATATTTCATATCTAAATTGACTTGATGGACGGATGCACCTAATTGGGTAATCAATGACTGTGCATAAGGGTCATTGCGATAATCATGCAAGTAATGGATTTTCCTGATTCCAGCTTGAAGCAATGCTTTTGTACAGGCCAAACATGGAAAATGGGTGACATAGATCTCTGCCCCTTCTGTAGGGACTCCGAGTTTTGCACATTGGAGTAACGCATTCATTTCTGCATGGATCGTTCGTAAACAGTGACCATTCACGACATAGCAACCTTCGTCGATACAATGAACATCCCCACTCACTGCGCCGTTATAACCACCCGCAATGATTCGTTTCTCTCTAACTAATGTGGCACCTACTTCTAATCGTGTACATGTACTTCTTAATGATAATAATACGGCTTGTGCCATAAAATACTGATCCCAAGGAATTCGTTCATTGCTCATAATTTGTCACCTCATTGGTTTATTCTATTGTAATTGTAACGAAGTTTTTCAGTTTTTCAACTGTCTTTTCGCCAAATCCCGATATTTCTTTCAAACTTTCAATTGTTTGGAAGGAACCGTTGGCTTCGCGATAGTTGATGATCTCTTGTGCTTTCATTGCCCCGATTCCCGGAAGCTCCTGTAATTCAGCAAGGCTGGCAGTATTAAGATTGACTTTCTTTTCCTCTGTCTGCTCTTTTTCCTTTACTTCCTCTACGAACTGAGGCATCTCTTCGCCAACTTGGGGAATATAAAGCACTTGTTGGTCCGAAACTTTTGCAGCAAAATTGATCTGTTTTTCATCAGCTTGTGCAGTCAGTCCTCCTGCTTTTTCAATGATATCAAAGACACGTTCCTCGTCTGTAAAGGCGTATATTCCAGGTCGATTGACATTGCCTTTCACGTCTACATACATGATAGGGTCTTTTGTCGTCGTTCCGGTTGTCGCAGTCTTTTGGTAACTATCCGAGCTTGTAGCGGTTATCAACGATATGTTACTAGATTCATTGATCTTAGTTGGACCGATCTGACGGTATATGACCACTCCTATTAGCATACTAACTGATACACTGCATATAAAAAATAGAAGGAGGCGTTTTGGCGAATCAAAGATTTCTTGAACTATTTTCTTCATTGGTATTCTTTCTATTTCATTTTCCTTTCTAAAAAATAGTGAAAAAACATCTACACTGCGATGTTCCTTCACTATTAGATACGCCTCAAATGATTATTTCTTTTATTTTTATATTCACGATTTACCTAGCTGGTTCTATCCTTGGTTTCGGCTTCAAACTTGGAGAAGGCGGAGCTGGTGGTCGATTTCCCCCAGACTTACTCATTGCTGCTTGTTTGGTCATGCCAAATGAACGTTTGTCCGAGGCAATATGACTGTTAAATACCATGCGGTCGGACTTCCCAGATCCGTTCTCTATTTCCCAGATTCGTTGTTTCACCGATTGCACAGGGCTCTCTCCAGATATTGCTTTTGACGAAATAAGGCCTTGATTGATCGCAGATTTTACTTCTCGAAGTTTCGAATCACGTCGTTCAAACTCATCTTTCAATGAATTTTTTCTCCCATTATTTTCTTGCAACTCTGAAATTGGTGATAACCGTCTTGGTTGTTTGATTTGTTGCTCATGATGACCAGTAAATGCTACCTCGCCATGAACGGAAGGATTTCTGTGGTGTCCCACTATAGGTTTTTCGATAAGTTTCTCTTTATTATGGGACACCTCTATATTTAATGAAATTTTCTCCCCATTGTTCGCTCGTCGGATCACTGCGTAAATGACAGGGTCATCTTTTCTATTGATAATTACCTTGCGAGACTTCTCGCTTTCTCTGCCTTCCTCTAGGAAAGATAGGGTACTGTAATGTAATTCATCTTCTGTTTCAGGTTGACGCCATTTTTTTTGCTCTAAAGGTTGTGCACGAAGCTGCTCCCTTAGTTCCAATCCGCGAGCCGTAGGGATAGATTTCGCTCTTGAAGCTAAGTGCTTGATTTCATCAACGATTTCTTTTGGATCAATCCATACATCTTTATCAACAATCGATTGAATATATTCTGATTTAAAATATTTACTGTTCAAATCCTTTAGTGTATTCTCATATTTTTCAGGTTCTTTATTCTTACGCCTAAGAATAAAATTGAAAACTCTATCCGTTTTACTCAACTTTTTCTGTCGAAAATCTGCAAGTAAGCGCCTGGTCCACAACACACCGTTTCGATGTTTTGACAGTTGATCTTTCGTTTCTTCCAATTGTTTGTCAAAATCAGTTAATACACGTTTAAAGTCTGCTGTTTTCCGCAAGTGCCCAAAATTTTTTTTATACTTTTTTTCGGAGTAATATTCTCCGATATCGAATGATGATTGGCGATTGCTTGATTGTTCCATGTTTTTCTTGCCCCTTTCTAACTCTTTTTTTAATATGGTAGCAAACTTACTTAGAATTACCTACAAAATAACAAAACGTTTTTTTGTAATTATTGAAAAAAAAGAAAAAGAGGGAGACATTAGCCCTTTCGCACCACCTAAACCGAATAAACGGCCGGAACAGATGGAACCTCTTCGAAAAATAATACGCCACCCACAAAAATTTGAAAAACAATTTTCGTGGATGGCGCATTATTTCTTGAGGCTAAACATGTCTTGTCCTCGCTTTAAAATATGAGTACAAAACGTTCAAGTCGAAACCGTTTATTTCATGTTCTCAAGATACTCTAAGGCATCTTGCACTGTTTTGACCGGAACGATCTTCATCGATGTATTGAGTTTTTTAGCCGCAGCTTTGGCTTCTTCATAATTCGTTTTGATATCAGGATTTTCTTTTTTCACTTCATCAGAAATCGTATCATCTGGCGCAAAAAAGATATTCATTCCTGCTTCGTCTGCACTTGCCACTTTTTTATCGATTCCACCGATCCGTCCCACTTCACCTGCACTATTGATCGTACCTGTACCGGCTATTTTTTTCCCTTTACGGATGTTTTGATGGGTCAACTGTTCATAGATCTCCAAAGTAAACATCAAGCCTGCTGAAGGGCCACCGATTGAACCAGAATTGATTGCCACTTCTGTGTCTGTGGCGATTTCTGTATGATCAGTCAAAGTGATCCCGATTCCTGGTTTTTTATCTGTCGATAACTCGATCAGTTTACCTGAAGCTTCTTCTTCTTTGCCATCGTGGATGAAGGTGATTGTGACAACTTGTCCTACTGCTTGTCCTTTCACGTACTCCATAAATTCTTCCGCACTCTTGAAACTCATCCCATCTACTTTTGTGACTGTATCACCAACAGATAATTTCTTGTAAAAGCTCGAATTTTTTTCGACGCCCATGACATAGACACCTTTAAATTCCATCGTATAAGGAATATTCGCTAGTTTCAAGGCTTGCTCAATGGCGGCATTTTGTGAGGATTCCATATAATATTTTTGCATCTGATTATATTCTTCATTTGTCGCTCCACCAGTCAACTCTTCTTCACTGATAACATCTTTGAAATCTGACATTAGTGCGGAGACGACACCAAATCCTGTTGCTCTTCTGATTCCTACAGAAGTGAGAGAGAAAGAGCCTGATTCTTTATCTTCTTGATCATTGACTGTGATCATATCTTTAAGATCGATCGTGGCACCTGGAGCTTCCACGTAATAGGGTAAAGGCACAATGACAAAGCCTGCTAATAATGTGCCTAAAAGGATTACCGATAACGTTTTCCACCATTTCTTATTCTGCATCACTTTCACGCTTTCTAGCTAATGCTTCGTTGATCACAGTAGGTAAATAGGTGCTCACGTCCCCACCAAAATAAAGAACCTCTTTAAGCATACTTGAGCTGATATGGCTATACTCTGGTTTTGCCATAAAAAGCACCGTCTCCAATTCATGACTCAAATGATGATTCATTTGCGCAATGTCACGTTCATATTCAAAATCTTTGAAGCTACGAACACCTCGAACCAACGCTTGAACACCTAGTTCTTTTGCCGTCGTCACTGTCAACTGTGTCTCTTGGTGGATCACTCGGACATTTTCTAAGTGTGCGACTGCTTGTGTGATCAATTCCAAGCGTTCCTCAGCCGTGAACAATGTTTTTTTTGATGTATTGATAAAGATACCGATGATCACTTCATCAAACAACTTCGCAGCTCGTTCGATCGTGTCTAAATGACCCATAGTCAATGGGTCGAAACTCCCTGGAAATAACGCTCTTCTCATTTATATTTCCTCTTTTCTATAAATGGTCACCGCAGAGATGCCATAGGTCTGCTGTTTGATTTGTTGAAAATTTCCTATTGTCTCAGGAAGCTCCACTGACTTATCTGTTTCGCATACGATCAAGGCAGCGTCCTGAAAAAGAGCCAATTCTTCCATACGTTCAATTTGATCGACGATTTTTTGTTTGGCATAAGGTGGATCTAAAAATAGAATATCAATCTTTTGATCCTCTTTCGCCAGTGACTCAATCGCTTTATCAGCATCTAATTTCATTGTATTGAATTTGTTCGGTTCTTTTGTGATTTCAATATTTTCTTTGATTATTTTTAGTGCTTGATAGTTTTTCTCCACGCAGATTGCGTAGCTACAGCCTCTGGAAACAGCTTCGATCGCTAGACCCCCGCTTCCTGAGTAAAGATCCAAAACGACCTCTCCATTAAAATAAGGACCGATCATGTTGAATATCGACTCTTTGACTTTATCAGACGTCGGTCGAGTATTTGGCCCTGCTAAACTTTTTAAACGGCGACCGCCGTAATCTCCTGAAATTACTCGCATCTACTCACTCCTTGAAACATACTGTTATTAGTATACCAAAAAAATAGACTTGATTCCGACTAAAATCGCCAATTCTCAAGTCTATTTTTTCTTAATTTAACTTTTTATAACTATTCAAAATCTTTTTATCACATTTTCTTCATTTTCGTCGATTTTATTAACTATAACGCTAGACTCTCTTTACTAGAAAACGTGATCAGCTAAGCGGATTTTTGTGTTTAATTCTTCGATCTCGAAGCCTTCTTCTTTTGTGTCCGCCTTTTTACCGATTTTTTCAGCAAAATTCATTTCGATATCTGGTCGATAAGAACGTTCGACATTTCGTACGAAATGTAATTTCTTGATCCTTTCTTCCGTTTGTTCATAGTTGTCTTCATTTAAATACATGATCACATACTTCATTTTACGAGAGACATAATGCACTAAACCAAATTTGCGAAGATTTTTCAATTGTTTTAAACTATATACCCACACGACTAACCCTCGCCGATGTGTTTGTTCAAATTCTTTATTTTCTATGTCCATGGCAGTTTCCTCCGCACCCTTCACTTTTTTCAAAAAATGGACTACCTGCACTGATTTTGATCTCCGTCGAAATCGTATGTGCAAGTTGTTTTCCAATGGAATCTAGTATCTTTTGTAATTCTGTTTCACTTATTCGAAAAGCAGCTACTTCTTCATTTAGATCCAGCTGCCTTTTGGCTTGTCGTACAGTTCGTTGTTTTTCACGAAACTCTGGAACGTACTTTCCATAAGGTGAAATTTCTTCAAATGCTTGTCTGCTTACAATAAAATCATTTTTTAACTGGTTGACGTTGATAGAAGTTTCCATCTCTTTTTTAGTTTTGAGATATTGTTCCATCATTTCACTTGTTACAATCGTTTGAACAAGCTGATGACACTGGTCCTCCAGTTCAAACAACTCCTCATTGATTATCACTGCTTTCACTAGTCTCCTCTTTTTCCTTCATTAAGACTAACATGTTTTCTTTCGAAAACGCAACGCCTAACTGTGTTGGTTCTTTTTCCAAGAATCGATCATGATAATAAGGATCAGTATATAACAATAAAACTGAAAAAGTCGGATCAATGATTGGATGCATGAAAATTCCAGTTGTTTGATCTAATTGTCGTTTTTCCACTAAGCGATTGATTTCATCATTTGACAACGTAAATTTAACTGTCGTTTGGGAAGTCTGTGTTGCCATCTGCCACTCTGCCAAACGATTTTCTGCCAACCATTCTTCTGGCTGGTCGATAAAGTCTGTTAACAGTACATTCGTTTGGATCATAAAATCTGGAGAGTAATGATAATTAGGCAGTTCAGCTTCTTGGCGTAATCTCGTCAATACTCGAGTGATTACACGCTCTCTTGACTGATTGATACTTTCCCAGTCTGCTGAACTCTCCATTTCGTAGTGGGGCAATCCTTCTCCGAAGACCTGGTAAGGCATTAATTTCAATAAGCTTTTCTTGTTTAAATAAACTGTTGAAAATAATCCACCTGTGTCTTGATCAAAGAAAAGCATCGCAAATGTACCGTTGTCAAAAGCAATCAAGGGACGATAATTCATGTCTTCTTCAGTTAACTCGATTCCGACTTCTGTCTCTTCATACTCGAATGTGAAGTTCGGAAAAATCGTTGTAATCTCTGTCAGATCCTGCATAGTCATGCCAACGGCAAATGGGGTCAAACTAGTTGCGTTCGCATTTAAAACTTTGATAGCCTCCACTCGGTCATTTTGTATATTTGCTTCAAGTACGATTTGTTGAATTGGATCTTGATAATATCTAATCTCAAAGCCGAATCCGCTCGTCAAACGATCTTTAGGTGAACCAATCTCTGCTTCTAATTCGGTGACTGATCGACCAATATATGTAGAAAAGCCAGTCGCATTTAGCTCCTGGTATTTCCAAGACGTTACCTGATTTTGATTTCCTATCAGTTGTTGGTCTTGCGTGGATGTTTCAAGTTTGGGAGGGAACACTACTGGCTCCAAATATAAAGCCGATGTGACGAATAGTAGTGTTGCTATAAATAGACCTAGTCGTTTCAAATGTTCCCTCTCCTTTCTTATTTTTCTGTAACTTCGATTAATAGATCTCCTGAGGAAATGGGGTCGCCAGCAACAACATAGAGATGTGCTATTTCTCCATCGAATGGTGCTTCAATGGCTGTTTCCATCTTCATTGCTTCAGTGACCATCAATGTATCGCCTCTTTTGACTGTATCGCCTTTTTTCACCAAGACGTCTAAAACTGAACCGGACATCGTCGCACCGATTTGTTCGCGATTTGTTGGTTCTGCTTTTCGTCTAGTTTTTACCGCACTGACGATCGACGTATCTTTGACGGTGATTTCTCTTCGTTGACCGTTCAAATTAAAGAATAACACACGATTCCCTTCAATATCAGGTTCACCGATTTCGTCTAAGCGAATGATCAGGATCTTGCCTTTTTCGATTTGAACGTTGACCGTTTCCCCTAAACGAATCCCTTGGAAGAAAGTCGGTGTATCCAGTAATGTGACATCGCCAAATTGATTATAAGCGGTTTGATAATCCAAGAAGACTTGTGGATACATCAAGTAACTCAAGACTTCTTCTTGTTTTGGTTCATAGCCGATCTTTTTAGCTAATTCTGCTTTGACTTTTTCGAAGTCCACTGTTTCAGCGAACAATCCTGGACGTTCAGTGATTGCTGGACGACCTTTCAAAATGATCTTTTGGAGTTTTTCTGGGAATCCGCCAACTGGTTGGCCTAATTCACCTTGGAAGAAGGTAACGACTGATTCCGGAAAACTCAAGGTCTCGCCTTTTTCATAAATGTCTTCTTCGCTCAATTCATTTTGGACCATGAACAAAGCCATATCGCCTACAACTTTAGAAGAAGGCGTGACTTTGACGATATCGCCAAACATCAGGTTCACCGTGTGGTACATTTTTTTGATGTCATCCCAACGATGACCTAAACCAACTGCTTTGGCTTGTTGTTGTAAGTTCGAGTATTGTCCACCTGGCATCTCGTGCATATAAACTTCAGTTTCAGGGGCATTCAAGCCATTCTCAAATGGTTTGTAATACATGCGAACATCTTCCCAGTAGTGATTCAACTGTTGCGCATTTTCAATATTGATTTCTGGTACACGTGGCCCATTGACCAAAGCGTAATACAAACTGCTCATACTTGGTTGGCTAGTATTTCCGCTCATCGCACTCATCGCTACATCGACAATATCGACACCCGCTTTGGTTGCTGCTGAGTAAGTGATGATGCCATTGCCACTCGTATCATGTGTGTGTAAATGGATTGGTAGATCCGTTGTCGCCTTCAATTCACTGATCAAGCGATAAGCAGCTTGCGGTTTCAACAGTCCTGCCATATCTTTGATGGCGATCATATGAGCGCCTAACTGTTCCAGCTCTTTTGCCATGTCCTTGTAATATTGCACATTGTATTTCGCACGACTTGGATCATTGATATCACCTGTGTAGCAAATCGTCGCTTCTGCAATTTTCCCTGTATCACGAACGGCTTGGATACTCTTTTCCATTTGCGGTACCCAGTTCAGACTGTCAAAGATCCGGAAGACATCGATCCCTTGTGTCGCTGCTTCTTTGATAAATTCAGCGATCACATTGTCTGGGTAGTTGGAGTAACCGACAGCATTCGATCCTCTAAAGAGCATTTGCAATAAAGTATTCGGCATCAATGAGCGAATCTTTCTCAGGCGTTTCCATGGGTCCTCATTCAAGAAACGATAGGCGACGTCAAACGTCGCGCCACCCCACATTTCACTTGAAAACAGCTCTGGAAGTCCTTCACCAGTCAAACGTGCGATTTCTTTAAAATCTTTTGTACGCACACGAGTTGCCAATAAGCTTTGATGGGCATCTCTAAACGTGGTATCTGTCAATAACACGTTTTCTTGTTGTTTGACCCAATCGACTAACGCGGAAGCACCGTCTTTGTCTAAGACATTTTTAGCTGTGATATAATCTGGGCGAGTGATCAGCTCTTTGGGCATACGTGGTGCATCGTAATATGGTTTTTCACCACGTTCGATACCAGGAAAACCATTTACCGTGATTTCTCCGATATATTTCATTGTTTTATTTCCACGGTCACGTAAGCGTGGGAAATCAAATAATTCATTGGTACTATCGATAAACGTCGTTTTGGCTTGTCCTGATTGAAATTCTGGATGCAAGATGACATTCAACATAAATGGAATATTTGTTTTCACTCCACGGATACGGAATTCTCTCAAACAACGTTCCATTTTTTGGATCGCTGTTGCAAAGTCAGCCGCATGTGTACAAACTTTTACTAAAAGTGAATCAAAATATGGGGTAACGATGTAGCCTGCATAGGCATTCCCTACATCTAAGCGGACGCCCATTCCACCTGGTGAGCGATACGTATCGATCTTACCAGTATCTGGTAGAAAGTTACTCAATGGGTCTTCCGTTGTGATCCGACATTGGATGGCTGAACCTTTGATTTTTATTTCGCTTTGCTGTGGCAATCCGATTTCTTTATGCAGATCTTTCCCTTGTGCAATCAATAATTGAGTCGTCACGATATCGACATCCGTGATCATCTCAGTGATCGTATGTTCCACTTGAACACGTGGGTTGACTTCAATAAAATAAAATTCGTCATTCTCCACTAAAAATTCGACTGTTCCTGCATTGACATATCCCACATGCTTCATCAATTGGACAGCGGCATCACATATACGTTGACGTTGCTGCTCATTCATAGAAACGCAAGGAGCGACTTCTACGACTTTTTGATGACGCCGCTGGACCGAACAATCACGTTCAAATAGATGGATGATGTTCCCATGGGTATCCCCTAAGATCTGGACCTCGATGTGTTTTGGATCAGCGATATACTTTTCAACATAGACTTCATCACTACCAAATGCGGCTTTCGCTTCGCTTTTTGCACGCTCATATCCTTCACGAGCGCCTTTTTCGTCATATGCTACACGCATCCCACGACCGCCACCGCCTAGTGCTGCTTTGATCATTACTGGATAGCCATGACGTTCAGCAAATGATAAAACTTCTTCAATTGACTCTACTGGTCCATCTGTCCCAGGGATCGATGCGATACCAGCTTCGATTGCTGCTGTTTTCGCTTTGATCTTGTCACCAAAAATATCAAGATGATGTAGTTCTGGCCCAACAAAAGTGATGCCTTCTTCTTTACAACGTGTAGCAAAGTGTAAGTTCTCAGATAATAATCCGTAGCCGGGATGGATCGCGTCTGCTCCACTAGCCTTAGCAATCTCAAGAATCCCTTCAATATCAAGATACGCATCTATCGGTCTTTTTCCTTTACCAACCAGATATGCCTCATCCGCTTTAAAGCGATGCACGGAATATTCATCTTCTTCTGCATAGACACCTACAGTTTGGATCCCTAATTCTGTACACGCACGAAATACCCGTACAGCAATTTCTCCTCTGTTAGCTACCAAAACTTTTCTCATCGAATCACTCCTACGTCAATTTTAGTAAATACCTAAACTCTTACGTTTCTCATCTGCGCTGATATTCAGGACGAAACCTACGCAGATCGAAAGCATCAGTAAACTCGAACCACCTTGACTCAAGAATGGGAATGTGATCCCTGTCAGTGGGATGATCCCAGTGATCCCGCCAAGGTTGACAAATACTTGGATCAGAAACATCGAACCGATTCCGATACATAGCAAAGAATTGAATGGATCTTTTGAGCGGATCCCCACTAAGATGATACGGGCGATCATGAACATCAATAAAGCTAAGATCAAAATACCCATGATCACGCCTAATTCTTCTACTACGATGGCATAGATAAAGTCGGTTTGCGCTTCTTGTAGAAATCCTTTTTTCTGGATACTATTCCCTAATCCGCGACCGAATAGACCACCGTTGAACATCGCATAATAACCATTCACCATTTGGTGTCCGTTATTCAATTCATCAGAAAAAGGGTTTTGAAAAATCTCAAAACGATGATAGATATATTGTAAGCGACCTGGGAAAAGTTTCCCTTGGGTCACGTTGATCAACCAAATTGTTATCACACTAAAAATGATTCCTCCGACACCAACGATCAAGGTGTAAAAATAATTGACGCCGCTAGCTAAGAGTAACACGATGATGATCAAAAAAATAACCGTTGCATTCCCAAAATCGGGTAGACTTGCCACTAACACAGTCAAGGCAAGAACTAACAATAAAGGTCGTTTGACCGTTGCAATGAAGTTTTTTTGCACACTCATTTGTCTCTGTGACAAAGTAAAGGAAAGATACCAGATGGCAATGATTTTTAGGTATTCGGCGGGCTGGATAGAAAATCCGGCAATCTCAAGCCAACCTTTTGCCCCATTTCGTTCTTCCCCAAAAAATAAGACGATCAATAATAAAATCGTCAAGACTGCGATAGCCGCCATGATCAATCGCTGATTTTTCAATACACCGATTTTCATTTTGTATAGGAGTGCAATAACGATCAAGCTAAGCACCCAAAAAATACTCTGATTGATGACCGATGACGCTGGATTGCTCCCATTTGCTAATAACAAGTAGGACGTAGAACTGTAAACCATGATCAATCCGATGATACATAAAATCAAATATGGAATTAAAATACTGTAATCCAACAGATGCCTTTTTTTTACTTTATTCGGCAAGCTTATTCCCCCTTGCCACTTTCTTTTTTATCATAATTTTCTCGGTAAACTTCATTGTATAAGTGATTCAATTGACGTTCTAACTCACTGAGCATCAGTTGCCCTTCTTTTTTTTCAATGATCCCTACACGTATTGCAAAACTCACTTGTTGAGAAAATCCATACATTTGTGTATCGACTACCTCTTCAAAGGCTTTACATTGTGAGATACAAAGACTGTTTGTTTGATTTTGGATCAAACGCTTGATGCGATCTGCCTCATCAATCAACACATTAAGTGCCGTCTCTTTTGAAAGAGAATCCATTTGCCTTTCCCTCCATTTCTAAGTTCATTCATTATAGCATATTTTACGCGATAACTGAGCAAGAACCTAGATTTATCTAGGCTTTTTTTTATGTTTTTTCACTATCACTTTGCGTAGCGCTTTCTTGGAAATTTTGGATTGATTGCAAGAACATTTCACCATACTTATCGAGCTTGCTTTGTCCTACCCCTTTGATTTGGAGAAGTGCCAATCGGTCTTTTGGACGATTACGACTCATTTCTTTGAGTGTTGCATCTGAAAAAACAACGTATGGTGGAACGCCCGCGTCAGCAGCTAAATCGGTCCGTAACTGGCGTAATACTTCAAATAGACCATCTGTTTCATCATGCGACAATTGTTGCACTTTTTTGGGTTCCTTTTTGTGTACAGTTACTTTTCCCATAAGCACTTGCACCCCAAGATCGCTGACTTTCAAAACAGGGTATTCACCACTAGCCGCAAGTAAGTAGCCACTTGAAATCAGATAGTCGATCAACTGCAATATATTTTTTTGTGACAGATTCCTTAGTAGACCATACGTAGACAATCGATCAAACTGAAACTGTTTGATTTTCTGATCTTTTGATCCGGCAAGGACTTTCATTAGTAATTGTTTTCCGTAGTTTTCACCCATTCGTTTCAAACAAGACAAAACCATTTGCGTTTCTGTGGTCACATCGACCAGTTCACGATCATCAAGACAGTTGCCACAACGCTGACAAGGCTCGCTTGCTTCTCCAAAGTAAGAAAGAATATATTGTTGCAGACAGGATTCGATATGGACGTATTCAGTCATGGCTCGGATCTTGTCGTATTCCTTATGTTTTTGTGCTTCCTCACGTTGCGATTGTTGAACAAAAAACTTTTGGACTTGCACATCTTGTGGCGCAAATAGCAAAATGGCTTCACTAGGTAAGCCATCTCTTCCGGCACGACCAGCTTCCTGATAATATGCTTCTAATGAACCTGGTATTTGGTAGTGAATGACAAACCGAATATTACTTTTATTGATTCCCATTCCAAAAGCGTTGGTTGCTACTAATAGTTGGATACGATCATAGAGGAAAGCTTCTTGCATTTCCGTCCGTTCCCTTTCTGAAATACCGCCGTGGTATCTGCCAACGGAAAAACCAAATTTCGCCAACAACTGATATAGTCGATCCACTTCTTTTCTAGTCGCGGCATAAATGATGCCTGATTGATTTTGATTCACTTTTAAATACTCGACCAAATATTGTTCTTTTTTTTGATCTTTGATAACCTGCAACCTTAGATTTTCTCGTGCAAATCCAGTTTGAATATGGTTCTTTTCAGGGATTTTTAAAAGTCTTTTGATATCTGTTGCTACAGGGACAGTAGCAGTTGCTGTCAAGGCCACGATGGGCGGACGCTGAGGAATACCTTCTAAAATATTCGCCATCTGCAAATAACTGGGTCTAAAATCATGCCCCCATTGCGAGATACAGTGGGCTTCATCAATGGCAATCAAGCGAACGGACCAACGATTCATCGCTTGGATAAAATCAGGCATGATAAAACGTTCTGGTGCAACATATAACAATTGATACTTTCCCTCATCTAATGAACGAAAACGTTGTGCCACTTCATATCCTTCTAATGAACTATTGATAAACGTAGCAGCAATCCCCAGTTGATTCGCAGCATCCACTTGATCTTTCATCAAAGAGATCAAGGGAGAAACGACGATCGTCAACCCTTCCAAGGCTAGCGCAGGTAGCTGATAACATATTGATTTTCCGCTTCCAGTCGGCATGATACCCAAGACATCTTCTTGAGCCATGATTTTTTCAATGATTTCTTTTTGGCCTGGGCGGAAAAGCTCATATCCAAAATATTTTTTTAATAACTGCTCCACATGCGCCCTCCTCGATTTCTGTTTGTTTTTACACTTTCAAGTTTTACTTCTTTCATCTAACTATTAATTACGCATTTTCTCCAATGATTCATTTGACATGTACTATCTATTCTACTTCTGTCTGCTCATAAGAGCAAGTCTCACTCCGTGAAACAAAATACCGTTTGTGAAACTAAAAATAGAGCATTCCGAGTCTTTTAAAAGTTCTTTAAAAAATTCATCTTGCCATTCTTGCTTTCATTTTTTGTTTCTTTAAGTTCTCCACAGCTAATGATTGACTTCCTATTATGAGAATTTTGTTTTTTGCTCATAGGATTTATTTTTATATTTCTTGTCCGTGACTCCTTTAGTGATCATAAAAAAACAGTTGAAAGGATGCCAAAGTAATTATCACTTTCGCTCTTTCAACTGCTTCGTTGTCATTTTAACTATCGGTTACTGTTTATCAAACGATTTTTTAGACATTTTTCGTTTCCATAAAACAAATCCTACTACTAGTACGAAACATGCACCAATATATGGCAGTACTCGATTGATGGTTTGATTGGTTTGTGGCAATTTGCTCTCATCACCTTCTGCTGCGGAACCCTCACCTAAACCAGTCTCTGCTGAAATTCCATCTGCATTTGGGTCGTTGGATGTGCCAGTACCATCTTCTGCACTAGCGTCCTCTTCTCCTGGCGTTGTTTCTTGGCCAGGTTCAACGATTTCATAGGAAGATTCTGTACGAGTAGATAAACTCCCATAACTACGGTCCACTTTGACATCGAGAGAAACAAAGCGACTTCCCATAGTTTCTGTATCGATTTCAGATGACCCATCTAAAGAAACAGTATAGACATTTTTAGGTATTACACGTCCATTGACTTTAACTTCTTTTACTAACGATTTCAGGTCAACTCTTTCAGTGCCTTGTGCAAAAGAAGGCTGAGCAGGTTCAACTGTTAACTCACCTGTAGGCTCAAAACCATAATCTGTTACCTTATAATAAGCGTAATTACTGCCATAGGTGTAGTTTCGTTCGTTCTCTTCTGCCATCAATAAATTGTTACTAGTATCTACGTGATAAACCTTCACGATATCACCTGGGGTCACCGCCAGTGATTTACCAGTATTAAAACGTGAAATTGCTTGCTCGATCGTTTGTGTACCACGAACCTCGTATTGATATTTGCTTTGCTTACGTTCGTTGAGAATTTCGATTCCATAATATACTTCGGTGTCATCGTATTCATTCACTCGATTCTTCAACACTGTTTGATCGGTTCCTTGGACAGATTGGATCTCGATTTGTTTGCTGTTTTTAAGTAGTCCAAATGATCCAACCGTTTCACCTTTACGATTTTTTAAATGGATCGTGCTGCCCCATTTCACTTCATATGGCACTTCGATGTCAGTCGAAGAAACACCATCTGCCGTTGATACTTTTACCGTTACTGTTTTTTCTCCTGTCGTATGCGTATCAAACGCTCCCGTTTGTTCTACTTTATAAAGCTCTGTGTTCAAACTCTGTCCGTTAAATGCAACATTGTC
This sequence comes from Enterococcus mundtii, assembly GCF_002813755.1. NCBI lineage: Bacteria > Bacillati > Bacillota > Bacilli > Lactobacillales > Enterococcaceae > Enterococcus > Enterococcus mundtii. The sequence continues at coordinate 1,134,505 of NZ_CP018061.1, read as the reverse complement.
AATCAACGTTGTCACGTCTACTTCACTGGTATCTTCACCTAAGACAAGTTCCTGACTAGCAACATCTGCGTGGATCATCGTAATTGGCTCAAACTCTCCATTCTTGACTTCATAATAAGCGTAATTCAACCCAGCTGTATAGTTTTTGACGATATCATCCCACATCAGTAAGTTCTGGTTATCTGTTTCTGCATGGTAGACACGGAAAATGTCTCCTTCTTCCACAGGTAATGATTGCCCATTATTGAACCCTTCGATTGCTTGACGAACCGTTTGATTACCTGCCACTTCATAAGTATATTTGATGTTATCGGGAAATAAACTATTGGCTTTATTTTTAGGATCTGCTAGGATATCGATTCGATAATAGGCATTACGACCATAAGCAGAATTGACTGGCGCATTAAGTTCTGTTTCATCTTCACCTTTTGTGGCATAGATAGCCAACTGGTCATTTTGATCAAGCAGACTAAAAGAACCGACGATACCTTTTTTCCCTTCTTTTTCTTCACCTTTCAGAATAAATGTACTTCCCCATTTGACTTGATAAGGAAGTTCAACTTGTACACTAGTTAAACCATCGTTCATTTTCACACGCATAGCGACGTTTTTATTTCCTACCGTCGTCGTATCGATTTCTGAACGTCTTTCGATTGTGTATTCCTCTGGATCAACTGTTTTGCCGTTGATCGTCACACGATCAATTAATTCAGCATCAGCTGCAGTAGTCACATCTTGCGCGAGATAAAATGCTTTATTAGCTGTATGGACTTCCATGACTGGCATTGCTTCAAAACCATAAGTCGTTACTTTGTAATACGCATAATCTGAACCATACGTGAAGTCCTCTTCTAGTTCATCGACCATCAGTACCGAGCTACCAGGAGATTTTTGCGGGTGATAAATTTTGATCACATCATCTAACTGGACAGTGACAGCTTGAGTACCATTAGTTCCAAAACCGTTGATGACGTCTTGTAGCGTGACACGACCTGGGACTTCTTGACTATACTGGACTCTTTCGCCACGTAAGACTTCAATTGAATAATAGAGGTCTTGATCGTTTCCTAAGCGCTCATCTAATGGCGAGTCAAACCCTTGATGGATTTTCAATTGTCTGGTCGTATTAGTAGTTTGCAGTGAGAAAACACCTGCTGAACCACCAGTGCTAGATTTCATCACAATCGTTCTGCCCCATTTCACTTCATAAGGCACTGTGATGACTTTTGATACTACCCCATCTTTCGTGTCAAATTGGATAGCAAGTTCTTTTTGACCGACTGTGGTTGTATCGAAGTTTCCTAATTGTTTCACTGTATATAGATCCGGTGTTAGCTCGGTACCGTTGATCGTTACCTGATTGATCAGTTGCGTTCCATCAATCCCCGTGGCATCATCACCTAAGCTAAATTCTTGTGGTTTGGTATCCGTAGAAATCGCGAGGATCGGTTCTAACCCATGTTCTGTGACTTCGTAATAGGCATCATTTGAACCCATCGTAAAGTCTTTTGCTAATTCATCTTGCATCAATAAACTATTACCTGTTGGTTCTGCATGATACACTTTGATGACGTCGCCTTGTTTGACATTCAAAGGTTTTCCTTGATTGAACCCTTCGATTCCTTCTCTAATCGATTGATTCCCTAGTACGTTATATTGATACTTGGTGGTAATATTTTCGATCACTTCAATGCCATAGTAGGTGTCTCGTCCAAAATGATTATTGACCGGTTGACTCAAGTCCGTCCCACTTACACCTGGACTAGCATGCAATGCCCATTGATCGTTTTCTTTCAGTAGACTAAATGCTCCAACGGTTGCATTATCCAAGCCTTTCAATACAAATGTGCTTCCCCATTTGACTTGATAATCGACTTCGAATTCTTTCGTTGCTAGACCATCATTCGTTGTGACATTTAGATTCATTTTTCTCGCACCAATCGCATGAGTATCAAAATCAACAAGAGCTTCTACGGTATAATCCTTACTATCGATTGTACGACCATTGATGGTTACATTTTTCAATAAAGAGGCTGGTTCAATCATAGAGGTATTTTCTCCAAGTACAAAGCTTTTTTGCGAAGATTCTGCATCTAATACCGGAAACGGATCAAATCCATACGGTGTGATCTTATAGTATGCATACTCAGAATCATAGGTATAATCCTCTTCTTTTTCATCGATCATCACGACTGAACTATTCGGCGTTCGTTCTGGATGATAGATCTTAATGACATCATCGTAACGGACATCGATCGTTGATGAGGTGTTTCCAAATTGATCCATGATTTGTTGTAATGTGGCACGATTTGACACATCTTGACTATAAACAGTGGTTGCTCCTCGTAAAACTTCAAATGAGTAGTACAAAGAAAATGGTGACGTCAGTGGTCCAACAGCTGTATTCATCGTAGAAGGAATACCGGTACCGAAGACGATTTTTGCAGTAGAGCTTCCTGAATTATCTGTTTTTAAAGAAAATGCACCAGCTGAGCCACCGCTTGCAGACCTCATGAAAATCGTATGACCCCAAAGCACATTGATAGTTGTTTCTCCTGAACCTTTGATCATCACGCCACTATTCGGGTGTCTTGTTTGAACAGTCAGCTTAACGGTTTGAGCTCCAGTGTATGTGAAATTAGGCTCACTCGATTCCTCAGCAACAAATTCCAAGTCTTCAATAGCTACAGGTTCTCCTTGCATAGTGACTGAATCGATATAATCCTTAAAATTAGAAGCAAATGATGGATAATCATTGCCCATCACTCGCTCTTCAATGGGTTTTAATTGGACCTTTAATCCCTCATGAGGTTTTACATTGATCGATACAGAAGCTTCAGCGGTACGTCCATCTTCTGCGGTTGCTTTTGCCTGCCAAGTTTGTAGGCCTGCAACATTGGTATTCGTATTGCTAAACCATTGTACTGTATAGGAACCATTTGGATTAGGTACATCAAAATAATTGATCGCATCTGGTAACTCATCATATTGATTGATTTCAAAGTTACCAGATTTAGCAGTCATTTTTAGCGGACCAGGTTTCACATTAAAGGGGATTTCAACCACTGTTTCTCTAGAAGTAATTGAATCCGTGACTTTTACTTTTCCCTTTTGTTCGCCGACCTTTGCTGTATCAGGTTTTTCTACCCAGTTTGCAGCAACTGTTCCTTTCGCATTCTTCACATCGAGGTAACTAAGCAACTCAAGATTATTCACGTTCTGGCCTTCATCCAAATTGTGTGGACCATTTTTAACGGTTACTTCAATGTCCCCTAAAGCTTGTTCAGCGGATAAAAACGACACATTACCGTTTTTCTTGTATAGCTCTATTCCAAAGCCATTGCTCATTAGAGAATAGGCATGATCTAACCTAACATTTTCAAGCAATTCATTTCAATTAACCGAATTGTTAGCCAATCTAGTCATAGTTATAGTCGCTTTATCATCATTAAGAACAGTACCACGATTGCTCAACTCAAAGTGAACATGCCAATTTCCACTTTTAGTAATTCCTTCACTAACCCACTGTGTGTTTAAATTTATTCGATTGATTAAATAAATTTGACCAACTAAATAACTACCTGGAAGAGGTAAAGCAGGTTCTTCAGTTTGAAAATGCCAAGTTCGGTAATCTCCCTCTAATTTGATGACTTCACCAATTTTAAATTCATGATCATAGGACTTCATTGCTTCAGAATAAAGATAACCAAACCTCTCATTTATACCATCTGAAATGATTTTTTTAACCTCATCTTCCGTATATTGTGGTGCTATACTTTGACTGTTACTCTTTTTCTCATTGGTAGATTTCGTTGTTTTATTCTGTTTTTCTCTATTTGTATTATTACTTGACTCATTTGTTTTCTTACTTGTCTCCGTTTTCAATTGTCTAGTTTGGCTGTTGTTTTTTTCATTGACAGCTGATATGCCTTGGACGATCACCCCATTCAAATTCCCTAATATCATGCCAACAATCAATGTACTATGTATTAACTTTTTTCGCACAGTCACCTTTCGTTCCTCCTTTATTTTACCCATCAGGAGGAGCGTCAGTATTCAGTTGGTGTCTATTATCCTTACTGAAGGTCATCGCTTCCTCCTTTTCAAATGATTTGTGTCTCAAATCGTTTGCTTGTTGATTAGTCGCATGGTTTTATTCCATATTATTCATCGCAGGCTTCTCCTCCTTATCAAATCTATAATATATGTAAACTTTACTTTTCTAGTTTAGAACGAAAACCCTTTTTTTATAACGCCATTTTTTCTATTTCAATCAGTATATATTGAAAGAAAAGCGTTATTTAAATTGAGTTTACTAAAAAAAACATACTTTTTTAGTATGCTATTGAATAATCAAAAAAACACCAGCTCCAAGAATGGTATTTCTTTACCCGTTAATTATTTTAATTTTTCCTAAATTATTTTTTCTCTACAATGTAATAGGTGTTCTAAATTTTCCATGTTACGACTACTATTCGATTTACTTCCCAAGATAGTACTTTACTTTGAGAAATGTGTGTTTTGTTAATCATGAATGAGCACCTTCATATGCACAAATGAAGTTTATAATTTCTATATTGGTTGTGCTTTGAATATAAGACGAACATGGACTTTCGCATGGCTCCATCAAAAAAAGGCAAGTGACAAAATTCTGCAGTTCGTTCACAATAGTTTTTTAGGAAATTTAGTTGTTTCATCATCAATCACTTGTCTACGGTATTTTGTTACCAGTACAAGAAGATAATACAGAAGAAACACTGAATGATTATTAGTATCTCATTCCATTGTTAGATCAGCTCTTTTCTTTTATAGACTGATTATAATGTAGAATAAAATAGAAGGGCAATGCGCCTTACATGTCGGTTTTCGAGTTGCCAACGGCAATCCTCATACTGAACGGCATTCATCACCGACCTATAGAGAATGGGCGATTTCTGCCTCATTACGTTAAAAAAGATAAAAAAAGGAACAGACAGAAAGTAGTGCCCTTCTGCCTGTTCCAATCATTCGATTATTTCTTTTCACTAACATCATTTTCACAATGAGCTAGTTTCCCTTTAAACTTCGATCAAAAACATTATTTTTTCTTTTTAGATGCTTTTTCACGTGCATTTTTTTCTAAGATTTGTTTTCTTAGACGGATGTTTTCTGGAGTTACTTCACAGTATTCATCGTCATTCAAGAATTCTAGTGATTCTTCAAGTGTTAATTGTTTTGGTTTTTTGATGACTGATGTTTGGTCTTTGTTAGCTGAACGAACGTTAGTCATTTGTTTTGCTTTTGTGATATTGACTGTCAAGTCATTCTCACGGCTGTTTTCACCGATGATCATACCTTCGTAGACTTCTGTACCTGGTTCAACAAATACAGTACCACGTTCTTCGATACTCATGATTGAATACGTTGTTGCTTTACCTGTATCGATGGATACTAACGCACCTTGGTGACGTCCGCCAATTTGGCCAGGAAGCATTGGCAAGTATTGATCAAATGTATGGTTCATGATTCCGTAACCACGAGTCATTGACAAGAATTCTGTTGAGTAACCGATCAATCCACGAGCAGGTGTCAAGAATGTCAAACGAATTTGACCATTTCCTGTATGAACCATATCTTGCATTTCACCTTTACGTTGGCTCAATGATTCGATGACACTACCCATGTATTCTTCTGGTGTGTCGATTTGAACACGTTCAAATGGTTCACATTTTACGCCATCGATTTCTCTTTCGATAACTTCTGGACGTGATACTTGTAACTCATAACCTTCACGACGCATGTTCTCGATCAAGATCGATAAGTGAAGTTCACCACGACCTGAAACTGTCCAAGCATCTGGTGAATTCGTTGGTTCAACACGAAGTGAAACGTCTGTTTGTAATTCTGCCATCAAACGTTCTTCGATTTTACGTGATGTCACGTATTTTCCTTCGCGTCCAGCAAATGGAGAGTTATTGACTAAGAAAGTCATTTGTAATGTTGGTTCATCGATATGCAAGATCGGTAATGCTTCTTGATGATCGACTGGTGTAACTGTTTCCCCAACGAAGATATCTTCCATTCCTGAGACAGCGATCAAGTCACCAGCTTTAGCTTCTTGGATCTCTAAACGTTGTAAGCCAAAGAAACCAAATAATTTTGTCACACGGAATTTCTTCACTGTGCCATCAAGTTTGATCAGTGATACTTGGTCACCAACTTTGATTTTCCCTCTGAAGACACGGCCGATACCGATACGTCCAACATAATCATTGTAATCAAGTAATGATACTTGGAACTGTAAAGGTTCATCGCTATTGTCAACTGGTGCAGGAATAGCTTCGACAATTGTATCAAAGATCGGTGCCATTGTTGGTTCTTGGTCCGCTGGATCATCGGATAAGCTTGATGTTCCGTTCAAAGCAGATGCGTAGATCACTGGGAAATCCAATTGATCATCGTCTGCGCCTAATTCGATAAATAATTCTAAGACTTCATCTACCACGAACTCTGGACGAGCAGATGGTTTGTCGATCTTGTTTACAACAACGATCGGTGTGATATGTTGTTCTAAAGCCTTTTTCAATACGAAACGTGTTTGTGGCATGGTGCCTTCATAGGCATCTACAACTAAGACAACGCCGTCTACCATTTTCATGATACGTTCTACTTCACCACCGAAGTCCGCGTGTCCAGGTGTATCCATGATATTGACGCGAATCCCTTTATAATCAACAGCTGTATTTTTCGCTAAGATTGTGATTCCACGTTCTTGTTCAAGTGCGTTTGAGTCCATCGCACGTTCTTGTAATTGAGTGTGGGCGTCTAATGTGTCAGATTGTTTTAATAGTTCATCAACTAATGTTGTTTTTCCGTGGTCGACGTGGGCGATGATCGCTACGTTACGGATGTCATTTCTTTTATTCAATTTAAGTAACTCCTTTTTTATCGATTCTTTATCACAGGGCAATTTTACTCGACTGTTTATTATACCAAACTTTTTTCATGAAATATAGTGAAATGTTTTCATTTTTTCGAGAAAATTAATAATTCGCCCTTTTTCTAATCAAAACAGCACGAAAAATCCGAATTTATGTAAAAAAAAGTCATTACAAAAACTTTTCCATTAGCCTATTCTATAAATGAATGTTCCGATACTATCATCGATCAAAAAAATAAGCGAAGGATTACATTGCTCAAAAAAGCAATTTTATCGTCCCCCACTTATTTTATAAGAACTTTTTGATGGATGTATCTCAAAGCTAGAAAAATAATCAATCCAATTGAAGCATGTCGAGTATGGTTGCATAGGCTGTTGGAGTTGCGGCTAAGTAATATTCTCTGCCACTGAAACTCAATGGTGCACCGGAAAACCCACTATATCGCATACCGAACTCTTCCAACAAGACATTGCCAGCTGCGTAATCCCAGGGACTTAGATTGGAGATATAGCCGATGTGGTTGCCTTTTAACATCGCAATCAATTCTAAGCCTGCACAGCCACACATCCGAACGCCGATACTTTGTTCACCAATCGCATGGATATTGAATCGATCATGACCGAAGAGATAGCTATTGATTGCTACTAATCCTTTGTCTAATGGAAGGTCTTGCGGTTGGGGTAATTTCACATCATTTTTGTAAACACCGATTGTTTTACCGCCCCAGTATAATTCATCTCGCATGACATCATAGATGAATCCTAGCTGTCCCACTCCATCTTCGTAATAAGCAAGCATGATACAAAAATTTTCTCCTTGTACCACGAAGTTCAACGTACCATCAATGGGGTCAATGATAAAGACCTGACCACTCAAATCAGATAAGTTGTTGTATCCTTCTTCTTCTGCCAAAATTTTTGCTTGAGGATAGGCAGAATGGATTTTATTGATCAGAAATGCTTGGATTTCTCGATCCATGTTTGTCACTAGATCTTTATGATTCGTTTTTTCTGCGACTGTTAGTTGCTCATTTTGTGCATGGAGGATCTTTTCTTTTGCTGCTACCAACCAGGCAATTATTTCCTCAATCATTTTCTCCATCGTCTCACCCATTCATTTTTAGCATTTTGTTGGTGTTCTTCTTTGCCTCTTGAATAGTACGGTATAGCGAATAGCCAGAAGCTTTTTCAAACTCACGTCCTAACCGTTTTTCTTCTCCGATCGATTTGATCACTGTTTTGAATTGTTGATAGGTTGTTAGAAATTCCTGATTATTGATTCCTTGTTCATTCGCTTTTTCGAGGGCTTCCCACATGTTCATCACGATGACCATTTCTTCAGTGGTCCAGTCCAAGTCTAATGGATATTGATACTCATTCATAGATATTATCTCCTATTCTATTCATCCCTTTCAGTTTATCATAGAAAGAAGACTTCTTCCAAGTGGTTTTGCTCTATTTTAGTTTACATAATAATTTTATAGTCGCTATTTAGAGTAAAAAAACACAACTCTCTCTTCTCAGAGAAAGTTGCATTTAGTTGAATGATTAAATATGGATTGGTAAGCCTAAAGCTAATTCAGCTGCGTCCATTGTGATCTCACCTAAAGATGGATGTGGATGGATCGTCAACGCGATATCTTCAGCGTTCATACCTGATTCGATTGCCAAAGCAAGTTCAGAAACCATATCACTTGCTCCAACTCCACCGATTTGCGCACCGATGATGACATTGTCTTCATTCGTTGTCACTAAACGGATAAAGCCTTCTGTTTTACCTAATGATAAAGCACGACCGTTCCCAGAGAATGGGAATTTGTAAGCTGTTGCTTCTAGTCCGGCTTCTTTTGCTTCTTTGATCGTCATCCCTACTGATGCTAATTCAGGATCAGTAAAGGCAACTGCTGGCATTGCTTTGTAGTCAACTGCTACTTTTTTGCCAGAGATTGCTTCTGCGGCGATTTTTGCTTCATAACTTGCTTTATGTGCTAAAGCAGCGCCTGGAACGATGTCGCCGATTGCAAAGATGTTAGGTACGTTTGTACGTCCTTGATTATCAACTGGGATCAAGCCACGTTCACCGATTTCAACACCAGCTTGTTCTAAGCCCATGTCTTCAGTATTCGGACGACGTCCAACAGTGACCATCACGTAGTCAGCTGTTACTGATTCTTCTTTTCCGTCTACTGCATATTTGACAGTTACGCTATCACCATTGTCGATTGATTCTTTAGCCATTGCATTTGTAATGACTGTTACGCCTTTTTTCTTGAAGTCATCTTCCACTAATTTCACCAAGTCTTTTTCATACGTAGGTAAAATTTGTGGTGAACCTTCAAGGATCGTTACTTCAGAACCTAAGTTTGCGTAAGCCGCACCAAGTTCAGCACCGATTACCCCGCCGCCGATGATGACGAATTTCTTAGGAACTTCTGTTAGGCTTAATCCACCTGTAGAATCTAAGACACGGCCACCAAATTTGAATCCAGGGATTTCGATTGGACGAGAACCTGTCGCAACGATAGCATGGTTGAATGAATAAGTTTGAGCAGAATCCGGATGGATCACACGTAATGTATGATCATCTACGAAGAATGCTTCGCCTTCGATCGTTTCAACTTTGTGTTTTTTCAACAAGTAGCCGACACCTGAAGTCAATGTTTTCACTACTTTGTTGTCTTTCCACTCTTGTGTTTTTGTAAAATCTAGTGAGACATTTTCACTTGTTACACCGAACATCGATGAATCAAGTGATTCTTGATAATGATGACCTGCTGCGATCAACGCTTTAGAAGGAATACAACCAACGTTCAAACAAACGCCGCCGATATATTCTCTTTCAATGATCGCTACTTTTTGGCCCATTTCAGCAGCGCGGATGGCAGCAACATAGCCGCCAGGTCCCGCACCGATTACAACTGTATCTAATTCAACAGCAAAATCTCCAACTACCATTTGTTTCTCATCCTTCCATCATTAATAGCTCTGGATCAGCTAATAAACGTTTGATGTTATTCATTGCTTGTTGTGCTGTCGCACCATCGACGATTCGGTGATCGAAACTCAATGATAATTTCATCACTCGGCCAACAACGATTTCACCTTCAGCATTGACGATTGGTTGTTGAGCAATTGTTCCTACCCCTAAGATTGCTACTTCAGGGTAGTTGATTACTGGTGTGAACCAGCCGCCACCAACTGAACCAATGTTACTGATCGTGATCGTTCCGTTACGCATATCGTCTGCCGCTAGTTTGCCATCATGAGCAAGTTTTGCTTTCTCGTTGATTTCGTCTGCGATCGCAAACATTCCTTTACGGTCAGCATCTTTCACGTTTGGCACATACAAACCATGGTCTGTATCTGTTGCGATACCGATATTGTAATAGTTTTTATAAACGATTTCTTGTTTTGAATCATCGATTGACGCATTCAAGATTGGGAATTTTTTGACTGTTGCAGTCAACGCTTTGACAACGTAAGGCAAGAACGTTAATTTCGTGCCGTTAGCAGCTGCCACTTCTTTGAATTTCTTACGGTTATCCCAAAGATTTGTGACTTCAACTTCATCATGTAAAGTGACATGAGGTGCTGTTTGTTTGCTGTTGACCATTGCTTTGGCAATTGCTTTACGTGTTGGTGTCAATGCCACACGTTCTTCTAGATCGCCTAAGTTTGATTTGAATGCTTTTGCTGGAGCAGCTTTTGTTTCAGCTGGTTTTGCAGCAGATGCTTCTGTTGGTGCAGCTGATTCAGCAGGTTTGCTTGCAGCTGCTGGAGCGCCTCCGCCAGATAAGAAGTTTTCGATATCTTCTTTTGTCACACGTCCGCCTTTTCCAGTTGCAGAAACTTGGCTGATATCCACGTCTTTTTCGCGAGCGAATTGACGAACAGATGGCATTGCTAATACGCGTTTATCTGGGTTTGCCGCTTCAGGGATACTTGAAGAACCTGAAGTTTCCACTTTTGCATCAGAAGTTGCTGCCGCTGGTTTGCTTGCAGGTGCACTATTGTGTCCTGGCGCATCGATCTCAACCAATACGTCACCAACATTTGCGACTGTACCTTCAGAAACAACGATTGTTTTCACAGTTCCTGTTACTGGAGATGGAATTTCTTCCACTGATTTGTCATTTTGCACTTCTAATAATGTATCGTCTTCATTGATCGTGTCACCGGCTTTAACAAACCATTTAACGATTTCACCTTCTGCGATACCTTCACCGATATCAGGTAATTTGAATTGGAATACGCCGCCGTCAGAAGCTTCTGCTGATGCAGATGAACTTTCTGTTGTTGGTTCAGCAGCAGGTGCTTCAGGTGTTTGCTCAGTAGCTGCCACGCCTTCGCTTCCGCTGTCTTCGTTTCCTTCATGTCCTGGTGCATCGATCTCAACTAATACGTCACCAACATTTGCAACTGTACCTTCTGGAACAACGATGCTTTTCACTGTTCCTGTTACTGGAGATGGAATTTCTTCCACTGATTTATCATTTTGTACTTCTAATAATGTATCGTCTTCATTGATCGTATCGCCTGGTTGAACGAACCATTTAACGATTTCACCTTCTGCGATACCTTCACCGATATCAGGTAATTTAAATTGGTAAGCCATGGGTTTTTAACGTCCTTTCTTTCCTTAAAATTCTGCGATTTCTTTTACTTTTGCTTCGATGTCAGAAGCATTTGGCAACCAGATGTTTTCTGCTTGACCGAATGGGAAAACAGTATCTGGTGCAGAAACGCGTCCGATTGGTGCTTCTAATGAAAGAATTGCACGTTCAGAGATTTCAGAGATTACTTGAGTGCTTACGCCTGCTTGACGTTGTGCTTCTTGAACAACAACGACACGTCCTGTTTTTTCAACAGATTTGATGATTGTTTCAACATCTAATGGAGCAACTGTTCGTAGGTCAACGATCTCAACAGAGATACCTTCTTTTTCAAGATTGTCTGCTGCCTTGATGGCTTCACGTACCATTGCACCGTAAGTGATGATTGATACATCTGTTCCTTCACGAGTCACTGCGGCTTTATCTAAAGGCACTTCGTACGCTTCATCTGGCACTTCCTCACGGAATGAACGATAAAGTTTCATATGCTCCAAGAAAACAACAGGGTCATTACTTCTAATAGAAGCAATCAATAATCCTTTTGCATCATATGGGTTTGACGGAATCACTACACGGATACCAGGAGATTGAGCAATCAATCCTTCTAAGTTATCTGAGTGTAATTCAGGTGTATGCACACCACCACCAAATGGTGAACGGATCGTTACTGGAATATTTCTTGTTCCACCCATACGGTATCTCGTACGAGCCATTTGTGCTACAACTTCATCCATTGCTTCAAAAATAAAGCCAAAGAATTGGATTTCAGGGACAGGACGGAATCCTTCAAGTGCTAAACCGAAACCTAATCCGGCAATACCTGATTCTGCTAAAGGAGTGTCAAATACGCGGTCTTCACCGAACTTTTCTTGCAATCCTTCAGTTGCACGGAATACGCCTCCGTTTTTGCCGACATCTTCACCAAAAACGAGTACGTTTTCGTCGTTTTCAAGTTCAAGTGCTAAGGCATCTGTGATTGCTTGAATCATTGTTTTTTGTGCCATGGTTATTTCGACTCCTTCGCTTCATAGATTGCAATTTGTTCTTTGATTGTTTGTGGTGTTTCTTCAAACATATTTTTCAAGAAATCTGAAACTTTTTGTTTTGGAACTTTATCTGCTTCAGCAATTGCTGCTTTGATTTCTTCTTTTGTTTGTTCGATGACTGCTTCTTCTTTTTCTTCGCTCCATAAACCTTTTTCAGTTAGGTATTTACGGAAACGGATCAATGGATCTTTTAATTGCCATTCATCGTCAACATCTTTTTCACGGTAACGTGTTGGGTCATCACCAGATAATGTATGTGGACCGTAACGGTAAGTCAATGTTTCGATCAATACAGGTCCGTTACCAGAGACTGCCCAGTCACGTGCCATTTTTGAAACAGTATAAACAGCTAATGGGTCCATACCATCTACTTGGATACCAGGGATACCAGCTGCTACTGCTTTTTGCGCTAATGTTTTTGCTGCTGTTTGTTTTTCACGAGGTGTTGAAATCGCAAATCCATTGTTTTGGATGTAGAATACAGCATTCGCATGGTAAGCTCCAGCAAAGTTGATTGCTTCATAGAAGTCACCTTGAGAAGAACCGCCATCACCTGTATAAGTGAAAACAACATTTTTCTTGTTACGTTTTTTAAGTCCTAATGCAACACCTGCTGCTTGGACGTATTGTGCACCAATAATGATTTGAGGTGGTAGAGCTTTCAATTCTTCTGGGTAGAAGTTTCCAGCTGCATGTCCACGAGACCATAGAAATGCTTGAGATAAAGGTAAGCCGTGTTTAATCAATTGTGGAACATCACGGTAACCTGGTAATAATACATCTTCTTTGTCAAAAGCGAATGCACTAGCTAATTGACTTGCTTCTTGTCCAGCAGTAGGAGCAAAAAATCCTAAACGTCCTTGACGGTTCAATGCTGTTGAGCGTTGATCCAATACACGAGACCAAACCATGCTAGTCATCAATTCTACTAACTCTTCATCTGTCAAATCTGGAACAAGATCAGGGTTTACTACTTTCCCATCTTGATCAAGTGCTTGGTATACCGGAAAATCTGAATTGACTTCTTCAAGCAACGCTTGGAAGTCGATAGGTGTTTTCTTGTTTGCCATTTATCACACATTCCTCTCTCATCTATAAGAAACTCTCTTCATTCCGCGGTTGAAACAGCGACGATATCTGTATCACTATTTCTCCGGCTTCACTAATAAATTATCACGTATTCCTCCGAAATACAAGCTTTAAGCACAAATTTTCACCATTAAAAAAAATTATAACAATCCCTATCTCTGTTAAAATAGTGAAGGTAATCACAAGGTAGTAAGCGGTTTACATTTTTTCTAAAAAAACATAGAGATGTTTCTCCCCTTTTATAACAATCGTTTCTTTTCTGTATTCAAGTTGTTACAACCTTTTACCAATCACTGTATTAATTTTTTTCTCGATAGTGAGTGATTACACAAATCGCTTACTTTAATTTTATCCTTAACATAGGTTTTTTTACAAACAATAAGCCTGTCCAACTACATATTTCTTTTAATTGACAGGCAATACGTCAACATTTCCAGAAATTTCTTCACAAAATAAAAAAGAAAAGAAAAAATAACAAAAGTACTCTTTCTTTTCTTACTATTGCTTCTCTTTCGCTTCCAACCATGTACGTAGTTTGTCCATTCGTGAAACGAACAGTGGTAGGTCATCAGGACTCATACGGCTATAGTTGATTCTTAAACCAATGTCTTCGCCAAAAAGATAACCTGGAGCCACACCTAATCCCTCACGCAATAATCTTTCTGCTAATACTTTCGTGAACTTTTCACCCTCCCAAGTCAACCAGCCATAGTATCCGCCTGCAAGAGGGGCTAAATGAAAGAAGTCTTGCGAATCGACCCAACTACGTAAAAGCTGACTGTTCTTTTCTAGTCGTTGACACAGACTCGCCATGTTTTGGTCAAAAGAAGAATCAAAAACAGCAGTTGCGGCCATTTGTGTAAAGATACTCAAAGAGACATCCATCATTTTTTGTGCCTCAGACAATCGTTGGATCAGAATAGTTGGGCCCACGATCCAACCAATTTTAGTCGTTTCCCCTAACAAACGCGATAACGAGCCGACATACAAGACATTTTCCGGATCAATCGCATGGATCGGAGCGATCGAAGCTTGTTTCTCCGGAGAAAAGGCTAAATCTGCAAACACATCATCTTCTATGATCGGCAATTGGTATTTGCGGCACAGCGCGACTAAACGTTGGCGACGTTCAGCAGCCATCACTGTACCTGTCGGATTTTGAAAATTTGGATTGACTAAGACCGCTTTGATCTTATGCTTATGAATAGCTTCTTCCAATTTCTCTAGATCAATCCCTTGATCATCCATTGGAATACCGAACAAGCGGGTACCAAGTGCTTTAAACAATGGTAAGCGGTAGAAAAAAGTGGGGGATTCCACCGCGATGGCATCTCCTACCGACAAAATGGTTTGTAAAATCAGAAAGATCGCTTGTTGTCCCCCACCAGTGATTAGCAATTGACTTTTTTTAAACGAAAATCCGTTATTTCTGATCAAGCGTTCTCTGATCTGCGCCATCAGCGGTTGATACCCAAACACGGAAACGGCTTGTTCTTCTTTTAAGATACCTTCTAACGTATAATTGGGCATCTTCATATTAGGTAATACATCAAGCGGCATTTCACTTGAATATAAATCTAAAAAATCGGATTTCCGACTTGCTTCTTTGACTTTTTCTCCGTAACTATCAACGATTTTATCGTATCTTGCAGAGATCAATTGACGCCAATCGATCCGTGGCTCTGAAAAATCACCCCAAGTCACCGAAGAAATAAACCGACCACTCCCTTGACGACTTTCCAATATCCCAAGTCCACGCAATTCATCCAACGCATGAACAACAGTCGTACGATTCACACCAAAAAAATCAGCAAACATTCTTTCAGAAGGTAATTTATCTCCTGGTTGCAATTGCCCATTTTCGATTTTCTTCAAAATTTGATCCATGATCTGTTGGTAAGCAGAACCTTTATGTTTAGTTATTCTCGTCCACATGCGCATTCTCCAAATATTTACTTTCTACTATTGTAGCTTAGTTTCAAAAAGAAAGAAAATGTAAAAAAAGGGAGTGGGACATTTATTCACCTCACCCACCTATAACCGAATAAACGGCGGGAACAAAAGTAACCTCTTCGAAAAATAAGGCGCCATCCACAAAAATTTGAAAAACAATTTTCGTGGATGGCGCCTTATTTCTCGAGGCTGAACACTTCCGTCCCGACCTCTCTTACTTCGAATTAAATCGTATCTCCATTGAAAATCGAGTTTTTAACGACGACATAATCGACTTTACGAATCGATTCTAAATCACGACCACCGGCATAAGAAATCGAAGATTGTAAATCTTGTTGCATTTCAACTAACGTATCTTTTAAAGATCCTTTGTGTTGAATCCAAATTTTCTTACCTTCAACATTTTTCTTTTCGCCTTTTTGGAATTCAGAAGCTGATCCAAAATATTCTTTGTAAACGACACCGTTCTCAACTTTTGTTTCTCCTGGTGATTCTTCGTGTCCTGCAAACAATGAACCGATCATCACCATCGTCGCACCAAAACGTACTGATTTCGCGACATCTCCAGGTGTACGGATGCCACCGTCCGCAATGATAGGTTTGCGGGCAGCTTTTGCGCACCATCTTAGTGCCGCTAATTGCCAACCACCAGTACCAAAACCAGTTTTGATTTTTGTGATACATACTTTTCCTGGGCCAATGCCGACTTTCGTTGCATCTGCTCCAGCGTTTTCTAATTCTCGAACGGCTTCTGGCGTGCCGACGTTCCCTGCAATGACAAACGTATCTGGTAAGTGCTTCTTAATGTGTTGGATCATCGCGATCACAGCATTTGAATGTCCATGGGCAATATCAATTGTAATATAATCTGGTACAAGCGATTTTTCTGCTAATTCTTCTACAAAAGCATACTCGTCTTTTTTCACGCCTACACTAATAGAAGAAATTAAATTTCTTGCTTTCATTTTTTCGATAAATGGGATTCGTGCTTCTTCTTCAAAACGATGCATGATATAGAAATAACCATTTTCAGCTAAAAATTCCGCAATCGTTTCATCAATGATCGTTTGCATATTTGCTGGTACAACCGGCATTTTAAAGGTATGTGAACCTAAAGTCACAGTTGTATCACATTCTGAACGGCTGTTTACGATACATTTATTAGGAATCAGTTGAATATCTTCGTAATCAAATACTTTCATCATATCGTCCTCTCGATTTCATATTCGTAAAAAACACGAACATTATCTGCTTTTTACGTGCTTATTTTTAGCACCTCAAGTAATTTAACGTAATTTCAATAAAAAATCAAGCTTTTTTGTTATAAAAAAGTTTCACTTTACCTTTAATTAAGTTTTCGTACAAAAAAAGCGAACGTTAAAAAAATGTTCGCTTTTTTTGATTTTACTTTACTTATTTGTTTGTGAAATCACAATGATTCCTAACGACTTTTTTCGTGGTTGCTTGTTGTTGGGCGATTTTGTTGGAAATCTCCCGCCATTTTTTTCGCACGATTCGCACGGTCGGCGAAAGAGCCTTGTGCTTTTAGCTGAGATACTTGTTGGAGTTTTCTGTCCGTCTGTACATGCTTATCTACATCAACTGTTCTTAGTACTCCTGCACCTAGACCACGTACATAATCGATCGCTGACAGCACTTTAGGAGTATAATATTCTTTGCTTATTGCTTTTAGATCAGTTAGTGCCTGACCACGCTGGTAATTCAAGCTTTTCAGCGTATGACTCCCATTGACATACTGCTCTTTCCCGTTGATTTGCGCTCTGGTTTCAAAAAGTTCTCCCTCTTTTTTATTTAAATGGATCAAACTTTCTGCGTAATTCAACATACTTGAATGGAGCGATTCGATCGAATTGATGACAGGGCCTGCAATATGTTCAATAGAGTGATGCGATTCCAAACCTCTTTTAAAATCCATGCGAAGATCAGGATTTTCTAAATCTTTACGATGCTGTAACACTTGTTTCGTTAAGGTTTTTAAATCATTTTTCCATTCATTTGATTCTTTATGTAGTACTTTAAATTCAGCTGATAAACGATCTTTACGTGTTTGTAGCGTTTTTTTACTTAGGTTTAGATCAACCGATTGTGGAATTTTTGCTTCACCACGGGCGAAAGTTACATCCTGACCAAGGAAGGAAGTGATATTTGAAATCAATTGTTGAAACACCTTGGGATAAAACTGTTCACTACGTTTTTCAAGCATGATTCTAGCCGAATTTTCCTGATAACCCATTCTTTCGAAAGCCTTGCTTGGTTGATGAAAGCCCGCATGTAATTTTAATCGGATAGATTGGATATGTTTCTCCATTTTTTCCATCCGCATGGCGTTGGCTACCCACATTTCGATCTTATTTTCATAAGAATTGATTGGGTCGATAAGTTTTTTTGCTTGTGTTTCATTTTCAGGAAATTTATTCAATAAGTTATTTTGTTCTTTGGTGATCTCATTATATAGTTTTTGTTGTGTTTTATGTAATGTACTAAAATCGGCGTATAAGTATTTTCTCTCATCTTGCAATAGTTTCCTTAACTGTTTATCCATTGATTCTCCTCTTTTCTTCGATACTGTTCATCGTTTTTCTATTTTTGTAAAAACCGACTCTCTTTCTCATAAAAAACAGAGAGTCGGCTAACGATATCTTTTATTTTATGGCAAAATATTGCCTGCAGCACGATACAATGCATACCAATCTTCTCGGGTCATATCGATCATCGATGCTTTCGCGATTTCTTCAATCCTTGTCAGATTCATCGTTCCAGCGATCACCTGCATATTTGCAGGATGACGTAAGATCCACGCCGACGCTAACCCTGTTGGTGTCGTCTGATATTTTTCTGCCAGTTCGTTTAACGACTGATTCAATTCTGGGAATTTTTCATTTCCAATGAATACACCTTCAAAGAAGCCATATTGATAAGGCGACCACGCTTGGATTGTCATCTCATGCAAACGAGAATAATCTAGGATACTGCCATCATGGTCAATACTTGCTTGATCCGTCATGTTCACATGGATTCCCTGATCGATCATTTCGGAATGTTTCAGACCAAACTGTAATTGATTTGCCAGTAACGGCTGTTTCACATATTTTTTCAATAACTCGATCTGCATTGGCTTTTGATTGCTCACACCAAAGAAACGAACCTTGCCAGATTGTTCCAACTCATCAAACGCTTCCGCCACTTCTTCGGGTTCAACGAGCGTGTCTGGACGATGAAGTAACAAGGCATCAACGTATTCCATATCTAATCGACGCAAGCTATCTTCAACCGATTGAATGATGTGTTTTTTTGAGAAATCAAACATCTTTCCTGGTACGATCCCGCATTTCGTTTGGATAAATAATTCATCACGTTTTAGCGAAGTTTTTGCTAACGCTTGAGCAAAAATTGTTTCACAGTCCCCACCACCGTAAATATCCGCATGGTCAAAAAAGTTGATGCCATTTTCAAAAGCTGTTTCAATCACTTTTTCAGGTTGCTCAGAACCATTCAACCGCATACAACCTAAAATGACGGAGGATACGAGCTGGTCAGAAGTCCCTAAACGAATCTTTTTCATCAAATCTCATCCTTTCTTACCAACTCGATTTTACCATAATCACCATGAAAAGGCTTCAAAAAAAATAAAACTATTTTTCCTATTCAGCAAAAAATAGTTTTATTTCTTTATTTAGATTTTACTTTTGTACCAAGGCTTTTGAGCCGACATCCGTCCGATAGAATGTATGATCAGTATTCTTGACTTTTAAAACCGAGTATATTTTTTCTTGCGCTTCCTCGATTGTCTGACCACTAGCCTCCACCAAATAGATCCGTCCTCCTGCACCTACCAATTCTTCTGCTCGTTCCTCTACTCCGGCATAATAGATGGACACATCTGGATCAGTTGAAAAATCTGGAAGTAAGGCGCCTTTTTGGTAGTTTTCTGGATAACCTTCCGCAGCAACGACTACCCCTAAGCAAAACCCTTCTGACTCCCATGATAACTCGACTGCCTTTCCTGATAATAGACGGTCAATGATTTCTGCTAGATCACTTTTGAGTCGTGGCAAGACGACTTGCGTTTCAGGGTCACCAAACCGAGCATTGAACTCGATTACTTTTGGTCCTTCTGCTGTGGCAATTAACCCTGCATATAAAATACCAGTAAACGGACGTCCTAGTTCCTTCATTCCTCGCACTGCGGGTTTCAGCACCTCTTCGACAGCTTGATCAACCATGGTTTGAGGGATTTGTGGTACAGGTGTATAGGCACCCATTCCACCGGTATTTGGACCTCTATCACCATTATACGCTCGTTTGTGATCTTGCGAGATCACCATGGGATAAACTTCTGTATCTCGGACAAAAGCAAGTAAAGAGAACTCTTCACCAGACAAGAACTCTTCCACAACGATTTGTTGCCCACTAGCACCAAATCGATTATGTTCTAGCATCTCTGAAGCGGCTTCGACAGCGGCTTCGAGGGTTTCTGCCACAACGACCCCTTTACCAGCAGCTAATCCGTCTGCTTTGATAACGATCGGTGCGCCTTTCGCTTCAATATATTTTCTTGCTTCAGCAAAACGGCTAAACGTTTGTGACTCTGCCGTAGGAATACCTTGACGTGCCATTAACTCTTTGGCAAAGCTTTTTGAACCTTCAATCAAGGCAGCTGCTTTAGTTGGACCAAAAATCGCTAATCCTTCCGCTTGAAAATCATCAACGATCCCATTGAGTAGAGGGATCTCTGGACCTACAAATGTCCAGGCGATTCCTTCAGATCGAACAAACTCGATCAATCCTTCATGTTCTGTTTCAGCAAGATTTACCAAACGAATCCCATCTTTTTTCATCCCTGCATTTCCAGGTGCGCAATACACCGCTTCGACTAACGGACTAGCTGCAAGTTTTTTACTGATTGCATGTTCTCGTCCGCCCGAGCCAATCACTAAACATTTCATTTTATTCGCTCCTTCTTAATGTCTAAAATGACGCACGCCGGTAAATACCATTGTGATACCATGCTTATTTGCCATATCGATTGAGGCTTGATCTTTGATACTTCCTCCTGGTTGGATGATTGCTTTGATACCATGATTCGCAGCGTATTCGACAGAGTCATCCATCGGGAAGTAAGCATCACTTGCAAGCGCAGCTGTTCCGGCTTTAGCACCAGCTTGTTCGATTGCAAGCTTGACCGAACCCACACGATTCATTTGACCGGCACCAATACCGAGGGTTTGCTGTTGATTTGCAACGACGATCGCATTTGATTTCACATGTTTGACTGCTTTCCAAGCAAAAGCCATCGCTGCTTGCTCTTCTTTTGTGGGTTGACGATCGGTGACTACAGTCCAACTTTCGGGTTCTTCCATTGCACGATCATCTTGTTGGATCAGTAAACCTCCTAAGACAGAGACCATTTCGTTAGCATTTCCCTCCACATTTGAGAAATCGACTTGCAACAGACGGAGATTTTTCTTTGTTTTCAGTACAGCTAGCGCCTCTTCACTGTAACTAGGAGCGATAATGATTTCTAAAAATAATTGGGTCATTGCTTGTGCACTAACCAAATCGACTTCCCGATTCAATACGATAATACCGCCAAAGATCGATACCGGATCAGCAGCATAAGCTGCTTCCCACGCAGAGAAAATCGTCTCGCCACTTCCGATACCACATGGATTCATATGTTTTAGCGCAACGACCGTTGGTTCCGTGAACTCTCTCATGATACGTAACGCAGCATCCGCATCACGAATATTATTGAAAGAAAGTTCCTTACCGTGCAATTGTACTGCACTTGCAATCGAGTAGCTCATTGGTAACGCCGCCTGATAAAACGCTGCTTCTTGATGGCTATTCTCACCATAACGAAGGTCTTGTTTACGCGTGTAGGTAAGTGTTAGATTCTCAGGTTCTTTCTCACCCACTGCCTCTGTGAGATATTGTCCGATCAAGGCATCATAAGCCGCCGTATGACGGAAAACTTTTGCTGCTAGTTTTCTGCGCGTCGCAAGAGTCGTGTAACCTTCTTGCTGGATTTCTGCTAAAACGATCGCATAATCAACGGGATCAACGATGGCTGTTACGAAAGCATGATTTTTTGCAGCACTTCGCAACATGCTCGGTCCACCGATATCAATATTTTCGATCGCATCTGCTTCGGTCGTTTCTGGTTTTAAGATCGTTTCCTTGAATGGATAAAGGTTGACACAGACAATATCGATTGGTTGGATGGCTTCTTTTTCCATTGCCTCCATATGGCTTTCACTATCTCGACGCCCTAATAATCCTCCGTGGATTTTTGGATGTAAAGTTTTTACTCGGCCATCCATCATCTCAGGAAAACCAGTCACTTCATCGATAGAAATAGTTTCGATTCCTGCTTCTTCCAAAGCTGTTTTAGTTCCACCTGTGGAAATGATCTCTATACCGGCAGCACGTAGTCCTTTTGCAAAGTCAATGACCCCAGTCTTATCTGAAACACTTATTAACGCTCTTGTCATTTGTTTACATCTCCCATATTTACTATTTTTGCGATTACTTCTGGAAAGATCTGATGTTCGATTTGATGGATTTTTTGTTCCAATGTAGCTAATGTATCTTCTTTTTCGATTACTACTTTTTCCTGACGAATGATCGGTCCAGTATCCACACCACGATCGATATAATGGACAGTCACACCTGTTTCTTCCACGCCTGCTTCAAAAGCATCGCGAATCCCATGAAGACCTGGAAAATTTGGTAATAACGAAGGGTGGATATTGATCATTTTATTTTCGTAAATAGACAATAAGCCTTCACCAACGATTCGCATATAGCCAGCCAATACGATCAAATCAATCTCTCGGTTTGCTAATTCTTCAAGGATCGCTTGTTCGTACTCCGTTTTGGATGCAAACTCTTTCGGTGAAAAACATGTGCTCGGAACTTGCGCTTTTTTTGCCCGTTGTAAAACATAGGCATGTGGCTGATCACAAAACAACCACTCGATTGTCGCAGAAAGTCGGTTTTTTTTAAAATAATCGACCAGCGCTTGAAAGTTACTGCCATTTCCTGAAGCAAAGACGGCAATCTTCATTTTTTCCCCTCTGCGATCACGACTTTTTGCTCCTCAAAAGGTACGACTTGCCCGATTTGATAGACTTCTTCGCCAGATTTGCGGATTTGATCAATGATTTCACTGGCTTTTTCAGGAGCAACTGCAATGACCATTCCAATGCCCATGTTAAAGATCTCATACATTTCATGTGCAGGGATCTCACCATACTTTTGTAAACAATCGAAGACCGGTAAAACTGGCCAAGTGCCTAGATCGATACTGGCAGCAACGTTTTCTGGCAACATCCGTGGAATATTCTCAATAAATCCACCACCTGTAATATGTGCGGCACCTTTGATCTTCTCTTCTTTGACTAATGGCAGTAAAGTCGAAACATAGATTTTGGTTGGTTCAAGCAACACATCTGCCAAAGAGGAATCCAACCCTTCGATCGTTTCTTCTAATGAAAAACCATGCTGGTCAAAAAAGATTTTACGAACCAAAGAGTACCCATTGGAATGGATGCCACTAGAAGGCAAACCTAGCAAGATATCACCTGTTGTGATCGATTGACCAGTAATCAATTGCGCTTTTTCCGCGATCCCTACCGCAAAGCCTGCCAGATCATAATCGTCCCCTTGATACATGCCTGGCATTTCTGCTGTTTCGCCACCGATCAATGCCATGTTTGCTGAAACACAGCCAGCGGCAACGCCTGCTACGACTTTTTCTAAACGTTCCGGATCATTTTTACCTGTTGCCAAATAATCTAAAAAGTATAAAGGTTCTGCCCCTTGTGCCAAAATATCATTGACACACATCGCGACACAATCGATACCGATCGTTTCATGGCGATCTGCGGCGATAGCTACAGCTAACTTAGTACCTACACCGTCTGTTCCGGAAACTAAGACAGGTTCTTTTAATTGGAATCCACTAAGGTCAAAGCAACCACCAAATCCTCCTAATGCCCCCATCACACCGATTCTTTCTGTTTTCTTCACATGTTTTTTGATGCGATCCACGACTTCATAACCCGCTTCTACGTCCACACCCGCTTTTGCATAAGCATTACTCATTTGATTACTTGCTCCTTTCATTTGCTCCGTTTAAAAAAATGATACTTTTTCTTTTAAAGATTCTTGGTATTTTTCTTCGTAGTCATATAGCGGTGTCGGATAATCGCCGTTGAAATAAGCCATACATAACCCTGAATAAGGGGCATCTTTTTGTAGGCCGATTGCTCCAATCAAACCTTCTTCACTCAAGAAATCCAACGAATCTGCACCGATACATTCTCTGATTTCTTCGATTGAATGATTCGCTGCGATCAGTTCTTTCCTCGTTTGGATGTCGATCCCATAAAAACATGGATATTTCAATGGTGGAGATGCAATTCGTACATGGACTTCCTTTGCTCCGGCTTCTTTTAATAGATTGACGATTCTTCGGCTTGTAGTGCCGCGAACGATCGAATCATCGACCATAATGATTTTTTTTCCTTCAACAACTCCTCGAACCGCTGAAAGTTTCATTCGCACACCTTGTTCTCTTAATTCTGGCGTTGGTTGAATGAACGTACGCGCCACGTATTGATTTTTCACCAAGCCGATCTCATAAGGGATTCCACTTGCTTCCGCATACCCACTGGCTGCTGACAACGAAGAATTCGGCACACCAACTACCATATCTGCTTCGATCGGCGCTTCAGCCGCTAAACGTCTCCCCATATTTTTGCGTGCTGTATGCACATTGATCCCTGCAATATCAGAATCCGGACGTGCAAAGTAAATATATTCCATCGAACAAATCGCCAGTTGAGTATCTGTCGTGTATTGTTCGATCGTATAGCCATCATCATTGATGATGACGATTTCTCCTGGCAAGACATCACGTACGAAGCGCGCACCGATTCCTTCCAGCGCACAGGTTTCAGAAGTAATGACATATGCGCCATTTTTCATTTGACCAATGGCTAATGGGCGAAAACCATTAGGGTCCAGTGCCGCAACCATGGCGTCTTCTGTCAGTAATAAGTAGGCAAACCCGCCTTTTACCTCAGCTAAGGCTTCCTTTAATCTGTCTAAAAATGTTTCTTCGTTACTACGACGGATCAAATGCATCAAGATCTCTGTATCTGAATTTGAATGAAAGATAGCACCATCTTTTTCTAAAGACGTCCGCAAAGAGCGAGCATTCGTCAGATTGCCGTTATGAGCCAACCCAATCGATTGATCGTAAAATTTGAATAAAAAAGGTTGGATATTATCTACACTGCCATTGCCCGCAGTAGCATAGCGAACGTGACCGATCGCTGCTTGTCCAGATAAAGCTGCTAGTTTTCTTGGATCTTTGAATACCTCCGAAAGAAGCCCAAGATCACGGTGACCATATAATTTCCCATCATCATTCGATACGATGCCAGCGCCTTCTTGCCCACGATGCTGCAAACTATGCAAACCAAAGTAAGTGACATTGGCAGCTTGAGGATGTCCCCAAACACCGAACACTCCACATTCTTCATTGATGCTTCTTACTTCATAAGACATTCGATCGCTTCCTCCCAAGACTGTTTCGCCGAAGCGACTGCCAAGTCAACTCTTCCATCATTTGCTTGTACCACTAATTGTTTTTCTTCCGTCACGTGACCAAGAAATGTCACACGATCACCAGCTAGTTTTTCAAATGCTTGTTTGTTTTCTCTTGTTACTGATACGACAAAACGTGATTGTGTTTCAGAAAACAGATGAGCAACTGGCAGATCAATTGTCGTTGATACCCCAAATCCATTTGTAAACGCTGATTCAGCGATAGCTACCGCTAACCCACCTTCTGCACAGTCATGCGCACTTTGGATCAGTCCAGCTTTGATTGCTTCTAACACCAAGGTTTGGTTTTCTTTTTCGGTGGTTAGATCAAAATGCTCCACCATTCCTTCGATCCTGCCAAGCTGCATCTTTTGTAATTCACTGCCGTTAAAGTCTGCAAACGTCTGGCCGATCACATAGATCAAATCTCCCGCTTGTTTGAACTCTTGGGTAGTGATATGTTCGTGCGCTTCGATCAATCCGACCATACCGATCATCGGCGTTGGATAGATCGCTTGGCCATCTGTCTCGTTATATAAAGAAACATTTCCTGAGATCACGGGTGTTTCCAACATTTCACATGCTTTGGCAATCCCATCAGCTGAGTACGCTAATTCCCAGAATACTTCTGGTTTATCTGGAGAACCATAGTTCAAACAATCCGTGATCGCTAACGGTTGTCCACCACTCGCGACGATATTTCTTGCTGCTTCCGCAACAGCGATCTGACCACCAATTTCTGGATCTAGATAAATATAACGAGCATTACAATCCGTCGTCATCGCTAACGCTTTTTTCGTGCCACGAATACGTAAGACTGCGGCATCACTACCCGGAGCAACGACTGTATTCGTTTGGACACGAGAATCGTAAGTTTCATAGATCGAACGTTTTGAAGCAATCGTTGGTTGTTGCAATAAATCTAGCAACACGTTATTTGGGTCATCGATCACTGGTTGATATTGCCCTAATTCACGGAATTTTGCCATCCGTTCTGGTTCAACCATTTCTTTCTGGTAGACAGGCGCATCTTCTGCTAAGGCATCTACCGGAAGATTAGCTACTTCTTTTCCATGATGATACAAACGGTACTGACCATCATCTGTTACTTTTCCGATCGTCACCGCATCTAAATCGTATTTTTGGAATAGTTCTTGGACGCGCGCTTCTGATCCTGCCTTCACACAGATCAACATCCGTTCTTGTGATTCAGACAACATCATTTCATAAGGGGTCATCTGTGATTCACGCTGAGGTACATCGTCCAAGGTCAATACCAAACCAGAGCCTGCTTTTGAAGCCATTTCTGAACTAGATGAAACAAGTCCTGCCGCACCCATATCTTGGATACCGACAAGAATGTCTGAGTGGTCAAAAATCAATTCCAAACAAGCTTCTAACAATAATTTTTCCATAAAAGGATCGCCAACTTGGACTGCTGAACGTTGTTGTTCTTCTTCTTGACTAAATTCTTCGGAGGCAAATGTCGCACCGTGGATACCATCTCGACCTGTCTTAGCACCCACATACATGATCGAATTGCCCACACCTGATGCTTGTCCTTTTTGGATATCTTTATGGTCGATCAACCCGACACACATCGCATTGACCAATGGATTTCCTTCATAACAAGGATCAAAGGCGATCTCACCACCAACCGTTGGTACGCCGATACAATTACCATACCCTCCGATACCAGCAACAACTTCTTCTAAAAGGTATTTTGTACGAGGATTATCTAATTCACCAAAACGCAGTGAATCAAGTAGAGCAATCGGACGTGCACCCATACTGAAAATATCACGAATAATACCCCCAACACCTGTTGCTGCGCCTTCATAAGGTTCGACTGCCGAAGGATGATTGTGGCTTTCTGCTTTAAAAACCACTGCTTGTCCGTCTCCAATATCAACGATGCCCGCACCTTCACCAGGCCCTTGTAAGACATTCGGCCCACTTGTTGGGAATTTTCTCAAGATCGGCTTGGAATTTTTGTAAGAACAGTGTTCACTCCACATGACTGAGAACAAACCGGTCTCCGTATAATTAGGCATCCTACCTAAGATGTCTTCTTCGATCATCCGGTATTCTTCATCCGTTAGTCCCCATTGCGTATAAATCTTTTGTTCTTTGATTTCTAATGCAGTTGGCTCCATCATTGTTTTCATTTATGCAGTCACCTTTCCGAAATTCTTCAATAGCGAAGCGAAGAAACGTTTGCCATCTTCTGAGCCAAGTAATGCTTCCATTGCTCGTTCTGGGTGGGGCATCATCCCTAACACATTTCCTGCTTTGTTTGTAATCCCTGCAATGTTGGCCACACTGCCGTTGATATTTTCTCCCTCGTAGGTAAACACGATTTGGTTGTTGTCGATCAGTTCTTGAAGCGTCTCTTCGTCACAAAAATAATTGCCTTCTCCATGGGCCACCGGCAACTGGATCACCTCATTTTTGTCGTACTCTGAAGTAAAAGATGTTTGATTGTTGACTTTCAATGACGCTGACTTACAGATGAAACGCAGTGAATCATTTCTTCTTAATACGCCTGGTAACAATCCAGCCTCCGTCAACACTTGGAATCCATTACATGTACCAAAAACAGGTTTTCCTTCTTCCGCAAAACGAATCACTTCATCCATGATTGTTGAAAAACGAGCAATCGCCCCACAACGTAAGTAATCCCCGTAAGAAAAGCCGCCAGGGATCAATACTCCGTCATACCCTTCAAGAGAAGATTCGTCATAACGAACATAGTCTGCTTCTGCGCCCATTACATCACGGATCGCCCAAAGCAAGTCCGCATCACAATTCGATCCAGGAAAAACAATCACGGCAAATTTCATGCTAAACTTCCTCCATTTTGTTGATTTCATAACGATACGTTTCCATATTGATATTTGCTAATAAACGATCGCAAATCGCTTCGATCGTTGCTTCTACTTCTTCTTCACTTGCTGAGACTTGGATCTCAAAATACTTTCCGATACGAATATCTTCAATGTTGTCGTAGCCTAAACGATGTACCGCATTTTTAACTGCCTCTCCTTGTGGGTCTAATACTGAGTCTTTATATGTTACGTACACTTTTACAAAATACATGATTTATTCTCCTTTATTTTCGAGTGATAATTGATTTAAACGATCGAGCACTTCTTGATAGACAGGAATGATGTTGCCAATCTTTCGCCGGTAGACATCTTTATCCATATGTTTGTTTGTAGCAATATCCCATAAGCGACAGGTATCCGGGGAAATCTCATCTGCTAATTCGATTTCTCCTATATCCGTTCGGCCAAATTCCACTTTAAAATCGACTAATTGTAAATCGATCTTTTTGAATAGTTTGATCAGCTGTTCATTGATGAGTAACGCTTGTTTTTTTAGTTCGGCGATCTCTTCTGGAGTTGCTAGCTTTAAGAAAGCAATATGTGAATCATTGATGAATGGATCATCTAATTCATCTTTTTTGTAGTAAAATTCAACGATTGGTGACGGTAGCACTTGCCCTTCTTCTACTCCTAGGCGTTTTGAAAAACTTCCAGCTGAAATATTTCTGACGACCACTTCTAAGGGGATGATCGACCGTTTTTTTATCAATTGTTCGGTTTTTGACAATTTCTCAAGAAAATGATTTTTTATTCCTTGATTCGATAAGTATTCAAAAATAGCACTTGTGATTTGATTGTTCAATTCTGCTTTTCCTTGCATCTGGTCTTTCATTCCACCGTTGAGGGCAGTCACTTGGTCTAAATACTCCACCCATAAGACAGTTTCATCATTCGTGTTAAACATTCTTTTTGCTTTTCCTTCATAGAGCAAATTCTGTTTTTCCATGTCTACGACTCCTTGTTTATTAACGTTGTTTTACAAACACACATTATTTGTTCGTCTTTTCACTTTAAATTTTACCAAGGGTCAGGAATCAAATCAATACAAAAGTGTACATTTTAACCATTAAAAACACTTAATGTTCGTTTTTCGTACTTTTATTAAGAAAAGTTGTTCTTCGCTAAGAAGCGTTTACACATTTATTAATTGGTGATATAGTAGATTTAAAGAAAACAGTTAGAGGTTTCAAGGAGGTAACTAAATGGAAGATCCAAGTATGTCTGCCCAACGCTTTTTACTCGATTTATCTGTTGAAGAAAAATCACGCTTGTACAATGATCTGCTTGCTATCAAAGATGTTGATGCCTGCATGAAGGATCGAAGTTTTTATACATTTAGAAAACTTCGTCGTGCAGCAAAACGACAATCGGAGTGTCGAAAACGAACATTCCATTACTTAACCCAAAACAACCATGAACTAGTGATCAAACAAATCCATGAGCAAAAGCTATTCAAGCATCATTACCGCTTGCTCGTGACCTTCGATCAACAAGAATTTGGCTATACATTTGTTGAAACATTATTGAATCTTCTACACTCCCAACATTTCAATTTGGGTCATCAAATGGCTTATGCTTAAACCAAAAAGAACATCCCTCAGAAGTTAGTCTGAAGGATGTTCTTTTTTTCTTTCATTAAAAAAAATAGTTCTAGCTAGTGATTGTTCGTCTTTTCCTCGATCAATCGAGAAACAATGTTAACCTACATTCTTGCTGAGTAGTTTATGCTAAACCGACACGTTCAAAAATGACATCCACATTTTTCATATGGTGGTTGTAATCAAATGCTTCAGCGATTTCTTCTGGTGTCAAAACAGAAGTGATCGCTTCGTCTTCTTCAAGTAACGGACGGAAGGACACTTGGTTATCCCAAGCATACGCTGTCTTAGGTTGAACAAGATCATAGGCTTCTTCTCTTGTCATCCCTTTATCGATCAATTTCAACATAACACGTTGGCTATAGATCAAGCCAAATGTCGCATCCATGTTACGTTTCATGTTTTCTGGGAATACCGTTAGATTTTTAACGATATTGCCGAAGCGGTTCAACATGTAATCAAGTAGGATCGTTGTATCAGGCAGAATGATCCGTTCTGCAGAAGAATGGGAGATATCTCTTTCGTGCCATAATGAAACATTTTCATAAGCGGTAATCATATGCCCACGGATCACTCGCGCTAAGCCAGCCATATTTTCTGAACCGATCGGATTACGTTTATGTGGCATAGCAGATGAGCCTTTTTGTCCTTTGGCAAAAAATTCTTCGACTTCTCGTGTTTCAGATTTTTGAAGTCCACGAATCTCAGTCGCAAAGCGTTCGATACTGGTCGCAATCAATGACATCGTCGCAAAATATTCGGCATGTAGATCACGTGGTAAGACTTGCGTGGATACTTCTTGCGGACGGATGCCTAATTTTTCACACACGTATTCTTCAATGAACGGAGGGATATTCGCAAACGTACCAACAGCACCGGAGATTTTTCCTGCTTCTACGCCTTTTGCTGCATGTTCAAAACGTTCGATGTTTCGTTTCATCTCAGAATACCAAGTAGCTAATTTTAGGCCGAAAGTCGTTGGCTCAGCATGCACACCATGCGTGCGTCCCATCATGACTGTATACTTATGCTCTTTGGCTTTTTCACCAATGATCGCTGTGAAACGTTTCAAATCTTCGCGCAAAATGTCATTTGCTTGTTTGATTTGGTAACCATAAGCTGTATCAACCACATCTGTACTTGTTAATCCATAATGGACCCATTTACTTTCGTCGCCAAGAGTTTCTGAAACTGCTCGAGTAAAAGCAACGACATCATGACGCGTCGATTGCTCGATCTCTAAGATACGAGCGATATCAAAAGACGCGTGTTCACGGATTTTCGCTACATCTTCCTTAGGTATTTCTCCTAATTCTGCCCATGCTTCATCTGCAAGTATTTCTACTTCTAACCATGCTTGATATTTATTTTGCTCTGTCCAAATATTGCCCATTTCAGGTCGTGTATAACGTTCTAACATCAACTATTCTCCTTTAATCCCAAATATTCGTTTTTTCGATTTCTTTCAATGTCGACTCGATATCTTCTGTCAAAATCGTGATGTGTCCCATCTTACGACCTTTTTTCGCTTGTTTCTTGCCATAGAAATGGAATTTCCAATCTTGTTTTTTCGCAATCAAATTGTAACTTTCTAAGAGTTGCTCACCTAAAACGTTGACCATGACTGCATCACTTAATAATGGGACTTTTTTAGGTAAAGGCCAACCGCAAATCCCACGGATATGCGCATCGAATTGTGTCATTCCGCATGCTTCTAAGGTGTAATGGCCTGAATTGTGTGGACGTGGTGCCAATTCATTCACATACAATCCACCAGTCTTCGTCAAGAACATTTCGACGCCCAGTACACCGGACAAACTCACTGCTTCAGCAATCACTTTAGCAATTCTTTCTGCCTCTTCGATCACATCCGCTGAAACAGTTGCTGGCGCAATCGTTTCATGGAGAATATTATTACGGTGGATATTTTCAACAACTGGGAATGTCGTATATTGCCCTTGCCCATTGCCTGCGACCATGATCGATAGTTCTTTTTCAAATGGGATCCAAGCTTCTAATACGCAAGTTCCTTCTCTTAAAAGATCCATCGCAGGAGCTAAGTCTGCTCGACTCTTCAGTACATATTGCCCCTTACCGTCATACCCGCCTCGAGTTGTTTTCAAGACACAAGGATAACCGATACCATCGATTGCATCTTGGATATCTGTAGGACTGACGATCGTTGCATGTGGAGCGATCACGATGTTATTTGTTTCTAAAAATGATTTCTCTAGTAGACGATCTTGCGTGATTGCCAATAAATCTGTTCCTTGAGGAATAAATGACATCGGCAAAATCGCATTCAGTGCTTCCACACTCACATTCTCAAATTCGTAGGTGATGACCTCAGTTCGTCTTGCAAGTTCTTCTAAAGCAAACGTATCATCGTAGGAACTTTCAATGTGCCAGTCCGCTACTTGAGCAGCCGGGCAATCATTCATCGGATCAAGTACACCGACTTTGAAGCCCATTTCTTTTGCACTGATCGCCATCATGCGACCTAACTGTCCACCACCGACGATTCCGATCGTCGAGCCTGGTAATAATGGTTTAACCAAGTTGATCACTACTTTCTATTACAGATTCAACCGACATTGCGCGTCGTTTCGCTAATGCAGCCTCCAACTCTAAATCATACATTGAAAGCATCTGTATCGCAAGTAGACCAGCATTAATTGCGCCTGCTTTTCCAATCGCTGTCGTCGCCACAGGCACGCCACCTGGCATTTGGACAATGGATAGCAAAGAATCCAATCCGTTCAATGTTCGGCTTTGAACAGGAACACCAATAACCGGTAATGTCGTCTTTGCAGCAACCATCCCTGGTAAATGAGCTGCTCCTCCCGCACCTGCAATAATCACTTTTATACCTTTTTCTCGAGCTTCTTCTGCATATGAAAACATCAAATCTGGTGTTCGATGTGCTGAAACTACTTTCTTTTCAAAAGAAACGCCAAATTCTTCAATGATCTCACACGCATGTTTCATTGTTTCCCAATCCGAGATACTCCCCATTATTACAGAAATTTTTGCAGCCATTCGTTTCTCCTCTCGATTCGTATTCACTTATATTTTATCAATCGCCCCTCTGTAAATCAAGATAAATTCGAATGAAAAATAGATAAAAAGGCTTATTGTTCGTCTTTAACAAATTGACTTTTGCTTGTTGAAATCAAGTTTTTCTGATCCAAATCATTTGTTTTTTTTAAGGATATCACACTTTTTCTTCATGTATCCAAAAGTAGGGAGAATCTGTTCATGACTATGCTACAAATAAAAAATTCGTCTGGGTCATTCGTCTTCTTGCACCACCCAAAACCAAACAAATGGCAGGAACAAAAGTAATCTTTTCGAAAATAAGGCACCATCCACAAAAATTTGAAAAACAAATTTCGTGGATGGTGCCTTATTTCTGTAAGCTAAAAAAGTCTCTACCCTATTAAGTTACTAGCTATGATTTATAGAAGTGATCTATATTATTACTTCAATGCTTCTTTAATGATTCTCTCGTCTTGTTTTAGTCCGTTAAAAACTAAGTTCAAAACAATTGCTGTGATACTGCTCATAACGATCCCGTTTCCTGTGAACATTTGAACTGTTTCAGGTAACTGGCTGAATAATTCGGGCATCAGATTGAAGCCTAAACCAAAACCAATCGACACTGCAGCAATCAATAAATTTTTGTCATTTGTAAAATCTACTTCTAACAACATCCGGATTCCCTGGATCGCCACCATTCCAAACATGACCAACATCCCGCCACCAAGAACTGGTTCAGGTATGATTTGAGCCACTGCGCCGATTTTAGGGAATAAACCCAAGATGATCAAAAAGAAAGCGGAAAAGTAAATTGGTTTTCTTGTTTTGATTCCTGAAAGTTGTACCAATCCGACATTTTGTGAAAAGCCTGTATAAGGAAATGTGTTAAAAATACCACCTAAGATGACGGCTAACCCTTCTGCTCGATAGCCTTTTTTCAGTTGCTCTTCTCCAACTTTTTTTCCAGTGATATCTCCTAAGGCAAAATAGACGCCTGTTGATTCTACCATGCTTACCATCGAAATGATGATCATCAATAAGATCGACCAGATTTCAAATGTCGGTTTCCCAAAGTAAAAAGGTTGCGGCACGTGAAAAACAGGGGCTTGTCCAATTGCTCCTAGATCGATTCTACCTAAAAAGGCAGCTAAGATACTTCCACCGATCAAACCGATCAATACCGCAATCGATCGAATGAACCCTTTGCCTAATAATTGCACACCAACGATCAGTAGGATCGTGACAAACGCTAATAGTAAATTCGTCAAATCACCAAAGCCTGGAGCAGTTGCACTGCCACCACCCATTTTTTCGATAGCTACTGGAATCAACGTCAAGCCAATCACTGTGATCACTGTTCCAGTAACAATCGGTGGAAATAGCTTTTTGATCTTTGAAAAGAAACCAGCAACTAGCACAACAAAAATCCCTGATGCGATAATCGAGCCATAGATTGCACCGACACCTTCTGTACTACCAATCAAAATCAACGGGGCAACTGCTTGGATCGCACAACCTAAAACAACTGGTAAACCGATCCCGAAAAACCGGTTGACAGTCAACTGCAAGAGCGTTGCTAATCCACACATGAAAATATCGATTGAGATCAGATAAGTCATTTGTTCTTGATTAAATCCTAACCCCGTACCGATCAATAACGGTACAGCGACTGCTCCCGCATACATCGCTAATAAATGCTGTAACCCTAAGACAGCTGCTTTTCCATTTTGTGTTTCTTTCTCCACGCTTACGCATCCTCCTCAAGAAAATCTACTTGACCATCAGAAAGTGATGCAACGCGGGCAAGTGAGACCACTTTTAAGCCCATTTCTTCAAGAAGTTGACGACCGTCTTGGAAGGATTTTTCAATGACGATCCCGATTCCCTCAACACTCGCACCTGCTTGTTGACACAATTCGATCAACCCTTTTGCTGCTTGACCATTGGCTAAAAAGTCATCAATAATCAGTACTTTATCTTCAGAAGACAAGAATTTACGAGAAATCGATATCGTGCTTGTTACTTGTTTTGTAAATGAATAAACGGATGCCGTCAATAATTCTTCATCCATCGTCAAACTTTTGGCTTTCCTTGCAAAGATCATCGGTACACCGAGCTCTTTGGCCGCAAATAAAGCGGGGGCGATGCCAGAAGCTTCAATCGTCACCACTTTAGTGATTCCTTGTTCTTTAAATACTTCCGCAAAACGTTGGCCCATTTGTTCCATCAAAACTGGATCTACCTGATGGGTAACAAAACTATCTACTTTCAACACGCCTTCACCCAAGACTTGTCCATCTTTATTGATACGTTCAACTAATTCTCTCACTTTATTTACTCCTTTTCTTGCTAAATTCATGCCACTCAACATAGAAAAAAACATCTCTACTGCTCATGTATAAGCAAAAAAGATGTCTCACTACTTTTTCACTTATAGTCCAACATTTACGGTGCTGGCTAGAAACTGTCATCCTTATTATGACGATATATAAGTTGTTCGATATTCGATTGATAAATGATATTTTTAGAAATAAAATAGTTTATTTTTTAAACGATGAAAACAGTCTAACACTTGTTTCTGAAACTTACAACTATATTTCTTGTTTTTCTCATGAAGGATTTATCTTTGGATTATTCTTGATAAACCTCATAGTTTCATCCTAGCAAACAAAATAGTATTTATGAAATAAAGCAACCTATCCCATAAAGGAAAAGGTTGCTAAAGCCAAGATTGTATCGGTAACTATTATCTATGGTTGGTTGAATGATATTTATTTTCGTTTGGTACTCAATTTGTTTTCTCGATTTTTCGATACTTGTCCATTTTGCGGCTGAATAACTCCCCGCTACTAGGTGGTGTGTAGGTGATCGCATTGGCGCCAGCTTCAATCGTTTCTTTGATGCTTTCTTCCGTGGGACCTCCAGTCGCAATAATCGGTAATTCTGGGTACTTTGCTCGGAAAAAGCGAACAGTGTCTGCTGTATCTTTTCCCGCACTGATATTGATGATCGTAATGCCGGCTGCCAATTTTTCGTCGATTTCCGAGTATTTAGACGTGACTGTACTGATTACCGGTATATCAACCACTTGACAGACATCATGGACAGTCTCTACTGGTGTTGGGCCATTCAAGACTACGCCTAATGATCCTTGTGCTTCTGCAAAAAGGCTCATATATGCCGAACGCATCCCTTGTGTCAAGCCACCGCCGACACCTGAAAACACAGGGATATCCGCTGCTTCAATGATGCTTTTCGTAATCGCCGGATGGGGTGTAAAAGGATAAACTGCGATCACCGCATTTGCATTGGTGTTTCTGATGATCGCAATATCCGTGGTGAAGATAATCGAACGTATCAACTTGCCAAAAATTTTAATACCACTTGCTTCCATAATGACCTCTGGGACTCTCACGATATCCTTACGTAATTCTGTCATTATTTCTGGAACAAATAAATCTGCCATCCGTCCACTTCCGTTCTTTTCTGATTATTGATCGTATTGATTTAACTGGTAAGTTTCAATCACATGTATGATTTTATCAGCATATGTCGGATCTGTCGCATATCCTGCCGCCTGTAACGCATGAGCTGCTTCAATATAATTGGTCGCAGTGATCACATTCGCATACAATGCAGGATTCCAATCGACACCATTGACAAATAAAGCCGTGTGGTCATCCATTGATTGTTCCCACGAAGAATAGACTCGAAAGTCTCCTTGGATGGTGATCCATTCTTCATTGATATATTCTTTTGTTTCCAGATTGACTTTTTCTTCGTTCCCGAACGCTTTGATTCCAAACAAGTTCTTATATTTACTGGCAAGCGTACTATTGCCCCAATCAGATTCAAGGATGGCTTGCCCAATAATGATACTTGGCAAAACGCCATAGCCTTGTTGTAGTTCTTTCGCATGTGGAACTAATGCGTTGATAAATTCTTGATGAGTCAGTGTTTCTTGTTGCTGTGCTTCCGTAGAGTAGGGCGATGACAAACTTCTCAAAGAAAAAACAAAAGCCATCATGATCAACATACTCCCTAAAACTACAGCAAACCAGCGATTATTTTTACGCCTTTGTTTTTTCCATTTATTTTTTGCCATCTCTTATTCCTACTTTTCTTTTAGTTGGTCCAAGTACTCCTCCATCGTTAAATCGTTTGATGTGATATATTCTGCACTTTCTTTGCCTACATAACGTAAGTGCCAAGGTTCATAAGTGATTTTTGTAATATCTTCTCGACCTTTTGGGTAACGGATAATAAAGCCATATTTAGAGGCATTGTCCGCAAGCCATTTCGCACCTGGTTCGTCACCATATTTTTCATCCAATACAGTATTGGGATAATTGTTATACCATGTTTCATCGACCACATCCACAGCTAAACCTGTATGGTGTTCACTGTAACCCGGTTCTGTCATAGTTTTTTTCGTAATCGCGGTCGCCTCTTCTTCAGTGACGCCCTGACTACTCATCACCTGTTGGACATTTTGAGCGAACACCTCTTGTTGTGTCGCAACGGAGCGGTAAGCCGATACCATAACTAAAGGAAAGCCCGCAGCTTTAGCTGCGTTAGCCAGTTCTTCATAATCAGCCTTAATACGTTTGTCGATCAAATAGCCATTATCTAGCGCAGCCAATTGGTTAGCTTCATCGATTTCTGTCTCGATTTTGTGATCAGGTCCGACCAATACCAGCGACCAATCATCCAACTTAACATCTGGCAAATCACTAGAGGTTGGTTTTTTTGTTGCTTTTTCTGTACTTTCTTCTGTCGCACTCGTCGTGTTTGTTTGTTCTGTCTTTGAATTATCAGCTTGAGCTTTCGTATCCGTCCGACTCTCACTAACAACCAGATAGCCCATCGCAACAATCATGATCACGACTGAGATAACGCCTAAAATTTTATTCACGTAAAAAATCCTTTCATTCCCTTTCTGGTTCCACTTTCTCACTCACGTAAGTTTCTTCCAGACTTTCATTTACCCAATCTAACAACTCGATTTTCTCCCCTTCGATTTGCTTTTGAACTTCTGATGGTAATCGAAAGTTCAAAATGTCATCATAACCCCACTCATCATATTGAATACTGACTTTCAAGTCAAGATATCCATTGACAATTTGATCATTTTTTAAAGGGAGCAACTCTACATTCGCACTGCCGCTACTTACCCATTTCTGAGCAATACGTGTTTTGATTTGCTTATATTCGGCTACTGCAACGTTTCTTTTTTCAGGGAAAATAATGGTTTGACGTAGAATTTTTTGCGTCAACATCCATTCATAGTCCGTAAAAAGATTTTTCACTTTTTGCATGGCCTCGGATGGTAAGTTTTGTTCACCACGCTTCCAAGCTTGCCAAGTTGTTTCATCCACCAATAGATAAGTATCTAAGAAATTTTCTTCTGTTTCAAATTGTTCGAGTAAAACACTCATAATAAGATCAACGTATACTTGATGCATCGCAATCTCCTCCTCCTTCTTATTCTACTTAAATTAAGTTAAAAAATCATCTATTAGAACATTTCTTTCACCTTTTTTTAGAAAGCAATTCTTCAGAACGATTGGATGTCCTTTTTTTGATATAATAATAGCGAAACCAAGAGTATTCAACTAAATACCCTTATATTAAATATATCACGTCAAGGAGAGATGAAAAATGAAAAAATACCAATGGGGCATTGTCGGTCTAGGATCGATTGCTAACGAATTTGCAGAAAACTTCGATCAAACATCAAGTGAATTGGTTGCTGTTGCATCACGAACTTTGGAAAAAGCACAGGATTTTGCTACACGCCATTCTATCAAAAAAGCGTATGGCGATTATCATGATATGTTGCAAGATGCTGAAGTTGATATCGTGTATATCGCCGTTCCGAATCGTCAACATATCGACTACATTCTTCCTGCCTTGGAAGCTGGGAAACATGTCTTATGCGAAAAAGCCATCACGATGAATAAGGCAGAACTTCAACAAGCCATCCAATTAGCGGAACAAAAAGAGCTGATCTTGGCAGAAGCGATGACGATTTTCAACATGCCTTTGTATCATCAACTTCGTTCAATGATCGATTCAGGCAAGTTAGGTGCATTAAAGATGATCCAAGCACCTTTTGGCAGTTACAAAGAACCTGATCCGACCAATCGCTTCTTCAACCCTGATTTAGCAGGTGGGGCATTACTTGATATTGGAACCTATGCTGTTTCATTTGCTCGATTCTTTTTGAGCTCACAACCGGAAGTCATCGCCTCTCGTATGATTCCATTTAAAACAGGTGTTGATGAACAATCTGTAACGATCTTGCAAAATAAAGAAAATGAACTAGCTACGATCAGCCTGACCTTCCAAGCAAAAATGCCAAAAGTCGGAATCGTTGCTTTTGAAAATGGGTATATCTCAATCAATGATTATCCTAGAGCTGACCAAGCAGAGATCATTTATACTGATGGTACAAAAGAACTGATTGAAAGTGGCCATCGTGCGCAAGCAATGAATTATGAAATTGAAAATATGGTAAAAATGATCGAAGGAGAACTGCCAAACCGTTCCCTGTATTTAACCACCGAAGTGATTGCACTTTTAGATGATATGCAAGAGCATTGGAAGAGTAACAGATAAACAGAATAAGAATAAGACGAAGCAGAGGATGGTTACCTCATCGCTTCGTCTTATTTATTCACCTTTACGCATCCACTATCATCTGCTGAGAAAATTCTACTTTTATTTCAATAAAACTTTTGAATGACTGTAAAAACTGAAACAATTCCGCACGATCCTCAAATTCACTTCGCGTAGTCGGCAATGGCATTTGACGATACATTCCATAGACCTCTTCGATCCTTGTCAATATTTCTTTGCCATCATTTGATTCAGAAAATGTCTCAGCTGTATAGATCAACAAGCCGTATATATGGTCGCTATAAGGCACTGGGTCCTGGATATAAGCTAAATTTTCTTGCATATCTTGGATCACATTGATCTGAGCCCGTCGCATAGAAAAATAGGTTTCATAATATTGATTTTGTCTAAGCAAGTTATTCTCTTGGTGATTCCGTGCATATGCCTGGCTTTCTCGAATATAAACTTGTAATTCTTTGCATAACCCTTGATTTTCGTAGGCTTCGCCAGAAAGCAAAAAGTCTGCCATGTTCTTCAAAAGAAGACGAAATCGCTCTTCGATGATCACTTGATTTTCCTTTAAACTTTTTTTACTATCTGGCATGTAGACATTAGATAACAAAGCAAATCCTACACCAATGATCATCAAGGCTGCTTCGTTTATGATCAATTGCCAACTCATACTTTGTTCACTAAGATAATGAGTGATCAAGACTGAGTTTACAACGATTCCTTCTGTCAATTTGAACCGCACGGCGATTGGAATAAAAAATAATAGAAAGATACTGAAACTGATGATTCGATAGCCCAAAAGTGTAAAACACATAAAGGCAATAAGTGTAGCGACAATAAATGCAGCGATTCGATAGATCCCAGTCATCAAGGTGGAGCGACGAGTATTCCCGACACTTAACAACGCAATAATACCGGCAGATGGCCAGAACAATAAGGAAAAGTAGTTTGCAACCAACATGGAAGCAAATACTCTGATGACCGTTTTTACCGTTCTCATTCCAATACGCATGATCGGCTCCTTTCTTTTTATTGAATTATACTAAATTCGTTCATGAAAAACTAGCAATCCATGGTAAGTTTAGTTATGATATTGTAAAGAACGTAAAGGAGAGTATACTATGCAATTTGGACGCTTTCGACTTGGTATGCGTACAATGAAGAGTGCTTTAGCCGTTTTCTTATGTATTTTGATCTTTCATCTCTTTGATCGTGGCATTCCAATGATTGCTGCCCTATCTGCTGTTTTTTCCTTGCGCCAAGATTTGACTACGACCTTTTCTTTTGGTCGCTCGCGTATTATTGGCAATCTACTTGGTGGCGGATTAGGTATTTTCTATTTTTTTGTAAAAAGTTACTTCCACAATGATTTTTTAGTTGAACTGATCGTTCTCCCACTTTTAGTGATCATTGTGATTGTCTTATCTGACGGTATCAATAATAATTCTGGGATCATTGCTGCTATTGCTACATTATTGCTGATCTCTTTAAGTATCCCTCAAGGAGAGTCAGCCTTCTATGCGATTGAGCGGGTTTTCGATACATTTATCGGGACATTTATTGCTATCGGTATCAATTTTTGCTTGCGTCCGCCAGAAGTTGAAAAAAAAGAAGAGATTGTCGAGGACTTAGAAGAATTAAGAAAAAAAGAGCAGGCTTTACTTGAAAATCTGGAAGAAGTAAAGGCACAGATCCGTGAGCAAAATGAAAATAAATAGCGAACCAATAAAAGACTCAAAGGACATGATCCTTTGAGTCTTTCTTAAGTTATTCTTTCGGTTCATTTGTTCCTTCGTAGACATTCAATTGTCTAGAATTTCCACGAGTGGAAAGATTCTCAATGATATCTTTGATGTCCAATCCAGTTGTTTCTTTCAACGTTTCTTGTGTCGTCGACAACAAGTTTGTCGCATAGCTTGTCACTCGATTGGCGCCACCTGCTTCACCTGAGGAATTACCTGTGTCAACAACAGAGATTTTTTCGATATTGCCTAGCGGTTGTGCCGCTTCACGCATCAGTTGAGGCAACATTTCGATCACCATGCTAAGCACAGCGGCTTCTCCGTATTCTTTGAACGCATCTGCAATTTTTTGTTTTGCTTCTGCTTCCGCTTTCCCTTTTGCTAAGGTGGCTTCTGCCTCGGCTTGTCCAGCTAAACGAGTTTGGTTGGCTTGGGCTTGGGCTAAGGCTTCGATTCTAAATTGTTCTGCTTCTGCCTCAGTCACTTCTTTGACTTTTTGCGCTTGGGCTTCTTGTTCTTTGGCGTAACGATCCGCATCGGCTTTTTTCTTCACTTCAGAATCGTATTGTTTTTCACGACGAATGATTTCTTTTTCTTCTAATTCGATTTGTTTTTGACGTTCGACGACTTTTACTTGCATCTCTTGTTCGATTACTTGTTGTTGTTCTCTGGCACTTTCTAAATTATACGCTTGGTCAGCTTTTGCTCGTGCCACATCTTGTTCCTGTTTATAGGCAGCTAATTTCAATTCTTTTTCTTTTAAAGATTCGGCGATCTCTGTTTGGCGTTGTAATTCTGCGGCTTGAGATTCTTTCTCTGCTTCCGCTTTTTTGATACGCGTTTCTTTAAGTGCTTCTGCTTCTGCAATATCTGCATCACGTTTGACTTGAGCAATCCGTGGTTTCCCTAAAGAATCCAAATAACCATTTTTATCACGGACTTCTTTGATCGTGAACGAAACAATGATCAATCCCATTTTTGCTAGATCCACCGAAGCAACTTCTTGCACACTTTGGCTGAATTTGTCACGATTCTGGTAAATTTCTTCTACTGTCATCGAACCTAGGATCGACCGCAAATGACCTTCTAATACTTCACGTGCTTCATTTTCAAGTTCTTCTCGCGTTTTTCCTAGAAATTGTTCCGCTGCTGTCGCAATTTCTTCGACAGAAGAACCGATCTTGATGATCGAAGTACCATCACACATCACCGGCACGCCCTGCTCTGTATAAACTTCTGGGGTAGATACGTCTAATTTACTTGATAATAAACTGATACGATTCGAACGTTGGAAAACTGGTAGTACGAATGCACCTCCACCGCGGACGATTTTGATTTTATTGTTACTCTCGTCGGCATGGACATTTTTACTTCCTAAGTAACTACCACTAATGATCAATGCTTCGTCAGGCTTTGCCGTTTGGTACTTAGCAACAAAGACGATCAATAACATTAAAACGATCAACACTGCTAAAACAATTGCAACAAACACTCCAGATATTTCCATTTCTTCCACTCCTTTACATTTTCAACATACTTTCGTACGGTGTAACATAACAAACACGGTCTCTTACTTCAATGATCAAAACTTTTTCGCCACGTCCGATCATTTTCTCTTGGGGCGTATAAAAACAAGCAGGGCGACTGATTGAACCAGTAACACTTTTTAATTGGATTTCTCCCATTCCTTGGATCGGTATCGGGGTCACGACTGTCGCGATTTGACCTTCTAATGTTTTTTCAGAAGTTGATAGCGTCGATTCTGCGTGCTTCATCGGCATCAAGACATAAAAATTCAACAAAAAAACTAAAACGGTTGCAATAATCGCGCTGATCACGAAAATCACTAACGAGGACTGGTCGGTCAAGGATTCACCTAAATAACCTAATAAACTGGTAAAAGTCAACCAGGGAACGATCAGCATCGGATCAATAGGTCCATCGAAATCAAAGACATCTCCAAAAATAACAAGTAACACTGCAACCCCAGCGCATATGAGTAAAACGTACCAGTAAATCGTGATGATTGCGATTCCTCCTATCATCTCATTCGCCTCCTTTGTGTACAAGATTATCATATCATACTAACCTATATAATTAACCTACTTTGGATAAAGTTTTCACTTTTAGTCCGTTTGGTTTTGGATTATACTAACAAAGGAGGTGAACGAATGAAAAATTTAAAAAAACTATGGGGTACATTGATCTCTATAGTTGTTTTTGGCGCAATTGGCTTTATCGGAATGGATCTAGTGAATGTAGAACAACCGATCTCAAGGGATTACAGTGAATCTAGTTATACTGCTTCAATCGATAGTGAATCGGAAGTTTCCACTGACCAACGATCAAACATGCGTACATATAGTATGGAATCTTCTGATAAACCAGTCGAAAGTACAAGCAAAAGTGAAGCTACTATCACAAGTAGTATACCTGACTCATCTGAACCAAGAAACAACGGCTTACCACAAGAAGAAGACTTAGCACCGACTGGAAACAATCCTGGGCCACAAGAATTAGGAACAGCTTCCTTTGATGGGGCTGAACTCTCAACAAACAAAGGATGGATCGAGTATCATGAGCTTGATCGATTAGGACGTCCCACTGGTGCGGATGCCTTATTGGAAAAATCAATGATCAATACAGGAACCAGCGCAAACCGTGACATCCGTCCTCCTGGATTTATTTCTGGTCCCAGATATGATCATTCTCGCGGACATCTGATCGCTAAACAGTTCGGCGGTAGTGGCGACGACGAAAGAAATCTAGTTACTTTGTTTCAATTTCCAGTCAATGATCCTTACATGAACTACTATGAACTAAAAATCCGTAAGGCGTTGAATCATG
The DNA here is from genome assembly GCF_002813755.1 of Enterococcus mundtii. Taxonomy (NCBI): domain Bacteria; kingdom Bacillati; phylum Bacillota; class Bacilli; order Lactobacillales; family Enterococcaceae; genus Enterococcus; species Enterococcus mundtii. The sequence goes on along the minus strand of NZ_CP018061.1, from coordinate 1,090,499 downwards.
GTGAAACTGTACGCTATCGTGTTACTCCACATTATGTTGGCGATGAACTCATCCCTGAAAGTGTCGAGTTAGAGGCAAAAGGAACAGGCAATAATCCAACGATTGATTTTACGGTATTGATACCAAATAAAAAGTAGGTGAAACGATTGTTTGAACAATTGAAGCAACATCGTACATTAGAAGAAACACTCGCATGGCTGGAAGAAAACGAGCTGTTCGATTATGAGGAACTTGTGTTTTTCCCTTCTTACCAACATTTCAAAGCTAGTATTCTGCGAACAATCGATTATACCTCACTGGATGAAGCGGATGTTGCGAATCTCCTTTCATCCTTGCACTTGGTTGCTCGCACGATCGATGGTGATTATCTCTTAGCAAATGAAAAAACGGTTTGTTTGTTTCCCCGCTCTCACCAAAAAGAAGAAATCCAGCGATTTAATGGGAGTTTAGCCGATCTACTAATAAGATACGCAAACTCTTCGAAATCCATTGTCGAATTTTTTACCTTTTCTACTAACTAAGGTTGCTCGCATTAACAATGACAGACTGGGGCTTATATTTGAACATTTAACAAAAAACGTATCGCGCATGTTTAGGTTTATGAAACAAAATATCGTACAAAAAAAACGTCCGAAATGATCATTCTCATTTCGGGCGTTTTTACTAACTTATTTTATAAACTAGTCTCTTCCAATGTTACTTGGGTTTAGTGTGAATAAAAAGCACCTAGTTACTTTGCTATCTTTATATGTTTCATTTCAATAATATGAATGATCAAGCACCTACCCTGTAACTTCTAGCTGATAAAACATATTTTTCAATTTCTACTAAGAAGAATAAAAGTAATCCAGGTAAAAGACTGATGACGACTTCCGTACTTGATAGTAGGTTTGTTCCTAAAGCCATTCGTAATGGTGGGAACCAGATCATCGCGGCTTGAAGCAAGATCATGATCCCAATTGAATAAAACAATGCTGTATTTTTCCATAATCCTCTATCTAAACTAAATTCGCTAATCCTACGACAATTGATCATATAGAAGGCTTGACCAAACACCATTGCATTGATCAACACGGTCTGACGTGCATCGTTTGAGACATATTCCATCGCAGTTAAGCCTAAGATCGTTAAGATCATCCCTACATATAAAATGCGCATCAACGCATATCGTGACAAAATCCGTTCATTCAATGGTCGTGGTCGTCGACTCATCACTTGTTTTTCTGCCCGTTCAAATCCTAAAGCATAGGACAAGGTGATCGAAGCAACTAGATTCAACCATAAGATTTGCACAGTCGTCAAAGGTAATGGGTAGTTTCCGATCAATGAGAAAAGTAACAATAATCCTTGCGCCAAACATGTTGGTAAATAAAAGAGAATCGTTTTCTTCAAGTTGTCGAATATCCGACGTCCTTCTTTGACTGCATAAGCGATCGTCTCAAAATTATCATCGACTAAAACCATATCTGCTGCTTGCTTACTGACATCGCTCCCTTTGATTCCCATAGCAATCCCGACGTCAGCTTTTTTCAAAGCTGGTGCATCATTCACACCATCACCGGTCATCCCAACAATTTCACCTTGCGCTTGTAGATAAGAAACGATTGCCAATTTGTGTTCTGGTGTCGTTCGCGCAAATACATCGTTTTCACTTACTGCTCGTTGCCATTGTTGCTCTGACAGTTGATTCAGCTCTTTTCCTGTGATTGCTGTTTGATGATTTTGCAATCCTAGTTGTTTTGCGATGGCTTTCGCTGTCAGTGGATGATCGCCTGTGATCATTTTGACACGTATTCCTGCCTGTTGCATCGATTTCACTGCTTCAATCGCTGACTCTTTTGGTGGGTCGATCACGCCGCATAAGCCAATCATCGTCAATGCTTCATCTAGTGAATCATGAGATAAGTCTTTATCGCCGATTTCTTTCATCGCAAAAGCTAACACACGTTGCCCTTGACTCGCTAAATCCTCATTTTTCTTATGCCAACGTTTTTTATCGATCGATTGGCTCATACCTCTAGCGTCCATTTGTTGCCCCGCTTTTTCGATCAATACATCCGGTGCACCTTTTACGAACAAGATATTCTTCCCATTGATCTCATGAACAGTCCCCATGTATTTATACGCTGAATCAAAAGGGATTTTGGCAATAGGTGAATGGATTATCGCCTTTTTTGTATTTGTATAACGTAATAATGCAAGTTCTGTTGCATTTCCTGTTGCAGGACAAGCCCCATCTGCTAATTGTGTTTCTTGACAATTATGCATCGCTTGTAACAAATATTCTTCAACTTTTGTATGCGATACTTTCGCAAATGTTTCAGGCGTATACCAATCATTTATTGTCGCTATATGAACTAAAGACATTTCATTTTTTGTCAATGTTCCTGTCTTATCTGAACAAATAACCGTCATCGCACCTAAGGTTTCTACTGTAGGCAATGTTTTTACGATGGCATTCTTCTTTGCCATTCGATTCACGCCGATCGACAAAATGATCGTTAAAATCGACGGCAGGCCTTCTGGGATCGAAGAAACGATCAAAGCAATGATCGCCGTAGCAATATAGCCCCATGTCATACCGTAATAAAAATACGAAACAAGAGCAATTAACAAAATCAATGCACTGATTCCTTTAAATATACTTGTATTCATTTCCTTGATTTTCTTCAATAATGGGGTTTCTTGTTCCTCAACAGTAGATAAAGAATGGCTGATTTTACCGATTTGAGTATTCGAACCTACTTCAACAACTACACCTAATCCATTACCAGACTCAACTTTTGTGCCCGAAAAAGCCATATTTACTTGTTCAGCTAATTCTGTATTTTCAGGTAAGCTCTCAACAGTTTTGCTGACAGAATGTGTTTCTCCTGTTAAAATCGCCTCATCCACTTGTAAATTGAATGATTCGATGATTCGAACATCTGCTGGTACGATATCTCCAGCAGTCAAGACGACTTGATCGCCAACAACCAAGTCTGCCGGATCGATCTCTCGTTTTTTACCATCTTCTAAAATCACTGCTTTATCACTCAATAATCCTTTGATACTATCTAAAGAAGAAGCTGCTTTTCGTTCTTGGAAGTACCCGATCATCGCATTTAGAAAAACAACTAAAAAGATCATGCCACCTTCCATCAATGCACCAGTTGCTACTTTCAATATCGCTGCCCCTAATAAGATGTACATCAACGCATCATGGAAATAAGATAAGAATTTTTGCCATTCTGGTGTTTGATCTTTTTCTTCCATCTTATTTTCTCCATATTTTTGTTGACGTTCCAGCCGATCACTCTCTGTGATATATTCTGTGACTTGAACTTGTTTGATTGTTTCTTCCGTTGACTTGTTATACCATTCCATACTTTTTCTCCTCCAACACTGACTAATCTATAATCAGCTTACAGGTTAGAGTAACTCTAAGGTCAAGGATTTCGTGTAAATAATTTAAAAATACTCGCTTTTTTGAATCAACTAATAGTAAAATGAGGGACAGATATAAAGTATAAATAAAATCAAACGGGAGTGAATCGATTGAAAATCAATGAATTAGCAAAATTATATGATATTACCCCACATACTTTACGTTACTATGAAAAAATCGGTTTGATCCAACCAGATTATGACGATAACGGTTATCGAAATTATTCGTACAAAGAATTAGAACAACTAAATACGATTCGCGATCTGCGATATTTTGATGTTTCTTTGCCTGAGATTGTCGAATACCTGAATAATAAAAATATTGATCGAACAAAAAAACTTTTACGATTTGAAATAGACTCCTTGCATCGTTTGATTGCTGAATCAAAAGAAAAAATCTCCTTATTAGATGATCGCTTACAGTTGATCTATGAAGTGGAAGATACTCCATTCAATCAACCGATCGTGATGGAACATCCGTTACGTCAAGTAATCAAAGACGATGAAATGACGAATAGCGATGATGTCGATTACGCATTGAAACAGCTGCATAAAAAGCATGAGAAACACCTCAGTGCCAACAATCAAAATTTATTTGGAAGTATCTTACATGAAGAGTCAGATCCTTTTGCCTATCAAGTCTTTTATTTCTATCCAGAAACTGCCTCTTTGATCAACGAGGTGTCCACGTTACCATCCGGGAAATACTTGACCTACACTTACCAAGGAGCCTACGAGCAACAAGTCACAGGCATTCAAGAAATAAAAAAATATGCACAAACACATCAATTAGAATTAAAAAGTCCATTTTATGAACTCTATCTCGTAGATTTCCATGAAACCAATGACCAGAATGAATTTATTACACGCTTAGAAGTATTGATCCAATAACCAACTATTTATCTAAAAAACAGCCAAAAGAGAGTAAAGCTACGAGTTGCTTCTTCCTTTTGGCTGTTCATTTATGCTTTTTTACGCATGATAACGTTCAACACCATCTAAATAGGTGGCATCTAAGGTCATGTCAGGATTCAAGACGATGAAATCAGCATCTCTTCCTTTAGCAATCTTTCCACATGTATCGTCGATCTTACAGCTAACTGCAGGAACGTACGTAGCCATCATGATTGCTTGTTCTGGTGTAGCTAAGCCCCAATCTACGACATTTTTGATTGCTTCTTTTAATCTTAGGATACTTCCAGCTAGATTTCCAGATTCTAAGCGAGCCGTTCCATCTTTTACGACTACTGGGAACTCACCTAAATTGTAGTTACCATCAGGCATCCCACCAGCCATCATGCAATCCGTGATCAAAGCCACATGTTCATGTCCTGCTTTTTCCATCAGGATCTGTGCTGCATTTGGGTGGACATGGTGACCGTCACAAATCAACTCAGAAAATACGTGATCCAATGATAATAACGCACCGACCATACCTGGCTCACGATGGTTCAAGCCGCGCATCCCGTTAAACGCATGAACAAATACACTTGCACCTGCTTCAACAGCTGCTTGTGCTTCATTGATCGTTGCATTACTATGACCTAAAGCAACGACAACGCCTTCATCTGTTACTTGTTTTACAAATTCTTCCACACCTGCGCGTTCTGGTGCTAATGCGATTTTTTTGATCAATCCGCCTGAAGCTTCTTGCCATTCATTGAAGACTGCCAGATCGGGGTCGCCAAAATAACTTGGGTTTTGCGCGCCTTTATGCTCTTCTGTAAAGAATGGTCCTTCAAAATAGATCCCTTTGATTTTAGCGCCAGGAGCTTCATGGTACATTTTTCCAATCGTCTCTGCCACATCTTTTAGACGTTCTTTACTAGAGGTTAATGTTGTAGGTAAAAAGGCAGTTACCCCACAAGATAATAAGCCTTCTGACATGGCTTTGATTCCTTCTGCGTCATTATCCATAACATCGTGATTCATAAACCCATGAATATGTGTGTCTACAAGTCCAGGGGCGATCCATTTACCGCTTTGATCAATGATCGTTACTTCACCTGTTGGTTTTTCTGAAAGATATTCGCCAAAAAGCCCATCAGTGATTTCAAGATATCCAGTGTTTTTCACACCAGATGCTAAAAAGAATTTGTCAGCATAGATATAAGTTCTCATTCTATTCTCTCCTTTGATGATCTACCTTTAAATTACTCTTATTTACGAAAGAAGTCAAGAATGGTCTACACCATTTATATACTTTTAGCAATCTTTTTTACTGCTTGAGCTAATTCTTCATAAAACAATGCTTTTGATAGTTCATTTTGCTGTTTGTAGATCAAACTTTTTAGAATAAATAAATCATTTAAATAATAATAGCTATTTTTTTCTTGTGCCCAACGAATCCCTTGATTCACTTGTTCAAGAGCTGCTTGGCGTTCTCCTTGATGAAATAGAAAACTACCATAATTATAAAAAATCTGCGTCAATTCGCTTTTGTTGTGCTCGTTGATCGTATCATGCAAGAGTTGGACACTACGACTTAAATAATATCTTGCTTCTGTACTTCTCCCTGCAACCCCATAGACTTTACCAATACAGCTGATCAATTGGATCTCGATATCACAGACATGTGTCCGATCTTTTTGGCTGGAGTAAGTCAATGCTTCTTTCAAGTAACTAAGTGCCTTTACTAGGTTTTTCCTTAATGTAAATTCACAAACACCTAAATAATAATAATACCGTTGAAAATCCTCAGCTGAATAGAGATTCTCTGTCACCTTCGCTGATTTTAGTTCTTGTTCTAATTTACGATAATCTCTTTTTAAAAAGTAAAGGTCCAGAAGATCAAACTGTCTAGTTGCTGCTCGCATCTTGTCCTTGGATAAGTTCATTACATAATCGATCGTTACACCAAGCCTGTGACAGATTTGGGCCATCACTAATACATTTGGTAACTCTTCGTTATTTTCGATTCTACTTAGCACACTTTGAGAACAAATGCCTTGTGAAAGCATTTGTTGAGTCATTTTTTGTTCTTTTCGGATTTCTTTGATGATCGTACCAAAGGAATCGACTAATGCTTCCATAAGTATCCCCCTCTCAAAAAAAATATGCGTATTCGCATGACTACATGTATTGTACTTGACTACTTTGTAAACTTCAAGAAAAGTCCAATAGCAACGAATCATTTTTCAAAAATTGACATTAAAAAAACGCCTCGGTATCCGGACGGCTTTTAGGTGAAGTCGTATTTACTTTATAAAAAAACTTGCCAATCACATCGTTTTTACTACTCGTTGGCTATTACTCGAAAATGGTTATTGCAGGTGTTAAGTGAGAATAAACCCCAGACAAAAACGGTTGATTTAGTGAAGTAAGCAAACGCCTATAAGAATCGTTGATTCCAATTTTTATAGTGATTCACTTACTTCATAAAATCTTGATTTGTCCCGTCAGTTACTCGCTTGCGCTTAAAACTACCTACTTAATACACACGCACAACAGCCAAAATATGACATTTCCTATCTTTGTTGGTAGGTTGTCAGGAATTCACGCATTTTTTTCGCCGTTACTTTTAGATCGTCTAATTTTGGTAAGTAAACGATTCGAAAGTGGTCTGGATCAGGCCAGTTAAAACCGCCTCCGTGAACCAGTAAAATCTTATGCTCGTGTAGAAAATCTAATACGAATTGCTCATCATTGGTAATATTAAAGCGTTTCGTATCGATTTTTGGAAAGATATAAAATGCTGCTTTCGGTTTAACTGCTGATAATCCAGGGATATCGTTGATTGCATTATAGATGTATTCTCTTTGTTCGTAGATCCGTCCACCTGGCAATAACAATTCATCCACACTTTGGTAGCCACCTAATGCAGTTTGGATGATTTGTTGTGACAGGACATTTGAACAAAGACGCATAGAGGAAAGCATATTCAACCCTTCGATATAGCCTTTTACATTTGATTTGTCACCACTCAACACCATCCAGCCGACACGGAATCCCGCCACACGATGTGATTTAGATAGGCCATTCAATGTGACAACGAATAGATCAGGTGCTAAAGTCGCAATCGGGATATGCTCTAAGCCGTCCATCACTAAACGATCATAGATTTCGTCTGAATAAATGATCAATTGATGTTCTCGTGCGATTTTCACGATTTCTTCTAATAACTCTTTCGGATATAAAGCTCCTGTTGGGTTATTAGGATTGATGATCACGATTGCCTTTGTTCGGCTAGTAACTTTGGATTTGATATCCTCAATATCTGGATACCATTCGGCTTGTTCATCGCATACATAATGAACTGGTTTTCCTCCAGCCAAAGAAACAGAAGCTGTCCATAAAGGATAATCTGGCATTGGCACTAATACTTCATCGCCATTGTCCAGTAGCCCTTGCATACACATCGTGATCAGCTCACTGACCCCATTACCAGTATAGATATCATTGATCGTCACATTTGGAAATTTTTTCAATTGACAATACTGTTCAATCGCTTTTCGTGCAGAAAAAATCCCTTTTGAATCCGAATAGCCTTCTGAATCTCTAGCATTCATGATCAAATCACGGATCACTTCATTTGGTGCCTCAAATCCAAATGGTGCTGGATTTCCCGTATTCAATTTTAAAATACTGATGCCCTCTTCTTGCATTCGCTCTGCTTCTTCAAGAACCGGTCCCCGGACATCGTAACTTACGCCTTCTAATTTGTTGGATTTTTCAAATTCTCTCATAGTGATCCAATCCCTCGTTTCAAAAAAGTTAGAAATTTCTGATTATACCTATTTATTTCCATATCATACTCCATTCATCTGGTTTTTGCCACCGTTTTAAAAAAATCCTAGATGAAAATCAACTTTTTTTACTTTTATCTTTCATGTCGATCGTTCCAAAGATTTGCTGCCCAATCCATAGCGATCCCAATGATCACACCTAAGAATATCCCCATGATCAATTGTCCGAATGCTGATCCAATGATCATGCCTGCCACCATTCCTAAAATGGAAAATTCTCCATCATATTTATTCATGATTTTCCTCTTTCATATCTTGACATCTATTTCGTTACTCGCTATGATTAAAGTGTTGTTTCTTGCAGACGTGATGGAACGGCAGACATGCAAGATTGAGGGTCTTGTGAGCGCAAGCTCGTGTGGGTTCAAATCCCATCGTCTGCATAAATAAGTAAAACTCATGGTTTATGCCATGAGTTTTTTTGTTTTTATTTGAAAAACAAGGCAGTTCAACGAGTCAATTTACATTTTTTTCTACCTATATAAGAGTAATCCATTCGTCATTGCTATCAAACATTGTTTTTGTTCTCTCATTTGATGATCTTCTGTTTAGGGAAGAGACTATTTTCAAAAGCGACAACAATGTTTGGTTTTTCTAATACCGTGTAGTCTTTGACGACAAATTGCTTACGGTTATTATAGTAGCCTTTCACAAATATCTTCATTCCTTCATCGACATCGGCAATAAAATTAAGACTATGATTAGCAATCAAGCAATTCTCTGACCCTAAAGTAAAACGGATCAGTGGTCGTTCCCCTAGTTTGATCGTTCTGATTTTTGAGACCGTGCCATATTTTCTTTCCATTGTCATCTCTCCCCTCATCACCATTATACGAACAAACGTTCCGTTTTTCAAGTGATTTTCCTTGAAAAAACAACTCTAAAAAAAGTATCTTTAACGTCTACTTATTCACTTGGCGATCAACGATTTGTTGAGATTTTTCCGCCGTTTGCTTTGCATCGTTTCTCGCTTTTTCTAATTGTGCGATATAACTTCTCAAATTACTATTTTCTGCTGAAATAGTTTCTAATTGTTTCTTCGTGGTTGCTAAATCAGTTTGTAAATTTGTTTTTTCTCGATTTAATTGGTTGATTTGCTCGTTTAACTGATTGACAGTACTTTGCATCTCTGTATATTTGCCCTGAATCTCTTGGAGTCTAGTATTCCATTGACTATTTAGGGTGTTGATTTCGTTTATTTTTTGAGTGATTTCATTGATCTTATTGTTAATCTCGATTTGTTTGTCATTTAGTTGGTTTTCTTTACTGGTTAATTGGTTTTGTAAATTTGCATGTTCAGCAACCAATTGGCTTTTTTGCGTTTCCAAGTCAGTGATCTTTGTTTGGTATTCTTGCGCTTTTGTTTGTATGTTTTGAAGATCTTGATTTTTTATTGCTAATTGACTATTCAAGTCAGTGATTTTTTGGTTATGGTTTGTTAACTGTTGATCAAGTTTTTCTAAATTTTCGTTGATCTTAGTGATATCAGATTCCCCACCCCAGAATAAAACTTCTCCTGCAAACCGTGTGCCTGTATAACCAATCCCCCCTAGCAACAATGCAATCAATCCAGTAATCATCCATTTTTTTTTCATGTTCTTCTCCTTAATAAATATTATTATTTTATAACCAGCTAAATCTAATCTTTTACTTATCTATTGTCAAGACATATCTATTTTTAATTTTCAAATTCTATAAAACGTTGAAATGAAAGGACTATAAATTAAATTACAGGCAATATTTTAGTACAAATTCTTTAATTGTTTTATAATAATAGTATGTCATATAGGAAAGGGGTAATTTCAATGAAAACTTTAGATATGATTGCTTTAACATTGTTGATTGTTGGAGGATTGAACTGGTTATTAGTCGGTTTATTAGAATTTGATTTAGTTGCGACGATTGCAGGCGGCTCTACGACTATTTTAGCTAAAGCTATATATATTATTGTTGGGATTTGTGCTATTTATTGTTTGAAATTCTTTCCAATGATCTCCAATCGTGTAGAACATCAATAATTGGGATTTGATTTTTTTAGAACATGGGGCAAACATTTGCTCCATGTTTTTTTATTGATTAACTTCTTCGTATTGTCGTCTATAGACTTAAGAATAGCTATTATGATTGATTGATATCCAGCCATTTTATCTTCTACAATAGAAAAAACATATTTATTGCCCGCTTAATATTTTCTTAACTAATTTTTCTTATCAAAAAACGAGAACATACATTCTTTTAATTAAAGGAAAGAAAGCGTTTTTCGGTTACATATGTTTCGTTAAATATTACAAAAAAGGTAGCTTTGTCATAAACTGTTACGTTTTTATCACCTATGAAATGTCTCATCATGGTAAAGTATTACTCGTTAGCGAAAACAGCTAATCAAAATAACTTTTTAAAATACGAAGGAGATCTTTCATGAAATCACTTAAAACTATTCTTTTTGGAACAACTTTGGCCGCCGGCGCTGCATTATTTATGGGTACTTCTGCACACGCAGACGAAGCCTACACTGTTCAATCAGGTGATACTTTATCAACGATTTCTCAAAAATACGTTGGTGACAACTCCTTGATCCAAACAATTGCCGAAGCGAACTCAATCTCAAACATTCACCTGATCTTTTCAGGTCAAGAATTAACTATTCCTACTGGTGAACAAGCAGCTGCTCCTGTCGCTACTCAAGCGCCTGTAGAACCTGTTCAAGAAACAGCTCCAGTTGTGGAAACACCTGTAGTGGAACAAGCTCCTGTAGTAGAAGAAGCGCCAGTTGTGGAACAAGCACCTGCTACTGAAGTAGCTGTTTCAACTGGTACGAACGATGCCAAAGAATGGATCGCACAAAAAGAATCTAGCGGTTCTTACACAGCAACAAACGGACGCTATATCGGCCGTTACCAATTAGACTCTTCTTACTTGAACGGTGACTACTCTGCTGCCAATCAAGAAAGAGTAGCAGAACAATATGTTGCCTCTCGTTATGGCTCTTGGGAAGCGGCACAAGCTTTCTGGTTAGCTAACGGTTGGTACTAAGAACGATTTAACATTGAGTTAAAAGCTAAATAAATAAAAAATGGAAGGCTCGAAAATAGATTATCTATTTTCTGAGCCTTCCATTTTTTATTTATGTTAACTTCAATCAGCGATCAACTAATATTGATTGTACCATCGATCGTTGTTGTATTGACCAATTTTTCTTCGTTATAAATATTGTATAAAATTCTAACATCATGACTGCCAGCATCAGGTAGATTCTCAAAAGGGATAGAGTCTATTCGGTTGTTTGGAGGAATCAATCCTGATTTATACAATTGTTTATTATTGGATGCTAGATAGTATTCTACTTGGATATTGAATGCATTCTGACCATTATTACGTACATCGACACTCGCTTTTCCTTCTTTATCAACCTCTATATCATGTTTCAAAAGAATACGCATTTTGTCTTTATCCACTTGATCTTGCATTGCTTTTAAAATATCTTCATTACTCAATCTTGACAGATTATCATCTAAATCAGGCAACCCTGCCACTACTTGAGGAGGAGATTGATTAAAATAAAAGTATCCGCCAATCCCTGCTACAAGACATACGAGTAGCAAAGAAAACAAGATATAAGTTCTCTTCTTTTTACTATGATTCTTTTTTTCAATATTATTACTATGTGCCATTTTTCTCAACCTCCTTTCTCAAATTATAAGTGAAAAGTCTGTCATTCAGACTCTTTCTACTAAATTAGGTAATGGAATACTTATCAACTTTGCTAAGATTAGTTAGCCAATGCAGAAAAATGGAATGACATCGTGTATGCAGGTGTCACAATAACATCTTGTTGGAATGGACTAGTGATTGCTCCTTCAAATTTCAAGGATTTTGTTTGGCCTGTCCCAATAGTTGTCAAATAAGTACGAGTATCCAAGAACTGTCCAGAAGCACTTTGCAAACGAACCGCTGCTTCATTTAATGGTGTAAAGAACAAATCTTGAGTGATCCCAGTTGAGCTTGTCTCCGCAAAACTTTCTACTTCGATCATCACTCTATGTGAAGTTGAATTATTTGTCATTGCATATAATGGTGAAACGATCTCTGGTTGAGGCGTTCCATCTTCTGCCATCGCATTTGCATATCTTACAGTCGTAGGGATCGTGATATCGATATAGCGTTTATCTTCTGGATCAACTGGATCCCATTCTCCGATCCACCCTGAAACTTGAACATCGGCTTTGTCATCACCTTTAATCGTTTGCCCCGGTGTATTATCTGGTTGTCCAGGAATCCATCCCAAATCATTGGCAGCAGCGTTCATTGATCCAAGTCCCAAACCACTTAATAAAATTGTAGATACAATCGCTAAATTACTTAGCTTCTTCATATTGAATTTCTCTCCTTGCTGAAATAACCTATATTATTTCACTAAATTTTTTGTAGTCGTTCTTCTTTTTGATTGAACGTATAAAACAATCCTATCGAAAAAAGAGTAAGCAATAAACCGATCAAAGCAATTCCATTGGTCAAACGTTCCCCAGTTTGTGGGAAATTAGAGGAAGAACCTTCACTTTTGTTTGATGTTGGACCTGTAGCTTGCTGTTCTTCATTTTGGGTACTCTGCCCTGTGTCGTCTTGATTTTCGGAACTATTACCTAAATCACCGATCGTTGCTTCGACATGAACTGTTTGTATTTCTGATTGTTGAGCATGATAGACAGTTGGGCTCATAACGCATAACAGCAACACACCTATCATGTAATACATCGTCTTTTTTATCTTACCCTTCACCTCCTAATATAAACGACACGATTCCCACAAAACAATTATCCTTAAAAAACCAACACTTTTAAAACCAAGTTTTACCGCCAGTTTGGTAAATAAAATAAGAATATATAGTTATTTATTTTAGTAACAAATACAAACAAGACTTACACTTATTGACTAATACCCCATATATAACAGTGATAAGATAGCATTATAGAGTCCATATGAAACCAAGAAAAAATAAATAACATATTATTTTAACCAACCAGTCTGAACTTTTCTTAATAATTCCCACCAAAAGAAATAATTGAGTAAGATATCGCGGAATCGAATAACTATCCTGAAACAATTGCCAACTGATTTTTGTATAGTAGATCAAATCTCAGCAAGTTCATCCACTTTGATGTGATAGTACTCGACCAATTTATCAATGATCGCTTCATCTAAATAGTTAGAAATCCCAAGAGTAGGCACTTCAAAGTAGTCATTGGAATATATATCTGTCAGAAGACAATCAAACTTTTTTAAATAATCATTTTGTATTTTTGTCGCAGGGTTGAGAATCTCTATACTGATATTATGTCGAAAATAAAATTTGATTTCCTCTTTGAGCATACGCATATGATCATAAGAACTATCTAATAATAGTGCGACATGGAGTTTTATCTTTTGCTTCCGTACTTGTACCCATAGCTCTGACCAGGAAGTCAACAACTTGAAGACGGATTGATGGATCATTTCATCTAGATAGCTATGAAATGCAGATCCTAATGTCTGATAAATCTCAAAAAAACGTTCTTCTAGATCTTTAACTAGTGTGGGACTGTCTCTTTTTACGTTTTGAAAGAATTCTCGTTTCTTATTATGTAAAATATAGGTGGGTCTTACCATATTCATGGTTGTCCAATAAATATCATGAATCAATTGATCACGATTTTCACAAACTATACCAAACTTATTTTCTAAGTATTCTATTACTTGATTAAGTTTATTTTTTTGATTTACTGCATCAACTTGGACATTTAAATATTGTAATCGTAAAGTTGGATGAATCGGTTGATAAAACTCATAGAAAAGTTGTTGGAGGTTTTCTTCTCTTAGATGGACAGCAAAATTTTCATCGATACGTCCTAAAAGTTCTGTTTCATTTGCGAAATGTTGAAAAATAAACGGTACATTCCCCGATATCAACTTATAATCTTGCTTTAAACGAATAAAACATATAAATAAATGAAATTTCATATTTCCTAAAAACAAGTGGCTGTCATTATTGACTAATGCCCAGATCGTATTCTCTTTTACAAATACTTCGATGATATCCGTGATCAGAGAGATATCATCGATTTTCATTAGATTCTCAGGTAAATTATATTTTTCTGCAAAGAAAGCAGAAAAAAAATCTCTAATATTCCCTTCATTACCTACAATATCGAGATGATTATTGATTTTAAAATCATACTTACTGATGACTTGATTAATTCGATTAATAATACGTGATACTTGTGTTTCAGATATATATAAACTATCACTTAGATCATCTTTTGAACTTACTTTTCTAAAAAATAGTGTTTCAAGTAAGGTGTATTCCAAACTCTTACTTGAAATTTTTGAATAGATGAATGCTTTCGGTGTTTTCAGATTTTTCTTTAGCAATACTCCTGATCTAAAGGAGGTTTCAATTGTCAGTGGTGCAATCATCTCATTGATTTGCGAAAGATCATTTCGAGTTGTTTTTTCTGAGCTTTCGATCATTTCGGCTAATTCAGCTGTCGTCATCCACTGAGTATCCCATAATATTTCCAAAATCTTCAACTGACGTTTCAAACGTCCATCTAAGATTTCTCTCATTTCGTTTCCACCTCTCCAAACAAAAAATATTGAACGTCTACATTATTTTTAACATAGTGATTTATCTAAAAATAATCTCAATCTACCGACTGCTTGGTAAAATAACGATAGAACTTATAGGGAAATGTATTGAAAATATCAATAATTCCATCATTAAAAAAATTGGTATAGTTGAATAAAGATAAGGTATTCTCATTTATTCAGTGATTGCTCTATTTACAACTATTTTCAAAGTGAGTATTTACCAATGGTTTATTGGATTTTTATTAATTAAGAACAAGAAAAGATATGCCAGTTTAGGCATATCTAATAAATTGGATTATTAAATAGATTGCATCACAAGTTCTTTTCTAAATAACTGGATACTTTCTTTTCTGTTTATAATAAAAGTATGCAATTTGTGAATGAACTCATTATCGAAATAATGGGGAATACCAATGACCCTCGATTGTTCGACGGACCCTCGGATTGTACAAACATCTGTCAACACACAGTCATATTTTTCTAATTTTGCTTGGCTAAACAGATCAAATGGTGACAAGATATCAACGGAATATGTACTTCTAAAATGCATTTCGATTTCTTCTTTTAACATACGCAAATGACCGATGGGTACATCCAAGATCAATGCGGCTTTGATCTGATGAGTCTTTTTCATCTCGATCCTAAAATCAGACCACTGCGTAACCAAACTATAAATCGATTGATACACCATATTTTTCTTATCAAATGCTTTAAGTTCAAGTTCTTCATATATTTCTGCAAAACACTCTCTTAATTCAATCATGATCGTTTGATTTTCACCCATTAATTCCAAAACAAATTCTTCAATCACATTATTCAATATAAAAGTCGGCCCAGTGATTCGAAAACTACTCCATAAAATGTCAGCAATCAATGTATCACTATGGGAACACTCAATATTAAATCGTTGGGATAAATCTTTGATCAGTCGTTCAATTTTACTATGTAAGGATGATTGGAAAATACCTAACTGTTGACAAGATCCGGTCACTTTAAAAGGTTCGCAATAGTTGGCAAATAAGTTGTATAATACGTCTTCGTTCAGTTTAATTTCAAAGCATTCTTTGCATTTACGTTTTAATTCTTCATCATTCAAAATCGTTTTGTAGCTAAACACAGTTGCTTTTTTTTCAATAAAAGCGCCTTGCTTGCATCGATATAGCGCAGCTAGTACTTTTAAATGTATTTTATTTAATAAAAAATGATGTTGGTCATTCGCTTCAATGATCGTTATGTTTTCCTCATAAAAACATTGGATCAATCGATCGATCAGGTCAAACTCTTCTTTTAAAAGAAGCGTTTCCGCAGACAGATATTTTTCATACATCAAACTAGCAAATAATTTACGAATATTTATCTCTGAACCTTCAATCGTCAATTCGTGACTGATTTGTATCGAAAATTTATCTAAAACTGAATTTAGCTTGGTCAGCAAGCGGTTCAACTGTGTCTCTGAAATAAACAAGCAATCACATAACTCACCTTTAGTAAGATTCGGATTGATAAAAATTTCTTCAATGATCTGACATTCGATGCAGTTTTGTAAAAATAAAGAATAAAGATGTGTCTTTGAGACTCCGAGTGTTTTATCCAAGAAAACACCATGTTTAAAAGATGTTTCAATTTTAAGCGGTTTGATTATTTCATTCAAATGTTTGATATCCGTTCGTATCGTCTTTTCCACTCCCCCGATGACTTGAACAATTTTTGATACGGTCAACCATTCATTCTCCCACAGCAATTCTAATAATGCCAATTGCCTGGTACTTTGTTTATTTAATATTCCTTTCATTTTACTCCCCCAAATCTAATAAAAAAGCACAGTAATAAACAAAAAAATAACACCCCGACTGTGATTTTTCCATTTTTTTCTTATATGATTATTCAATTTTTATTTAAAGTTATCATTGAAATAAGATTTCCCCAAAAATATATGTACTATTACTTAATCATAATTTTAAAATATAAATCACCTTATGTCTACAAGAAAAATGAAGATAACGTGAGATATTTTTAATTTTTGACTAAATAATATCCGTAATGATAAATGATCGAGTAAAAGCATCCAAAAAATTATGCCTTTATTCGATCATTTCTTTATTTGTTATTCTAATACGTTTTTAAATAACTTTTATTGATTTATACCTTCTTTAGTGCAGTTATCTAAATAATTCATGGATCACATATCTAAAACATCCAAATGAATCAAATCTGCTTCCCACTTAAAAATGCAAAGACATTTTCTCTAGATATCTCTCCAATAGGTATTTCTTGCTTGTAGATGTTGACTTTTTCGACTTTTTCTAATTGAGCAAATAATTGTTTTAATGGTGTATCAATCTGAACCACTCTTCGTTGTTCAGTGATCTCTTTCAAAAAAAAGCCAGCAAGAATAAGTTGTTCAACTGTCTGGTCATTGTCTTGGATCGATTCCTCGAAGAAACTACGAACAAAGTCATTTTCAGGATGCATCAATAATCGCTCTGGTGTATCACATTGGATCAATACCCCGTCTTTCATCACAGCGATCCGATCCCCTAATTTGATTGCTTCTTCCATGTTATGGGTAACAAAAACAATTGTCGTACCTAATTCTTTATGAAGTGACAAAACGAGCTCCTGTAAGGAAGTTCTTGATAGAGGGTCCAATGCACTGAAAGGTTCGTCCATCAAGATTACTTCTGGATTTGCTGCTAGAGCCCGAATGATCCCTACACGCTGTTGTTCTCCTCCAGATAATTCTTGTGGCATTCGATCACGATAGACATCGGGATCTAAACCAACTTTTGCCAGTAACTGATCCGAAGTCTCGGATCGTTTCTGTTTTTCCCAGCCTAACATTTCAGGGATCACTTCGATATTCTGCTTGACAGTCATCGTTGGAAACAATGCGATCTGTTGCAAGACATACCCCATTTGCCAACGCATTTTTTGCAAGTTATAGTCCTTTAATGATTTACCTTTGAAATGTACCTCCCCCACACTTGGTAAAGACAGCCCATTGATCATTTTTAGTGAAGTTGTCTTGCCACTTCCCGAAGGACCTACCAATACAAAGATCTCTCCCTCATTGATCGAAAGGTCTAATTGTCTAATTGCATATTTATCATTAAAGATTTTCTGGACGTTTTTAAATTCAATCAGTTCGGTCAATTGTTACCCTCCTTCACTAACCCTTGGTCAACCAGAAATTGTCTTGCCACTTCAGCTGGTTGTTTTTTCTCGACATTTACTTGATAATTCATCGTTTGCATCTGTTCCTCAGTTATTTTACCGCTAAGTTTCTCTAGAGCAGCCACGACTTCTGGATGGTCATTGGCAAAATCTTCATTCATCAATGGTGCGCCTTGGTACGTAGGGAACAATCCCCGATCATCTTCTAGGACGACTAAATCGTATTGTTTCAGTTCACTGTCGGTCGAATAGGCATCCACAACATTGACATCGCCATTATTTATTGCTTGATAACGTAAACTAGGTTCCATGCTTTGGACACTCGGAAAATCTAACTGATAAAGTTCCTGTATCCCTTTGTACCCATCCGCACGATCGATAAATTCTAACGTGAATCCTGCCTTGATTTGATTCTCGATTTTAGCTAAATCAGAAATTGATTTTAATTGGTGTTCATCCGCAAAGTCACGTTTAACAGCAAGAGCATATGTGTTTTGATAAGCCATCGGACTTAAAAGTGTCATTGAGAACTGTTCATTTAACAGTTTATTGGCCTCATGATAAGTTTCTTCTTTGGTTAATTTTTGGTCCTTGACTGATTCAGGAACTGTAACCAAACTCTCTAATACTGTTCCAGTAAACTCTGGATAAATATCGATTTGTTTGTTTTCTAAAGCACTGAATAAAAAACTCGTTTTGCCGAAATTCGGTTTTAATTCGACTTCCGCTTCGGTTTCTTCTTCGATCAACCCTTTGTACATCTGGATCAATATATCTGGTTCTGCACCAAGCTTACCGGCAATCGTGATTTTCTCTTGTTTCAAGAAACCAGTTTGATATATGGAAGCACCTGCGACTAAAGTCAAAATCAAGCCTAAAGTGATCATCGTATAACGAGGTTTCAAGTGTTGTAATAGACGGATCAAGCTACTGAAAACAATGGCTAACAAGGCAGAACTGATTGCGCCGATCAAAGTTAAAACAGGTGTATTCCGATCGATCCCTAACAAGATAAATGTTCCTAGCCCGCCTGCACCGATCAAGGCTGCTAATGTTGCTGTCCCAATGATCAATACCAACGCAGTGCGGATACCTGAGATTATGACAGGCAGCGCGATGGGTAACTCTACTTTGATCAATCTTCGAAAACGAGACATCCCAAAAGCAACTGCTGCTTCTTCGATTGATGGATCGATTTCTGCTAACCCTATATAAGTGCTTTGAAATATTGGTAATAAGGCATATAAAATCAAGGCGATCAACGCCGGTAAAGTGCCGATCCCTACAAATGGAATCAATAATCCTAAAAGTGCAAGTGAGGGAATGGTTTGCAGTACACTCGTTACTTGTAACAAAAATTCTGCCATTCTTTTATGGTTGACTGCCCAAATAGCAAGTGGGATCGCAATTACTGCGGCAATCAATAATGCAATCAATGAAATAGATAAGTGCTGAAATGTTGCTGCGAATAATTCTTCTTTTCTCTCATTGAGCGTTTCGATAAACGTATTCATATGACCTTCCTTTCTGTTCTCCTTTAAGTATAAACATAGCGAAGTAAATCCCCAACTAAGTTGTTTTAAAAAAAACTTGCAATCGACTAGATGGTGAGAAGTGATTGCAAGTTTTGTTTTTGTATTTAGTTATTTTGAATCATACGTAGCTCTATGTTGATAGAAGGTTTCTTCATACCTGCGTTTTCGTTCATTTTGTCGATACTTTTTTTCATCCCACATCACAAACCATAATACAAACGAAGGTAAAAAAATCAATAATGCTGTTTGTAACCCATAATTACCTATAATAATTCCAAAAAATAAAATCAACAACATCGCACCAAAACGTCTCATTGATTGCATCTCTGATCACCTCTATTATTTTATACCGAACAATTGTTCGCTCTTTTATTATACGAACAATCGTTCCCGTTGTAAAGTAGAAGTTGGAATTTTGAACAAAAAAAAACAGCCAGTAACTTTTAAAATCTCGTGGGGGAGATACTTGTTTACTGGCTTGTTCAATAATTATTATACTTTAAGTTGTGTGTCAGTGACCAAAAAAGTAAAAATCGGTTGTTTTAACATCATAATCGTTAAATTTGATAAAATAATTTATGTTTTTTTATCTTTAAATATATTTTTTTATTTATCACGCTCTTTTATTCACTCTTTTTTTATCCCCTAAATTATGCACTACATCTTTTTACAGAGAATCATTTTTGATTTAAATGATTGTTTTACTAGGAGTGATTGACCGAAATTAAATATGCTTCATTATGTATATTTTTTTCTATTTACCTATTGAATTTATAGAGTCGTTCAGTGTAATATAAAGATTGCTGAAAATTTTCAAAAAGAAAAGAGGTTAGAGATGAAACAAGTAAAATTTTTATTAGACTTATGTGGAATTATTTTGGGGGCTGCTCTTTATGGATTAGCGGTAACCGGAATCAATCTCCCTTCAAAATTAGCTGACGGTGGTGTCACAGGAATTGCTCTTTTACTTAATCATTTATTTGGCTTTGCGCCTTCCATCACCTCACTGATCATAAATTTACCTTTATTGCTGATTTCCTTGTTTATTTTTGGAAAACATGCATTTATTCGAACGATCGTCGGAACATTTTCTCTAGTCTTCTTCTTGCATGTATGGGAAAATTTAAATGTCCACTTTGCTGTTGGAAATCTTTTAGTGAATAGTCTAATGACTGGCATTCTTTCGGGAATCGGTTGTGGCTTAGTTTTTCGTTTTGGGGGCAGCACTGGCGGAACAGATATCGTTTATCAAGCAATTGAAAAATATTATCATGTGAATATCGGGAAAAGTCTATTTGTTATCACGTTTGGGATTTTAGTTGTGTCTTTGTTGTATTTGGATTTTACGCATTTTGCCTATACTCTTTTGAGTTGCTCAATTTTATCTTATACATTGAATAAAGTGAAGTACTTCCGCTTCGCTAATCCTTTCAAAAAAATCACAGCTCCATCCCCAACAGTCAATCAATTAGAGCCTCTGGAAGATTCATATATAGATTGAACCATTATCATAAAAAGCAACTACCTTCTCAAATAGTCTTCTATTTTGAGAAGGTAGTTGCTTTTTATAGTAATCCTTACTAGATGTCTTGTAGATCCAGTGAACCACTGGTTTTGAACCCACCCGACAGAACGACTTTTCCTTGTTGGCCACCTTCACTCACCAACTTCATCGCTTGTTCAAGTGAAGCTCGGTTGATACCGTCTGAGTAAACAGTTGTTACGTGGCTATGAAGTTTATTTTCTTCAAATAACTTTGTCAATGTCTCTAGGATCGCGCCTTGTGTTGCGATTTCTTTATTATGATCTGTTTTTGTGAAAACATACTCCCAATGGAAGCTGATTGAATCATTTTTATATTCATTCCAATCGATTTTCTCTTTTGTATTGACGATCATGCCAATATGCCCTAGAGGTTGAATGATTTTTTTTATTTCTGGTAAGTAGGATTCAATATCATACAACACTGCGATATAGTCAACACCATCGCTCCCAGCTTGTTTTAATTGGTCATAAAGAGAATGATGGTAATCTATTGGAACGTCTACGCCATTTTTTTCAAGCCATCTAAAATTTTGAGGACTAGCGGTAGCATACACTTTCATACCCGTCCACTTCGCTAGTTGCGTCATGATCGAACCAACACCACCTCCCCCATTGATCACCAAAAGCTCTTTCCCTTCATTCGCTTTTTCTTGAGGAACTAATTGAAACTTTTCAAATAGCAATTCATAGGCAGTAAGTGCAGTCAATGGAATCCCAGCAGCGGCTTCGTCACTAAGATTCTTAGGAGCTTTCGCAACGATCCGTGCATCAACGATTTGATACTCTTGTTGACTCCCTTCACGTTGAGTCGTTCCTGCATAATAGACACGGTCATTTAGCTTGAAATCCTTTACAGCCGAGCCCATTTCCCGAACATAACCCACGCTATCATAGCCGAGTACGGTAAATGTTTTTTCTTTGACGATTTCTCTTCGCTTCGTATCTACAGGATTGATCGAAAGTGCTACAACTTCGATCAATAAGTCGTGTTCGCCAGGTTTTGGTACCATAATATCTTCTTCAATCAATTGCGGATAAGGGGTCTCACAAGTAAAACCAAACCTTTTCATTGATGAGGGTCTATTTATCATTTTACTATTCCTTTCTACTGCAATAATATAGTCGGTCAAAAAAAAGCTGTTCCACTCCAACCTCCAGACATTTTTTAACAAGTCCTGCTTGTTTCTTATTTGTCTGAATGTTTGAAGGAACAACTTTTTCTCATACTTGAGTAGTCACTACTTATTGGAAATAACCATTGCCTTTCAAGGAATTACCTTGGTCATTGATCAGGCCTTCCAACGAACGATCTAATACTCCGTGAGTTTTCTTACTTGAACTTTTCTCTTGGTTCATTGTTACACCTTGTTTTCCATCATAGGGTGTATTTTCTGTTTCAAATAAAAGATATGCATTCTTTTCTTTTTTGATCGAAGCGAGCAATTCTTCTTCAGAGATTTTATTTTTTTTCGGATCAGGAATGATCGAAGCTGGTACGTATTTAGGTACAAAATAAGAACGTTCTCTTCCCGAACGATTGAATACACTTCGTGATTGGCTTGTTTTTTCCTGTGTTGGTCTTTGCTCTGAAGGACTGGCATGACGAGTATAGCCGAAATTCGTCTGACTGTTTCGTTTTGTTTGTGTTTTTTTACTCTGTCTATAGTCTGGCAAATTTTGTTTATGTTTTGCTAGATTTGCTTTTTGTGTCGAAGCATGCCGAACATTGACTGTCGAATGAGGATTTTTTTCATTTTTTGAATAATCTTCAAAATGAAATTCATTGATTTGTTCGAACAATGGTTTGTCGCTTGTATCGGTCATCAGATCATCTTGCCCGTCAAACAGCACACGTCTATTTTCATTTTTTAACTTTACCCCTATATGATCATCGTATGCAGGAAAGCGAAAATGTTTTCGTTTGATTTCTGTCATGTAAACCATCCTTTTTAAGTGGACTTTCTCTTATAATAGCACAAATCGTCTATTTTCTATAGCTAAGCGTTAGTCTTATTTAACTTTCTTGTCGTTTCACGAATGATCAATTCTGGGAAAAAGTGGCGATATCCTTGGCTTGCTCCTTTTTCAGTAATTTTCTTTAATAACATTTCGCCGCACACTTCCCCCATACGAATGATGTCTTGTTTAACGGTAGTCAGTTTTGGGGAACTGATTTGATCAAGAAATACGCCATCAAAACCAATGACGCCAAATTGATCGGGTAACTGCCCACCAACTTGTGTGATGCCACGAACGATACCAAGCGCTAAGCGATCAGAACTGCAAACAAAACACGTTTTATCTGAAAATTCATCCCAATGTTCTGTGATATATTTTTCTGGTGTGGTGGAATGATTATCAAAACGCAGCATTTTCGGAGTTAGCCCAGCCTCTTCCATCACTTTTAGATAGCCCGCTTCTCTAGATAGTTCAAAAGGTTCTGCTTCATCGATGCCGATATAAACAACCGTTTGATAACCAACTTCTAAGGCATATTGTGTCGCTTTGGCGGTTCCGTATTGATTATCGCTATCAACATAATCATAGCCCATACGATTTTCACCAAATAACACAACTGGCTTTTCTAGACGATTGATCCAATCAAAATCTCTTTGACGCACGCCAGTGATGATATAACCATCGCAGGACCCAACATCAAAAGCATCGTTGGTCACTAATTGCAAGGAATAGTGCTCTTTACCAATCCTTTTGGCAATCCCCATAAGTAAATTCATATAATAGGGTTCCGTGGTATCGATTTCCTCAAGAATAAACAACTTGATGATCTGTGAACGGTTTGAAACTAACGCTTTTGCTGCAATATTCGGACGATAATCCAATTCAGCCATGGCGGTAAAAACTAGTTCCTTTAGCTCATCAGTGACTTGCTCTGGATGATTGATCACCCGAGAAACCGTCATTTTTGAGACATTTGCTCGTTTCGCTACATCTGCCAATGTTGGCATAAGATCTCCCCTTCCATGCCTAATTACATAACTATAGTCATTATAGCAAAGATTCGTGCTAAAAAAGAGCAACTCTCAAGTAGTTCTGAAAAAAAAGTCTACCAAAGAAAAAATTTTCTCTTTGATAGACGTTTTACCTAGTTAGACCTCTTACTTACTATATAGACACAGACATCATTTGGCTCAAAAAATCCGCTGCTTCCTCCATCAATGGGACTTCTACCATATGACGTTTTTCCGAAGAAGCACGAAAGACGATTCCCTTACCATAAGACTTATCTTGGTTTTTTTCGACAAATTTAGACACTTGTCGAAAAGGAATCTTTTCATCTTTTTCACCATGCCAGAAAAATAAAGGACGACCTGCTAGTTTTTCTGGTTGTAAAGATAGATCATAATGGTTGACCCATGAAATCAAGTCAAAATAATCATCTGGCACCTTATATTGAAATTCTTGCGCTCTGCGTGAAATTTCATTGCCATATTCAAGTGGTGCTGGTGATCCCATCAAACAAATTCCGCCAGTGATTTCTGGGTGTTTGGCTAGCAATGCACAAGTGGTCATTCCACCCATTGACACACCACCCACAGCTAATTTATCTGAAAGAAGTTCACGTTTTTTTAGATGTTCGATCAATGTATCAAACTCGAATAGATTCCCGTAGATACTACTCCAAAAAGTAAAGGAAGGAATTTTTGAAACGGGTTGTTTACGCTCGCCATGATTCATCGCATCTGGAAGCAAAACTCGCATCCCTTTTTTAGCCAGTTTTCTACCTTGAGTCAATACAAGCTCCTTGCTTGTCTGCCAACCATGATAGTAGATCACTACTGGGATTTTCTCTGTCTTCAACTCTTTTTGGACAACTTCTAATACGGGTATGTTTTTGATGGTTCGTTTCAAAATAATTGGATTCACTGATTGATTCACCTGATTTTCATTAGATTGGTTGACCGTAAAGACAACCATAAACTTAGCATGACTTGTACAAGGCATAGTAGCCCAAATGCAATAGTATAAAAATCCATCCTTTTGACAAAGAATAACATGGCGAATATTCCTATGATTCCTAATCCTATGGATAAGGCTGGAGAAATCGACATGTTAAAGAAGCTAGCCACACTACCAAAAATATTACCAATAAACACCATTAGAAAAAGAAAAATACTTAATATTACCCCATCAGTTAGTGAGATTGGGAATAACAAGGAATTCGCTTCAATGGGTTGTTGGATCGCATGGGTCCCTAAATACATACTAAGAAAAATACTACATATATGACTGACTCCAATGACCCTGTTCATTCGCTTCATCGCGCTCACCTGACTCTCTTTATAATTCTATTATAATCATTTTATCATTTTTTTAAAGTAATAAACGTTTATTCTTTTCTTCAATCGCATTATTTCTGATATGATGAACATAGACGCTACTGAAAGGAGTTCTTATTATGTTCGATCCAAAAATGTTAGCGATGATCTTTTTCATCAATTTCGCTTACATCACATTAAATACCTTACGCTTTATGTTGACCATGAAAGGCTATCGCTACATCGCTCCATTAGTTAGTATGGTTGAGATCACTATTTATATCGTTGGTTTATCGCTGGTTTTAGACCGCTTAGATAATCCATTGAATTTGTTCGTTTACGCGTTAGGCTATGCTGTTGGGATCAGTGTTGGGATTGCCATTGAGGATAAATTAGCACTAGGATATATCATGGTAACGACGATCCTACCAGCAAATACTTCAGAGGATAAAAATTTGCCGATCATTCTTCGACAAAATGGGTTTGGAGTGACACAAACGTCAGCAACTGGTTTAGAAGGTGAACGGTTAGTCTTAGAGATTTTATCTCCACGTAAAAGTGAACGTGAGCTTTATCGCTTGATCAAAGAAGTCGAAGAACGTGCTTTTATTATCTCCTACGAACCAAAATATATTTCTGGCGGATTCTGGACAAAGAAAGTGCGCAAACGCCGAAGCAATGTGAAATGAATATACAAAAAATAAACGATGATCCGATGAATTTATTTCATCCGACCATCGTCTATTTATTTGTTTTATTAAAAACCATCGACAATTCCTCATCATTTTGTTATTATATTGTATATCATTAAATTTATGGGAGTACTTATGGAAATACAACAAAAAACAACGACCTATCTACATTGGGGATCTGTTTTTGCCGTTTTGAATGCTTTGCTTTTTTTCTTTTATGCTTATTTTAAGACTTCAAGCATCCCTTGCAACTCATTTGGCTGGTTATTGCTTGACCACTCCGAGCTAAACCAATCGACTGACAACCCAACATTCTTGATTCTTTCTACTTTCTGCGGCCTGATCTTCTCGTTATGTTTCGCCGCCTATTTTGCTAAAAAAAAGATGAATACATTTAATGAAGTAAACGTTATTTTCGTGATACTGAAATCACTGAACCTTTTAACAGCTATGCTCTATACGTTTAATCAAGATTCACTTTTTTTCTTCATTATTAACGGTTTAGTTGTGATTTTAACGATATTTACTTTCTTTATTTTTTCATTGATCACCAAGCAATTAAGAATGCCGATGGTCATACAAACCAGCACCTTTTTCTGTTTTTGCTATAGTCTCGTAGCACTATTCATCCTAGCCTTTGCGCCATCGATCAATTCTGCTAATATCCAAATCACTAGTAATATTCTAGATATCTTGTTTATTGGGAATTTGGCTTATATGATGTGGCATTTTCGTAAAACAGCATGATCCCAATGAGATCTGGACAGGAGTGTTTAGCCTCTTGAAATCAGGCAGCATCCACAAAAATTATTTTTCTAATTTTTGTGGATGCTGCCTGATTTTTCGAAGAGGTTACTTCTGTTCTCACTTTTTTTCGGTTTAGTCGGTGGGTTCCCCGACAATTGTTGAGGTCATATTTTCTTGATATAAGAATAAGATTTTAAATCCAATTGCCCCATGACTTCGACTAACGCTTGTTCTTTAATAAAGGCGGCTTGCATCGGCGTTTCCGTTGAAGGTTCATATTTTTGTAGCAATGCGTCTTTCCTATCCTCTGTTATAGGCAGGAGTAATCGATACTGCTCTTCCTGAGCAACAACCCTCGCTAATAATAAAGCATCTAGAAAAATCGACTCACGGCGTTTTTTGTATTTGTTTTCACAAATCCGTTCGATAATTATTTCTATTTGGTCAAAAAAATAGGTTTCATTCACATCGCCAAGCAACTGTCCTAGCGCCTGAAATTCCTTAGATAGTGGAGTTTGCTGTTTTTGAAGATGGAAGTACGTTGGTAAAGATACCACTTCTTCTCCTTGGGTGAGCGTCCTGAAGCGATAGTTCTCATTCCCTGCTTCCAACCGCACAATCGTAGGGACTGAAAAAGTAGTTGCATAAAAATAAGGAGACGTTGTTTCATGACAGAAATCCCAAATTTCTTCTGATAAGAAGAGATTTCTGCGGTGTTCCGGTTGTTTCATTAATTCATTGATTAATTCTTTAGTCAGTTGCTTGATCTCTGTTTGGAAATCTCCTTGGTCATAGACCGGAAAAGCACAGCGGTAACGGCGATTTTCTCGGATGATCAATCCACTATCGATCATTTGATCAAGAAAGTGTTCCATTTTCTTTTGAGGAAATGCTTTCTTTAGTTGGCGTAAAATCACCTCTTGTGAGCCTTGTTCGATCAAATAGTCGATCATTGGTTGGAAGAGCGGATGCTCAATTAGTTTTCGTTTGTTCTCTAAAGAATAAAAATATTGCATGTCTGTTTACCTGCTTTCTATGTGACACCTTGAATGAAAAAAGCGGGAGGTCCCAGTCAACTGGTTACACTCCCACTCCCTTCTTCCAATCTCATTGCCTAATTGAAAACTTCTGTTAATTGAGGTACCACTTGTTTTTTACGTGAAACGACCCCTTGTAAAAATGCGCGATTGTTTTCTAACTTCACGCCAAAAGCTTGTTCAACTTGTTCTTTTCTTTCGCCAGCAATCAATAATTCTGAGTTGCTGTTCAAGATGTCTGTTACAACAAGAACAAAAAGATCATAACCATTCGTCGCAATCTCTGTTTGCATGGCAGTTTCAAGTTCAGCTTGACGATCCATTACTTCATTTAGATCAACTGTATTGACTTGAGCGATACGAACACTTGCTTCACCCATAGGGAAACTTTTCGCATCTAGATCAAGTAATACTTCTGCTGGTTTATCACTTAGATTTGTACCTGCTTTCAACATGTCTAAACCATACGCTTCTAAGTCCACACCAGAGATTTCAACTAGCTCTTTTGCAGCCAATTGATCTGCTTCTGTTGAAGTTGGTGATTTGAACAACAATGTATCTGAAATGATTGCTGATAACATGATTCCAGCGATTTCTTTCGGAATCTCAATTTGATTTTCTTTAAATAATTTTAGAATGATCGTACTTGTACATCCCACTGGTTCAGCACGATAATACAATGGATTCGCTGTTTCAAAGTTGGCGATACGATGATGGTCAACTACTGCTAAAATCGTCGCTTCCGCAATATCTACCACGCTTTGTTGGAATTCATTATGATCGACAAGCATGACATCTGCTTGTTCCTCTTTGATCGATGTGATCACTCGAGGCGCCTCTAATTTGAAGTAATCTAGTGCAAATTGTGTTTCTTCACTTGGCGTGCCTAAAGCGACAGGCTCAGCGTTTACTCCTAATTGATTTTGCAAATATGAAAATGCAATCGCTGCTCCAATTGCATCTGTATCAGGATTTTGATGACCAAAAACTAAAACTTTTGACATTTGACTCGCTCCTTTTTGTTTTCTCCTATTCAATAATAGCAAAAAAACGGAAAGAAGCAATACTTATCTTCCTTCCGTTCGCGTCTATCTGGTTAAATACTTTGTATAATCTTCGATATGAAGAAGACGTTTTGCATTTTCTACTCGTTCTTTTGTCGGTGGTTCGATTCCTTCTAATGGATACGTCAAACCAAGCGTTTCCCATTTGTATTTACCCATTGTATGATAAGGAAGGATTTCCACACGATCGACATTTTCAAGAGTTTTGATGAATGCATCAAGGCGGATCAAATACTCATCATAGTCACTACGTTCTGGGACTAACACATGACGAATCCAGACAGGTTTCTTGATATCTGAAAGATACTGAGCCATTTCTAAGATATTTTCATTGCCCCAATGAGTTAATTTTTTATGTGCTTCGTTATCGATATGTTTGATATCGAATAACAGTAAGTCCGTATAGTTCATCAACTCTTCAAAACGAGAAAAGAAAGGCTCATCATGGCTAAATGGTTTTCCACATGTGTCGATTGTTGTATGAATGCCACGTTCTTTCGCCTTTTGGAATAATTCGATTAGGAAATCGATCTGCAATAAAGGTTCACCACCACTGATCGTGATCCCTCCTTGTTTACCCCAATAAGAACGGTAACGTTCTGCTTGGTCTAAAATTGCATCCGCGGTATATTCTTTTCCTCCACCAATATTCCAGGTGTCTGGGTTATGGCAAAATTCACAACGCATGCGACAACCTTGCATGAAGACGACAAAGCGAACGCCTGGTCCATCTACAGACCCAAATGTTTCAATCGAATGGACATAGCCTTTAGTTTGTTCTTCCATTTTAATCACTTCTTTTCTTTAGTTTCTTTCGTTATGAGCCACGGACAATGTTGCGACTTCTCAACACGCTTCGAAGAAAAGATCTATCTACTCGCCTCTAACACTAGATATATGCTTTTTTCATATAGTTGTAAAAAAGGAAGACAAAAGCTCATGCGGAACTTTTGCCTTTCCTTTTTACACTGCATTGATTGTCTTACATTCTGTCGTGTGACGTTCTCATTAATACGTCTAATTGTTGTTCTCTTGTCAAGTCACGGAATTTAACCGCATATCCAGAAACACGGATCGTTAAGTTTGGATATTTCATTGGGTTTTCCATTGCATCACGCAATAAGTCATTACTGAATACGTTGACGTTCAAGTGGTATGCTCCTCTTGAGAAATAACCGTCTAAGACGTTACGTAAGTTGTCGATTCTTGTTTCTTCATCTTTCCCTAAACCAGATGGGTTGATTGTTTGTGTATTAGAGATACCATCACGCGCGTGTGCATAGTTGAATTTCGCAGTTGAGTTCAAGCTTGCAAGTAACCCATTTTGTTCTGCTTGATAACTTGGGTTTGCACCAGGTGCTAAAGGTTTACCAGCTTCACGTCCGTCAGGTGTATTCCCTGTATTTTTTCCGTAAACGACATTTGATGTGATCGTTAATAATGAAGTTGTCGGAGTTGAATTACGGTAAGTTTTATGACGTTTGATTTGACCCATGAAGTATTCTAAGATCCATTCAGCGATCTCATCGGCACGATCATCGTCATTACCATATTTAGGGAAGTCACCAGTTACTTCAAAGTCAACTGTGATCCCTTCTTCATTACGGATTGG
Source organism: Enterococcus mundtii (assembly GCF_002813755.1). Classification (NCBI taxonomy): domain Bacteria; kingdom Bacillati; phylum Bacillota; class Bacilli; order Lactobacillales; family Enterococcaceae; genus Enterococcus; species Enterococcus mundtii. The sequence goes on along the minus strand of NZ_CP018061.1, from coordinate 1,060,021 downwards.
TTTAACTTGTGCATATTTGATTGCAGACAAGCTATCTGCTGCGTGAGAGATACCTGCGATACCTGTCGCAAATGTACGTTTCAAGTCAGTATCCATAACTGCTAATTGTGCTGCTTCATAAGAATATTTGTCGTGCATATAGTGGATGATGTTTAGCGTATTGACATAAAGCTCAGCTAACCAGTCCATGATGTTCATGAAGTTGTGTTTTACTTCTTCAAAGTCTAATGTGTCGCTTGTGATCGGACGATACTCAGGACCTACTTGTGCGCCTGTCATTTCATCCACACCACCGTTGATCGCATATAACAAAGCTTTAGCTAAGTTTGCGCGAGCACCGAAGAATTGCATATCTTTACCAACAACAGTTCCAGATACACAACATGCGATCGCACAGTCATCTGAACCCCATTGTTCACGAAGCAAGTTATCATTTTCAAATTGGATCGAAGAACTTTCGATCGCAATTTTACTTGCATACGTTCTGAAGCCTTCTGGTAAGTTTTCTGAGTATAAAACAGTCAAGTTTGGTTCTGGGGAAGGTCCCATATTTGTCAATGTGTGCAACATACGGAAATCATTTTTTGTGACTAATGAACGTCCGTCTAAGCCCATACCAGCGATTGATAAGGTTGCCCAGATCGGGAAGCCAGAGAACAATTGGTTGTATTCAGGCGTACGTGCAAATTTCACCATACGTAATTTCATTACTAAATGATCGATCAATTCTTGTGCTTCTTTTTCAGTGATCACACCGTTGTCTAAATCACGTTGGATATAAATGTCTAAGAATGCAGAGATACGTCCGATCGACATAGCTGCACCATTTTGAGATTTGATTGCTGCTAGATAACCAAAGTATAACCATTGAACGGCTTCTTTTGCGTTGGCAGCTGGTTTTGAAATGTCATACCCATATTTTGCAGCCATTTCTTTCATTTGAGCTAATGCACGATATTGTTCTGAGATTTCTTCACGAAGACGGATGACCTCTTCACTCATCGTATGGTAGCCTGTATTGTCATGGTCTTTTTTCTTTTGAGCCATCAAATAGTCGATTCCGTACAATGCGATACGACGGTAGTCACCGATGATGCGGCCACGTCCGTAAGCGTCAGGAAGTCCAGTGATGATCTTGTTTTTACGTGCAGCACGCATTTCTGCTGTATAAGCATCGAATACACCTTGGTTATGTGTTTTTCTCCAGTCTGTGAAAATGTGTGTTAACTCTTCTTTTGGCTCATAGCCGTTACTTGTTAACGCATGATTCGCCATGTTGATGCCACCAAATGGCATGAATGCTTGTTTCAAAGGAGTTTCAGTTTGTAGACCGACGATTTGTTCTAAATCTTTGTCTAGGTATCCTGCTTCGTGAGAAGTGATTGTTGATACGACATCTGTATCCATGTCATATACACCATTACGTTCAAATTGGATATCGTTTAATTTTTGTAATTTTTCCCACAAATTTTCTGTTGCTTCAGTGGGTTTTTCTAAAAAGCTGTCATCACCGCGGTATTCTGTATAGTTGTTTTGGATAAAGTCACGTGTATCCACGCCTTCTTTCCACTTAGTTCCTTTAAATCCATTCCATTGTTCCATCGTATGGACCTCCCGTTTCTGTTTTATGTAACAGTTTTTACGTGATAAGTATAACACATGTCACCTCCAATGCAAGGGTTTTCTTGTTTTTTTGTTAACAAATAAAGCGAATATAAAATAATAGTCGTTATTAAAGCTGATATATAGGCATTTGTCTATTGTGAATCTATTCATATTTTGTTTGTGCAAGTCTTAATTTTATGTTAATAAATAAAAATAGCTGGCAACTGTAATAATACAGTTGCCAGCTATTTCATAAAAAACTATAACAGTTATTCCTTGATATCCATCGTTGGAGAATCAATCACCATTTGGACTTCTCCGCCTTTTTTCTCATCTAATACAAATGAACCGTTGGACGTACGATCACCGATTGGATAATCCGTCGGATCAATTGATAATTCTTGTCCTTTTTGATTGATCAACGTCATCGTTTTGGCGTGGCCCTCTGACATATAAATCACCCGATGTGGTTGTTTCTTCAATTCTCGCAATACAGTCACACCTCGTTTGGCACGTGAAGTCTGGCTGATTTCTTGTGCAAGCATTCGTTTTACTGCCCCACGCTGGCTGACGATAACGACAGGCGTATCCCCTTCTGCCAAGACAAGTAAACCATTAACGACATAATCTTCTTCTTTCAAGTTGATCGATTTGACACCTGCAGCCTTCGTTCCAACGACTGGCACTTCAGTCAACGGATAGCGTAGGCCCATTCCTTGATGTGTAACAAGGAAAACATCACGATCTGTTTGTTCTTTTTCAAGATAGACAGCCACTAATTCATCTTCACTGGCTTTTAGCTTCATGCCACTCAATGGACGACTCTTATACGTACGCCATGGTTCAAAATCTGTCATCCGTGTTTGTTTGATCAAGCCGTTTTTACTGATAAATACAAATGTTTTTTCGGAATCGATCTTCTGATAGGGGAATACCGCTAAAATCGATTCATCAACAGCTAGATTCACTATCGTTTGTGAGATATGCTCACCGGCATCTTTCCATTTCAAATCTGGTAGTTCGTGGACTGGGCGATAGATCACATTGGCTTTATTGGTGACCAGTAACAAATGATCTAACGTATTCAGTTCCCCAGCGTATAGAAGATAATCTCCTTCACGCATACCGATTTCTTCTGGTTTTGATGCACTATAGGAACGAAGGCTTGTTCGTTTCACATAGCCTTCACGTGTGACACTGACAATGACATCCTCTTGCGCAACCAATACTTGAGTATCGATTTTGATTTCTTCGATTTCATCTTCGATCATCGTCAAGCGAGAAGAAGCATATTTCTTCTTGACTTCACGTAGTTCTTTTTTCATGACAGAAAATAATTCTTTATCATTTGAAAGGATTTTATTTAATTCAGTGATCAGAGCAATCAATTCTTGCGATTCACGACGTAGTTCAGTAATGTCTGTATTCGTCAAACGATAAAGCTGTAACGTCACGATGGCTTCAGCTTGTTCTTCTGTAAATTGGAACATTTGGACTAAATTGTGCTTCGCATCTTTTTTATCTTTACTCTCACGGATCGTTGCAATGACTTCATCTAAAATCGATAGAGCTTTCATCAGCCCTTCAACGATATGTTGTCTTCTTTGCGCTTTCTCCAAGTCAAACTGACTACGTTTGGTGATCACTTGTTTGCGGTGCTCGATGTAACTACTTAAAATATCCTTCAACCCTACTTGATGAGGGGTCATATGATCGATTGCCACCATATTGAAGTTGTAGTTGATCTGTAATTCGGTATTCTTGAATAAATAATTCAAGATTCCTTGAGCGTTAGCGTCTTTTTTCAATTCCACAACGATCTGTAGACCCGTACGATCACTTTCGTCACGAACTTCTGCGATCCCATCGATTTTCTTGTTCAAGCGTATCTCATCCATTTTTTTGACAAGAGTCGCTTTGTTCACTTCGTAAGGAATCTCAGTGATCACGATTTGTTGCTTGTTTCCTTTGATGGATTCAATCGCCGTTTTCGAGCGTAAGATCACTTTTCCACGACCAGTTTCATAAGCTTTCTTGATTTCATCTTTTCCTTGTAAAATGCCCCCAGTTGGAAAGTCAGGACCTGGAATGAATTCCATCAATTTGTCTAAGCTGGCTTGTGGATGGTCGATCATATAGACCGTTCCATCGATGACTTCTGCGAGATTATGCGTTGGTATCTCAGTAGCATAGCCCGCAGAGATACCGGTTGATCCATTGACTAATAGATTGGGGTATCTCGCTGGTAATACAGTCGGCTCTTTTTCAGTGTCATCAAAGTTCCACACAAGGTCGACCGTATTTTTTTCGATATCAGCAAGCATCTCGCCGCTCAATTTCGATAAGCGTGCTTCTGTATAACGCATTGCCGCTGGTGGGTCTCCGTCCATACTTCCGTTGTTTCCGTGCATTTCTACGAGTACTTCTCGTAGTTTCCAATCCTGGCTCATACGAACCATTGCATCATAGATACTGCTGTCACCGTGGGGATGATAATTACCCATGATATTCCCGACAGATTTTGCTGATTTACGGAATCCTTTATCAAACGTATTGCCGTCTTTGTTCATCGCAAATAAAATACGACGTTGAACGGGTTTCAGACCATCACGGATATCCGGCAAAGCACGTTCTTGAATAATATATTTCGAGTAACGTCCGAAGCGGTCACCCATCACTTCTTCTAACGTTAATTCTTGGATTTCTTGACGTTCTTCCATTAGGTGACCTCCTATTCTACCTCTACTGATTGTTCATTTTTGTTTTCTTCTGCGCGTTCTTCTTCTAATAGGTCATTAGAAACAGACGCGGAAGTCTCAGTTTCTTCTTTTTTGTCTAGAATACTACGTTCTTCTTCTAAGCTGAATTGGACATGATTTTCAATCCATTTACGACGTGGTTCGACTTTATCCCCCATCAAGGTGGTTACGCGTCGCTCTGCTTGCGCAGCATCATCGATCCTCACCCGGATCAAGGTCCGAGAGGTTGGGTCCATCGTCGTTTCCCATAACTGCTCCGCATTCATCTCCCCAAGACCTTTGTACCGTTGCAACATATAGCCTTTACCGACAGTCTTAATGACTGCAGCTAATTCGTCATCGGTCCAAGCGTACTCGACTACTTGTTTTTTTCCTTGGCCTTTGGACACTTTATATAGAGGCGGTAAAGCAATGTAAACTTTTCCTGCTTCGATCAATGGTTTCATGTAGCGATAGAAAAATGTCAACAATAAGACTTGGATATGAGCACCATCGGTATCCGCATCGGTCATGATGATGATCTTGTCATAGTTACAATCTTCCAGTGAAAATTCAGGGCCAACGCCGGCACCGATCGTATAGATCATCGTATTGATTTCTTCATTTTTTAAGATATCTTGCATTTTTGCTTTTTCGGTATTGATGACTTTTCCTCGAAGTGGCAATATCGCTTGGAATTTCCGATCTCTCCCTTGTTTAGCTGATCCACCGGCTGAATCTCCTTCGACAAGATACAATTCATTTTTCTTAGGGTTTCTCGATTGTGCAGGTGTCAATTTTCCAGAAAGTAATGATTCGCCCTTTTTACGTTTTTTCCCGTTACGGCTTTCTTCTCTGGCTTTACGAGCGGCTTCCCGTGCTTCTCTCGCTTTGATTGCTTTACGGATCAGCATTTGGCTCATCTCACTGTTTTCTTGCAAATAGAAGCCCATTTGTTCGCTCATGACATTATCAACGACGGAACGAGCAATCGGTGTACCCAATTTTTCTTTCGTTTGTCCTTCAAATTGTAGCAAATGTTCAGGTACTCGGATCGACAAGACTGTCGCAAGTCCTTCACGGAAGTCACTACCTTCTAGGTTCTTGTCTCGTTCTTTCAACAAGCCTACTTTACGAGCATATTCATTATAGGCTTTGGTCATTGCTGTTTTCATGCCGACTTCATGCGTCCCACCATCTTTTGTTCGCACGTTGTTAACAAACGATAGGACATTTTCAGAATAGCCATCGTTATACTGATAGGCAACTTCTACTTCGATTCCTTCTTTTTCACCAGAGAAATAGACTACTGGCGTCAACGTATCTTTTTCTTCATTTAAATACGCAACGAATTCTTTGATTCCTTCTTCGTAATGAAAGACTTCTTGAACTGTTTCGTCACCTCTTAGATCTGTCAAAGTGATTTTCACACCTTTTAACAGAAATGCAGACTCTCTTAAACGTTCAGATAACGTATCATAGGAAAATTTCGTGGTTGAGAAAATACTATCATCTGGTAAGAAATGAACAGACGTCCCATTGGCTTTCTTCGTTTTGCCAATTTTTTTCAACGTTCCGTCTGGTTTTCCACCTTGTTTGAATGTTTGTTGGTATTCGATACCATCTCGGACGATCGTCACTGTCAGCCATTTAGATAAAGCATTGACGACACTGGCACCTACACCATGAAGTCCACCAGAAGTTTTATATCCTCCTTGGCCAAATTTACCACCGGCATGTAGCACAGTGAAAATAACTTCGACCGTTGGAATCCCTGAAGCATGCATACCTACAGGCATACCACGTCCACTATCCGTAACAGTCACACTGTTATCCTCGTGGATCGTCACAGCGATTTCATTTCCGTAGCCTGATAAAGCTTCATCTACGGCATTATCAACGATTTCATAGACTAAATGATGCAAGCCTCGGCTATCAGTCGACCCGATATACATCCCTGGTCGTTTTCTTACTGCTTCTAATCCTTCAAGAACTTGGATCGAGGCATCATTGTATTCATTTTTAATTTTTTTTGCCAAGGCAAACGCTCCTTCAATAATACTTGCGATATAACCGCACCACGCTTATCATACTAGAAAAGTCCTCAAAAAAAAAGAGGGAAGGTCAGAATTACAAGAAACAACCAACTCTCCCCCTTTTTTCATTCTTCTCTCTCTGCATGCCCATGGTAACGATCAATTACTCTTTTTTTGATAACAGGTCAAAACATTTTTTCATCACCCAGCTAACCTATTTACCAGTAAAAGTGGCACTGAGTATCAGGATATGTGCTTCTGTTACTCCTGTTGTTTATTGTTCCATTTTTGCTAATTCGATCTTGATGCAGCGATCCATGACGATATCATTTCTTCCAGCTGCTTGGAGCATTTCAGCAGCCTCTTCATTTTCAATGCCTAACTGTGCCCAGAAGACTTTCGCATCTGTTTTCAGAAAATCTACCGCTACTTCTGGTAAAAACTCACTACGGCGGAAAATATCCACGATATCGATAGGTTCATTGATATCTGTCAACTGTGCGACAACGGTTTCGCCCAATACTTCTTCCCCTGCTAATACCGGATTGACTGGAATGATACGATAGCCATGTTCTTGTAGTAATTGTGCGATCTGATAACTTGTCCGTTCGGGTTTATTACTTAAACCAACGACCGCGATCGTTTTTGCTTCTTGAAGATAGCGAAAGATATTCGCTTGTTCTGGATTTTTAAATGACATGTGGATGACTCCTTTCGATCGTTCGATTTTTTCGATTGTTTGAAGCATTCTTTCATGCTAAAATATACATTAGTTTCAACTTGAAAGAGGTTAAAAAATGAAAATAATCTTATTGTTTATTGTAGCATATCTTTTGGGTTCCATTCCATCTGGAGTATGGGTTGGTAAAATCTTTTTTAAAAAAGACATCCGCGAACACGGTAGTGGAAATATGGGAACGACCAATACATTTCGTGTTTTAGGTAAAACCGCTGGAACAGTGGTATTATTCATGGACATCTTAAAGGGAACATTAGCTACTGCCTTACCCGTCATTTTCCATGTCTCTTCTGTCAATCCGCTATGGTTTGGTGTCTGTGCGATCTTAGGACATACATTTCCGATCTTTGCTAAGTTCAAAGGTGGCAAAGCAGTGGCGACAAGTGCCGGTATGTTATTAGGCTTCAATCCACTGTTCTTTCTTTATTCATCAGCAATTTTCGTGATCAGTTTATACTGCACGAGCATGGTAAGCTTAACGAGCATGATCAGTGCGGTCTTGATCACTTTATCCACCATCTTCTTACCATACATTGCACCAGCGATCTTACCAGAACCAAATTTACTTTTGACGTTGATTGCTTGTGGTGTCTCCGCTTTTATTTTTTACCGTCATAAAGACAATATTAAGCGCATCAAAAATAAAACAGAAAGCCGAATCCCATTCGGTTTGAATAGTAGCAAAAAGAAATAATCTTTTTGATGAATGATAAAAAACAATGCCTTCTAAACAAATGACTGATCGATTGCTCAACAATTCGTTCATTTGTTCAGAAGGCATGTTTGTTTCATCGAACTAGATCAAGAAAACACATGTAATCGACTTGTGTTTACTTGACAGTGATCGAATATTTCGTCTTGAATAATTCGTGAGCGCCTAATTGATTGATTCCTGCCTTTTCGTTCAACTGCCCATTACTATCAACAGTATCTGCGATTCCAAACCACGGCTCAATACAAACAAATGGTGCTTCTTTAGGATATGGCGACCATATCCCAACGTAAGGCATATCTTTGTAACTGAGGGTGACACTGTGACTAGACTTTTCACTACGGATACTGTAAGCATTCAAACCTCTTGTTTCAAATACTAACGCATCTTGGTCAAACAGCTCCCGAAATAACGCAAGGTTGGTATTCGTTTGTCCAATCGTTTTTTGTTCCATGTCGATGAACGGTCCAGCTAATGGTAAACGCAAACGTGATTTTCTAGGAGAGAAAGCCAAATAAAAGTCTTCAAAAGTTAAACCTTCTTCTAATGGCACATTGAATGCTGGATGACCGCCAATCGAGAAATACATCTCTTCTTCCCCAATATTTTCAACTTGATAATGAACAGTGATCCCGTCTCCCCCTAATTCATAAACAAGTACCAATTCAAAATCAAACGGATAATTCTCTTTTGTTTCAGGGGTACTTTTTAGGACAAACTTCGCACGTTCTTGTTCGTGCTCCACCACTTCAAAATCCATATCACGAGCAAAACCATGTTGACCCATTGAATACGTTTTTCCTTGGTACACATATTGATCGTTTTTCAAACGTCCAACAATAGGGAAAAGAACGGGGGCATGTCTTCCCCAATACTTAGGATCGCCTTGCCAAATATATTCTAGATCATGTTCTTTTGATTTCAAACTGATCAATTCTGCTCCATGTTCGGAAATTTCAGCAATCAGCTGATCATTTTGAATAATAACAGTCATCGTCATCCTCCATCTTTTCTCAGACATTCACTTCTTCGAGTAGCAAGCCTCTGAAAAATCTTCCTTTTAATAACTATGCTTCGTCAGCTCATCTTTAAAACGAGCATTCAATACTTTTAAATACGTGCCTTTCATTCCTAGAGAGCGGGATTCAATGATTCCAGCTGATTCTAGTTTACGTAAGGCATTTACGATGACCGAACGAGTAATACCGATCTTGTCCGCAATATTTGAGGCAGTCAATCGGCCTTCATTACCTTCTAAAGCATCAAAAATGGCTTGAACTGCTTTTAATTCACTGTATGACAACGTATTGATCGCCATTTGGACAGCGGTCGTACTACGAACGTCCGCTTCGATATCTCGTGATTTTTGATAAAGGATCTGCATCCCTACTACTGTCGCGCCGTATTCTGCTAAAACAAGGTCTTCATCGTTAAAGGCTTGTTCCATTCTTGCTAAAATGATCGTTCCTAAGCGTTCACCTGCGCCAAAGATCGGCACTACTGTCGTCAATCCAAAAGGATATTTTTCGCGACTTTCAAATGGAAATGCCGTCATATCGCTTGTGATTGGGATATTGGATTCTGTTTTCGTGATCATATCGACTGTTTCTGTGTAGGCATCAGGAAATTGTTTTTGCACAAACATTGTTTTCACACGATCATTGTTCACATCGTGCCGTTCATTATAACCAAGTAAAACCCCTTCACTGCCAATGATATACGTATTGCTGTCTAAAACAGCACCTAAAGTGACCGCCATTTTATCGTAAGGTAAATCCGCCTGCATATCAAACGTATTTTTTTGTTGCAATAATTTGTTTATCTTTCGAGTGTTCGTCAACAAATCCGTCATTTTTTTCCTCCGATTTTATAATATATAGCGACTTAGATCTTCATTTGCCGCAATTGATCCTAATTTATCATTGACATAGGCTTCTGTAATGGTAATTTCTCCCATTTGCATTTCTGGCGCTTCGAATAACAAGTCTTCCAACAATTTCTCTAATATCGTGTGTAAACGTCGTGCACCGATATTATCGGTATCACGATTCACATCATAAGCGATTTGGGCAATCCGTTCGATTGCTTCTTTAGTAAACGTGACAGTCACATTTTCAGTACCAATCAAGGCAATATATTGTTTGACTAACGCATTGTTTGGTTCAGTCAAGATCTTGACAAAGTCCTCAGCAGTTAAGTCATCTAACTCAACACGGATTGGGAAACGACCTTGTAATTCAGGAATCAAATCGCTTGGTTTTGATAAGTGGAACGCTCCTGAAGCGATAAATAAAATGTGGTCTGTTTGTAAGGTACCGTATTTCGTATTGACTTGTGAACCTTCAACGATCGGCAAGATATCTCTTTGGACACCTTCTCTTGATACTTCCCCAGATTGTTGCGATTTAGAAGTGATTTTATCGATTTCATCAATAAAAATGATCCCGCTTGATTCAGCCAATTTGATCGCTTCACTATGGATATCCGCATCATTGACTAATTTTGCTGATTCTTCTTTGATCAATAATTCTAAGGCTTCTTTGACGGTCACTGTTCGTTCGATTTTTTTCTTCGGCGTCAACGCACCAAGTGTTTCGTTCAAATCGATCCCCATTTGTTCCAGTCCATTGTTCATCATCGGTGCTGGTTTTTTTTGATCTTGGACTTCGATCGTCACTTCTCGGTTGTCAAGCAAGCCTTTTTGCAATTGCTCTAACACCGTGCGACGATTCACTCGAATCTCTTCTGTGACTTCTTCTTGTGTTTCTGCCGGTTGTTGCGAAGCATTGAACATATTCATCATTTGCTCAAACTGGTTGTTTGATTGTTTTTGTTCTTTTTTGATACCTGGTACAAGGATCTTCACTAATTGTTTTTCCGCATTTTTCTTGGCTTGTGGGCGAACACGAAGATACTGATCTTTTTCAACGATCTGGATCGCATTTTCGACAAGATCACGAACCATCGATTCTACGTCACGTCCCACGTAACCAACTTCAGTAAACTTCGTTGCTTCAACCTTAACAAAAGGTGCGTTGACGATTTTTGCCAGACGACGAGCGATCTCTGTTTTACCGACCCCAGTTGGCCCGATCATCAACATATTTTTAGGTGTGATATCTTGTTGCATCTTTTCATCTAATTGAAGACGTCGATAACGATTTCTAAGGGCAACTGCCACTGATTTTTTTGCTGCTTGTTGGCCAATGATATATTGATCTAATTCACTGACGATTTGTTTTGGTGTTTGTTTTAATTCATACATGTCATTCACCTCTATAATTCTTCTACAATAATGTTGTGATTTGTAAAGACGCAGATGTCTGCTGCAATATTCAACGCATTTTCAGCAATCTCTTTTGCACTCATCTCATTTTGTGCATAGTTTTTCATTGCTCGTGCGGCAGCTAACGCAAAGTTTCCACCAGAACCAATGGCTAAGATCCCATCATCCGGTGTAATCACTTCACCTGTACCAGAAACGAGTAACATTTCTTTGTCATTCATCACGATCAACATCGCTTCTAGCTTTTGCATCGACTGTTGTGTACGCCATTCTTGGGCTAATTCAACAGCTGCTCGTTGGAGATTTCCGTTGTATTCATTTAGCTTACCTTCAAATTTTTCTTCTAAAGTAAACGCGTCAGCAACGCTTCCTGCAAAGCCAACGACTACTTCATCGTTGTAGATGCGACGTACTTTTCTCGCACTGCCCTTCATCACGACAGATTCGCCCATCGTTACTTGGCCATCACCTGCCATCGCGAATTTCCCGTTTTTTTCAACTGCACAAATGGTTGTTGAATGAAACTGTGATTCTACCATAGATATTTCCTCCTAATAATGTGATCACGCTCGTGGATGGAAAGAGCGATAATTTTTTTGTAAGCTTTCTTTTGTGACATGCGCATAGATTTGAGTCGTTGATAAATTTGCATGACCTAAAAGTTCTTGCACTGTACGCATATCGGCACCATTATTCAATAAGTGCGTCGCAAAAGTATGACGTAACATGTGAGGATGGATATCACTATCCAAACTACTCTTTTTAATGATTTGATTTAATACATACTCGATCCCAGTAGGTGTGATTGGTTCTCCATGATGATTCACGAAGACATAGTCATGTGACTTATGGTATTTCGTCATTAAGACGCTGCGCCCTTTGGCAAAATACTCTTGCAAAGCATCTTGCGCAAATGAACCCAACGGCGCATAGCGTTCTTTATTTCCTTTTCCATGGATCAACATCACCTCTGAGCCAAAATCGATGGCAGACATCGTCAATTGGCTACATTCACTCAAACGGATACCTGATCCATATAGTACTTCTAATAATGCTCGATCTCTTAATGCTAAAGGACTATCCCCTGTCACACTTTCAAATAAGCTTTGCATCTCATTCTCATAAAAAAAACGAGGAAGTTTAACATTTTTTTTCTTCAAATGAACATACGAAAATGGATTTTCAGCAATTTTTTCTTCACGAAGAAGGTATTGATAAAATGAGCGTAAACTCGCAATTTTCCGACTCACCGAATTTCGACTGTACGACTTATCAGATAGATAACTTAGATAAACTCGTACATCCAAATAGCTGACTTTCAGTAGATCAGATTCCCCCGATTCCGCCAAGAATCGTTGAAAATCATTGATATCTTCTTCATAGGCAGATTTGGTTTTTTCTGAATACCCACGCTCTATGATTAAATAACGCAAAAAATCTTCTTGTAAAGTTGGCTTCATTCTTTTTACACCTACCTTTAGATCCCAAAATAAATTTAGCATAGCCCCAGAGAAAAAACAAACAAATTGTCAGAATTTAACTAATATTTCTAAGTTTGTTCACAATTCAATTCGTTTGCTTGACAATTAAGGGATGAGCTGTCCAGAATCAACATAAAAAAACCATAGTTATTATATAAATTGGCATGAGTTCAGTCAATAACCGAGAAATAAGCCGAAGTACTCAAAAATGGCAAACACCATCCTGAGACACTTCGACTTATTACATAACATCCATTTAACGAGAAGCAAATTCTTTATTCAAGACTTCTTGCTTCACTTTTTCATTGGCTGCTAAGGCACGTTGTGCAATTGCTTCATACCGAGATTTTTTATCACGGATTCGTTCAGGTAATTCTGGGAATAATCCGTAGTTTGCATTCATTGGTTGGAAATGTTTGCCTTCCGCATGTGTGATGTAGTAGGCCATACTTCCCATGGCTGTTTCTTGTGGCAACGTCACAGGTTCCAATTCTTTCGCTAAGCGAGCAGCGTTGATCCCTGCAAGCAAACCACTTGCCGCACTTTCAACATACCCCTCTACACCCGTCATTTGTCCTGCAAAAAATAGATCTTCGCGTTTAGTCGATTGATAAGTTGGCTTCAAGAGTTCTGGTGAATTCATGAAACTGTTGCGATGCATTACACCATAGCGGACAAATTCTGCATTTTCTAATCCTGGGATCATGCGGAACACGCGCTTTTGTTCGCCCCATTTTAAATGCGTCTGGAACCCAACGATATTATAAAGAGAAGCGGCTGCATTATCTTGTCTTAACTGGATGACTGCATAAGGTCTTTTTCCTGTTTTAGGATCTTCTAGGCCGACTGGTTTCATTGGGCCGAATAGCATTGTCTTAAAGCCACGTTGCGCCATTACTTCGATTGGCATACAACCTTCAAAATATTTTTCTTTTTCAAAAGATTTCAATTCAGCAACTTCCGCATTGACCAAGGCTTCATGGAAAGCTTTAAATTCTTCTTCGGTCATCGGACAGTTTAAGTAAGCTGCCTCGCCTTTGTCATAACGTGATTTTAAATACACCTTGTCCATATCGATCGTGGATTTGTCGACGATCGGTGCCGCAGCATCGTAGAAATAGAAACCGTCTGAGCCATTGAATGCTTTGATGCTTTCTGCTAAAGGATGAGAAGTCAGAGGTCCTGTCGCTATCACCGTGATTCCTTCTGGTATCTCAGTGATTTCTTCATTCACTACTGTGACTAAAGGATGCTCTTTGACCTTACGAGTGATGGTTTCAGAAAATGAATCGCGGTCCACTGCTAAGGCACCGCCTGCAGGTACAGCTGTTTCATCTGCTGAATGGATGATCACTGAATCTAAGCGACGCATTTCTTCTTTCAATAAACCAACTGCGTTCGCAAGACTATTCCCTCTAAGAGAATTGGAACAGACTAATTCAGCAAAATTATCTGTATGATGCGCTTCTGTCTTCTTAACTGGTCTCATTTCATATAACTTTACAGGTACACCCGCTTGAGCGATTTGCCAGGCTGCTTCGCTTCCAGCTAGACCTGCACCTACTACATTGACGATTTTCAACTAAAAACCTCTTCTCATTTCTTTATTTTTGAACATCTTCTTCGTAATCGCCATTCGTACAAACCACTTGTTTGCCGCCTTTGACTTTTTTCTCGACCAAATAATGGTCACATTTCGGACAATTTCTGCCGATTGGTTTTTCCCAAGAGGTGAATTCACATTCTGGGAAACGAGAGCAGCCATAGAATAGACGATTTTTCTTAGATTTACGTTCGATGACTTGTCCTTCATGACACACGGGACAAGTGACGCCGATTTCCTTGACGATTGGTTTGGTGTTTCGGCAATCTGGAAAATTACTACATGCATAGAATTTACCATACTTCCCTAATTTTATCACCATCGGATGCCCACACAAATCACAATCAAAACCAGCTGGTTCATCTTTGATCTGGATTTTCTCGATTTTTTCTTCGGCATTCGATAATTCTTTTTCAAATGGTTTATAAAAACGATCGACGACTTCGATCCATTCTTCTTTTCCTTCTTCGACTTTATCCAAGTCATCTTCCATTTCAGCTGTAAAATGGATATCTACGATTTGTGGGAAGAACTCACAGATCAACGAATTGACGATCTCACCTAATTCGGTTGGTTCAAAACGTTTTTGTGTCAACTTCACATAATATCGTCGTTGGATCGTATCTAACGTTGGCGCATAAGTCGAGGGACGACCTACTCCGTTTTCTTCCAATGCACGGATCAATGTCGCTTCACTATAACGTGCAGGCGGTTGTGTGAAATGTTGTTTCGGTTCGATATCGACAGATTGTACCGTATCGCCTTCTGCTAACTCTGGCAAAATGTTTTCTTTGTCTTCTTTCCCATCATCGCGGCCTTCAACATACACTTGCATGAACCCTTTGAATTTGATTTTTGAGCCATTCGCAATGAACCTTACATCATTTTGTTCCAACGTGACTTTCATCGTATCCAATACAGCTGGTGTCATTTGACTTGCAACAAATCGTGACCAAATCAATGTATATAATTTCAATTGGTCTTTATCCAAGTATTGTTTCAACTCATCTGGTGTACGTAATGCACTGGTTGGACGCACTGCTTCATGGGCATCTTGTGCCCCTTTAGAGTTCGTTGCTTTACGTTCCGAATGACTGGAGAATTCTTTTCCGTATGTTTCTTCGATGAACGTTGCGACTTCGGCTTTAGCAGTATCGGCGATCCGTGTAGAATCGGTACGCATATACGTGATCAACCCGATCGTGCCTTGTTTGCCAAGTGAGATTCCTTCATACAACTGTTGCGCCACCATCATGGTTTTACGTGTTCTGAAATTCAATTTACGAGCGGCTTCTTGTTGCAAACTACTTGTCGTGAATGGGTTCGCAGGATTTCGCTTGCGTTCCTTCTTTTCGACTTTTGTTACTGCAAACTCTTTACCAGTGATCCGGTCAGTCACTTCTTTGACAGTTTCGGCATCGGACAATTTTTTCTTTTTGCCATCGACTCCCCAAAAGTTTGCTTTGAACTTCTTACGTTCTTTCTTAAAGTTTCCGTCAATACTCCAATACTCTTCCGGCGTAAAATCACGGATCTCTTTTTCGCGTTCAATGATGATCTTCAATGCGATCGACTGGACTCGACCAGCACTCAAGCCTTTTTTTACTTTACGCCATAAGATCGGACTAATCGAATAACCAACGATACGGTCAAGCGTTCGACGTGCTTGTTGCGCATCGACAAGATCCACATCGATCGTACGTGGCTCTTTAAATGCCGCTTTGACTGCATCCTTGGTGATTTCATTGAAGACAACACGATTCTTATCGTTGAGATCCAAACCTAATAAATAAGCCAAATGCCAAGCAATTGCTTCCCCTTCTCTATCCGGGTCACTTGCGAGGTAAACTTTTTGCGCTTTTTTTGCCGCTGCTTTTAGACTTTTGATGACGTCGCCTTTTCCTCGAATCGAGATATAATGCGGTTCATAATTATTTTCAAAATCGATCCCCATCTTACTTTTAGGTAAGTCACGAATATGTCCTACACTAGCCATTACTTTATAATTACGGCCAAGATATTTTTCAATCGTCTTGGCTTTTGCAGGTGATTCTACGATCACTAAATATTTATATGCCATTCCTGAATGGACTCCTTTCCATTTTCGGGTTCCTACTATATATATGTTACAAGGACTTTTACAAATCGTAGCTTATCATATCCATTCAGAAATCGTTTGTCAAGGAAAGCAATAATAAATCAATCGTTATGATTCCAATTCATTAAGGATATCTTGTCCTGAAAAGGTACATATCGCTCCATCTTGGATCAATTGGTGACAACCAGTGGATTGACCTGTCAAAATATTCCCAGGGACAGAAAAAATCGGACGTCCAATCTCTAAGCCTTGCTCTGCTGTGATCAATGAGCCGCTTTTTGCTTTTGCTTCAATCACACAGATTCCACTTGATAAAGCGGCAATCAGACGATTTCTCATAGGAAAATGAAATTTTTGTGGACCAACATCTGGTAAAAACTCACTTAATAAAAGATGATCTCTAGCAATCCCTCGTTGCAACTGCTGATTTTCTTTCGGATAACTATGATTGATCCCCGTACCGATCACTGCAATCGTTCTGCCTGAACAGCGGATCGCTACTTGATGCGCATAAGTGTCTACGCCTTTCGCACAGCCACTAACAACTATATAGTCTTGGTCAATCACAGGAGTGATCACTCGCTCTACGATTTTTCTCGCATAACCAGATGTTTGTCTACCACCAACGACAGCGATCATTTTTCGTTTCATCAGCGAAAGATCACCTCGATAAAATAATAAGATCGGGGGATTTGCCAAATGAAGCAATTGTGAAGGGTAGATTGGATCAAGAAAAGTTATGTATGGATTCTCTCCTATTCTATTCCGCCAAGTATAGTTGATCTGGCTCCAATAGTCATAAAAACTTGCTCTAGAGCGATTGAAGTGCGAAACTGTCAACATATCATCAACCGACAACCATTCTTTCTTTTCACTCAATAGATGACGGATCACACGCCATTTTTGCTCTCCGCTCAGTCCTTTGACCAATGCCAACTTTGTAATAAATTCATTGTATATAACCATAAAGCGCCACCTTTTCTAATCTTTTTTATAAGATACGTGAAAAGTGGCGCATCACTTATGATAAATATTGTTTGACTGGTGCAAAACTTTTACGATGGATTGGCGTGATGCCATGTTGTGCTAATCCTAAGAGGTGTTCCTTTGTTCCATAACCTGCATTCTTGGCAAAACCATAGCCAGGATATTGTAACTCGTATTCTTTCATCAAACGGTCACGATAGACTTTTGCAATGATACTGGCAGCAGCAATCGAAATTGAACGAGCATCTCCTTTGATCAGTTTATTTTGTGCAATCGGCAGATCTAAAGTCATCGCATCGATCAATAAATACGTAGGCTCTGGTGTCAATTCTTTAACAGCTTCACACATCGCTAATTTACTTGCTTCGTAAATATTGACACGATCGATCGTCTGCTCATCGATCACACCAATCCCGATGGAGAGGGCTTTTTCTTGAATCTGTTCATACAGTTCTTCACGTTTTTTTTCAGATAATTGCTTGGAATCGTTCAATCCGTAAATCTCTACACCTTTAGGTAAAATAACAGCTGCGGATACTACAGGACCAGCCAAGGGACCTCTTCCTACCTCGTCGATCCCTGCAATCAGTTCATGTCCTTGAGCATATCCTTCATTTTCGTAGAAGGACATCGTCTCATATTTTTCACGAAGCAAAGCTTCCTTTGCTAAGCGTTTTTCAAAAGAGCCTAATGCTTGTTGGACACCTTTTCTTGTGTCTAATCTTAGTTGTGTAACTATCGGATCATCAAGTGTTGTGATTTGTTTCAGTTTTTCTTTGATACTCTGGATCGATTCACTCATGAGTAGTCTCTTCCATTTCTTCACAACGATCTAAAGTATAGCGACCTAGTTTCCCTTGGCGGATATCAAAAACAACTACCTCGCTCCCACGGTCATAATCTTGTCGATACCCTCTCCGTTCCGTGATCGTCATCAATAACTCAGGTGCAACTTGTTGCTCTTCTTCTATTGATAATCCATAACGTTCGCGGATTTTATTAGGGTAGTAACGGGCAAAGAAATCTAAGCCGTAAATTGCTAGATCATCAAGGTGTACCAATTGGTCTTTGATTGCACCAGTCAAGGCTAGTTTTTTACCGATTTCTTCATCTTCAAACTTAGGCCATAAAATACCAGGTGTATCTAATAGTTCTAATTCACTTCCTAAACGAAGCCATTGTTGTCCTTTCGTTACCCCAGGCTTATTCCCTGTCTGTGCAATTTTTTTGCCCACTAAACGATTCATCAATGTCGATTTCCCTACATTAGGAATTCCTAGGACCATCGCGCGGATTGCTCGAGGTTTGATGCCACGAGCTGCGTCTCTTTCTCGTTTTTCTTTCAGTGCTTCTTTTGCCGCAGGGATCAACGCTTTGATTCCTTTACTTTCTTGAGCGGTGATTGCTAGGGCTTGATGTCCTTGATTTCTAAAGTATTGTTGCCATAATTTCGTTTGTTGCGGATCAGCTAGATCAGCTTTATTTAATAAAACAAGTCTTGGTTTTTGTTGGATGATTTGATCTAACATTGGATTACGTGAAGACAAAGGTAGTCGTGCATCAACTAACTCAAAGACGATATCAACATATTTCATCTTTTCTGAAACTTCACGTCTGGCCTTCGCCATATGTCCTGGGAACCATTGAATAGTCATTGGTGTTTCCTCCTCTAAAACTTAAAATCTAAAAATTTGCTCTTTTACTTATACAGTACTTGAATGAACTACACTTCTAGGAGTATACAAGAAAAAAACTAAAAATCAAACGTCTTATTCTCAAGTTTCTTCATTTTGCAACTTTCTAAGAATCTTTTTCTCATTATCGAGCAACCATTGACTATCTTGCTCGTATTTTTTTAGATGGCCCTCTTGAATATTTGCTTGAAAATTTGTTTCTCCGCGACTTGCTGCGTCAGTGATGAAATCTATCATATAAGAAAGTCGTCTGATCATCGTGGGGATCAAATCTGGATACGCAGACTCATTTAGTCTGTATGCTTCAACAAATTTTTTTAAACGATGACACGTTTCATCCGTGATCGGATCTCCTTGATTTGCCGCTAAAGGTACCCAGCGATAGGCGGCATAACTTACATCCCAGATTCTTGGTCCTGGTGTGATCGTGTCAAAATCAATGATACCAATGGCTAGACCATTTTCCGTTGTCACGTTGTATGGCGCAAAATCATTGTGACACATTACCTCATGCTCTCCGAATGAATGTAGCATCCACGGTTCTGTGCCACTTAAAGAAGTAAGGTATCCTTGATTCTGGTCGTGGAAGTCTCTTAACAATCGACCTGCTGAACAAATGGCACTGTCCGTCAACAATTGAGGGGGCAAAGGATAATCATAGACCTCACCTGCGAGATAAGATACCACTTCATTTCCTTTCTCATCATAGCCTAGTGGTTCTGGCACATAAGTTATACCTTGGTTCCTTAGGTAACTTAAAAATTTTTGGACCTCCTCCGACCAGACTTTCTTAGGACGAATCACCTGCTCTTCTTGGATCACTACACCGTCTCGTCCTTTTGGTTTCTTTTCGATCATCTAGCTCCTCACTTTCAACTCTTTTCTTCAGTTTATCATATTGATTCCACCTCATGTTCAAAAAATAGAAAGAGAGACATCCATTCAACAAGCAGGTTTCCATCTGTTAAAGTCAATCAAGGAGAATGTTTACTCTCCTAAAAATATTTACTATTGATCCAAGTCTTCATTTCATTCTTATCTCAGAAAGTGTAGCCACAGATGATGAGAGACTCTGGAGAAGAAAATCCATGCTTAATTTATGGGGAATTTGTTCAAGAAAGGTGAACTACAGAAGCTGCAATCAAGGAAGTGACTGATGGCGTGCTTATTGCAAGTCAAAATATGCTTATTCAGATCATACAATGGACAAAAATATTTGATGAGGATGGAATACCTTAATCATGATAAAATACTTTGTCCGATCTATTCACAAGAGGAATACTTCATGTTTCTGATTCCTAGTCGATCTTTTAACGTTCGTCATTAGACAGTTTTTGAAAAAGTCAAACGATCAATCAGCCCATGATAGAAAGAAATCAATAGAAAAAATAACTTGCATAGTAAAGAAAAAAAGTAAGCTCCGTAAAACAATCGACTAAACGATTCGTTCCATGAAGCTTACTTTTTTAACCTGATCCGACTCGAAGTATACAGCTCGTTGACAAGAAGATTCACCTGATTTCTAAAAGTTTTTTAGAAGATTTTTATTTTGCCATAATGACCTTTACTAACGATAGAACTCCTTCATTTGTCCTCATACAGCTATTTATGAATACTTCTTGCAATACGCTTTATTTTTTATAATTCACACTAATTTTATTCACTTTTGAAAACATATCTAAATCTACTTCAATCAGTCCATCATGAACTAATTTCCGCTGATTGACATCAGAATTAGCAGTCTTATATATATCAAGATTTACAAATCCTTTTTGATTACTTCCGTCGACATAGTAGCCAACATATTCACTGTCTTTAGGTATAGTAAAAAGAATAGTCATTTTCTTGTCTTTGAGAGTAATATCTTTGATATCTTCTTTGTTAAAGAGCGCTACATCTTCTGAATGGGCGTTTTCAACTGCATTCAAGACAATCGTCGGTTGATTAGAAAATGAAAAAAATAAAATTGACATGACTAAAACACTCGAACACAGTGCTACTACAAAAAACAATTTTCCTCGCTTTTTTTTCTGATTCACCTCAATTTCTTTAGTAGTATCAATCATCGTGTCAGTCATAGTAGAATTTTCCAATAGTTCGTCTAAAGACACACCTAAGCTTGTCGATATTTCCACTAGTGTATGTATGTCTGGGTAATTTCTGCCGATTTCCCAATTAGAAATAGCTGAACGACTAACATTTAATCTCTTTGCCAATTCTTCCTGTGTAATTCCTGCTTGATGCCTTTTTTCTTTTAATATTTTACCAAAATCCACAACATCGCCTCCTTATTCTATCTCTCATTATAACCATTTCATAAAAGAACTTAAAAGCGAATTATTGAAACGAATCGATATATTTCTTATTATTCGATGTCACAATCTGTGACACCTTGTAAAACAAGGATTCTTGCTATTGAAAATGTGAAACAAAACACTTATTATCAAGAGGTGAACGTTCACTAAAAAATAACAAAAAGGAGTACTTATGAAAAAATTATTTATGTTCTCTACTATTTTCTTATTATTTGGTTTGTCCATTCCACAACAGTCAGTAGATGCAGATCAATTAAGTGTTGAAGCCACAAATACAGAATCAAGTTTAATCAACTTGACCCCTTCGTTGGTCAGAGGAGCCAATGTGCCAACGGCAAACTGGAACGTAGCTTCGTCAGGACGTTGTTCAATATCTGGCACTTATAGTGGCAAATATTATTTATATTCTAACTACAATATATTAGGAAAAAATACGTATAATTATTCCTTCCACAATCAAGGTCGCGGAACCTTAGAAATTCGAATGAGAAATTCTGCCAATCATGCCGTCTTAAAAACACACTTCGTTCCAGCTGGCTCTACGATTTCTAGTACTCTTAGTATGACAGATCAAAGTTCAAGATTTTATTACGAATTTTATAGTACTGTTGATTATACTTTTAGCGGATACGTCCAATAAAATAAAAAATTCTTCCCCAAGTTAAATACTTTGACAACGCTTACCGACGAGCGCATGATAGAGGAAAATTAAAAAGGAGCTGTAGCAAGATGAACACAATGGTTTTTGTCAATTTCCCTGTGCAAGATGTTGGTCGCTCGGTCGAATTCTATACAAAATTAGGATTCAAACAAAATAAAGAATTTTCGACTGAAGAAGCAAGCGCGATGGTTTGGGATGACACATTTTGGGTGATGCTCTTGACACATGACTTTTACAAAAAATTCTTAAAAGACAAAGAAATCGCTGACACAAAAAAAATGAGCGGTGCACTGATTGCTTTTAGTTTAGCAAATGCTGCTGAAGTCAAACGTTTTGGTGAAATTGCAAAAGAAAATGGTGGTAGCTACCATACAGTCGATATGGGAATACCGGAAGAAGAAATGTATTCTCTTGAAGTACAAGATCCTGATGGAAATACATTGGAACCAATGTGGATGAAAATATAATCAAAAAAGAAGACTTTCCAACATATAGTTATTGGAGAGTCTTCTTTTATTTTATCTGATCCATTTGATTTCATTCAATGGGTAATACACAAATCTCGCTTTTCCTAAAATTTCATCTCTAGATATTGTTCCAAATGAACGACTATCTTTTGACACACGGCGATTATCCCCCAAAACAAAATAGCTATCTTCAGGTAATTCTGTATATCCTGTCAACTCTTCCAAGGTAAAATCGGTAGTATAAGGTGCATTTTCGTGGTCCGAACGGATATTTTTACTTAAATAAGGTTCTTCGATTAGTTGGTCGTTGATTTTTAGTTGATCCTTTTCATAACTAATGGTTTCTCCCGGTAAACCAATGACTCTTTTGATATAGATGGTTCCATCTGAAAGTTGGAAAACGACCACATCAAATCGTCTGATTTCAGAGAATTTTTCCATAACGACCATATCCCCTTGTTTAAGGACATTCTCCATCGAGTTCCCTTCCACTGGTACTGGGATCAATATAAATCCTCGTAAAATAAATGCAATCACTATGGAACAAAGTAAAAATTTAATAAATAACCAAAAACGGTCAATATAAAGCTGCTTTTTTGTCAAAGCCCATCAATCCATCCCTCGTAAAATCTTAACCTATTACCCTCATTATATAGAATAACTACAGAAAAAGCGAATGGTTCAATGATCATTTACAGATAGGTGCGAAAAAAGACGGACAAACGTACTATGTTTTAGAAATAATTGAATAGTCCAAAATCACTCGACCAAATAGGGCTATTCAAAAATATTGCCAAAGCAGTACTTGTCTCGTCTTTTTTTAAGTCATACTCTTCATACCAGATCCCATTGATCAGGTGAGATGATTATTCTCTAAATAATGATCCCAAGCCGTATCAAAGATATCCATAGAGGGCAAATAATCAACATTCATTTCTAAATAATCAGAAATTTCTTCATAACTTGTACTATGTTTCGGAAACTGGATATCTTTTCCAGCTTCGGTTGCAAAAGTTGATAACGCATCAGAAGATTTCCCTCCACGAAGAGTCATCAGATAGTGATAGAAGCTGCGATTCATTGATTTCCCTCCCAATTGGCAGCAATAAATGCTGCACGACGCGCATGATTACGCTCAAAGTTCTCAGGATTTTTTTTGTAGTAATCTTGATGCTCATCTTCTGCTAAATAAAAGGTCTCCGCTGGCTCGATCGTCGTAACGATAGGATCAATAAAGCGACCACTTGCTGCAAGTTGTTGTTTGCTTTTTTCAGCTTTTTGACGTTGTTCTTCTGTAGTATAAAAAATCACAGGTCGGTAATTATCGCCTCGATCTTCAAATTGACCAAAAGCGTCTGTAGGGTCCGTTTGTTGCCAATAAAGCTCAAGTAATGCTTCGTATGAGATCAATTCAGGATCATACAAGATTTCTACTGCTTCAGTATGTCCTGTTGTTTTGGCCTTCACTTGTTCGTACGTTGGATTTGGTACATGCCCACCAGTATAACCGGACATGATCGTATGGATGCCTGGTAATGTATCAAAAGGCTGGATCATACACCAAAAACATCCTCCTGCAAATATTGCTCGTTCCATCATTGATTCCTCCCTTACTCTCGAGATATCACTTAATTAGTACTAGATTCGGTCGTTTCTTCCGTCGTTGAGGAATCTTTTGGTAAATACAAACTAAAGCGAATATCGTCGTTGACTAAATCAATTTTGTCCGCTTTGATGTACATTCCATTTTGCATACGGAATTGATCTAATCGTAACATGATCGTTAAATCCTCTGTATTGATCTCGATCCATTCAGGTAGTTTGTAATTTCGCTTGATCATATTCATCACATCTCTGATCGGCAGATTCAATGTACCGATCGATAGACTTTTTGCTTTTAACTGAACATTGCCATTTTCCATTACATACGGATCAAAATACAAGTAAAAGTCGATAGGGAATCCTAACACTTCAAACGTACCATTAAGCAATGCTTCATTTTCTAAATAAAATTTATACTTGATATCTTGTCCTTCTTGGAAATCTGTCAAGAAAAAGCTGATCAGTTGGTTGACTTTTTCTTTTTGAGTATTGATCGTCAATACCGGGTCGCCTTGTCTTTCTGTAATCGCTGGTACTTCTGGCAAATCAGGTTCACGATTGGCGAATATCCGCGTACCTAAGAAAATCGTCGAACCAATGATCAGGCCTAATAAAATCAGAAAGGCGTATTTCCAATAGTTATGCCTTTTGTTTTTTTCAACTGTTGAACTTCGTTTATCCATCCTTGTTTCCCTCCTTAACCAGCCATTTTTCATGCGTTTCGATCAATTGATCTCTCACAGCATTAGCCATCAATTGATAGCCTAAGTTATTAGGATGAAAATGATCTTCTTCATATAACACATTATTTTTCGTCCCGTTCGAACTATCACTAGAAGTTGACTGATCAGAAGCTTCAGTAATTCCGACCTCTTGATTTAATCCTTGGTACAATAGATCATTGATCGGGATAAAATAGCTATTTTCTGCTTCATTTACTACTTGCTGTGTTCCTTCATTCCAGTTATCCACAATCGTTTGCATATCTGTGATCTCAGGGAAGTTCAAATAAAATGGATTGTAGATCCCTAAAATATAGATAGGTACCTCTTTATTTAACCCTCGTATCTCTTCAATGATTGCTTGGACATTTTCTTGATAATTCTTGATTGGTTTATTGAATGAACGAATACTGATACCAAAAAGATTATTTTGGATCACTTTCATTAAATCATTCCCACCAACAGTCAATGTAATAATGTCTGCAGTTTCGATATTCTTTTGGATTTCTTCATTTTTTTTCAATCTTTTTAATATTTGATCACTTCGTTCGCCATTTACACCGTAGTTTTCAATTTCAATGGCTATCAAACCATATCTGTCTTTTATGTCATTTGCGACTAACGGAACAAAACCACCTTGTTTCGTCTGGTCGCCTACTCCTTCAGTTAATGAATCGCCAATTGCTACATAGTGTAACTTTTCTTTTTGATTGCTTTCAGAAGTAACCGACGCTGCCGGTTTTAACAAAGGCTGTGCTTTCGGCACACTCAAAGAGAGTCCGACAAAGAGAAAAACTGCAGTGAATAAAGGGATCAAAACAATCAACCACTGTTGTTTCATTCGTTTCATTGTTTCACCTCTAGACCATGATTGTTTCTTATATTACCAAAATTCCGATTAAAAAAATAGCCCTTTTCTGAAAAAAAGAAAGAGGCTGTTTCTCATCTGCTAAAGGAAGTGGAGCATCTCAAAATGTCTTTTCCTCCTCACTTCCTTACGCTAGTAGCACTTGAACGAATAAAAAGACAGATCACAAAGAACACGTCTATTGGTCTTCACATGATCTGTCTTTCTATTTCTTATTTGACATTCATCAATCGGTATAATACATGATTGCAAAAGCATTTTCCCCTGTATGGGTAGCAATCACTGGATTTGTATGCAATACTGGGATGTCCATATCGGGAAACAATTGTTTCAAGCCTTCTTCAAACTCTCGAGCAAGCTCTGTCGCACCTGCATGTGAGATACCGATCTGGCGAACGTTCGGTAGAGCCTTCAATTCTTTCTTCAAGCTATCGAACCACTTGTCGAAAGTCTTTTTCCCACGACCTTTTGTCACAGGAATCAGCTCTGAGTGAGCGAAGTTCATCACCACACGAATGTTCAACATACTTGATAGTAAACCAGTTGCACGACTGATTCTTCCACCTTTTACTAAGTTATCCAATGTGGAGATACCGATATAAAGTTTTGTATTATTTTTGATCTTCTCGATTTCAGCAAGGATCTCTTCTGCTGATTTACCTTCTTTGGCCATTTCAGCCGCACGAATCACTTGGAAAGATAAACCTTGGTCAGTCGTATCACTATCAATGACTGTGACGTTTGTTTTCGTTAGGTTGCTTGCTTGTCTTGCAGCTTCAACCGTTCCACTTAACCCTTTCGTCATATGGATGGAAATCACTTCACTACCATCTTGGCCTAATTCATCATACGTTGAAATGAATTCGCCGATCGGCGGTTGACTTGTTTTAGGTAATGCTTTTGATTTAGCCATCATTTCCATGAATTTCTCTCCGCCTAGTTGATCGTCATCAGGATATACAACGCCATCGATCATAATTGATAATGGCATAACATGAATATTCAAATGATCTCGTACTGCTTTTTCCATTGTACAAGAAGAATCTGTTACTATTTTTACGTTTGTCATTATTTCACACTCTTTCTTTCACAAAGTGCCTAGCATTTTTCAGGCAGGTCCACTTTCAGTATACCAAAGAACTTCTGTTTTTTCATCAAATTCAGTTATAAACAAGTTTAAAATAAATTGTTTGTTATGATAACATGATTCTATTCAGTTTTCTTTATCTGCTCTACTTTTTTTGATGGAACGACAAAATAAGCGGAAGAAACCTGAATGATAAAAAAATCCATTTCGGTTTCTTCCGCTTTAAATCTATAGGTTCAACGAGACATTATATCTCTTCGGTTGTATGTTCTTCTTTACGTTTATACGTCTCAAACTGATGTGCATAACTATTTTTTTCATCTATTTCTCCCGGACTGATATTGATCAATGACCATGCTTGCCAGTCTACAGCAGGAAAATACGTATCTCCTTCGAAAGAATGATGGATCACCGTACGATACAAAATCGTGCAGTAAGGTAAAAATTCTTCATAGATTGCTGACCCTCCAGCAACAAATAAAATTCCATCTGCTTCTTTTTCATACGCTAATACTTCATTGACATCATGCATCACTAGTACGCCCTCGGCTGTAAACTCACGGTCTCTTGTCAAAACAATCGTTTTACGATTAGGTAGTGGCTTACCGCCCATCCCCATAAATGTTTTTCGTCCCATGATCAATACATTCGCTTCAGTCATTTGCTTAAAAAATTTCAAATCATTCGGCAAATGCCAAGGAAGTCTATCTTCTTTTCCGATCAGGCCATTTTCATCTTGTGCCCAGATTGCAGCGAACATTTTCTCATCCTTTCTTAGACCGCGATAGGTGCCTTTATTGAAGGATGCGGCTCATATCCTTCAACTTTGATATCATCCATTTCAAAATCAAACACAGAGTTTTTTTCTGTATTCAATACTAGCTTCGGAAATGGACGAACTTCACGAGACAATTGTTCTTTCATTTGCTCTACGTGATTGGAGTAAAGATGCGCATCGCCTAAAGTATGGATAAATTCACCAACTTCCAATCCAGTTTCA
The DNA here is from genome assembly GCF_002813755.1 of Enterococcus mundtii. Classification (NCBI taxonomy): domain Bacteria; kingdom Bacillati; phylum Bacillota; class Bacilli; order Lactobacillales; family Enterococcaceae; genus Enterococcus; species Enterococcus mundtii. Next base: position 1,032,320 of record NZ_CP018061.1, on the reverse strand, counting down.
TGTGCAATCAGATGTGTCAATAAAGCATAGCTAGCAATATTGAATGGGACACCTAAAAACACGTCAGCACTTCTTTGATACAGCTGACAACTTAGTTTATTGTCATTTACATAGAATTGAAACATCGTGTGGCAAGGAGGTAACGCCATACTTGGCACATCTTCTGGATTCCATGCTGAGACGATCAGTCGTCTTGAATCAGGTGTCTGCTTGATAGCTTCGATCACTTCTTTGATTTGATCGATGAAACTACCTTCTTTGGTTTCCCAATGACGCCATTGATAGCCATAAATATGACCAAGATCTCCATGTTTTTCTGCAAATTCTTCATCTGCCACTATCTTTTCACAGAATTTCTTGCTTTCTTCTTGATAGACTTTATTGAATTCTGGATCAGTCAAACTACGATGTCCGAAATCTGTCATATCCGGTCCTTGATAGTCCTCACTTTTGATATACCGTTCAAATGCCCATTCATCCCAAATATGGTTATTATTTTGTAAAAGATAACGGATATTCGTATCTCCTTTTAAAAACCATAATAATTCGCTTTTGATCAAACCAAAAGGTACACGTTTTGTCGTCAATAACGGAAAGCCTTTTTGCAGGTCAAATCGCATTTGATAACCGAATAAACTAAATGTTCCTGTTCCCGTTCGATCACCTTTTACATGTCCTTCAGATAACAACTTTTTCCCTAGATCAAGATATGCTTGCTCCATCTTTTCCCTCCTAATTATCTGCCCATTCACTTAAATATTCCCAACGTGACATTTTTTCTTCCAGCAGTTCCTCAGTTGTGGTTACTTCTTTTTGTAATTCTTGCAATCGTGTGAAATCATCCCCTTGATGGTTCATCTCCTCTTGCAATTCATCCAAACGATTCTCTAGTTCAGCAATCTCATCTTCGATTGTTGCCCATTCTTTCTGTTCCATATAAGAAAGCTTTTTCTTTGGCTCAGATTTTTTTTCTTCTATCTTAGCTTTGACTTTTTCTGGTTGAATCTGTTGATCTTCTTTGCGTTTGGCTAAATAGCTAGACATATCGCCATAATAAAGCTCTTGTTTGCCATCTCCTAGAAAAACTAACAGTTTATCAACTACCTTATCTAAGAAATAACGGTCATGAGAAACGGTGATCACCGCTCCAGGGAATGTCCGGAAATAATCTTCCAAGATCGTTAAAGTAGCGATATCTAAGTCATTGGTTGGCTCATCTAGCAATAGAACATTGGGTTGCTGGATCAACAATTTGAGTAGATATAAACGACGCTTTTCCCCACCAGATAGTTTACGGATCAGTGTTCCGTGCATAAATCTAGGAAACAAGAACCGCTCCAAAAGTTCAGCGACACCGATTTGCGTTCCATCCGCCGTTTGGACTTCTTCTGCCGCTTCTTGCAGATAAGCAATCATTCGTTTGTCCGGAGACATTTTTTCATTTTCCTGTGTATAGTAAGCTAATCGAACAGTTTCGCCAATCGTATAGATGCCACTATCTAAGGATAATTTCCCTGCTAAGATATTTAACAACGTTGACTTTCCAGCACCGTTCTCTCCAGTGATTCCTAGACGCTCTCTTGATTGGATCAATAGATCCAAGTGTTGGAGCAAAGGTTTTCCTTCAATCGAATACGAACCATCCTTGATCTCGATCACTTTTTTACCTAAACGTTGTGTCGCGATATTTAGTTCGATATCCGTATCATGATTGACTTGATATACGTTTTCTTTTAAATCTTCAAAGCGATTGATACGTGCTTGCTGTTTCGTCCCACGAGCTTGTACTCCCGCTCGCATCCAAGAAAGCTCCTGCTTATACAGGCGTTTACGCTTTTCTTCTTGTTCGACTTCGACACGATCTCGCTCGGCTTTTTCAATTAGATAAGCTTCATAATTGCCTTTATATTCATAAAGATTCCCAAAGGCAAGTTCAAAGATCCGATTCGTGACACGATCTAAGAAATAACGATCATGGGTCACCATCAATAAGGCACCCCGATATTGTTTCAAGTAAGATTCCAACCATTCGATCGCTGCATAATCTAAGTGGTTTGTCGGTTCATCAAGTAATAAAAGATCAGGTTCATCGATCAAAACTTGTGCTAAGCTCACACGTTTTTTTTGTCCACCCGAAAGCTCACCGATTTTCTTTTCTAGTTGGCTGATCCCTAATTTTTGCAAAATGATCTTGGCATTTGTATCCGTCGTCCAAGCGTCCTCTTTATTCATTCGCTCTTCTGCCAATGCGTAGCGTTTTTGGACTGCTTCATCATCGCCATTTTCAGCTAATGCAATCAAGGCTTCTTCATAGAGTCGTACAGTCTGGATCAATGGACTATTCCCTTGAAAAACAGCTTGTAAGACCGTATCATTTTCTGAAAATGAATCGGTTTGTGATAAATAACCGATACGGTAATCATTCGGATAAAAAACTGTCTGCTGATCACCATCTCCACTGTCAAGTCCAGCAATGATATTCAAAAGACTTGTTTTACCAGTTCCATTAGTACCAATCAAACCGATGCGATCATGTTCATGGATCAAAAAGGAGATCTGATTAAATAATTCTTTTTCTCCATATGTTTTTTTGAGGTCAGTTATTTTTAGCTCTTTCACCAGTACTCCCCCCTTATCTTGGATATTGTAACATAAAACAATTGTTTAAAAGATAGTTTTTTTCGAATATTCTTTTTTTTTAGGTAGCATTGCAGATACGTATTCTCTCATTTCATATAACTGAATATCCAGGATTCACAAACCTGACTTCCAGGATAAACTTAATTATTAAGGTTAAACGACTTCTGTCACAACACCATAAAAAAAGAGGAGCTGTGCTTTGTCACAACTTCCTCTTTTGGTCTTGTTTCAATTGAAATTTCTTTGCTTTCGCTTGGAAAGCAAAGCGAAATGAAAAGCGATCTGTCGGCTGATTCATTGTATAGGACTCCAACAGGTTGATATTTCTTCTGTATTGATTTGCAGAAAAAGTCGTGATTGCTTCTGCTACTTCATATTCATCAATGACTTTTCTTTCTAAATAATAACCTCTTAGCATTTTTTTCGTAAATAAACGATCTTGCTGGATCATCCAAGAGGAAATCAGATTACCACTCATCATCCGAATCCCTTGAGCTTTGCGTTGTTCAATGAAGAATCCAATCATCGATTCATCATAAACATCCGTTAGATTCTCCAAACTTTCAATGATCAACTGAGTATTCTTTTGATACGTCTCTCGAATTTCTTGAATATCTTTCTCAGAAATCATGGTTTGGCGATCACTTTGCCGTCGTTGCCAAAACATTTTTGGATGGAGAATGATCCGCATCAGTCGACGTACTACGATGAACCAAAAACCAATGAATGATAAAATTTGACTTGTGATCGACTGTTCAAAGTTAGCCAGGAATCTTGAATAAAAACGATAGCCATTAGAAGACAGCTTCCCAGAACGATATCTTTCATCCAAGCCATCTCGCTCAATCGATAAAATCAACGCTTGGATTTCTTGGACTTCTTGCTTTTCATCGCCACTCAAATCAGATAAATAGAGCTCACTGATTCTTTCTTGGTAAGTCTCAATCACCGCTTCTATCGCTAAATAAGCTTTTGATCCTGGTTCTTCCGCTTCTTTTTCTAAGCGCAGTGTTTCAATCACTTCTTCCAAGATCATCAAAGCTTTTAAATCAGTTGTCGCTGCTTCTTCTGTTTCAGTCAACATTGGCAATACAATGATCCCGATAATCAACGTGACTAGAATAACACCTGCGGTCAAAAACAGGAGTAATGAACGCTGATTGAATGCCATTTGGTTGATCGTGAATGGTAAAATAAAAATAGTCGCTAAACTGACGGTTCCTTTTACGCCTCCAAAGGTTAAGATCAACACTTCATTCAGTTGTTTCTTAAGACTTTGGAAACCGCCCTTGAATATATAAAACAAGCTGATTGAAACGAAGCGAATGACGAACAGCATGATCGAAATCAATAAGATAATCATTAGCAACAAACTATTCGGATATAAACCGTCACCCCAAACAGGTGTAAAGACTTGTGTCAGTTCGATTCCTAAAAATATAAATACCAGTGCATTCAATGTGAAGGCAATCGTTGTCCATGTACTATTCGACAAAGTTGACAACTCCGCATCAAAGACTGAGATTTTTTTAAATCCTGAGGCTTGTAATACCCCTGCAACCACAGCTGCAATAATTCCTGAAACATGAAAGACTTCGGCTAAAACATATGCTAAGAAAGGCAACAACAATTCAATCAACAAGTAGCCTGTCACGTCACGTGCCGACGCTTTCTCAATCAGACCAATAATTTTTCTTTTCATCCAGACAAGTAAAAAGCCGACGACTGCCCCGCCAATACTTGATAAAATCAATGTAACGCCTGCGTTGACCGCAGAAAACGTTCCAGTGATCAAAGCGGCTAAGGCAAATTGGAAGGCTGTAACGCCAGATGCATCATTCAGTAACCCTTCACCTTCCAAAATATGCATGGCTTTTTTCGGAATGTTCACACGATTGGACAGCGAACTGACTGCCACCGCATCTGTCGGACCTAGTGCTGCACCAAAAGCGAAACACGCGGCTAAAGGGACACTTGGTAACAGAAACGATAACGTTGCTCCGACGCCAATCAAAGTCAATATCACCCCACCAAAAGCGAGAAACAATATCGTATCGAAATTTTTCAAAATCGAGGCGATATCCGCTTTTTCTCCTTCTCTAAAAAGCAAAGGGGCAATGATCATCACTAAAAATAATTCAGGTTCAAAATTGATGGATTCACCCCATTCGGTCAATCCTAAAATCACGCCAAGAAATATTTGGATCAGTGGTGCAGGGATCATCGGCAAGATACGACTTGCTATGTTGGATAGCGTGATCGTGACTGCAAAAACAATCACTAACTCTGCAAATTCCATGCTTGATCCCCTTTATTTTTTATTTTGTGCAAGAACTTTCAAATATTGCTCTTTTTTCTTTAATATTTTGTTTTCAACAACTTCCGCTTGGGTCACTCGACCATCTAACTCACATTGCACACGTTTTGATTCTAAACGGAGCAATTCGTGTTTCAATCGTCCCAATTGACGATACATCAAGATATTTCTTTTACGCAACTTACATAAGATTTGACGACGATCTTCCATTGAAAAAGTACCATAGTGTTCAACCAGTCGTTTCTTTTGTTCTTCAAAACTCTCTCTCATTTTCAAGATCTCCTATATTCAAACTGCACCAATTATAGCAAAAAGTTCTAAGAATGCAACTAAAACCTTTTTACTTTTACAGTGAAGTGTTTGTTTCAATCCCAGAAACTCATTCTAGTCCAATCACTATAAAATATCAACTGGAATCATAAAATAAAGACAAAAGAAAAACACATGCAAAACCTATTCAAAAGTTTTGCATGTGCTATTTTTTTAACGTCATTCGATCTTATTCGAAATATTCGCCATAAACATCGTCAACACGTTGTTCTGGGTTGATCACAATGTATAAGTTACCAGTTTTTTCACTGATTTTTGTTGATTGATATTGATTATCTAATCCCTCTGTTCCTTTGTCCAAGTAAGGGAAGTATACTAGATCAGGTGTACCATTGCGATACAAGATTTCCATACGTTCAATATCTTCATATTTCAAAGCACGATTGAACATACCCATTTCCAAACCACCTAGATTGATATCATGAGTAGCTACTGAATCTCCTTCATGGAAGATCTCGATTTTAAAACCGGCACATGGATGGATCTCGATAAATTCGCTTCCATTGATACGACCAAAACTTGTTGTGATTTGTTTGATCCAAAGGTCGCCGATGTGACGACGATTGATCGTCCATGTTTCGCCGTTACGGAAATAAAATTTTAGCGCTGTCATTTCTTTGCTCATTAAAAAAATCTCCTTTTTTGACGCATTATATTCTGTTTCATTACTAGTTTAGCATAAAACAACAAAAGCGGTCATCTCTCATGTTTGCTTTTCTGTCAGCTTTTTTGATAACAATCCTCCTATAAAAGAGAAGAGGGACATGAAAAACATGCTACAAAAAAGCCAAACGCTTCTATAGATAACTCTCATGCCCTTACTTTAGCCATGTCAGTATATGAATAGCCCGCCAATCAAACGTAATTAGTGATTGCCACGGTTTCATTGACTACCCTTGTTGCTCTTTCAGATAAGTTAATAACGCAGCTTGTTCATTCGGTACCAGTCCGTTCACTACCGCTGACTCCGCAAGTGCTAATGCTTCACTGACCCATTTACCTGGTTTTTTTTCACTCGTAGCTAATAACACCTTTCCATCAATGGACAACTCACTCATTGTCTTGATAGGAAGTGCGTGATAAATGTCTAGCACAGTTGTTGTGTCAGGAGTTTGTTGGAAGTAAATCATTAATTCCTCCACATCCAACGATGCGTCTTTTCCAAGATGATAAATCTCCAATGGTGTTAATCGTCGTTCTTGTCGCTTCGCCAATCCTTTGACCAAACGTTGGACTTCTCGAATCATTTGGTTGGAACATTTCCATGCTTTTAAGAAAGGTGCCACCTCTTGCTCTGCTCGACCGAGCTGGTTGAGCAACAATGCCCAAGCTTGACTTTCTTTTTTTAATGGAATAGATGGTAAATCGGCAAATCGTAGTAATGCCTCACCATCTTCTTTTAATTGTGGACAATAGATGTAACATTTTGTTTCAACAAATGCGACCAAGCCATGATTACGAAAATCCCCTAAAAGCATTTTGATAAATTCAACATTCATTCGTTCAATAGAAATTTTCTCCAATAAGGCATGGTTGTCTTCGATTGCCTTGGCTGTTTCTTCTTCTAATTTGAATCCTAACTGGCTCACAAAACGAAGGCCACGCATCATTCGCAAGGCATCTTCATGAAATCGTTCAAAAGGCCGGCCAACTGCTCGTAAGACGTGATTTTCTAAATCAGCCAAGCCGTCGAATAAATCGATGATTTCACCATCTTCTTTCAAAGCAAAAGCGTTGATCGTAAAATCTCTTCGCTTTAGATCCTCTTCTAGTGTACGAACAAATGAAACACTATCGGGTCGTCGATAATCTTGATAAGTCGATTCCGTACGAAATGTCGTGATCTCATATTGCTCCTCTTCATGCAAGACGAGAACCGTTCCATGTTCGATCCCAATGTCTATCGTTTTTGGAAACAATTGCTTGATTTCTTCTGGAAACGCACTAGTAGCAATATCTACATCATGAATTTTTTGTCCGAGTAACGTGTCTCGCACACTACCACCAACAAAGTACGCCTCAAATCCAGCTGCCTCGATTTTTCTTATTACTGGAATTGCTTTTTTATATTCGATCGGTAATTCACTTAGTCTCATTTTTACTCCTTCTATCCTCTCACTGTTCCTCATCTTTTCGGGCAAAACGATGATGGTCCCTTCGATTGAACTTCTCCATATTTTTTTCAAATACCGTCGTCAAATCAATTCCTAACGAGTTTGCCATGATCATCGTTACAAATAGAACATCGCCTAATTCTTCCGCCACTGAATTACTAGGTTCTGTTGCTTTTTTACTTTTTTCGCCATATGAATGATTGACCTCTCGGGCCAATTCACCTACTTCTTCGGTCAGACGTGCCATTTGCGCCAATGGCGAAAAATACCCAACTTTAAATTGTTGGATGTACGCATCGACCTCTTCTTGCATACTTTTTAGTGAACGCTCTTCTTTCATTAAGAACCCTCCAATCATCTCTTCCTAAAAAACTTTACAGCAAAACCGCAAGAAGTGCAATTGTGAAAACAAAGAATACATGCTACATTATGTTAGGTATACTTAATAAATTCTTAGCATCAAGCCAACTTGGTCTATTCTATAACTATAAAAAATGAATAACTAGTTTCCTAATCCCTAGGTTTATATCTAGGATTTACCGCTTGTTGCACAATGAATCATATCATATAGTAGAAAGTGGGGATTCGATGACATCATTGAAAACAATGAAAGAAGTTTTTTTTATTATTTTAGGAACAAGTATTTATGCTTTTGGACTAGTCTATTTGAATATCGCAAACCAGCTAGCTGAGGGTGGAGTTTCAGGTATTACCCTGATTTTGCGTGCTCTTTTTCATATCGACCCAGCTTATTCTACTTTATTGATCAATATTCCATTGATCCTACTAGGCGGAAAAATATTAGGAAAACGCGCGCTCGCGTATACTGTCTTAGGCACTGTCTCGCTTTCTGTCTTCTTATGGATTTGGCAAAGGATTCCCTTACAAATCAACTTAGAGCATGATTTACTGATCGTCTCTTTACTTGCAGGACTGATTGCCGGAGTCGGCAGCGGGATCGTTTATCGTATGGGAGGTACTACAGGAGGAAGTGACATCATCGCTCGGATACTTGAAAAAAATCATGGAATCTCTATGGGACGTTCCCTTTTAGCTTTTGATGTGATAGTTTTACTTGCTTCATTAACTTATATCGATTTGAAGCGGATGATGTACACGTTAATCGCTTCCTATGTATTTAGTCGTGTCATCGATTTTATCCTTGATGGCGGCTACTCTGCCAAAGGGATTCTTGTGGTCTCAAATAAAAGTGAGGAAATTGCGCCTTTATTGATGACTGGCTTACAACGTGGTGTCACATTCTTGCACGGAGAAGGTGGTTTTTCTGGTGTCGATAAAAAAATGATCTATATGGTAGTAAGTGCCAGGGAATTAAATGAAGTAAAACGGATCATTCATGAAATTGACGAACATGCCTTTCTTTCGATTCTAAATGTCCATGAAGTAGAAGGAGAAGGCTTTACGTATCTCAAACCACAAACGAATCGGTTTAAAAAAATGATAGAATGATTTTGAATCAAGCAACCTGATACTGAAGCTTTCTACGTATATAGAATAACGTGGTTCTGTGTATTCCGCGATCAAGCAGTTGCACATTTCTACCTAGAAATATTCTCAGTTCATTCCAAAGCACTTGGGTGATTAGTTATTTTGTGCTTCCTAAAACCGAATATATAGTATTCGACAAGTTTACCTTAAAAATTATTAATTACGCAAGGTACTTAAAGCTTGTAAATTTACTCCCCAAAAAGTAAATTTACAAGCTTTTATTTATCCAGATATTCTTAGATTTGATCTCCACTTAATGACAAACAGTTCTTAGCAGAGTCTGTCTCTTTCTCTTTGTAGGAAAGTGTGATCTTATTCTCACTTTCTTTAACTGGTACTAACAGAATCTTGTCATCTTCTTTTGCTACTTTATATTCTATTTCTTCTCCACTACCATCAATTTTTCTAATTAATTTATTTCCTTTTAAGCTATATTCAAATTTGAATACCATTTCTTCTGCCATTGATTTTGCTAAATCTTTATCTATCTCTTTCCACCTACCTGTAGCTATATCAATATTAAAAGTAAACACATGATCCGAAAAAAGGCAATCAGCTTATGCCCCACTTTGTCATCCAATCCTTCCGCCATCCATTCATTCGCTTTAAGATCCTTTACTGTAATCAGTTGCTTCTTCATTTACCTTTAGATCCATTGCTGTTTCAATGTTCGTCCATCCATTAATGAATATCAAAGATGCGAGTATCCATAGACCACAGACCACAAAATAATTTTTTTATTTTTAGACAAATTTCCTAGACTTAAGTTAGTCATTTTTTCTTATAAGAAGTCATTAGATGACCGCTTGAAAAATCTTTAATCAATCGAAATTCCAACCGACACAATGCTTCATACACTGGATTTTCTTTGGTGAAAGATGAAGTGATTTTTTATTCTATAGATTATTAATGCACTGAGAATAATTCCGCCAAACACAGATAACCCCCATGAAGTTCTCGTTCCTGTTTTAGGAAGTCTTCTTTCGTAGACGACCGTTTTTTTCCTAAAGTCTTCATCGCTTAGTTTAGTCTCATCTGTATTATGACTATTTTCGATTGTTTGCCCGATTTTGCCTTCTACAGGTAGTTCAACGCTCTTGATTGATTCTGGCTGTTGGAGGCATATAATGCTTATAAAACATACCAAAACAATAATCAATATTGTCTTAAAACTAATCTTATTCAATAGGCTCTCCATCCCAGACATTAGCTCCATTAGGTGTTAGTGGCGTTAGTTTTATGGTCAGTTCATGTTCTGCAACTATACCTTCAGTGATTAAGGGAAAAATACTTCCTATTACCCCGCTAAATTGAAATGTTGTATCTTTTTTCCAACCCAATTGGTCTTCTAAAATCTCATTTTCAGTCACATTAGTTGGATTTGATCCAGCACTTAATTCCATTAGTACATTATTCACCGCCTCTAACGCTGAAGCAGAGCCTTCACTAATCAGTTGTATCTGCTCCGCACCAATACCGTAATTGGGTGTTACTAAATATAAATTTTCAAATAATGGAAAAGTGTCCTCCGTCTCTTTCTTATTGCTATATTGGATTACTTCTACTCTTACTGGTAAAGAAGAATTATTTTTAATCTTATGATCTGCAGAACTAATCTTTTCAGTTTTTGTCGCTCCAAAAAAAAGTTGTTCAGGCAGATCAACTGAAATCATTAACTCTGGCTCTATTGGAAATGTCGGTATTGGATCAGTAGGATTAATTGCCTTTTCACCAATTTTCCCCTCGACATCTATAGTTGCTTCTGAATTTTGTTCATGTGTTTTTGCTTCAACCAATGCACTATTAATTGATAAACCTCCTGCGCCTAATAGTAATCCACTAAATAATGTAATTAAAATATTCTTTTTTAACATTTTTGCTCCTCCTAAATTTATATATTTATCATAAACATTATGTTTAATCTCTATTTTTATTTGCTTAACTTATACTACTTCAATGATTGTCGCAACTGCACCCATGCTACTATTGAGTAATTTTTTATCCAGATCATAGCTCTCTATCGTAACTGTTGCTTTGTATTTTCCAGATTTCAAAGGTTCAGACAATTTAATATTCTCAATAAAACTTCCTGGCTCTATTACTCCGGACTGATATATGATTTTATTACTGTCATCCAATCTGATCACCGCTTGTTGACCGATTTGATTGTCTTTATCATTGTAAAAATACCATTTCCCTGTTTGTCCATCCGCCTCTATGCTAATCAGTGCATATGCAGTGATATTTTGTGTTTCTTGTACCACTTCATCTAGGTTTTCTATTGCTTGGTCACCCTGAACAATTTCTGGCATAGTATCTTTGGAGTATACTTCATTTGTTTTTTGTGAATAATACAATATGGTAAGTATCACTAAGCATCCTGTAAGAATGATCAGTAGGATTATCTTGCGCTTTCTTTTACTTTCATCTTTATACTTTTTGTTCTCCATTGCTTCTCTCCTCATTTGTTATATATATTTCCGTTGATTCGGTACTTTTATTCATTAAAGTTTTGAGCTGATCCTAGACCCAATAATCTTAGCTTCCCCATATATTATTACCATCCGCTGTTAAAGGAATAAATTTTAATTTCAATTCATGGTTGACTGTCCTCAAGTCATTCTCATTAAATTGATCTTCATATATGGCACCATCAAATTGAAAATTCCAATTATTTCTCCAGCCATTTTGTATCAATTCTTCATTTTTTTCCGAGTCGATTACATTAATATTTTGTTCTGAACATAAATTAAATAATGTGGTTTCAGCAGATATATCGCCGTTTCCTTTATCAATTAACGATACATCGTTTCCTTCACTATATTCATCAATTTTTAATTTCAAAGATTGAAACAAGCTGAAAGAAAAATCTGTATCAACATATTCTGTAACAACAACTCGCAATGGTAATCTCGAATTATTAGCAATATTAAATTTATTTGAAATAATTTTTTCGCTAGTTATTGCGCCAAACGATACCTTTTCTGGAACATCTACAGAGATCATCATACTTGGATCGTAACCACTTGCGACATATGTTCCCGCCATATTATTTCCATCATAATTTGTCATTAATTCACCGTTAGAATAGACTTTCCCATTTGGTGTGTCCTCGTCCCCATCTCCAATAGCCTGCCATAAATCCTCATTTTTTCCGTTAAAAGCTGGGGGCAGCTTCCCATCCATATTGTTATTAAAACTAAAATTTTGTCCTAAAATAATCTTTCCCAATTTACTTGTCTGAAAAAACATATGAGATAAATCTGTTACATGGTTCATATCAAAGTTACTTAAATCTATACTTGTCAAACTACTCGCTCCGCTAAACATACTAGACGTATTTGTTACTTTGTTAGTATCAAAGTTACTTAAATCTACACTCGCTAAACTACTTGCTCCACTGAACATACTAGACATATTTGTTACTTTGCTAGTATCAAATCCACTTAAATCTACACTAGTCAAACTACTTGCTCTGTTAAACACGCTAGACATATCGGTTACTTGACTCGTATCAAATGTACTTAAATCTATATTTGTTAAGCTCTTAGTATTCATAAACATATGAGCCATTTTTAATACTTTAACTTTTTCATCTGCTTCATAAAACTCTACTTGCTCAAGGTGCGTCGCATGTCTAAACATGCTGTTCATGTCTATATTTTCATTGCTTAGCTTCCCAAATTTTACTGTACACAGTTGACTCTCATCTATAGTCCCGTCATTATTTTGATCTGTATACTGATCTTGAAACATACTAGACATGTTTGTCACCTTTTCAAGATTTAAATTTCTTAAATCTATATTCGTTAAATTTCGTGCATCCTTAAACATACTAGACATATTTGTTACATTTCCTGTGTCTAATTCATTGATATCTAAGTTGTCACTACTTAATCCCGTACCATAAAACATGGCAGACATCGTAGTTACGTTACTAGTATCCAAACCAGTAATATTCAATTCCTTTAAACTACTAGTTCCTAGAAGCATCGCAGACATATCAGTCACTTTACTCGTATTTAGCCCCGTTAAGTCTAGTTCTTCCAATGCACTAAGACCATAAAATGTGCTATCCATATTAGTTGGATTAACACTGCTAAGGATTAATTTATCTAATCCCGTTATTGATTTACATTTATATAAATTTCTAAATGCACCTGCCAGACTAGATCCTACCGTAATTTCAGAACTGATTTCTATACTAGTAATCTTTTCATTCCAAGAAGCCCATGGTGATTTTTCAACATCAAAATTACTAGATTCCCATTTTCCACCACTTGTCATTTTTAGTTTCCCATCGTCATAAAGTTCCCAATTAACAGTTCCAACCTGTCCTTTTGCACTTACTGCTTTTTCTTTTTGGACATCTTTTATATGTGTATATGTTTTAGTGTTATCTGTATTATCTTTTTGCTCTTCTTGTGTACCATTAAGTCCGCTTGTTTCTGTCGTCGAACTTGTCGGAGGTCCTTCTTCTACGCTCTCAGTAGAATCTTCTACACGGATCTCCTCTTCCTCAGATGACTGCATACTTTCATCTAAAGATTCTGATGAATCCGTAGTACTTTCTTCTGAGGAATCCAATGTAGCTTGTGAATAATCTTCTTCCAGACACATTACAATCGGTGTAAAGTTAGAAAGTAAAAGATTCATGAGTACGAATCCAATAATTGCAAACTGATATGTGCTTTTTCTCTTCTTATCCATCATTCATCGGTCTCCTCTCCGAAAGTTCATCTACACATAACGTTTTAATTTGTACGTTGCCATTTATTGTAGCTTATAATCAACAAATAACTGATCACATAGACAGTGCCAAAACTTGTGATATATGTTGTCGCCAACAGCCAAATAATTTTCCACATATCAAAATAGTGGAAGAGTATTCCATGATTACTCTCATTTGATCCTTTTATCCCAAAAATTTCAGTAATCGCTAGATAATAATCGAGCTGGAAAGCAATGATATAACTTAAACAAAATGCCCCAACAAACATCAGACTCAGGAATACTATATTTTGTAATCTTTTAATTTTCATCCTTTATTACTCCCCCATTGCTCGTTTCACATTTGAAAGCTTAACACCATTTTTTATTTATTCTCTCTTACCTACACAAACAACGAAGAAGTCTTCCTAAACAAAAAAAAAGATACGCTCAGGACATCCTAAACGTATCTTCCACTTTATTCATAAAATTACTTGGTCATCCAAACAATAGCTTTTGAACAACACTTTAACCTTTATTTTTTTGTTTATAGATCATTAGCCCAACCAAGACAGCCCCTAATAAATAGATGACAGCGGCCACCATTTCTTTAGTGTTTAAGACCATTTCCTTATTTGCTGTAAAACGATCATTTTCTTGATCCCTTAATATTTCCATCTTCTGGATTTCTGCTATCGCAACCTCTTGATTATTTCTAAATAATAGAAAAGATAAAATCAGAAAGCCTACAAAGAGAAGAAACAGCACACTACAAACGATTAATAATTTTTCATGTAATACATCCTTTTTTTATTAAATAAGACATTTAAACTAAATCCATTGTTGCTACAAACTTAAAATTTCTTAACTGATGTTTCACTCATAAAAATCAGTGAGTATGGTGGCACTCCTTTTCTCTCATATCCGCATATTTCTAGATTAAAAGATACATATTCTTTTTCGATCAGATGAATGATTTCCTCATCTGTATAACCGAATCGCTCTCCATTTAACCAGATATCTGTCAATTGTATTTTTACATCTAAAGCAATTGCTTTAAAAAAAACGGATTGTAGCGTATCTTCTACTGGCAGATTCATTAATCGAATTAATTCTTCTAACTTATCCTCTGCATAGTGACATAGCGAAGGATAGAGTGCCTTATACTTATTTAAAATTTCAGTATAGTAATTTATGTAATTTTCAAATGATAGTTGATCCATATATTTGCTTCATAACGTAGAATAAAAATAATCAGTCTATTCTTGTCTGACGTTACGCTCCCCTTATTTTATATTTTTTCAAACCTATATGATTTAAGAAGTATACTTTTCTTGTATTGATATTCACCCTCTTAAACTAAAAAAAACTGCTTACCAAAGAAATTAAAGCTGATACTAAAACAAAAGCAGAAAAAGTTGTATAAAACACGCATACTATAAATATCACCCAGATTCTACTAATAAAATTTGTCATCTTCTTCCCTCCCTTTACTAGTACTAGTTCCTCAAGTTTAACAGACGTGATCTATCTTTAACTTCTTATAATTTATTATTTTAAGATAGATATTTCCCATAATGAAAGTTATTTCCTAAAGCATAAAAAATAGAAACCAAATCAACAAAAACAAGCACTTAGGAATTCCTAAGTGCTTGACTAAGTGATTGATACGTTATTATTCTTTTACAATTTATTTATTGCTCTGGAAGAAACTAAACAGATTTCCCCGTTTTTCATGATAAGCTCCCGATTGGTTTTATCAATTTCTGTAATATTATTTTTATTAACAAGAAAAGAACGGTGACAACGATAAAAGGCATCTACTTGCTTTTCAATGTCATTTAGACTTCCGTAAAACTCAATTTGCCGATTTTGCGCGTGCATGATCACTCGATGTTTATTGCCTGACGTTTCAAAAAACATGATATTATCCAATTCTTCTGTGATAATGCGATTGTTCAGTTCAATTTTAAACGTCAAAGTTTCATTGACCAATTTTTGGTACGAGTGGACATAATCGATATTCTCAACGATTTGCTTTCTCATTTCCTTAAACTCACCTTTATTGATGAAATCTAATGCTTCTAATTTGTGTTTGAACGTATACTGCATCAATTCAACATGGGTAGTGACGAATACGATAAACGAATCCTTGTCTTTTTCTCTGATTTTTGAAGCCATTTGTAAGCCATTGATTGTCGTATTCAAATCAATATCAATAAAGTATAGGCCACTGGGCTGATGTTTTTCTACATAGGCTAAAATCTCCTGAGGGTTGTCTGTTGCTAAGGAAATCCTCATATCATATCCTTCAGCATTTATATAGTCATGGATGAAATTTGTTAATTTTCTTCTCTGATCTTTTTCATCTTCACATATAAAAATTTCTATCATAGGTTGCTCCTCTTTAGTAGTTAATCGAAATTTCTTGAAAGAAAAAATGTTTTTCATCGTCCACATACGTATTAAGACTCACATTCTCACAATCAGAGAAGATTTCTCTAAGATTACTTAATCCTAACCCTCGATTTTCTCCTTTTGTAGAAAAGCCTTGTTTAAAGATCAAATGTATAGGGGGAGTCTCTCGATACGTATTTTTAACGAGAATAAAATGCTCATTCTTTTTTTCCACAAAAGATAGATCCAATTGAGGTTCCTCGGATTCTTTCGCTGCTTCCATGGCATTATCCAAGATAATTCCAAGTGCACGACTTAATTTCAGTGTATCCATATGAAAATTTTCAACTGGATCAACTATATCAACGATCAAACGAATCTCTGATTTTTGTGCTTGCAATAATTTTGTTGCTAAAATAGCTTTGATTTCTGGGATTCTTATATAAGTCAAACGTCCTAGTTGTGCATCATTTTTTTCGATTTTTTCTCCCAATGGTCTGATTTTATCAGAAAAGTAGACTTGCAATCCTTTTACATCTTCTTGTTCTAAATATCCAGACATTGTTGTCATGATATTGAGATAATCATGGCGTATCTTTCGAATTTCATCATTTTGTTTTTCCAACTCTTTCATGTATATACTGAGTTGCTGGTTTTGTTTTCGTTCATTCTCGATTTTCAAGTTATTGAAAATCACTCTAAAAAGGATGAACACAACGAGTAATAGAACGATGCTAAAAATTGTAAATAAGATGATGTTTCCTCTAATCCTGTCATCATTTAAAAAATCATCAATTTTTATGAAATAAATGTTTATTGAAAATATGATTTCCCCAAGTAACGGAAATAATATAAATAGGATTCCATACTTTCCATCTAATAAATCATCGATCGAATATCTTCTCATAAATAATCTAGTGATGAAGGAACCAATGATGACAATTGCTGCTGATAGGAAATTTTCGATTACTGTAACCATTATTATTTGTGAAGATTCCTGAATGCTATTTATATCATATATTTGCCATAACAATAATTCTGCAAGGAAGATCGAACTCGTTTGTAAAACCATTGGAATAGAGCAGATAAAAATACTTTTGATTATTTTTTTTGTCTTATAATAGCTGATCAGAAAGAATAAAATGAACAGTATTATACTCAACCCATTAATTTTCGGGAAAGTTATTTTCACAAAAAATAATGGAATAAAGCTAACAGTCATCAAGCTAGTTAACTTCCAACCTAATCTACCTTCACTTAAAATGTATATCCCTATAACTAAAGGGAGAGTTTCAATAACCCAAAATAAAAAAGATAAAAAATCCATGATTATTACTCCTATAATCATTATAGCGCTTACTTACAGCTGATATTATTCAACTAGGAAGTATGCTTTTTAAAGCAATTATTCGTGAATGAACAATCGAGGAACGCAATTTCAAATAAAATACTTTCATTTCAAACGATTTGGTTTTCTCAAAATGCTTGAGCTGCTTAAAAAATCCTCAATAATCCTCAATATAAAACCTCTCTACATTATACATTACATTTATTGATGAAGCGATGTCTTAAAAAATAACCTTCCTACGAGAAGTCCATAACGCCATATTCAAACTTCATTTTAGCTTCATTAAATTATATAAAAGCAGTGGATAAAGTATTCAAAGAATACCTTACCCACTACTATCATTTATTTTTCTAATAAACTCAGCTCTTACTCTTCTGTGGCGCTTGAAGGATCATGCGGTTCACTTCATCTGATAGTTCAAGAAACGCATCTTTATCGCCTTCTTCTAATGCCTGATCGATCTGTTGGTAAAGCATGCTTAGTTTTGCTGCTTGCTCTTTTTCTTGGAAATAATGCTCGATTAATTCTGTTGATTCTTCACTGATTGCATCTTCCCATGAGGCTAACGGATTATCTTCGATGATTGCTAAATATTCTTTCGTTTGCCACGCATTTTCAAAAAGGCATTCGACATAAAGTGGATTTTTCCAGTTCAGACGGATTTCATGGAAGATCTGATCAGTATCAGTAAATTCCTTTCCATCTAAAAATAGCTTCATCGGCTCACCTTCATATGAAAGATCGGTGATCTGTAAACCACGTCTTGTTAAGTTTGCACCTTCAACAAAACGCACATTGTGTAAGATTGCTTCATGATTTGCCAGATAGTTCAAAATCCAAAATACTTCTCTGCGACTGAAAGAGACATGGTTAACCATCCAAGTTAAGAAATTCTTCTTTTCTTTAACATCAATCAACATATTCATCACCTCTCTGTTAAATCATCTAATAGCGACAAGACCTCCATATCCCCCGGTTCATAAGTTAAATATTGTTCCAATAATTCTCGTGTTTTTGCTAATTGACCCTCTTCACGTAAGAATAAAGCATATTCTTTCAAGAAATCTGGTTCATGATCTAATTCATGGGCTGCTTGTTCATAATGGACTGCTGCTACCGCAAAATCTTCTAATTGATTATAGGCATGAGCGAGGTTCCATTCTGCATATGGATTAGCAACTTCTTCCATTTGGTTGACTGTTTGAACAACGTCTTCATAACGTTCTTGATCCAAGTAAAGATTACTCAACGTCAATAACGTTTCATCTTGTTTGTCACCGACGGTCAATGCATCAAGTAGTAACTTCTCTGCTTTTTCTTTGTCATGTAGACGAAAGGCATTTTCCGAAGCTAAGTGATAAAGTTCTACTTGGAATGGGTTCTCTTTGATACCATCTTCTAAGACTTGTTGTGCTTCTTCGATCATCTCTTCTTCTTGAAGGGCCTGACCTAGATAAAGGTATAAAGATTGATACTGTGGATTCAATTCCCGTAATTCTTGCAAATAATTGATAGCTTTTTCGTTCTCATGTAATTGTAGATTCGTGAACGCTAATTGGAACAGACGATCATCTGTCCGTTCTTCGGCTAAAGCAGCTTCCAGTGGTGGGATGGCTGCTTCAAAATCCCCTTGCATACTCAACGATTGTCCTAAGCGTTCTTGCATGGAAATACTAGAAATTTCTTCTATACCATTCGCTAACAACATTTCGTAAAGTGCGGAAGCTTCATTAAAGCGGTCAACTGAAAAATACAATTCAGCTAATGCAAATTGAATCAATGGTTCTTCAGGTAATAATGTTGCGGCTTCTTTCAATTTTGCTTCACTTACTTCAGGAATACCGATTACTTGATACAAGTCGGCGATTGCTAATAATGCTTGCGGATAGTATTCACTATCTTGCTGGATTTTTTCTAAATAGTCAAATGCCTGATCGATCTCATTGTCTTCGATCGCAATTTCTGCCAACGGAATATTCCATTCATCATTTTCAGGCGATACAGTTAGCAGATGCTCAAAAATTGCCTTTGCTTCTTCTAAAAAACCGATGGCTAATAATTCTTCTCCTAATTCCTGTAACACATCAGCCGGATCTTCTTGGAGCGCTTTTGCCAAGTATTCATTTGCCTCTGTCAAATTTTCGTCTGCTAATGCTTGTAGCATTTTTTCACTATTTGTCATCATCTAAATCCCTCTAATCTCTTGAACGATCCTTTCATAGGACGCCATTGTTTTCAATAGTTCTTGTTCGTTTGGCAATTGATATCCATCTATTATACCAATTTTTTCCAAAACGAGAATTTTTTTGCTCTTTTCCGCTAAAACCAGCACATTTTCTAGATAATCCATTTTTGATATCTCTTCAGGCCAAGTAATCGGATAACCTAGATGTTGCAGCCAGATAAAAAAATTCTTCAATTGGAAAGAAAGCGACTTGATTTCTGAATTCCAGATAAGTTGCATCAAGATACCTAAAAATTTTTTCATACTGGCGGAAAGCAAATGACTATTTTCAGTCAGATAAAAAGCTTGCTCAAATAGTTTACCATAATTTGTCACTTGTTCAGCGTCTTCTTGATAAAAATAAATGATTTCTTCTAGCATACCAGCAAAAGGACGATTGAATAATTTTTCGCGATTCGGATAATTTTTGTAAAGATTTTGAAGAAACGGATGATCACAGACTAACCCGCAACAGATAAAAATCAAAAAATCGATTTGTTTCCCTTCGATTTGCTTTTCACTGATCGTCCGATCATAAATGATTCGTTCTGGAAGGTTCGTCGTTTGAAGAGCCGATTCGTTAGGCCTGTGTAATATCTCGCATTGAGGATTCAGTGCCCGTGCCATGGAGCGGATCGAGACGGGGATCAACCAAAGTGTAGTCTGAAGATACGTATGTTTTTGAAAGAAGCCCGCCAACTCCATAATTCCCTCATTGCCAAAACCTATTACTAAAAGCGGTCGATTTTCGGGATAGCGTCTCGCATAGGATAAGAGACTATGCAATTCAGACAATTGATTACACTGTGTATTGCCACAAATATACCAATCAATCGCTAACTTGTTCGTGAATGACTGTGTCATTTTCTCAGCGTATAGATCATAATAACGTTGGTTCGTCAAAAAAAGAATCGCTTGATCAATCGATTCATTTTTCAACTGACTGACAAATGTTTCCCCATAAAAGATTGTTGTTTCTTCTTGTTGGTAGCGATAGGATAACTCCATGTTGCCCTCCCCTTTTCTTTTATTTTACCATTAGTAAGTAAAATAAAAAAAGAATAAGAAAAACTAGTATATGGACCCATGCCTTTTTTGATCGACTCTATTCTTTTATTTGATATGTAAAGAGTTCCATTCGGTTGCTGAACTATTTGGTTGTCGCCTTTCTACTGCTTTCCGCCACTTTTATCCATCTATATAAAAAATAAAGCGCCTGTAGCCGTAGCCACAAGCGCTTTTTTCAACTGTCTTATTTAACAGCGTCTTTCAATGCTTTACCTGGTTTAAATGCAGGTACTTTGCTAGCTGGGATTTCGATTTCTTCACCAGTTTGTGGGTTACGTCCTTTACGAGCCGCGCGTTCGCGTACTTCAAAGTTACCAAAACCGATTAATTGAACTTTTTCGCCGTTAGCTAAAGCATCTTGGATAGTTGAAAATACAGCGTCAACTGCTGCAGTTGCGTCTTTTTTAGTTAAATCTGTAGCTGAAGCAACTTTTTCGATTAATTCTGCTTTATTTGCCATGGATAGATTCACCTCCTCCAACAAGAGATATGATAGGAACATCATTTTAGTTTAAAAACTTTCTGAGTGGTCCAGAAGTTTATAAGAAATATTGATTAAGTTTCAATATTCTGTTATCACGATATCATATGAATCGCTTAATAGCAAGGTTTTTGGCATTATTTAACCGCTTTTTTTAGTCATAAAAACGTAATACAAAAATATGCTTATTTTTTTTGAAAAAAACGGACTACTATGGTAAAATGCCTATTTTCTTCGACGTGGTATAATTCGGATCGAAGTTCCTTCAAACGTAAATGCTTTTCTGATTTGATTTTCCAAAAAGCGTTCATAAGAGAAATGCATCAATTCTTCTTCATTAACAAAAACAACAAAGGTTGGCGGTTTGACTGCGACTTGTGTTGCATAGAAAATCTTTAATCGTTTACCTTTATCTGTCGGTGTCGGGTTGATTGCTACGGCATCCATGATCACATCATTCAAGACTGCTGAAGAAACACGTAAGTTTTGGTTCATACTCACTTCTTCGATCATTTCAGGCAAACGTTCTAATCGTTGTTTGGTCACAGCTGAAACAAACAGAATCGGCGCATAGTCTAAGTAACGGAATTCTTCACGGATCTCTTGTTCGAAGTCACGCATCGTATTCGTTTCTTTTTTGACTAAGTCCCATTTATTGACAACGATGATCACACCACGGCCAGCTTCATGCGCATAGCCAGCTACTCGTTTATCTTGTTCACGGATGCCTTCTTCTGCGTTCAAGACCATTAACACGATGTCTGAACGGTCAATCGCACGCATGGCACGCATCACGCTGTATTTTTCTGTGGTTTCATAAACTTTACCACGTTTTCTCATACCAGCTGTATCGATCATCATGAATTTTTGACCGTCTTCTGAGACGAAGTGCGTATCGATAGCATCACGTGTCGTTCCTTCGATGTCCGAAACAATCACTCGGTCTTCACCTAGGATCGCATTGATCAAGGAAGATTTCCCTACATTCGGGCGACCGATCAAACTGAATTTGATGGTATCATCCTCTTCTTCTTCTGCTTCTTCATCAAAGAATTTCACTGCTTCATCTAAGATGTCGCCGATCCCTAATCCATGACTTCCAGATACAGGGTAGGGATCACCTAGACCTAGTGCATAAAATTCATAGATATCATTTCTCATTTCAGGATTGTCGACTTTATTAACGGCTAAGATAACCGGTTTATTGCTACGATATAAAATTTTTGCTACGACTTCATCTGCATCAGTGATGCCTTCACGGCCACTGACGACACAAACGATTACATCTGCTTCATCGATTGCGATTTCTGCTTGGTGCTTGATTTGATCCATAAATGGTTCATCGCCTAAGTCGATCCCACCAGTATCAATAATACTGAAATCACGACCTAACCATTCCCCTTTAGCATAAATACGATCACGAGTAACTCCTGGAGTATCTTCGACAATCGAAATACGCTCACCAGCGATACGGTTAAAAATCGTCGACTTACCGACGTTTGGGCGACCAACGATTGCAATTGTTGGATTTGCCATATTTTTTCCTCCTCACATGTTTCCAATCTCACTTAGTGTACCGAATACTTCGCGAACTTTCAAGCTTAGATCGGTGAACATTCAAGTATTTTTCTGGATCACTGCCTATTACAAAAGAAAATGGTCTGGGACGTAATCCCCAGACCACTTGTTTTACACATGTACAACTTCCCTTGATGCTGTAAATTCGCGCTTCGGGAACGATCATTCATTTATTTTTCAGAATCATCTGTTGCTGTTTCTTCTACTTCCCCTTTTAAGGCTTCGCCTAAGATGTCACCCATTGTAAATCCTGTGTTTTCTTCAGGTAACTCATAAGACTCAACTTCTTTTGGTTCTTTATCAGAAGCAGGTTTTTCTTCTAATGCTTTGATACTTAATGCAATCCGGTGCTCTTCTGGATTGACTTCTAAAACTTTCACTTGGACATCATCGCCCTCATGCAACACTTCATGTGGTGTCGCGATGTGTTTATGTGAGATTTGTGAGATGTGGACAAGCCCTTCCACTGTTGGAAATACTTCAACAAAGGCACCAAAGCTAGTTAATCGTTTCACTTTACCTTCAAGTACAGCGCCTACTGGAGCTTTTGTTTCGATATCTGTCCAAGGTCCAGGCAATGTGTCTTTGATCGATAATGAGATACGTCCTTGTTCTGGATTGATTGAAAGAACTTTGACTTTCACTTCATCGCCAACAGCTAAAACATCACCCGGTTTAGCAACATGTCCGTGAGAAATCTCAGAAACGTGTACTAATCCATCGATGCCGCCTAAATCAACAAACGCACCAAAATCTGTGATACGAGCAACGCGTCCTTCGATCACGTCATTTTCTTGGATAGTTGATAGTAATTCTTTTTTCTGTGCTTCTTTTTCTGTTTCAACGACTGCTTTGTGTGAAAGGATCAAGCGATTTTCTGATGGTTCGATTTCAACGATTTTGAATGTCATCGTTTTTCCTTTGTATTCAGAAAAATCAGCGACAAAATGATCTTCTACCATTGATGCCGGAACAAATCCACGAACACCGACATCGACAACTAAACCACCTTTAACTACATTTGTCACTGGTGCTTCGATGATGTTTCCAGCTTGGAAATCTTTTTCGATATCCTCCCAAACTTTTTTCGCATCTAAGCGTCGTTTTGATAAAAGGTAACTTCCGTTTTCTTTGTCTTTACCAATCGTGCTGATCACGACTAGATCTAACGTATCGCCAACCTTTACCACTTCGTTGATATCTTCAACCGGTAAAGTAGATAATTCTTTTGCAGGAACTACGCCTTCAACACCCGTTCCTTCGATTCCAACGATGGCTTGTTTGTCTTCAATGACTAAAACTTCTCCTTTGACGACATCGCCAACGCTCACTTCTTGAACGCTATTCATTGCATCTTCCATAGATTGGTCTGTCTGATTTTGTTCAAATTCTGTCATAACACTTGTCCTCCTAACCAACATTCTGCCGTTAACTACGGTACTGCCTATAGTTTAATTGATTATTTGAAAAAAATAAAGCGATTTCGTTTGTTTTCCATTAAAATGGTCGGATTCTTCGCTTTTTTTCTATTTAGTCAAGAAAATATCCTTTTTGTTGAATCACTTCTTTGATCGCTTGGACAACTTCTTGAATCGTTTTACCGGTTGTATCGATCCGTATCGCATCTTCTGCTTGCTTCAGGGGTGAAACTTTTCTAGTAGAGTCATATTCATCACGTGCTTGTATTTCTTTTGTCAATTCTTCTAAGTCTGTCGGAATATTTTTCTCAAGGTTTTCTTTGTGTCGTCTTTGTGCCCGTTCAGATACGCTGGCTACCAAGAAAATCTTCACTTCGGCTTTTGGTAAAACAGCGGTACCGATATCTCGCCCATCCATGACGACACCCCCATCTTCACCGATTTTTTTCTGGATCGCAACAAGAGCTTCGCGTACTTTTGAATGCGCAGCTACTTCAGAGACCGCTCGTGTAACGTCTGGTTGTCGAATATCTGAAGTAACGTCTTGCCCAGCTACAAAGACATGTTGTCCATCTGCCATTTGCTCAAATGAAATAGGGTTTTTATTGATCAAATCGACTAACTCTGTTTCATCTGAAAAAGCAATGTGATGTTTGATTGCCAAGTAAGTGACTGCACGATACATCGCGCCCGTATCTGTATAAATGTAGTTCAATTCATTTGCGATGATTTTAGCTACCGTACTTTTGCCTGAAGAGGCAGGACCATCAATTGCGATACTAATTCGTGTCATTTTTCATAAACTCCCTTTTCTCAAAAAAAAGGGGCTGTGGCTCAAGCCACTGCTCCTTATTTAATTACATTTTATGAAGATACTCTGAGGAAAAACAACTCTTCAGTATTATCTTTTTCACTCCATTTATTGGACTCTAAGTTCTTGTCCTGGATATAACATGTAGTTGTTTGGATCGATTCCGTTCAATTGGAACAATTGATCGACTGTAATGCCTGCGCGTTCTGCTACTTGTCTAGGACCTTCACCCGCTTGAACGACTGTGGTTGAACCTGAAACACCTGCGCCTGCCTCTGGTGTTGAAGTAGGTGTTGTTTCTTGTGGAGCCACACTGCTTGGTGTTGTTTGTTCTGGCTCTGTTACTGTTGAAGATGGTGTTGTTTCTGGTGTCACAGCACTTGTTGGTGTTGTTTCTCCAGCAACTGATTGTGTATCAGAAGTTGGTTCACTAGAAACTGTCGTCGATTCTACAGTTGATTCTACAGTCGAACTTTCTACGATCGATGAAGTCGTAGAGGAAGAAGATGCAGCGGTAGCACTGTTACTTGATCCGTTTCTGATCCAGAAGTAAGCTCCGGCTGGAATCGCAATACATAAAACTAATAAAATCAAAAATAGTGATAAGAACAGGGTGTTCCCTTTCTTTTGCTGTCTTTGCGTACTTCTTGAAGATGCTTCATCCTCTGTATCGTAAATTGGTTGTTCCCATGGTTCTTGTGTTTCGTTATTTTCTGATGATTGATGTCTATCTTTTCTACTCACCTTATTGACCTCCTAAATTCTTTCCTAGTTATTATACCATAGGATAATCTTGATTGTACGAAAAAAATACCTCGCACCATTTTTTTAAAATAAATTTAGTAAAATCGTTTGCCAGTCTTTTACTTCTACGGTTGGACTTATTTGCCCTGTTTCAGTTAGAAATAATGATGCGCCATCTCGGTCACAGCAGTCTTTAGGCTTCTCTTTGAGAGTTTCATCGAAATAGTCCATCAGACGTTCTCGTCTACAGGTCGTTTCATGGATATAATCAAGCATCTGTTGTAGTTGCTTGATTTTCACTTGTTCTTGTTTTTTTAATTGAAGAAGCCATGTATCAGGACTTTGTATTTCATTTACTACCATCAGCCATTTTTGCTGGATCTCATCGAACTGAGGCGCCTCTGCTTGCCCAGTTGACAGATGTTCTTCGAAAATCTGGCGTTGTTCTTTAGACAATTGTTGGAAAAAGTAATGGATTCCTTCATCTCCTGGTCGGTAAAGCAACACAGCGCTACTAGGTCGCTGATCTCGGCCTGCTCGACCAATTTCTTGCATATAATTTTCCAAGCTATCTGGTAGATCATAATGGATGACATACCGAATATCTGCTTTATCGATCCCCATACCAAACGCATTCGTCGCAATCAAAAATTGCAGTTGATTTTGACTGAATTGTTGTTGAAGTTGGCGGCGTTGTGAGGCATCTAGCCCTCCATGATAATACCCCACAGCATAGTCTTTGCGAAACAGTTGATAAAGACGTTCGACTTCTTTTTTAGTCGCACAATAAATGATCATTGCCCCGTCTGCTTGTGCCATCAGCTGACGTAATTGCTGGTCTTTTTCATCTGTATGAAAGACAAATAATGAGATATTTTCTCGATTAACTGAATGTTTGACGAGGGCGGGTTTTATGCGAAAGAGAATGTGTTCGATCTCTTCTTGTACCGGTCGCGTGGCTGTTGCCGTCAAAGCTAAGGTAGTTGGTGATCCTAATTCTTTTGCGACTCTTCCGAGAGATTGATACTCCGGTCGAAAATCAATGCCCCACTGTGAGACACAATGAGCTTCATCGACTACGTACAACGAAATTTTTTGTTGCTTCAGCGCATGAAGTACTTCCGGTTGCTGCAACATCTCGGGACTGACAAAGACAAATTTATATTCGGATAAATGAGCTAACACATACTGTTTTTCACTTCTAGTAAGTAAGCTATTATAGGCAACCACCCTTTTCTCTCCTCGTTTTTGCAATTGCCCTACTTGATCTTCCATCAAAGAGAGTAAAGGAGAAACGATCAAGACCATCCCATCTTGCAAATAGCCAGTCAACTGATAACATAAACTTTTGCCATTACCAGTTGGCAGGATCGCTAAAACATCTTTCTGATTCAATAAGGTGGAAATAATCTCTTCCTGTCCTTGGCGAAAAGAGGAAAAACCAAAATACTGTTTCAATGGATCAAGCAAATCCATTTTTATCCCCTCCTTTAAATGTCTCGATTTGTACCAAACGAAATTCTCCGTAATCGATCGTTTGTTCTTCAAGGTCTTTATATCTTAGTGTAAGAAGTGGTCGCTCCAACAAAGCTAAAGATTTTCTTGTCTCGGAGTGGATCAGTCGTTCAAAAGGAAAATCATCAAAAAAGATGGCCCACTCGATCAAATGATCATTGATCGTCCCTTTCTTCAACCCTCGCTTGATCATCACCTGATCCACTGAATCTCCAGATAAAATCATTGCTCTTGTCGTTAACATGCTTTGATTATAATTTTGTCTTAGCAACGGTGCCAGCAAATCGTATAACAAGAAATCTGAATGCTGTTCGATAATCGCTAATAAGTGATGGATACATTGATCTTGGAATAGTTGCTGTGCTACGCCATCTTCAAGAGTGGTCAGCTGGTACGCGAGTAAGCCTGTTTGCTTTTTACCAGAAAATTGGTTCGCTAAGAAGTTCGCCTGTTCGTCTGGCATCAGAGTAAAAATAGTAGAAAGTTCCTTTGATACTTGAGCGACCAGCTCCGTTTTGGTACACGTTGCTTCTTTCAACCATCTCTTCACTTGGTACGCATAAAAAGGCCCCGTCTCTACTGGTAAATAAGCTGTTTCATTGGCGGATAAGTGAGAGACGACTTGTACAGAGAATTTCAGCAAACGCCAACTAGTAGTAGCTGTACGTCCATACTTATCATAGTGTAGTCCGGTGAGGGATTCTTTTTTTCTTCGCATTTCCCCTTTTTTTGTCAGTTGCAACTCTCGGTCTTCCCACTTTAATAATCCCTCATCTATCATCTGTTGGATCTGTTTATCAAACGTTGCTTGTTCAAGTGAAGGAAAACAACCATGAACAATTAATAATCGCTGAAAAAATCCAAAAAGTAGTACCGAGGATGTACGCTTGCCACTTAATAATTGATAGAGTGAGCTTGCTCGTAACTTGTCACTTGAAGAAAATAAAGATAAAATAAACTCAGTCATAGTAATCCCCTTACGTTAGGATGGTGAATATGTCATTATTATGTAAATTAGTTCCTGAACGTTGTATTGCATGTGGTCTATGTCAAATCGAGGCGCCTGATATCTTTGATTATGATGAAGAAGGAATCGTCTTATTTGCACAAGAACCAGAAGCACATCAACAATTCGTTCAGCCTTTAGAAGAAGCCAACGTAACCAAAGCTTATCAAAAATGTCCGGTTCGAGCAATCTTATTGGAAAAAGAAAATTGACCGCTCTCTTACAACTAACTTTTAGCAGGACTGTCCGATGATGTACTTGTTTTTTCTATCTCACAAAAATAGATGAGGTAATCGTATTCCCCTCAAGTGATAAGGCGTCATCCACGAAAATGATTCTTAAATTTTTTTGTGGATGACGCCTTATTTTTCTAGGAGCTTCCTTTGAGACGTCTGTATCCGCCGATCAGCTTGTGAAATTTTCAATTATAAACGGATCATTCCTTTTCGTCGGTTCGAAAAGTGACGCTCTTACTTGATTTGATTCAGCCAATTCATCATGGTCGTGACGATTGCTGTTTGTTGGTCTTCATTACTGATTGTTGCTTCACCATCACCTTTTTGATGACCATAACTACCAAATCCGCCGTGGTTCCCTCCAGCGATGGAAACAAATTCTGTTTGTTCAGGTAAATAAGCTTTTGCTTCATCAGCTGCTTCTTGGTTCATGACTTTGTCTTCACTTCCGGTGATACTGATGACCGGTAAATCAGTTTTTGCCAATGTCCCCTTTTCATCCGGATAACTTGCCATGAAATAAATACCTTTTAATCGTTCGTCATCCAGATTTGCATTAGCATAACGACTTGCCATCACGCCACCTAAAGAATGTCCCCCAATCACAAAATCTTGATCTTTGAAATCCTCTCTGATTTTGTCTGCTTTGTTGCCACTCAGGATCGCCAGTTCAAAAGGCATTTTAGCAATGGCTACCGTATAGCCATTTTCTGCTAGTTGTTCTGCCCATATACTATAACTTTCTGGTTCAACGAGCGCACCAGGATAAAAAATCACCATTGGATGTTCCGCCGATTTTTGCGATTCGAATAATAAATAATCCTCTTTATCTATTCCTTGCTTAAATGATTGCTCTGCTTGAGTCGATGGTTCGTACACACTTTGTTGCCAATAAAAATAACCTCCGATAGCACCTAATCCCAGTACGATCACTAATCCTATCAGGACCCTTTTGAATATTTTCAAAAAACATCACCTTCCGTCATCTTTCATTTGATACTCTTATACACTAAATAAAATACGGTAAAATTGCAAATGATTTTATGTAAGATGTTATTATTGGATATCTTTGTAAGGAGGAACAAGTGACAATGAAAATCCACCACTACTTTGACAAAATTTCTCAAAATAGTGGTGGTTTCCTACATTGTTATATTAAACTCAATTTATGTATTCACTGTTGTGCATGAACTCGCCTCATTTACTCTAGGAAACGATTAATCAACTGGAAAATCGATGTGGGAACTACTTTGGATTAACTTTTCCTGACCGAGTTAGGTAAGTCGAGACAGTTCGTTTTAATTCATCAAATTCTTTTTTACTAGTAGTAATATCTAAAATGAATTTAACTGCCTCTTGCTGGGTAAAAGTTGTTGTATATCCATTCGCTTGCAAAAATGTAATCATCGATACAAATGCTGTACGTTTGTTACCATTATGAAAAGGATGCTTTGTAGCTAAATTGATTGTAAGTATAGATGCTTTATCAAATATCGTAGGATACAAATCTCTGCCAAAAACTGACTGTGCAGGTTGATTTATTGCCATATCTAGTGCAGTTGCATCTTTTATACCGATTGTTTCACCTTGAGAATATGCTAAAATTACTTTAGCATTTATCTTTATGATGTGTTTTGAAGTCAAATATATCATAGGTCGACCAAATCTTTCAATGCTTGATCATATTGATTCATCACAGAGTCGACAATAGTATCAATATCAATTTCCTCTTGTGCTTTTACTATCCTAACTGCCCCATCTTTATCAAATATATAACTAATGGACTCTCCAGTTTTAACTCCAATATACTCTTTTACTTCATTTGGTATTGTTGTTACATCACTATTTCCAGATTTTCTGATTTTGTATTTACGAATTTTATCCATTAATTTTTTCCTTTCTGTTTATAATATATTCAATATGTAGATACATATTATCATAGTATCTACATTCCAACAAATTTCTGAGTATGTGAAATAGCTATTACGCTTGTTGCTTAATTATGGATGTTTAGATGGTGAAGAAATCCACCACTACTTTGACAAAGTTTCTCAAAATAGTGGTGGTTATTTTTTATAACTCTTATTCGTTTCTTAACTAACTATTGGTTTACTTCCCACACAAGCGATAAACCGCTTCTGCGTAGATTTCCATCGCTTTATACATGCTGCTTAATTCCCATCGTTCATTGGCTTGGTGCATGAAGTCTGGTGTATCAGGGAACATTGCACCGAAAGCGACACATTGGTTCATCGTACGGGCAAAGGTTGCTCCACCAGAAACAAATGGCTCAGTCATGTCCCCTGTGATATCACGGTACGTTCCTAATAAGTTTTGGATCAATTCGCTCTCCAAAGGAACGTATAATGAATCCAAGAAATCAAATTCTTCATATGATAAATCGTATGCTTTGATTTTTTCTGTCATTTTTTCGACAAGTTCCTCTTTTTTGAAGGTTACAGGGATACGCATGTCCACCCCGATTTTTGTTTGCTCAGGTGTGATTTCTAAACTAGCGAAGTTCATCGTCAACTCACCAGATTGTTCGTCAACAGTCTTTCCGACTACTTTTTCACCAGTCGCATTTTCTTGGACTAATTCACCTAAAAACTTAATTGGCGCAAAATCAAAAACTTCAGATAAAGCGATCGCTAAACGAGAAATCGCATTGACACCTTCTGCGGCATCCTTTGCGTGGATACTTTTTCCTAGCACTGTGATCGAGTTACCTTGATCTTCAAAATCGAAGTTGTGTTTCGTTAACGCTGCTTTTACTTCTGCCAATTTTTCGCCCGAATATGGTGCAGAATCCGGCACTACATTTAGTGCCCCACCAGCATTTACAGAAAATTCATTTGTGCCAGGACCTGTCAAGTAAGCTTGTAGCAAGCCTTTTTCTGCATAGATCAAAGGAAATTCTGCATCTGGCGCAAAGCCTTGTGTGATTCCTTCTTCTTTTTCATTGTATTTATCTAAACAACGCCAAAGGTTTTCTTCGTCCGTTCCGAAGATGAAACGAATGCGCGTATTAAATTCTACCCCTGCATCCATCAATGCTTTCACTGCATACATCGCAGCAATCGAAGGTCCTTTATCGTCTTGAGAGCCACGACCAACTAGCCAGCCATCTTTGATCGTTGGCTCAAAAGGTTTAGATTCCCAGTTTTTTTCATCGCCTCCAGGGACAACGTCCATATGGCATAAGATACCAAATAACTCGTCTCCTGAGCCTACTTCTGCATAACCATAGTAGCCTTCGGGATCTTTAAATGTTTTGAAACCTAATCCTTCACTGATTTCTAACACTTTATCTAAAGCTTCTACAACTTTTTCCCCAAAAGGATGTCCCTCTCCAGAATCAGATTCATCCAACACAGAAGGAATTCTGATCAACTCACTTAATGATTCTAATGCTTGTTCATGATGTTGTTCTGTTACAAATTGTTTCATCAACTTTGCCTCCTCATTATTTTAAAAAAAAGATGACGGCAGAAAATACTACTTTGATCCACATGTCCATCTGCTCGAGTGCAATAGGACACTATTCACGAAATTTTCTGTGAAAAAGCCCACGCCTTCGGAAATAAGCGACAAAACCCAAAATCCAAGTTTCGGGTTTTGTCGCTTATTTCTTGGCGCTGGATTCTTCAGTCACCATTTCATCAACAGAGTAACTCGTTTTTTCAAAGGTCTTGTTTCTACCGACGATCTCTTACATACAAGTGATACATCGTACATGGTGAATAAAGGATTCATATCTCTTTATTCAGTCAATAGATAGTGTTTCTTCATTTATCATAGAACTTTGGCTGTCATTTGTCTAGAATTAGAACATTGCTGCTACACCTAAGATCACACAGATAGCAACAAATAAGATGGCAATCAACTTCCCAGTGAATTTCCACCAAACGGAAATATCAAAGCGAGCAATGGCGATTGCACCCATTACGATAGCAGAAGTTGGCGTGATCAAGTTCACTAATCCAGATGCTGATTGGTAAGCAGTGATTACTAGATCTTTACCGACACCAGCAAATTCTCCCATTGGTCCCATGATGCCCATTGTAGCAGCTGCTAAGCCAGAAGTTGATGGAATCAAGAATGACATAGGGATATAGAAGATAAATGTAAGGATCAAGAAGACACTTGATGATAATGAGCTTAATCCTTGTTCTCCCCAATGTAAGATCGTATCTGTGATCAGACCGTTGTTCATCACTACTTGGATCCCACGGGCAACAGCGACAACGATTGCTACACCGATCAAGTCTGAAGCACCTGCTAAGAATTCTTTGACAAAATCAGATTCTTTCATACCAAAAGTGATTGCCACAACGATTGACATTACTAAGAATAACATTGTGATTTCAGGGAAATACCAATCGCCTAGAGGCAACATGTTTTTACCTAAAACAGTTCCAATTACAGGTAGGCCAGTTAACCAATTTGTCAATGACTCAAAAATAGTGAAGTTTTCATTCAATGTTGTCCACGGAATCAAACTAATGATCATGATACCAAAAGTAAGGAAGAACAATACATTCACATGTTTTTGTTTCTTCGTGATCATTTCTTGACGATTGATTGCTTCGATATCAAAGTGTTTCATGTCTTCTTCGCGCTGATTATATACTAAAGATTTGGTTGGATCTTTTTCGATCTTCGACGCATAGCGATACACATAAATAATAGAGATTGTTAGTAAGACAACGAACATAAAGAAACGTAACCCAATTCCTTCACCCATTGAAATACCAACGGCTTGTGATGCAACTCCTGTCGCAAATGGGTTAACTGTTGATGCCAAACAACCCACTTGAGATCCGACCAACACGATGGCTACTGCTGTGACAGTATCAAAACCAACGGCCATCATAACAGGAATCAATAATGCGTAAAATGGAATCGTTTCTTCCGCCATTCCATAAGTTGATCCACCTAAAGCGAATAAAAGCATCAATACAGGAATCAACATTTTTTCTTTCCCTTTGAAGCGTTTCACAACAGTTGCGATCCCAGCATCTAATGCGCCAGTTTTATTGATAATTCCTAAGAAACCACCAACAATTAAGATAAAGAATGAAATTGGAATTGCCGCAGGTGTTTCTTTCGTTAACTCACCCGCTGGTACACCCAACATCCCGTTGACTGGAGCCATAAAGATATCCCAAAGTCCTTGTGGATTTTGTTGGACTCTTTCGTAAGACCCTGCAATGATATTACCGGCTTCATCCACACTGTAGTGTCCTGCTGGGATGAACCATGTAAGTACAGCGATAATGGCAATAATAATGAATAAGACCGAGTACGCTGAAGGCATTTGAAATTTCTTCTTCGTTGTTTGTTCCATTTTCTTCTTCCTTTCTTGTTTCAAAAATCTTTGACACATCGGTATTTTATCAAAAAGATGATAAGAACAAAAATAATAACTAGTAGATTCGATAAATTTTATTCAAAACCCTCGTTTATTGTCCCTCCTTTGATTATTTAATTGAAATGCTTTATTCATACCAATTGTAGCGTTTCCGTCGTCTATTATATCAGGTCCATCTAACAAACAAAAGGAGAAGAATTTCACGTTAAAACGCATAAAATACATTTTTATACAAAAAGGCAAAAAATACTCAGACACGATTTATAAAACGCTTACACAATGTCGGTTATTGAATTTTTTTTCATAACAAAATATTAAGAAAAACTTTAAAAAAATATGTGTTAGCTATAAGAATACCTATGATTGGTCATTTGTTATCATCCCAAAAAACTATCTAGGCTCTATATAAATAACTGGAAATGCCCTTTTTAATAAAAAAAAACTTGAAAGTAGGAACTACTACTTTCAAGTTTACTTGTATTTTCTATATTATAATATATCGTAGTTTTTTTAAAAAAGAGTCGTTTACTTTTATTTTACCACGCTATGTCGTTTTTCTAACTGGTGTTGTTTTCTGCTCAACCAAGGCAGTAGTTTGGCGTGTAAGAC
Source organism: Enterococcus mundtii (assembly GCF_002813755.1). NCBI lineage: Bacteria > Bacillati > Bacillota > Bacilli > Lactobacillales > Enterococcaceae > Enterococcus > Enterococcus mundtii. Next base: position 997,891 of record NZ_CP018061.1, on the reverse strand, counting down.
AAGGAATGCCACACTAACGATAAATCCTTTGATCAAGTTAAAAGGTACGATACCGATCAAAATGTAATTTGCCAGTGGCATACCTAACATTTGGGTTGCGTTAAGGCCTAAAAATGTTAAATAAAGAGGTGTGATCACAAAATAGTTCGCAATACTCATGAAAATGGTTAGTGCAAGTGTTCCACTGATCACGCCTAAAATTTGATTTTTTCCTTTTTGGTATTTGTTTCTTTTGAAGATGTAGAAAATCGGTAAAGTAAAGACCGCTGTTGAAAAGAAACTAGCGACGTCGCCAACTAGATTCTCCGGACTAAAACCGGTCATGATCAAATGTAAGATCGAACGTAAAAACGCGGTAACGATCCCCGCTAACGGACCAAATAAAAACATGCTGATCAAAACTGGGATATCACTAAAATCGATTTTCAAAAAGCTAAATGTTGGCATGATTGGAAATGAGAAAAATTGCAAAACCAATCCGATTGCAGCAAATAATGCGACCGCAACCATTTTTTGTACTCTGGTGTTCTTCATGTTGAAATCCTCCTGTTGGGATTCCTCTTCAGCGAACTATTCAACCACGTAAACACAAACAAAAAAACTCTATTTTCGCAGGGGAAAATAGAGTTAGAGTCATTTGTACATACGTATGCCAAATAAGCTCTATCTTCTTTATCCAGACTTTACTGTCGGTATCGGAATTTCACCGATTCAGCTACTCGCAAAAGTAGGTCGTGGACTATAACCACCGGTCGGGAATTTCACCCTGCCCCTGAAGACGAACCATATCTAATTTTTGTTTACCTTTTTATTATACTTATTTCATAACAAAAAAGCAAGGTATTTAACCTTACAAAAAGTAAGTTATTTATTTTGATTGATTCAATAACTGACTGATTTCTTTTTTATTCAGCTCACGATACTCACCAGGACGTAAACCTTGCAAGGTCAATTCGCCATATTTTTCTCGTTTTAATTTTTGCACAGGTAACCCGACGGCTTGTAGCATGTTTTTTACTTGGTGGTTACGGCCTTCATGGATCGTTAATTCTACGATACTATGATTCGTATGAGGATCAACAGATAAAATTGCATACTTTGCAGGTGACGTTTTCTTTCCTTCAATTTTGATTCCTTTTGTCAATGGATTCAGCGCTGACTTAGTGGCGATCCCTTTGACTTTGGCAACATATACTTTATCAACTTCATGCTTTGGATGCGTCAATCGTTGCGCAAAATCACCATCATTCGTCAATAAAAGTATGCCAGAAGTATCATAATCTAGTCGTCCAACTGGATAGATGCGCTCTTTGACCATTGGTAATAGGTATGTCACTACTTTCCGGCCCTTGTCATCTGCTACAGCAGAAATGACCCCTTTTGGCTTATAAAGTAAATAGTAGCCATATTCTTCTTGATAGATCGGCACTTGGTCGACTTCCACTGTATCGTGTTTGCCAACTTTTACGCCAAGTTCTTTGACGACTTGACCATTTACTTTTACTCGACCAGCCAAAATATATTCTTCGGCTTTACGGCGAGAGGTAATTCCTGCGTGAGCAATTACTTTTTGTAATCTTTCCATTATATGTTTTCTCCTTCATGCACGCCATCAAAAAATAAATCAAGGGGTGCGTCTTCTTCCAGTGAACGTTCGATATCTTGAATATCGGGTAACTCATTTAGCGATCTCAGACCAAAATAATCTAAAAAATGACTTGTGGTCCCGTAAAGGATCGGACGACCTGGTCCATCGACTCGCCCTTTTTCTTCGATCAGTTGGTGTGCAGTCAAGCGTTGGATCGCGCCAGAAACTTGAACACCACGAATCAACTCAACCTCACTTCTAGTGATCGGTTGCTTATATGCAATGATTGCTAGTGTTTCGACTGCCGCTTGTGACAAGGTATTCGATGTCCCTTGCGCGTATCTTTTGACGATCGGCGCTAACTCCTTTTTGGTAGTCAGCACGAGTTGTTTTTCTGTTTCAAAAAGATGTAACGCTGTGTTGTCATTTGCTTCATAACTAGCTGCCAACTCTGCCACTAAAGCAGTCGTTTCTTCTCGTGTATAGGTCAGTAAGGCACTCAATTCTTCAATTGTCGTTCCTTCTTCTCCTACTATAAATAAGATTGCTTCAAGTTCACTTAATTTCGTCATGTTGTGTATCTCCTACTGCTGGATAAAGCATGATTGATTCATAATTTTTTTCTTGCTGAGCCACGATCTGTCCATTTTTCATCAATTCGAGGATCGCCAAAAATGTTGTGACGACTTCGTTTCTAGAAGGCGTTTCAAAAAAAGATTCGAACAAACAGCCATTTTTTTGAGAGACGATGCGCTGTTGGATAAATGTCATTCGTTCTTCGATTGTCGCATCATCAGGTGCGATCGTTTTTTCTTCTTTTTGGGCAAATTTCTTTCGTTCTAAAATTTTCTGCATGGCTTGAAATAAATCGATTTTTTTCACTTGTCCACGCTTCAATGGTTTTTCTTGACCCAATAACTCATCGATTGCAGAAGGTTCTTTTGTGAAATACAAACTACGTTCTTCTGCCTTTTCAGTAAGCTTCTCTGCTGCATATTTGAATTTGCGGTATTCTAACAGCTGATTAACTAATTCGTCACGAGGATCTTCTTCCCAAAATTCTTCTTCGTCATTGCTCACTTCTTGGATAGGCAATAAAGTCTTGCTTTTGATTGCCATCAGTGTTGCCGCCATGACGAGATATTCTCCTGCCACAGCTAACTCAAGCGTCTTCATCGTATGGATATAGTTCATGTATTGTTCCGTGATAGTGGCGATCGGGATATCGTAAATATCGATCGACATATCTTGGATCAGATGAAGGAGTAAATCTAATGGACCTTCAAAGACATCTAATTTGATATTGATTTCTGTCACATCATTCACTCTTTCTTATTTTCCTTGATCCATCTACTTAAATAAGCTTCTGTGATATCCGTTGGATGGATCAACACATCAGGGTATTTTGCTTGCAATTCATTCAACATTTGAAACCCGATATTCTCCCCCCGGTAGGAAGGATTCAACGAAATATCGTGAATCGTCATCTGATCTTTATCATTCCAATGAACACCAATGACTCCTTGGATATTTGTAGAATCTTCAGGTGTATAGAAAAAAAGTTCATAATCCTCAGCAGATTCATACGTATCGATCTCTTTTAGTAAACTTGATTCTGCATTTAACTTTTTATGAAAGCTCAATAGTCCCATCGCGATTTTTCGGTTTTCTTTTCGATAATGTGTTAACATTTTCTCACCATCCTATAAACTAAGCCCTTGGGAAATGCTGCTTGTAGACATCTGTCATTCTTTTTTTCGTGATATGTGTATAGATCTGTGTCGTTGAAATATCTGCATGACCTAATAGTTCTTGAACGGTACGTAAATCCGCCCCATTCTCTAGTAAATGTGTCGCAAAACTATGCCTCAATGTATGAGGGGTCACGTCTTTGTAGATCCCTGCTTCTCGAACAAGTTGTTTTAAATTTTTCCATATTCCTTGTCGAGAGAGACCTGAACCATGATGATTCAAAAAAACGTGGGTTTCAGATGGATTTTTGACTAGTAAAGGACGAACCTCATCCAAATAACGTTCTAACCATTGAATCGCATAATCGCCTAAAGGGATGATTCGTTCTTTATCTCCTTTACCTAAGGTTTGGACCAGCCCTAAAGACAAGTGCAAATCGCCTAACTTCAGTCCGACTAACTCACTCACACGCATCCCTGTTGCATACATGACTTCTAAAATAGCGCGATCTCTGATCCCTAAATTTTTCGATGTATCAGGTGTTTCGATCAGTCGTTCTACTTCCTTTAAAGACAACGTACTTGGCAACTTTTGGGCTTTCTTCGGTGTCTCGATATGTTGCATTGGATCTTGTTCTGTATACCGTTCTTGTCGCAAAAATTGATGGAATTTTCTTAAACTTGTGATCATACGTGTAATCGTTGCAGAAGCCTTATTTTCCGCATGCAACGTTTCTAAGTATTGGATGACGACAAATCGATCAATTGTTTGCCAAGAGGTTATCTCGTGTTCTTTCAGATAGTGCAAGTATTGATTCAAGTCTCGTTCATAACTTTTTCGAGTATTGAACGATAATCCACGCTCGATACTTAAATAGCGAAGATATTCATTGATTTCTTCTTCCATCATTCTCACCTCATGCTTCTTTATCATATCAGATAGCCTTTGGTTTCGGTAGTCTATTTTTTCGTAGACACTTCAAAGAAAAAGCCGTCTATCAATTCAGACGGTCTTTCTTTCTTTTTTCTTATTATAGCATTCTTGGCAGATACCATGAAAGGTCAAACGATGATCTTTGACAAAAAAGTGGTAACGCTGTTCGATCACTTGTTCAACTTCACTTAGCAGATCTTCTTCGACTTCCTCGATCGTTCCACAATCTAAGCACAGGAGATGATGATGAAAATGTTTGGCTCCTTCTTTTCGCAGATCATACCGAGCCACACCATCATTGAAGCTGACTTTGTCGATGACTTTTAGATCCGTTAGAATCTCCAACGTCCGATAAACGGTGGCCAAACCAATCTCAGAGTTTTTCTTTTTGACTAGAAAGAAAACTTCTTCTGCTGACAAGTGTTCTTTTTCGTTCTCTAAGAGGACGAGCAAGGTTGCTTCGCGTTGTGGGGTCAGTTTAAACCCAGATTCATGTAGCTGTTGTTTTGTTTTTTTCATTACTGACATTGTATTCATGCCCATTTTTCTCAACCCCAACAATTTATAATGATTATAATTAAGATATCTAATCAACCGTTCTAGATTAAAATTATTATAAGCTAGACGAGAAAAACATGCAAGTCATTCTCAATTAGATTTTTTTGCTAATTTCGTCACGCCATCCTCTTGTTTGATCAATCCTTGTTTCAATAAATTACCAATCGCACGCTTAAATGCTCCTTTACTGATTCCAAACGCACGCATGATCTCATCTGGATCTGATTTGTCAGTGAATGCGATTTGTTGATCTGCCGAACGTTCTAAAATCGTTAAGATCATTTGTGCATCATCAGAAATCGTTTCATGTGCACGTGGTTTCAAAGAGATATTCAACACACCATCAGGTCTAGCCCCAACTACGCGTCCTTCTACTTTTTCACCTAAACGTGGTTCGCGGTAACGTTCTGAAGGATGGATGAACCCAATATAAAAATCATCCGTCAGCAAATACGTTCCCGTCAGCTTCAAACGATAAGCGATTCCTGAGATGTTTTTATTTTTCAATTCTTCTGAACCTTGCTTACTTAGTGATTTGAAGATTCTTTCTTCTGCTAAACTTCCCCAAATGCGATCTTTCGCGTCGACACGTAAAGCGATCATCAACTGATCACCTTTTTTAGGCCACAACTCAGTCATTGTAGGTAGCTCATCCAGTGAAACAACAAAATCTTTATCCGGTAAACCAATATCAACAAAGACACCTAGATCTTTTCTTGAAGAAGTGACTGTTCCAAAGGCATAATGTCCGATGCGACTCTTCGGGATCACCGTTGTAAAACGATTTTCTTGTTTTTGATTCTGGTAACCAAACCCTTCGACTGCTTCGCCGATCGTATGCTCCCCTTCCTCTTTACTTAAACGGAAAGTTTGTCCATTTTTCTGGACAAAATAATTTTTTTCATTTTCGTCAATCACCATTGCGGTAAAGACATTTGCTAATAATTCGTTCATCTTTTTCTCCTTTTCTAAAAGGCCTTTGTATTCCAACATTTCTTTGCTATCATAACATAACGACAGGTTTATGGATAGAGATTCTCTATAAAAGGTTGAGACGCAAGCGTTCAACTGAAATAGGCCATAAAACCCAAAAATATCCTCATATTTTTGGATTCTAAGGCCTATTCTTGACGTTATGATAGAAAGAAAAATTGTTTGTGGACCATTGTTGTTTCGCTTTGAGGGAATAGTAAATTAGGTTGATAGAACTCTATGTCATACTAAAGCAAACTAACAATCATCTAGTTGCTACCGTTCCCACCAAACCAACCAGTTTTACAATTGATCGTGACGATATAAAATGGTAGTGCACTTTCGCCGATGCCACTCATCAATGACGATTTAGTTGAAGTCGCATAAAGGTTGTAGTAACCTTCACCGTTTTCGATGCGAGCTTTCTCTAATCGATAACCACCTTCAACGATATATCCTCGTGCAATACTTGTTGCGATCACACTTTCTTTGACTCCTGGCGCCCAATCCCAAGCAGGATTAGATGCATCTGCGACATCACTGGCTCTTGTTTCCATGATTGGACGGTTTGCGGAATTTGTCGCTGGCGTTGTCTGTGTCGACTCAGTTTGTTGAGCAGCTGCCTCTGCTTGTGCTTGTGCTTGTGCTTCAGCCTGTGCCTGCGCTTGTTTCGCTTCTTCGGCTTTCTTCGCTTCTTCGGCTTTCTTCGCCTCTTCTGCTTTCTTCGCTTCTTCTTTTTTCGTCAAAGCTTCATCGACTTTATCCAATTCAGTCGCAAGTGCTTTGACTAATTCTGCATTTTTTACTTTCGCCACTTCTACTTTTGCTGTCTCGTACTGCTCTTTCGTTGCTGAATCTTTTACTTGACCATCTGCATAGATCACAGCAGTTTTTTCTTTTGCTGTTTGAAGTTGTTGATACTGTTTGGTTGCTTCATTTGTCGCTTTGTCGATCAATTGACCAAATGCTGTATCTTCTGTTTCAAAACTTTGGATTGCTTGGTCAGCTTTCAATTTGGGTTCTGCGATCAGTTGATCATCTGCGATAACTGGTGTAACAAACCATTCATTGACCGTTTGGATCTGTTTGATCTTTGATTGGATATCTTCAAAGGTTTTTTCCAGATCTGCATAACCTTTTTCATCTTTGACCTCATTCAATGATGCCCTTAATTTTGACAAGTCTTGATTGATCATACTTGTACGAATGAACTGTTCATCATCATCTAAATAAAACGCAGCTAAATCTGATTGTAATTCAGCCATTTTATCTTGTTTACGTTGGGTTTCAGCTGCGATTTCTGCTTGGACTTTTTGCTGATGATCATAATACATCCAACCACCTGCACCAAGTAAAAGCACTGCCGCACTCGTCAGGTATAATCTTTTTTTGGATTTCTTTGATCCTCGATCATTTGGCAATTCTTCTTTTTTGATGGACGCATTGCTTGTTTCTTGTTCCTCAACCTTTGTCTGTTCCGGCTGTGTTTCCACCAGTTCAGTTGTTTCAGGAGCTTCTTTTGGTTGCGGTGCATCTGTTGAAGCAGCTTTCGTACTCTCAACCTTAGAACTTTCCTCTTCGATCGGTTCAGTCGGCTCTACAGGTTCTTCCGTAGAAACTGGGGCAGTTTCTTCTATATTTGTAATTACGTCTACTTGTTCTTCTGTACTTGTTGAAGAATCTTCGACCACAGTATCTTCAATGATCGTTTCTTCTGTTGGTTTTTCCACTGGTGACTCTTTTATTGCATCCTCTTGAGATTTTTCAGGAGAAACTTGCTCCGTTGTATTTTCCGACAAGCGAATGTCGACTGAATCCTCACCCGTTGCTGCCGCCGTTTCGATCATTCTAAGCAGCTCTTTTGCGTGTTCTTCAGTCGTATCTTCACGATGCGCCTTGATGTAAGCAGCTAGAATGGAATTTTCTTCTTCATTGTTTACTGCTTCTTTTAATTCAGCTACTCGTTTTTTCTGCTGCGCTTTTTCTCTTTGCTCAGAGGTAGCAGAGTGATCTGTCTCTGTTTTTTCTTTGCCAAGATTGGTATTTTCTTTTTTATCTACTTGATCATCCTTTGACTCAGTGCTCGTGTCACTTGAGTCAAACAACTCCATGACAGATTCCAATGGTAGATCTTTTAGTTCTGACCATTCGATTGGATCATTCACGATACTGTCTGGATAAACTTCCTCAGCTGTTTCGTCTAACGATTGATTGTCATCTGTTTGCGGTAATTGTGTTAGTTCATCTTGTTGTGGTTCAAAGTCACATTCTGGACATTTTGATTGATCTTTGATTTTTTCTGATCCACATTTTGGACATTTTTTTATCACTTAGCGATCGGCTCCTTTACTAGGTTTTCGCTACCATTAAATCTACCATAATCTAATCCACACGCCAATAGGATATCCTAAGGATTTTATAAAAAAACAAATAAGTCCTTCAGTAAAAAATAAATAACGACCGTAATGAACTACTCTGTTTAAACGATCCTTTGTTGAAAACCAGTTGAATCATTTGATAAAAAACAAACCCTCAATAGCTGGAGAGATCTCCTACTTTGAGGGTTTTCTATCATTCAAGAAAAATGATCTGTTTTTTTCGTTTAAAAAATTATTTCTTGATTATTCCAAGAAATCTTTCAATTGTTTTGAGCGTGATGGGTGGCGAAGTTTTCTTAATGCTTTTGCTTCGATTTGTCGAATACGTTCACGAGTCACGCCGAAGACTTTACCTACTTCTTCCAACGTACGTGTACGGCCATCATCTAAGCCAAAACGCAAACGTAAGACGTTTTCTTCACGATCTGTCAAAGTATCTAAGACATCTTCTAATTGCTCTTTCAGTAATTCATACGCTGCATGTTCCGCAGGACTAGTTGCTTCTTGGTCCTCGATAAAATCACCTAAATGCGAATCATCTTCTTCACCGATTGGTGTTTCTAATGAGACAGGTTCTTGAGCGATTTTTAAGATTTCGCGTACTTTTTCTGTAGGAAGATCCATTTCAGCACCGATTTCTTCAGGCGTTGGTTCTCTTCCTAAGTCTTGTAGTAATTGACGTTGAATACGGATCAATTTATTGATGGTTTCTACCATATGCACTGGAATACGAATCGTGCGGGCTTGGTCAGCAATTGCACGTGTGATCGCTTGACGGATCCACCAAGTTGCGTAGGTAGAAAATTTGAACCCTTTACGGTAGTCAAATTTTTCAACAGCTTTCATCAATCCCATATTTCCTTCTTGGATCAAATCTAAAAATTGCATCCCACGACCCACATATCTTTTGGCAATACTTACAACTAAACGAAGGTTGGCTTCAGCCAAGCGTTGTTTCGCTTCTTGGTCACCTTCTTCGATCTTCAATGCTAATGCTACTTCTTCTTCTGCAGTTAAAAGGGAGACGCGGCCAATTTCTTTGAGGTACATCCGAACAGGATCATTGATTTTGACGCCTGTTGGTGCAGAAAGATCTTCTGTTTTAGCTTGTTCTGCTTTTTTCTCAGCACTTTTCAGACTGTGGATCGATGGTTCACCATTCTCGTCAACGACGCTGATACCTGCGTCCTCTACTTTTTGGATCAACTTATCCATCTCATCTGCATTTAAAGTGAATGGTGTCGCAAGTTTATTTGATAGATCATCATAAATCACTTGCCCTTTTGGTTTATTTTCTTTAATGAACGCTGCCACTGCTGCTTCATATTTTTTAACATCTGTTCCATTTGCCATAAAAGAAGGCCCCCTTTAAGTAGCTATTCGGCTTGTTTTAACTGTTTCGTTAAATTAATGATCTCAATCGTCAATTCCAATTCTAACTGTTTGTTCCCGGTACGTCGTGCTTCTTGCTGCATCTGTTTTTTTGTTATGATTTCTTCAGCTAAGCCCGATTTACTGATCACTCTCAGTAAGTCTTGGATCTCACGCGGCGTACTTTCTTCCGCCATTCGCATGTATTCGATCTCGACCACTATCCGCCTTAAATTTTCATCTTGCAAGAAGTCTAAAAACTCCGCAAGTTTGAATTCTCCATTTTGAGATACAAACGCATCAAATAAAAAATAGATTTCTGCATAAGTATCATGAATAAATTGAACCCCTTGTTCCTTGAGTAGATTACGCACAGCAAGTTCTTTGAACGCGCGATACAATAGCATTTGTTCTGCTTTTTCAACCTGAGATAGTGGACGTTTTTGTCTGATCGTTCCAGATTTTACGGACACCTGCTCTGTCGTTGGTTGAGCTTGTTCTTGCTTGGTTGGTTGATTCTTTCGGCGCAGATCACGTATTTGTTTTTGCATCGTTTCTCGACTCAGCTGAAATTCTGCTGATAACTGCGTTAAATACATGTCTTGTTCGATTGGCGAAACAACTTTACTCAATTCACTTAGTACCGCTTCAAGATATTCAATTTTATCTTTTTCATTTTCCAGATTTTTTTCTTGCTTCAAATAACGCGATTTAAAAGCAAAAATGGTTTCTCGTCCGTGTAAAACTAATTCTTGAAAAGCATCTTCCCCATACTTTCTCAAGTACTCATCTGGATCGAGTTTTTCTGGGATCGCTACGACAGATAATTGCATTCGACTATTTTGACGCAATAGCTCGATGCCTCGGTTCGTAGCTTCTACTCCCGCACGGTCACCATCATAACAAAACACTAATTCTTTTGTCAGTTTTTCCATCTGCTGAATCTGTTGAGTCGTGAGACTTGTTCCCATGGAGGCTAAACCAGTCTTGACACCCGCTTGCCATGCAGCGATAACATCCATAAACCCTTCGAATAGTAAGATTTCACCCGACTTGCGGATCTCACTACGTGCTTTGTCTAAGTTGAATAAGACTTGTCTTTTGTTGAACAGATCCGTTTCAGGACTGTTCAAATATTTTGGTTGATCTTTTGTATCGTGTTCACCAGCCAAGTAACGACCAGAAAACCCGATCGTCCGACCTTGACCATTACGAAGAGGAAACATGATCCGTTGATAAAAACGATCCGACATCCGTCCATCATCATGGGTCACAAACAAGCCGGACTGCTGGAATACTTCCTCAGAATAGTCTTCATTTTGGAATACTTGTTGTAAAAATGAGCGTTCATTTGGCGAAAAACCGATCTTGAATTCTTCGATCAACTCGGTGGTCAGACCGCGTTCGAGTAAATAATTTAACGCTGGCTCACCTACTTTTGTGTGCAACAACATGTGATGATAAACTTCTACTGCTTTTTCATGAGCCGCAATCAATTTACCAGTAGCTGAATCTCCGGTTTGAGCAGTTGACGTTTGTTGTCGCCACTGATCTTCGAGTTGGATCTGTTCTAAATCAGCGACCTTGACTACTGCTTCTGGAAAAGACAGACCTTCCAATTCTTGAAGAAACGTAAAGACATTCCCACCTTTTCCACAACCAAAGCAATGGAAAATCTGCTTATCTTCCGCCACCGAAAATGAAGGAGTACGTTCTTCATGGAAAGGGCAGAGACCTAAATAATTCTTCCCAGATTTTTTCAACTGGACGTATTGCCCAATCACCTCAACGATATTCGTTTGATTACGAATCGTCTCAATGGTCTCTTGAGGGATCCTTTGAGCCATATTCTCACCCCCTGCATTAGTTGATATCTCATACTCATCGACAAGACATTTCAGGAGAATAACCGGTAAAAAATCGCACTAACGAAAATCAGTGCGATTTTAAAGGACACAATTATACATGTTTCATTGTACCATATTCCTATACTTTTTCAAGTGATAGATACTGGATTATATGACATTTTCTTCCATTTGAGTATGAGGAGTTTTATTTGCATTTACTTTATTCAATAATTTGTTTTGTATGCCTAATTTCCAATATCCTAAACGTAATAATACATTCAAAACCATAAAGCCAACAAAATATGGCCAAGTATTTCCTAACCCAAGATTGACTTCTAATATATGATGGAAAAGCATCGCAGCAACATAAATACCGACCACTGTGGTAACTGCTAAGAAAATCCGTAATGGATTGAATGGCAAGCAGGCTTTGATCACTGCCAGACAGCTGATCCCAATCAATAAATAATACATCAATGTCGTTGTTTCACCAGATGTCCAACCTTGGTTGTGACCGATCAGGTAGATCGCCACAGTATTGAAAGCAACAAGCAATGCATTAGGTAATGCATTGACTAGCGCAGTAGGCAGATAGCGATAATCGACTTTTCGTTTATCATTCTCAAATGATAAGAAGAAAGAGGGATACCCTTCGATAGCAAGATCGATCAACGTGATCTGGATCGGGATAAATGGGAATCCGATAGCCGTCACTGCACATAAAATCGATAAGATAAATGAATAGATTGTTTTAATAAAGAAAATACCTGAAACTTTCGTTACGTTATTCACGACTCGGCGTCCCTCAAACAATACCTCGGGCAATGTCGTAAAATCAGAATCTAACAAGACAAGATTAGCAATTTGTCGTGTCGCTCCGTCTCCTTCTGCCATCGCAATACTACAATCGGCTTCACGTAAAGCCAATACATCGTTTACGCCATCTCCAGTCATTGCAACTGTTCCTCCACTTGCTTTCAGTTCGTTGACTAAGAGTTTCTTTTGTTGCGGACTCACTCGCCCAAAAACTGTATATTGATGCGCCGCTTTTCTGACTTCTGCTTCTTCTGTCAAATCAGATAGATCAACATACGATTGATAGTTGGGCAAACCAGCACGTCGCGCAATATTGGACACCGTAAAAGGATTGTCTCCAGAAATCACTTTCAAGTCTACCCCTTCTTCGTGTAGATAAGCTAAGGTTTCTTGCGCGTTTTTACGGATAGGATCATCGATTTCAAACAAAGCAATCGGTTCAACCCCTTGAGGATCGCCTGAAGACAACGTTTGATTGGGAGCAAGACCTAACATCAATACACGAAACCCGTTGGCCTGGGCTTCCACTAAACTTTCCGGCAACTGATCGTCTGCCACTAACCGTTCCGGAGCCCCGACATAGACTACACCTAGTTCAGGAAATTCCATTGCGCCCCATTTGCGGTCAGATGAAAAGGCTAATTTTTCTCCGACATCGTAACGATTAGAAATCTCGAAATACTCTCTCAACGCACGCATCGTGACATTGTTATCGCTACTTTCAGCTAAATATGTTCCCATAATGGTTGGAATCATTTTTTCATAGGTTTTATTTAAGGGTTCGACTCGTTGGATGCTCATTTTTCCTTCGGTGATCGTCCCTGTTTTATCAAGACATAATGTATCTACATGTGCCAGTGTTTCGATAGAATACATATCTTGGACTAAGATTCGTTTCTTCGCTAGTTTCGTTACACCAGTCGTCAATGCGATACTGATCAATAACACTAATCCTTTTGGTAACATTCCCAGTAAGGCCGCCGCAGAAGCAACGACTGATAGTTGGATCGACGCATTTCGAATGAACAAAGCTTCCAAGAATAAGATGATCCCTAAAGGAATGATCACAAAACTTGTAAACTTAGATACTTTGCGGATCGATTCCACAAGTTCCGAATGAATTTCCTTGTGTGTTTTTGCTTCGTTGGTCAAGCGGACAGCATAATTATCTGCCCCAACACGGACAACTGTAGCAAAGACAGAGCCACTAGTCAGGTAACTACCAGAAAGCAATTCTGCTCCTGACTCTTTGACGATCAAATCAGATTCACCGGTCAGTAAAGCTTCATTTGCCTCTGCCCGACCACTGATCACTTGCAAGTCTGAAGGAATCTGTTCACCCGCACCGATTTTGACAAGATCGCCTAAAACTAGTTCTTTCGTTGCGATCATCTGTTCTTTCCCATCACGAATGACGGTTACTTCCGCCTGGGAGACGATTGATAATCGGCGCACAAGATTACGCGCATGGATTTCCTGATAGATCCCCATGGTGATATTTACAAAAATAATTGCTAAGTAAGCCATATTTGAATAAGCACCAACTAGTAATAAGCAGAGTCCTATTCCTAAGTTCAAAAAATTGAATAATGTTAAAATATTATCGCTAAAAATTTGTTTCGTACTTTTTGTAGCATCCTCTTGGTAATCATTCTGTTGACCAGAGGCACGTCTTTGTCTCACTTCATTTTCTGTAAGTCCCTTTAATTCTTTCATTTCCATATCACGCCAACTTTCAAAAATAATCACTTCAATTAGTCTAGCTGTTTCTACGATTAAAAACAACTCGTTTTTTTTATTTTAAAAAAAGATAGAAAAATCAAAAAACAGCGGATCTGTTTTCTATTTTTCTATCTCACCATATACTTCACCTAGAAAAATCACAGAAGAGAATCGTTTCTTCGAACCATCTATCAAGAACGTGGCTGATTGAATACAACGATCACGTGACTTTTCTTCTTGTGCTTCTTCTACTTATACTGCTCTTCTAATCGGCTCATCCACCAGCCTAGTGCAGCACCAGCAATGAATAACACTGGACATGCCAAGATACCTAAAATGCCAAGTCCACTATAATTTGTAGGAATGATCATGATCGTGGATGCAAAAACAATGCCTAGAATAAAATGGAATAATTTGCTATAAGCTTTTGAGAAAATAAAATCCATTACTTTGGAAAGACCTAGTACACACACGATTCCGCCGATTGCAATAGGAATGATCACTTCTAAACGCACTTCTTTAAATCCATCAGCCATCGCTTTATACAGTCCCATGTAAACTAAAAAATTCGACGGACTTAATCCAGGAACGATCATTCCGAGACCAATCAAACCGCCTGCCATCATCCAGGTATAGACATTTTGTTCTACTTGCCCATCAAATAAACGGGCACCATATAACAAGAAAAGATAACCTAAAATAAATGTCACAACCATAATAATGAGATCTGTATTGTTTCGGCCTTTTTTCCCTGACTCTTTCCATAAAGCGGGCACCGTTCCAGCAATACATCCCACAAAGAACCACAAAATCGTTGTTTCATAGGCCCCTAGTAAAAAACTGACTAAAAAAGACAGCAAGAATACGCCAGTGACACCACCTAAGCCGACTGGTAAAAAGAATAAGACGTTTTCTTTAAAGTTTCTAGTGATATGTGCTAAGAAAGAAATCAGCCGCTCATACATTCCAAATACTGCTGCTAAAGCTCCTCCGCTCACTCCCGGCAAGATAAATCCTGAGCCGATAAACATTCCTTTGAAAAATCTTAATCCCCAATCTTTCGTTGTATTCTCTCTTTTCTCCATTACTTTTTGATTTTCTTCCACTCGTCCAAGCACTCCTTCTTTCCATTCATTGTATTCATTATTCGTCTTGCTTTGATTTGCAGTTGGTTCGATCCAACAGGCTTAAAAAATATTTTCATACCATTCAAGAAACTGTTGGTTCATCTTCACTACATCTGCATAAAACATATTACCACCATTATGGTATAAATACCCACCATTATACAATAATGACTGGATTCGCCAATAGCGATAGGTTTTTTTGTTGTCATTGCCTAAAAGCGGACTCAACACATCCCTAGAATACTCTTCGGCTAAACGGACCGTGTTCTTCCCGCCTCTTTCGTTGACGTAAGCAATATAGTCTTTGCCAAAATTGTACGCTTGGATCGCTGTCGCCAGATCGCAACCTAATGCTTTCGCCTCAGCTATCATCTCTGAGAGGTATTTGACTCCTTGGTCAATACTTCCTTCTTGTGTCGTGATCGCCCCCATCTGTCCATAGGCACTTTCCGAACTTTGCATCAAATCGACACCATTTCCTCTTGATTCAGTAAGTATGATTGCCTTCACTAGATTCTCATGTTCTTGCATTTGATACTTTTCTAATGCTGACGAAATCTCTGGCTGATAATTTTCTACACGCTTGATCGATTGATATGTTCTACCGAATAGAAAAAGAATCGTTGCCAGAATCGTGAAGACAAATAGACCTACGATCATACGGGAGATTGATTTTCTTTTTTTCTTCATCCAAACCCACCTAGCTATTTGACATCTTTTTTTATCTTACTATTTCTTTTCATTCTTGGCTATTTTTTCTCTGTTTTTTCTTATTTAATTTAATAAAAAATGAATGTTTCATTTTCCCTTTCATCTTACGAAAATGATCGTTCGTTTTATAGAGTTTCGATTTCTAAAATAGATAAAGAGCGTTATAATTCAAAATAGTAGGTGATAAATGTGAAAAGAGAAAAGAAATTTGCAAAAATGGCAGATGGTACTGACATCTATTATGAAAAAAGTGGACATGGATTTCCCCTCTTGCTACTTCATGGAAATGACGGGAGCGGTGATTTCTTTTCAGAACAAGTGCCCGTTTTAGAACAATACTTTACGATTTATCTCATCGATAGTCGCGGGCATGGACAATCGACAAATCAAGCAGGAACATTGAATTTTCGTTTGATGGCAGATGATTTATTGACAGTCATGCTGCTGGAACAAATCTCACAAGCGAATATCTTGGGATTTAGTGATGGAGCCAATCTTGCCTTAGTTTTTTCAAGCAATTATCCAGATAGGGTCAATCGCTTGATTTTAAATTCGGGTAATACACGGTTGAATGGGGTTCTCTGGTCCTCACGACTACTCAGTGCTTTTCACTATTTCTTTGTTTGGTTGCGCGCACTGTTCCAGCCACATTTACGTCAGCATTTATTGGTCATCGATTTATTGCTTCATGATATTGGCCTCACGACAGAACATTTAGAAAAAATCAATTGCCCAACACTGATCATCGTCGGTAAAAAAGATGTCATCAAACTGAAACATTCGCTTTATTTAGCGAAAACGATCCCTAATGCTTCATTTGTTCTCGTCACAGGACAAGGACACCAATTAGCTCGCCAAAACCCAGAACGCTTCAATCAAGAAGTTTTAGACTTCTTGACAAAATAAATTTGAAAATAGTAGGTGATTTTTTGTTCAAGCCAATCATTCAGTGGTTCAAAAGCCACTTGAGACTTATCAAAACGATTTTTTTGATTTCTGTATTAGTGATTATTATTCGTGAATTGATGACAATCAGTACTTTGTTATCTGCGGACCAACTAGCTCAAACATTTTCCACGATCCCACTCTGGAAAATTGGTGTCATGTTTTTGATTGGGTTGATTTCTATTCTACCCATGATTGGATATGATTTGATTTTCAACAAGTTACTAAATCAAAAGCAAAAGCCATTATATTTATTTGAAACAAGTTGGATGATCAATACTATTAATAACATTGCTGGATTTGGTGGCTTTGTCAGTATCGGTTTACGATCCGAACTCTACGGTCAAAGAAAAGATAGCAAACAAGTCATGCAAGCTTTATCTAAAGTATTTTTATTTTTGATGGCGGGTTTATCTCTGTATAGTTTAGTCTCGTTTTTTATGGTCTTCTTTACTCCTGTCGCTCCGTTTCTTAAACAGTATTGGATTTGGTTGATTGCCGGTGGTTTGTATTTCCCCATCGTTTTTATTTTTACCACGATCAAAAAAGAAGGCTATGTTGGTGGTCTTTCAATTAAATCCCAAGGGCAATTGTTACTCGTTTCCTTATTGGAATGGACGGGTGTCTTAGGAACCTTTCTTGCAGTCGGCTATTTGATGGAGATCCCCATCGATCTATGGCAAACAATCCCTCTATTTATCGCTGCTTCAGTTATCGGGATCATCTCAATGATCCCAGGAGAAATCGGTAGTTTTGATGTGATGATGATCTTTGGTTTATCAGCTCTAGGTATCCCTAAAGAAACCGTTGTGATCTGGATCTTGCTTTATCGGATCTTCTATTACTTTATTCCATTTTTCATTGGATTAGTTTTCTTCTTTAAAAATGTCGGTGTATCGATCGACCAACGATACTCTGGTATTCCAAAGCAATTAGCGACCCAGATTGCTCGGAAGATCCTGGTGATCTTAATGTATTTTTCTGGCATCATGTTGGTTCTTTCAGCAACGATCCCGCAAGCATTTACTGAGTTTCGTTGGTTGCATCATATCAATCCTATAAAGATGCATTTTATTATGCAATTTCCAAGCATATTGTTAGGCTTCTTGTTTGTTATTATGGGACGAGGCATCGCAGCCAGAGTCAAGCGTGTCTACTGGCCAACCATTTTTTTGATCCTTGTTTCATTAATTTATGTTGGGCTGAATGATCTAAGCACTACTGGCATTATTTTCTTACTATTGCTATTAGGTATCGTGATCGCTTCACGTAATGAATTGTTCAGAGATCAATTTATCTACTCGTGGGAATGGTTGACGATCGATGGGTTGATCATAGGTGCATTGACCGTTTTATATATCGTGATCGGTGTTTATAATATGCCCACTTTCCCACATCGTAATCATCGGTTTATTTCATTTTTTCTATTTCCATCAGAAAAAATTTGGTTGTCTGGTTTTCTAGCAATTTTAGCAGTAGCCTTTATCATGATTTTATTTGTCCACTATCTCCAAGGTAAAAAAGCACAAGTTGGACAAGAGTTAGATGAAGCGGTCGCCACCACGATTTTAGAAACTTACGGCGGTAATTCAGATAGTCAACTGATATTTTTGAAAGATAAACGGATGTTTACCTATGAAAAAGACGGGGAAGCAACCGTCTTGTTACAATTTGCTAGTTATAACAATAAGTGTGTGGTGATGGGCGATCCCTCAGGCAAAAAAGAAGATTTTCCAGAAGCGATCGAAGCCTTTATCGCAGAAACAGATCGCTTATGCTACTTGCCAGTCTTTTATGAAACGAGCGAAGAACTGGTTATGATCCTTCATGAATTTGGCTATGATTTTATCAAAATGGGCGAAGAAGGCCATGTTTCGTTAGCCGACTTCACGACTTCTGGGAAAAAAATGAAAGGCACACGTGCGATACTGAATCGCATCGAACGAGAAGGATTCACGTTTGAGGTACTTCAGCCCCCATTTTCATCCCGACAAATGGCTGAGCTTAAAACCATTTCTGATCGTTGGCTAGGCAGTCGCAAAGAAAAAGGCTTCTCATTAGGTTTCTTCTCAGAAGACTATTTACAGCGAGCACCGATTGCAGTCGTCAAAAACGATCAAGGTGAGTTGGTCGCTTTCGCTTCGATCATGCCGACTTATACGAATGATAAGATCGGAACGATTGATTTGATGCGCTATGATCCAGATACTGCCCCTTCCGGTAGCATGGACTATTTATTCATCCATCTTTTTGAATATATGAAGGAGGAAAATATCCAATGGTTCAATTTGGGTATGGCTCCTTTGTCTAATGTGGGGACCTCAAGAAAAAGTTTTATCCAAGAACGGATTGCGTACTTGGTTTATGAATTTGGGTCACATTTTTATTCATTCCAAGGGTTAAGAGAATACAAAGATAAATATGCCACCAACTGGAGATCTCGCTATACACTTTATTCAAGAGATAGTTGGATCGCTTATGTAATGATCACGTTATTGATCATTGACAATGCGCCCGTTGATCAAAAAACAAAACCTTTGAATGGCTTAAAAAAATGGTTCCGTAAATAAAAAAACGCCTGATTTTGCTGTTTTAGTCAAAATCAGGCGTACTTTGTTTATTCATAAAACATTTTTTCCTTCTGTTATAGATCATCAATCGTATATTCAGAGTAACCTTCATAAAAATAACTCACATCGATTCCTTTCATATAAAGTTCACGATCGGAAATCTTATCTGTCAACGCGTTAGAAATCAAATAGCTGATTTCTAAGTCATTGATCGGACTACGTTCCATTGCAGATAAATAATCCGACTTGTCAATTAGATTCCAGTCAACCACTTTCTGTATCTCCGATTTTAACTTAATTCAGGCAGAAGTCGCCCATCCTCTATAGGTGGGTGATGAATGCCGTTCGGTATGAGGGTTACCGTTGGTAACTCGAAAACCGACATGTAATGCATATTGCCTTTTTATTTTGTACTATGTTATAATCAGTCTATATAAGAAATGAGCTGATATAACAATGGAACTAGATACTAATAATCATTCAGTGTTTCTTCTCTATTATCATCTTGTACTGGTAACTAAATACCGTAGACAAGTGATTGATGATGAAATATCTGAATTTGCTAAAATAACTTTTGTACGAATTGCAGAGTCATATCACATCACTCTCGTTGAGTGGAATCATGATAAAGATCATGTTCATATTATGTTCAAAGCACAGCCAAAAACAGAGCTGACGAAGTTCATCAACGCTTATAAAAGCGCGAGTTCACGCTTGATAAAGCGTGACTATCCTAGAGTAAAACAATATCTTTGGAAAGAAATGTTTTGGTCTAAAAGTTTCTGCCTGTTGACAACTGGTGGCGCACCAATTGATGTCATCAAAAAGTATATTCAGAATCAAGGTAATAACCACAAATAGAGAGTAGGTGAGTCTTATGGAGCGACTAAAAGCATATAAATTCAGAATTTATCCAACAGAAGAGCAGGAAATGTTCTTTGCTAAGTCTTTTGGTTGTGTCCGTAAGGTCTACAATCTAATGCTTGATGACCGAATGAAAAATTATGAAGAAACTAAAAATGATTCTTCTATAAAAATGAATTTTCCAACACCAGCTCAATATAAGGAAGAATTTCCGTTTTTGAAGGAAGTAGATAGCCTGGCTCTAGCGAATGCACAACTTAATTTAGATAAGGCATATAAGAATTTTTTTAGAGATAAATCCGTTGGGTTTCCTCGATTCAAAAGTAAGAAGAATCCTGTACAAAGCTATACTACTAACAACCAAAAAGGAACAGTAGCTTTGATTGATAATAAATTCATCAAAGTTCCTAAGTTGAAGTCTTTAGTCAAGATTAAACTCCATAGACAACCTAAAGGAATTATCAAATCTGCCACAATCTCACGTCATCCAAGTGGTAATTACCATATTTCTTTGTTGTGTAAAGAAGAAATAGTTGAACTTCCTAAAAACGATTCTTCTATTGGAATTGATCTTGGTATAACTGATTTTGCCATTCTTTCTGACGGTCAAAAGATTGATAATAATAAGTTCACGTCAAAAATGGAAAAGAAACTAAAACGTGAACAACGTAAGTTGTCAAGACGTGCATTATTAGCTAAAAAGAAAGGTGTCAATCTCTTTGAAGCCAAAAACTATCAAAAACAAAAACGAAAAGTAGCGCGGCTACATGAAAAAGTAATGAATCAGCGCAACGACTTTCTAAACAAGTTAAGTACAGAGATTATCAAAAATCACGATACTATCTGTATTGAAGACTTAAATGCAAAAGGTATGTTACGCAATCATAAATTAGCTAAAAGTATTTCTGATGTATCGTGGTCTAGTTTTGTAACTAAACTACAATACAAAGCTGACTGGTATGGATGTGAAATCATCAAAGTAGATAAATGGTTCCCATCTAGTCAACTCTGTTCGGATTGTGGTCATCAAGATGGCAAGAAAACGCTCGAAATACGAGAATGGACTTGTCCGGTTTGTCATGCTCATCATGACCGTGATATAAACGCAAGCATCAATATTCTGATCGAAGGTCTCCGAATAAAACAATTAGCTTAGATAAAATCAAGAACCGTAGGAACTACGGGGATAGCTTGGCAAATAAGAGACACCGCTGTTAGTAAAGAAATACACTATCAAGTATGCTCTATTCCCAAGAAGCTCCCACTTCAAGCGTTAAAAACCGGTAGGTTTAGCTAAGTGGTGAGTAGTTCACAATGAGATCTAACCAAATTCTAGTACTCCTACCGTTCCCTTCACGAAAAGGATGAGCGATGTTCATCTCTACATATTTTTTGATGATTTCTTCAAAAGTAGACTGTGGCATTTGGTCAATATGCTTTAGAGAATACTCCAAATACATGACCGGCGCAAACCGAAAATTTACCTTTGCACTATTTACTGAGCGAATTTCCCCAGCAAAACCATCGATTTCAGAAAACAAATAGTCATGGATTTCACTTAACCCTTTGAACGTTCCAATTTCTAATTCATCTATTCTTCCAGAATCATATAATTTTTTTGCTTTTTGCTTACTGATTTTTTCTTCCGCTTTTGCCAACTCGACTTGACTGGTCAAGCCTAACTTATTTTCTGAAATCATTGAATCCCCTCTTAACTTTTTGTCATAGTTTTTAGAAACACAGATAAATCTATTATAACAAATTTATAGGCATGGCAAAAACAAGAAAAAGCGAGGGAAATAAGCAACAAGGATACTAGTTGTCTTGTACCTACTAAATTCGCACAAAAGGTCGTTCGAAGATCTCCACTTCAAAAAAAGCGAGAAACCCAAAAATATAAAAAAATTTTCGAGTTTGCTCGCTTATTTATCGGTGCTTAACACTTCTATTACAACCATTGGACAAGATATTCAAGTAAATACCTTGTCCACAGGTTTTATATTTTTTTATAAAAAATACTTACGCTTCGATTTCTGTTACCATTCCTGAACCGACAGTTCGACCACCTTCACGAATAGAGAAAGTCGTTCCTTGTTCGATTGCCACTGGATGGATCAACTCTACCTCGATGGTTACGTTGTCTCCAGGCATGACCATTTCTGTTCCTTCTGGCAACACGATCGTACCTGTTACATCTGTTGTGCGGAAATAAAATTGTGGGCGGTAGTTATTGAAGAATGGTGTATGACGTCCGCCTTCTTCTTTCGTCAATACATAAACTTCCGCTTTGAATTTTGTATGTGGTGTGATTGAACCAGGTTTCGCAATTACTTGTCCACGTTCAATATCTTCTCTTTGGATACCACGTAACAAGATTCCTACGTTATCTCCAGCTTCGCCATAATCTAACGTTTTACGGAACATCTCTACCCCTGTCACAACCGCTTTTTTCGTTTCAGGTTTGATTCCGATGATCTCGATTTCATCACCGACACGAACAGCTCCACGGTCGATACGACCAGATGCTACCGTTCCGCGACCAGTGATTGAGAAAACATCTTCAACTGGTAAAAGCAATGGTTTGTCGGTATCACGTTCTGGTGTTGGGATATAGTCATCCACTGTTTCCATCAATTCATTGATCGCAGCTTCTGCTTCTGGGTCACCTTGCAATGCTTTCAATGCAGAGCCTTTGATGACAGGTGTGTCATCACCTGGGAAACCATATTCATTCAGTAATTCACGAACTTCCATTTCTACAAGATCGATCAATTCTTCATCATCGACCAAATCAACTTTATTCAAAAATACAATCAAATATTTTACACCAACTTGACGTGATAAAAGGATATGCTCGCGAGTTTGAGGCATTGGTCCATCTGTCGCAGAAACAACTAAGATCGCACCATCCATTTGAGCGGCGCCTGTGATCATGTTCTTCACATAATCCGCATGTCCTGGTGCATCGATATGTGCATAGTGACGTTTATCAGTTTCATATTCTACGTGTGCCGTGTTGATGGTGATCCCACGTTCACGTTCTTCTGGAGCTGCATCAATGCTTGCATAATCTTGAGGATTTGCTAAGCCTTTTTTCCCTAATACTGTCGTGATTGCAGCAGTCAATGTGGTCTTCCCATGGTCAACGTGCCCAATGGTTCCGATGTTTACGTGTGGTTTACTTCTATCAAAATGTTCTTTTGCCATAATTAACAAACCTCCTAAATAGTCTTATGCACTGAATGATTTCAGCTCATCGTCCATAACAGTTTTTTTAGTATAAACTCAAAAAAACAACTACACTTACTTTTTGTAAGTTATGAACAAACCCTATTATACGTCAAAATTGGTCAAAGTCAATTAAAGTGTTTCGATATACTATTTCAATAAAAAGTGTGTAGGATATTAGTCTTCACGCATATTCTAAAAGGGAATATACAGCGGGGACAGAAGTAAACTCTTCGGAAATAAGACGGCAGCCACAAAAATTTGAAGAACATTTTACGTGGCTGCCGTCTTATTTATCGAGGCTAAATACTTCTGTGCCGACCTCTGTCATATCGCTATTGTTATTATTGTCAGTGTTCATTTTCTATTAGTAATGGTCATACTCTCAACTTTGTAAAGTATCGGTTTCCATATCGAATTCTAATTGTTTTGCTGCATTCAACTGATCACTGTAGTAACTTGCAAGTTCTTCTGCAGAAGCTTGTGTCAAATTGTTAAATGAGAAAGTCGCATATCTCCCATGATTTTCTTTACATATCGAATTGATTCGAAGTCCAGTTTTCTCATCCATAAATAAATAAGCTTTCCCAGGTGTAAAAGTAGGAGTAACTAATTTTTTGGAACGAAGTCTAAATCCGTTATAACTCATTTGATACATCTCAAATGATTGGGATAGATAACTTAGTTGTTTCTTTGTTACAATGCTCAATGCTTCACTGTCGCTTTCAATTGTTCGATTTTTACCAATCAAAATCGCATAGAATAATCCATAGAGGTTATACACTGACCATAGAAGTGTCACAATATAGCCTGTTTCATATCCTTCTCCTCGATAAAGTCGGTACAATGCAACGATAGAGGCGAAAGCGATCCAACCAAATAGTAACATGTGAGGAAAAACTGTTCGCCAATCAAATGATTGACTGTCAACAAGTTCCTTTTTTGTCACTTTGAATTTTTTTTCCGAATGAAAGAACTCTTTGATCAATGCTCTAGTATGGATCGGCGCGACAAAACAATCATAGATATGCGAAGTAGTAAGATTCCTGATTTTAGGAACATACAACCGAAACGAAAGAGAAATCATGACAAACGGTGGTAAAAAGAACAATAATAACTGATTGTTGTTACTTCGAACAATAAATATATCAAAGACCATAAAAAGAGTTGGTGCTAATAAAAAAATGATTTTTTGAAATGAAGTAAACCAGTACAAATAAGAATTATAGTAACACAATTTTTGCATACGAGATAACCCTTTAAATTTACGTGGTTTAAAATGGTCAAATATTTGCTTTGTACCTTGGGCCCAACGTGTCCGTTGAGAGGACAGCTCTCGAGCTGTATAAGGCGTGATTCCCAAAGCATAAGCTTTATTTATGAAAATCGTTTCATAACCAGCATTTTGCAATAACATCCCTGTTGCCATATCTTCAGTAATGCTTTTTGTTGGGACGCCACCTATCTCCTCTAAAGCACTGCGTCGAATGATAGCGTTGGTCCCGATATGGATCAACGCATTTTCACGTGAAAGAGCTGGTTCTAAAAAACGCATAAATAATTCCTGTTCATTGTAAAATGATTTTCTCAATAATTGGAAGGGATCTTTATTATAAAAAGTTTGAGGATATTGAATTAACGCAACCTTTGGATTTCTAAAATAATCGATAGCCTCGTAAATAATATTTTTCTTAACGATGAAATCAGCATCTAAAAGCAAAATCAAGTCGCTACTTGTTTGTGAAAGTGCATAGTTGATATTTCCTGCCTTTGCGTTCTCGTTACCTTCTCTTGTCAGATAACCAATATGGTATTTTTCTGCAAGTTCTTTCAATTCCTCACGATGACCATCATCACAAATATATATTTTCTTATTTGGATAACGTAACGCTTTGACAGCCAAAGCAGTCGCGATCACTAATTTATTATCCTCATTATACGTACATATAAACGCTGCTACACTTGGTTGAAATGGCTCCTCATCGTAATGAACTCTCACGGACTCTTTCGACAACTTATTAGAAAACAAGTAAATAAAAAAAACATACACAAATAAACCAATAAATTCTGCCACATATAAAATAAGACCGAAAGTTAATGATATCACGCCATCATTTGGGATCGTGTAGAAAAGACGCCAGATCAAGTATACAACCAAAAATGCTAAAGTTAATTTGGAAAAGAATGGTTTTATCTTATTGTTTCTTTTTGCTAACACATAAAGTCCAAAAATTATACCAAACAAACCAACTAAATAATACAGTTCCATTTTAATACCACCTTTCATAACATTATTATATAATTTGTGTTTTTTTAAGCAAAGCAACTAGCTCTCCTAAAATTCGATTATCGTAAGCTCAACTTTGAAAAATGTTCTCACAGAAAAATTAAGTATTTTATACATAAAACGGCGAATATGCCATTATTATATATAAATACGATAAATTTTGGACTTTCGATAGACGAATAATAGATTTTGTTGAATAATAGTATCCGAGGTGAAAAAAATGATAAAAAAATTGATAGCATTATTGATTGTATTGGGAATTTTCCTAGGAGGAAGCTTTATCGCTTATGATTATTTCTATGGCGGTGAAACTTATTATACAAAAATCACCACTAACGGAGAAAAAGAAGTTGACTCAGCAGACAATGACATGGACGTTTCTATTTATGTATACGACCAAAATGCTTACAACGCACAAGGAGAAGAAAAAGCAGTCACTTTACGTGAAGCGAGAGAACGCCCTTTAAAAATGAATGCTTATTTAAAACTAAAAGTCAATTCACGTAAAGGCGTCATCAGTTGGGAAGAAGTAACAGCTTCTCAAGTGCCGGACAAAGCGTTAGATCAATTAGATTAATGAACTAGTTTACAAAAAACAACACAAAAAAGGCAGTCAACACCCACAAGACTTGAAAAACGATCTCCGTGGATATTGACTGCTTTTTTACTATTCACTTTTATTTCGTTTCTTTGATTCATCTAAAAGAAACTATAGACGATTCAATACTTCATCCACATTTTTGATCATGACAGAGATCGTGCCATCAGGATTATTGACAAATTCAATCAGATCCGGGTTACGATAAACGTCTACTGGTACAATCAATTCAATGCCATTTGATAAACGGAATTTTTGCTTTCCGAATTTTTTCTCTGAAATTTCTTGTACTTCTTTCACTGGTGGTGCTTCTGGAATAAAGCCTTGTTCTTTGACTTCTTCTTGGAATGCTAACTTGGCAGTGATATTTTCTTTGAATACTTTCTCCGCGATCATTTCATGATCCAATCTACCTTTTTCTTCGATCGTATCATACACAGCTTCTTTTAAGTCCGCCATGATATCGAACTCTTCTGCTTCAAACTTCTTGCCTAGCTGTTTCGCCACTTTTTTTATCACTTTGACGTTGTCTTCCAAAGAAGGTGCCGGGACGCTCTCAATCACTTTTCCCGAAAAGTACCATTCTTTTTTACCAGAGAACTCATAGCGTTTTTCAATCAACTCATACGTCAGATCTGTCAGATTGACTGCTAATGCTTCATCTGCTTTTTGAGATTTTGAGCCAAGAATCGCTCGGTTCAAAACCAAACGGTTGTCAATACCGGCTTCATCTGCTTCCACATAGTGGGTATAAGCATCACGATAATTCACTTTCAATAAAGCTAAATACATCACAGTGTCTACTTCATACAAGACAACGAAAACATCTGCACTAGGTGCTTCCTCACTTTCTGCATAGATGTCAAACCACCGTTGGACTAAACGCTCACTTTCTTCGACAAAATTTTCTTGACACTGTTTCAAGTTTTGAGAAAATAGGCTTTCTTCAGTGAGTTGCCCTGTTTTAGTTTGTGCAGAAGAGATTTTTTGGATCTTCTTTTGTAGAAAGTCCCTGATAAAATCTTTCGTAAGATCTAGTTCTTGTTGTGAAAATACAGGAGATCCTGTTTCTCGATCAATAATATGCAAAATTGCTTTTTTTAAATAGATATCCATCGTTTCATTCCTTTCTGCTCTAGTTTACGGAAAATCAAACAAAAATACCAGCGACAAAATGGGACGAACAAAAAAATATTTTATAACAAACAAAATACATTTCTTTTTTTAGAAAATAAGCTACACTTAAAGTGTACTAAAATCAAAGGAGCTGAAAGTATGAATTCACTAACATCTACTTATCGTTTATCAAATGGCTATGAAATCCCTGTTGTCGGTTTCGGTACTTGGCAAACCCCTGACGGAGACGTTGCTGTTTCCTCAGTTAAAGAAGCATTAGCTGCCGGTTATCGTCATATTGATACCGCTCAAGGGTACAAAAACGAAGAAAGTGTCGGACAAGCAATCAAAGAAAGTGGTGTTCCAAGAGAAGAGATTTTCTTAACGACTAAACTTTGGAACGAAAACCATAGCTACGATCTAGCAATGTCCTCTTTCGAAGAGTCTTTAAAAAAATTACAAACAGACTATGTGGATCTTTTCTTGATCCATTGGCCTAATCCAGTTTCTTTCCGCGAAAATTGGCAAGAAGCGAATGCCGAAACATGGCGTGCGTTTGAAGAGTTATACGAAGCTGGCAAAATCAAAGCCATTGGTGTCAGCAACTTCTTACCACATCACTTAGATGAACTTGCAAAAACAGCAAAAATCATGCCAATGGTCAATCAAGTATTTCTTGCTCCTGGCGAATTGCAACCACCTGTAGTTGAGTACGCGAAAAAACATGATATGGTCCTTGAAGCATATAGCCCTCTTGGCACTGGTAAAATCTTCGACGTCACAGAAATGCAAGAGATTGCCGAAACACACAACAAGAGCGTTGCCCAAGTAGCGCTACGTTGGTCATTACAACATGGTTTCTTACCATTACCAAAATCTGTTACACCAAGCAGAATCAAGGAGAATACTGAATTATTTGATTTTGAGCTATCAGAAGAAGAAATGAAGACGATCGACCAATTAGATGGTGTCGTTGGCAAAGCAAAAGATCCAGATACTACACAATTTTAAAGGTAAAGGATAGTGATATTCTATGAACCCCGTGGACCGCTTAAATCGTTTATCTGAAAAAGTGACGCAGACATTTGATCCAGATTTCATCTTTTTGATCCGCCCAGAAAAAATCCAGCATTTTCCTGCTCGAAATTGGTCAAGAGATGAAAAAATTGCGGAAATAAAAAAACGCTTGGATCATTCATTGATGACGATGCAATGGCAAGGACATGAGGTCATCTATTCACCTGAACTAGTCACCTTTGCCTTATTGCCAAAAAAATAACTAGATTAGGGGAGCATTAGTCAATGGACTTTTGCTCCCCTTTTTGAGAGGTCGGGACAGAAGTATCTAGCCTTATTTCCGAGGAGGTGACTTCTATTCCCGCCGTTTATTCGGTTTTAGAATATGTAAAAAGTCGAATATCCCACTTAATTTTTTGTTTTTCCATCGAAGTAATAAAAGTTTTTTCTTGATAAACCTTTTCATTTGCTCGTTTTTTTCTTATAATCGAAAGGGTATGAATGAAGGAGAGTATTTATGAAGAAAAAACAAAAACAAAAATTATTAAAACAATTCCGTCCTTCTTTAGATGGAATTCGCACGCAATTATTCCGTTCATTGGAAGAAGAAAGTTTACGCCGTTATGGTCTACCATTGCAAGTCATGCTTGATCCTAAAAACCGTCAAGTCTTAATCATTGGCTTAGCAGGACAAGCAAATGAAGATACACGCATCAATGTACCAATCGACGATAACTTTACTGCTGTCTTGAAACGTATTCGTTCTGGTGAAGCAACGATTTTTGAACGTTTCCGTGACAACCTATTGATTGAGATCGTTTCTTACTGGAATGATCAACGCATGAAAAAAGATCAACCAACGGCTCAACCTGTGGCGACACCAGTCACTAATGACGCGTCCGTAAAAGAAACACCAACAAAAGAAATTGAAAAAGTTGAGACAACTTCTCAATCAGTCAATGAAGACGCAACAACTGACAAGAAAACAAGTGCTGAAAAAGCAGCGACAGATTCTTTGAGTTTCGATGCTTTTGCAAAACAAGTAGCAGAATATCCGAAGTTCACTGCTGAAAAATTAGCAGATGCTGTAGTGATCAATGAAACAGTCAAAGACGACACACGAAAATTAGCAGAGATCTCTATGTCTGCTATCAATGAATTTACGATCGAAAAAGCTTTAGAACGTAAATACAAAGTGAAATTGACATTAGTGCCATTGATCGAACAATTTGCCGCTACACCGATCAACGAAAGATAAACGCAAGCAAATAGATTGCGTGATGATTTTTACCTAAAAAAGCAGCTGAAATGACGATCATCGTTCATTTCAACTGCTTTTTTTATCATTTATAAATGTAAAAAAGAGAAGATCGATTGTTCCTATTGTTGCGCTGCGTTCTTCCCTGTTGTTTCTAATTGCTCTTGCACCAACTGCATCACTCTCATCCGTTCCTCATCTGGTATCTTCTCATAGTAGATACCTGCTTCTCCCAAGATGCCATCACCAATATATTGTTCACCTTTCAACTGATGATTCGTGATATTGGATAATGCCGAATGGTATTCATTCATCATTCCGAGCATTTCATCTAAAGACATGTCCGTTGTCCCATTTTCACCGACTACCTCTAAAAGCTGGCGATAATTGAATAAACTTTTCACAGATAAGAACTCATTGACTAAAATATTGACGACTTCCCTTTGCCTTTTCTGTCGCCCATAGTCATCCTCAGGATCTTCTGCTCGCATGCGCGCATACTGTAATCCTTCCCAACCATTTAATTCTAGCGTTCCTTCTGGATAATGGATATCTTCTGCTGTAAATTCAAACGCATTGTTTACAGTGATTCCTCCCACAGCATCGATCAACGCTTCTAATCCATCCATATTCAACGATACATAGTGATGAATCGGTATATCAAGATATTGTTCAACCGTATCCACCATCATGTCGATACCACCGTAAGAATGAGCATGGTTGATTTTATCAACCAGTCCATCCATATTGGCAATTTCTACGAAAGAATCTCGAGGAATACTTGTGATCGTCGTTGTTTTCTTTTGATTATTCAATGTCACCAACATGATCGTATTTGCACGATAGTCCGTTTTTCTAATTGAATTATTGGCGATACCTAAAACTAAAATGCTGACTGGCGTATCCTTTTCCCGCTGAACGGTTTCTCTTTGTAGCGGTTGTTGCATCGAAGTCACGGTCTGTCTGGCATCGTAGTAAAAGCGAACACCATATGCAACTGCAGAACCTACTAATAGGAAAAGAAATGCCATAATAGACAATAAAACTTTTTGTTTTCTAGTGAATATTCGTTTTTGTTGGTGCTTTTTTCTTACTGTTTTTTCAGTGATAAAAGAGAAAAACAGACTATAACATAAGAAAACAACTGAAAAACTCAGTAAAAAACCTGCTAAGATATCGCTAGGATAATGTACTCTCAAATAAATTCTAGAACTAGCAATCAATAATGGATAAAGAGCCCCCACCCATACTAGTTTATTTACCCTTTTCTCACGATAAATAATGTACATGGTGATCAAAAATACTAAGAATAGCGTCATAGACAAAATCGAATGACCACTTGGAAAAGAGTAAGAAGATCTAGGAATCAATTGCTCCACATCAGGTCGTGTCCGCTGGATAGCTTGTTTCATCACGTAGCCAATCAAACTAACTGTCAAAACCATTAAGACTTGCCAAATGGCTAATTTATGGTACTGTTTCCGCCAACTAAAAATTGCCAGCAACCCTGTGAAAAATAAAGTAGGAATAATCGTTGCTAGTTTTGCAAAATAACTAAAAAATGTTGTTAATACTGGGAATTCGATTAATCGCTCCTGTTGATAAATGGCTAAATCGAGTTGGTTGAATAAGGTGTTTTCTGTCATAACTAGTGTGGTCAAAGTCGTCAATAAGACGAATGATACGAATGCTACCACCAATGTTCCTTTTGGCATCTGTTTCATAATAACTTCCCTTCTACTTCTCATTCATACTTTTTAAATCCTAAAATAATGCCTAAACCACAGCCAATAACCAAGAGGGAAGTTCCTCCTTGACTTAAAAATGGTAAAGGAATCCCTGTTAATGGGAGTAGACCGATCGCAGCTCCAATATTTTCAAACACTTGAAATAACAAACCAAATACGAAGACAATCGCAAAATATACATTCCCTTTATTATTTGTTTCGATTGCACTATAAATGATTTGGTAAAAAAGATAAAAATATAAAAAGAGCACAGAAACACTTCCTAAAAAGCCAAATGTTTCAGCAATCACCGTAAATACCATATCCGATTCGCGAACAGGAACGTAAATTGGATTGATTGCTTCAGATCTTCCACTAAACCCACCTACCCCGATGGAAAGCAAACTTTGTGATTGTTGATACCCAATCGATTGGCTATAAGCAAATGGATCAACCCATGCGCGTACTCGATCTAACTGATAAGTCTTAAAATTCAGACGATATAAAATCTGGTGTCCGTATTCAGTAAAAACTAAAGCAATCAAAATGGCCCCGAGAATAACTAGAATCGCAGTCATTGTCGTCATGATCTTCCAATGGACCCCAGCGATCATGAATAATGCCCCCAAGCATATGACAAAAACCAAACTTGTTCCAAAATCTTTTTGCATGTACATCAATAAAAAGGTCGGCACGCTAACGAGTAGAATCTTACCCACATAAAGTAAATCCGATTTGACAGTCCGTTGCTTTACATTTTGTTCATAGATCAATGTCAGATAAACGATGACTAAAATAAAGGTCAATTTTACTAGTTCAGATGGTTGGAAAGAAAAACCACCGATCCTAAGCCAACGTTTTGTTCCTGTGATTTGAAACATCGCAGGATCATAAAAACGATGTAGTAATGCCATCACTACTAGAGAAAACCCATAAAAATAAGGGGAGTATTTCAAAAAAACAACTGTTTTCACACGTTGGGTGACTAACAACAGCCCTAAGGACATCAGACAAAAGACGATTTGTTTGAAAACGACACCTCTGACTGGGATTTGGTCATATACCGCTGCCCCATATTGCACAGCGACACTTAATAGATAAAATAGAAAAATCGGTAAAAACAATGCGTAGTTGAATTCGTTAAATTTAAATTTCATTTTGCTTACCTCGTGAGGACAGTTTCAGGCAAACGCCCAAAAGCATGGATAAAATCAAATAGCTTGATCCTCCATAACTAATAAAAGGAAGCGGAATACCTGTCATTGGGATCATGCCACTGATACTTGCAATATTGATGCTTGTCTGTAGCAATAACAGCATCCCTGTTCCCAAATAAATCAACCCGATTTGTTGGTTTGGCTCATTCGCACTCAAGACAAATAAGCGCAAAATAATCGAAAACAACATTGCTAGAATCAGCAATCCTACGATCAGCCCTAACTCTTCTAAAATAATCGAAAAAATAAAATCAGTCTCAGCTACTGGTAAATAGCCCTTTTTGGTAATACTATTTCCCAGACCTAATCCAAAAAGCCCACCGTTGTACATTGCATAATAAGATTGGCTCATCTGAAATCCTTTTCCATAAGGATCTAAAAAAGGATTAAAGGCAATACTCAAGCGATCATAAGTATGGGCAAAAATACTTGGTAATAGATCATTTTGCCCTAGTAAATAAATGATGCCTCCAAGGAGCAAAAGGAGACTGAACAGTCCTGCAAAAAACAATAAAATATAGCGAACTGGTAATTGAACAGTCGTGATCATGATTGCAGCTAAGATGATCAACAAGATCGCACCAGCTACTTTTGGTTGGAATAAAATCAGCAGAGAACATAAAGCGATGATAAAAAAGGGCTTTTTTAATTCATTCAATGATTGCTTGGGTTTTCTAAAATAATAAGCTAAATAAAAAATCATCCCGACATTGACAATTTCAGCAGGTTGAAATTGAAAACCTGCAATGGAGATCCATCGTTGCGCGCCACTGATATTGACACCAATCCCAGGTACCTTAGTCAAGATCAGCCCCACAATACCGATCCCCATCATTATTTTTACAATTCGATGGTTGAGTATGAATGCAGGTTTCACTCGGTAAATGAAAAAAATCATTGCCCAACTAAGCACTACAAATACCATTTGTCGAACTAAAAGTTGATTCGTACTTTGATCGAATGACATCAAACGAAACGTACTCGCACTATAGATCATCAATAATCCTATTACACTGATTAACAGATATGGTACGAGCAAATACAAATCTATTTTTCTTATGTCTTTTACACCCATCCTATATTTCTCCTTTGTGTTACAGCGGAGATACGTCACTTACCCATCTTGAATAAAAAAAGCCAAACGAAAAAAACGATTGGCTTTTCAGTCTCATCGTGTGAGTTTTGACACTAAACAACGTAAAGATTTCTCTTAGCTATCTTATGAAGAGCCTTAATCCGACAATTCCTGTTTTACACATTGGCGTCTTTCGACGTTTCTGCGCAATAGCCTATGTTTGTTTAGGAGTCTCGCCTAACAAGTTATTCTATTTGAGGAAAAGTATACCTGTTAGATTATTTATTCACAAGAGAACCTCAAATAAGCTTAAAAAACTTTAGCTTTTTTTAATGTTATATAAATTATTTTTAAAATTTAATAATATACGTTCTATAATTTTTAGTTCAGAGTATGTAAAAAAACGTAACAGAAAACCTTTAATCTACAAGGTCTGTTACGTTTTATTTAATATTATACAACTTCACAAAAAAATGAAAATAGCCAAAAAGACGTGATAACCATTTATGAAAAAAATAAATTTTAGATTATAGGTCCTTCATACTTAGCATAGGTATTTTTTTATGTGTTTCGAGAGAAACGTTATAATAATGAAAATTATTTGTCACCTTTCCTCAGCTACTACGACTATTTCGCAAATTATTCCTAGTTTTTGCTCTCCTGGATAGCTGCTAAGGCAGCTAGTGCGCTTTGTTGGTTGATCGTTCCTGATTCCCTAAGCTTTGCGGCAACTCTCTCGATTTCGTCCCCTTTGGCACCAACTGTGATTGCCAATGCTCTCGCTTGTAAGGACATATGTCCTTTTTGAATACCGTCACTAACAAGTGCACGCAGTGCCGCAAGGTTTTGTGCTAAACCAACAGCTGCAATCACTTGTGCCAATTCTTGTGCAGAATCAATTGCTAACATATCTAAAGAAGCTTTCGCTTTCGGTAAGACGCGGGAAGCGCCCCCTACTGTCGCAACAGCTAAAGGAACCGTCAATTTCCCTACCAAATGATTTTCCTTGATTTGCCAGTCAGTCAACCCTTGGTAACTACCATTTCGAGCAGCATAGGCATGAATAGCCGCTGCGGCTGCTCGTGTATCATTTCCTGTAGCTAAGATGACCGCTTCGATACCATTCATGATTCCTTTGTTGTGGGTCGTTGCCCGATAAGGATCCAACTTTGCGTATTCACTCGCTTGACGAATCTTTTCAGCAATCAGCTGACCCGTTTCTTTGTCCTTTGCCAATCGCTCAAAAGGAATCATACAAGTCGCGATCGCTAAAGATTCCGTCGCCAGATTACTTAAGATACTGAACAAGATTTCTTCTTCAGGGAACCATTCTTTGATACGAACCGCAACTCCCTCCAAAATCGAGTTGATGATATTCGCACCCATCGCATCTTTGACATCCACTAAAAAATCAAGTGAAAGATAGGCATGCTCGCTCCCCATAAATTCTCGAGTAGAAATTTCTCGAACGCCTCCACCACGCTTGACGATCGAAGGATAACTTTCGTTTGCACAAGTGACCAATTCTGGTTTTCTTGCTTCAATGACTTCTTTGATTTTTCGATAATCACAACGACCGGTCAAGACGATTTGCCCACGCATCAATCGTTGTGGTATCTGAACGCTGATATCGCCACATATTTTTGCGCCATTGCTCGCTGCAGCAATTACTGAAGGTTCTTCCGTTGCCATAGGAATCCATTTTTTTTGACCGTTCACTTGAAAATTCAATGCGACACCTAATGGGATCTCTACTTGGCTGATTTGATTTTCAATCAAATGGTTGGCGATATCTTCTGTTAAAACAGATTCTTTAAAACCTGTTGCTTCTGCTTGAGAAACCACTTTTTCTTGAACTAATCGCTGTCTACGTTGTTCTGGCGTTAGTTCATAAAACTTTTTTTTTTCGTTATCACCAGTTCCTTGCAAATTTGCTTCCAAAAGAACAGCTAATCCGAGGCCGCCACCAATACATAATGAAGCTACGCCGTATCGTTGGTGCTGCCTTCTTAACGCATAGCCTAAAGTAGTCAAGATACGAGCGCCACTAGCACCAATCGGATGGCCTAACGCAATCGCACCACCATAAATATTGACTTTCTCTGATGGGAGATTCAATTCACGATTCACAACGATCGATGACGCAGCAAACGCTTCGTTGATTTCAAATAAATCGATGTCATCCAAGGAAAGCCCAGTTTTCTCCATCAATGTATGAATTGCTTTGATTGGAGCTACCCCCATGATACTTGGATCGATCCCAACTTCAGAGACTCCTTTGATCGTAGCTAAATACGGTAAGTCATGAGCAATCGCATAGTCTTTAGACGCTAAGATCAGTACAGAGGCACCATCGTTCAAAGGTGAAGCATTTCCAGCAGTAACTGTGCCGTCCTCCGCAAAAACCGTCCGTAAGGTGCTTAATTTTTCTAATGTACTATTTCCTCGCACGGCTTCA
Source organism: Enterococcus mundtii (assembly GCF_002813755.1). Lineage (NCBI taxonomy): Bacteria > Bacillati > Bacillota > Bacilli > Lactobacillales > Enterococcaceae > Enterococcus > Enterococcus mundtii. The sequence goes on along the minus strand of NZ_CP018061.1, from coordinate 961,816 downwards.
TCTGTTGCAAAAACTTCTTCATTACGTGAAATTGGAATGATTTCTTCCTTGAAGATCCCTGACTCGCTGGCTTTTGCTGCTTTTTCTTGTGAAGCCAATGCATATTGATCTTGCTCTGCCCTCGTCACAGCAAATTGTTTTGCCACATTTTCTGCTGTCAGTCCCATATGAGTGTTGGAAAATGCATCGGTTAATCCATCATTGACCATACTTGAGATTTCTTCGATTTTCTCGTTTTCTGGATCGCTCACTTGGATCATCGGCGCTCTAGTCATACTTTCCACACCACCGGCTATGATCAGATCCGCTTCGCCTAGTTGGATTTGTTGACGCGCAAGGATCACTGATTTCATCCCAGATCCACAGACTTCATTGATTGTCATTGCCGGAACACTAACGGGGATTCCGCTATTGATCGCAATCTGCCGTGCAACATTTTGCCCATTCCCTGCTTGAAGCACATTTCCAAAAATGACTTGATTGATTGCTTCTTTGTTTATCCCTGTTCGTTCAAGGATTTCTGTTGTAATGAATGTTCCCAACTCAACAGCAGAATAACTGCTTAAGCTACCACGATACTTTCCAATCGGTGTTCGTGCAGCATCTATAATAACGACTTCCTTCAAGTTAAGCCACCCGTTGCCAAAGTCTATAAATTTACTCATCCACGTATTATAAAAAACGCGACGGATTTATAGATGTTACAATCTTTTGCGCAAACGGATTCCCTCCTTATTTCTCTTGTATTTGCGAAAAACATCACGCTGTAACCGACGAGACATTCTTCAAAACGTTTGTCTATATCAAATGGATAGAACAATCTGAATGGTTTCGTAAAAATTAAAATACACTTCTTATTAAATTGTATAAAAGATGGACAGTTGATTATTTTCTAACTGTCAAGTATCTCCTACAAAAATATACCATTCTTTACCGGAAATACAAATATAACATACACCTTTTAAAAAAAGCGCTATATTTTTTTACAAATCCTTAAAAATTAGCTTTTTTGTATTTCTTTTAGCGATTTTGTGATACTTTAATAAAGTAAGTTTTTTATCATGAGTAAAGAGGTGTTGAAATGAAAATAGGGATTGATCGTCTTTCCTTTTTTATTCCTAATTTATTTTTAGATATGACTGAATTAGCAAACAGACGTGGAGATGATCCTGCCAAATACCATATCGGGATCGGTCAAGATCAGATGGCTGTCAATCAAGTTTATGAAGACATCGTCACGCTAGGGGCAAATGCAGCGAGTAAAATCGTCACAGAAGAAGATCGTGAGAAAATCGATATGGTCATTGTAGGTACCGAATCAGGCATCGACCAATCAAAGGCAAGTGCTGTGATCATCCATCATTTGTTAAAAGTTCAACCTTTTGCTCGTTCATTCGAAGTAAAAGAAGCTTGTTACGGGGGAACAGCAGCTTTGCATATGGCAAAAGAATATGTCAAAAATCATCCAGATCGTAAAGTCTTAGTGATTGCGAGCGATATCGCCCGCTATGGTTTAGCAAGTGGTGGTGAAGTGACGCAAGGTGTAGGTGCGGTCGCTATGATGATCACACAAAACCCTCGGATTCTGTCTCTTGAAGACCACAGTGTCTTTTTAACAGAAGATATTTATGATTTTTGGCGTCCAAGCTATAGCCAATATCCTGTAGTAGATGGACCATTGTCCAACTCTACCTATATTGAGTCTTTCCAAAAAGTCTGGAATAGATATAAAGAAACAACAGGTCGAACACTTGCAGATTATGACGCACTTACCTTCCATATCCCTTACACAAAAATGGGAAAAAAAGCGTTGCAAAGTGTGATCGAAGAAACAGATGAAGCAACGCAAGAACGTTTGATGGCACGTTATGAAGAAGGCATCACCTATAGTCGACGAATTGGAAATCTATACACTGGTTCACTTTATTTAGGGTTGATTTCTCTGTTAGAAAACTCTCAAGCATTGAAATCGGGTGACCGTATCGGATTATTCAGCTATGGTTCTGGTGCTGTGAGTGAGTTTTTCACTGGGTATTTAGAAGAAGACTATCAAAATTTCTTGTTCAAAGAAGAGAATCAAGCGATGTTAGATAACCGTGAAGCATTGACGGTTGATCAATATGAAGAAATCTTCAATGAAACATTACCTGGACATGGTGAAACAGCTGAATATCATTCAGATCTACCTTATTCGATCTATAAAGTTGAAAATGATATTCGTTTTTACAAAGAAAAATAATCAATGCAAAAAACTGACCTCGATCGTTGACTAATAAATAGTCAATAATCGATAGGTCAGTTTATTTGTACTCCGAATTGTCTCACTGTTTTTAAATAATTCTTGGAGAGCTGACTGGAAACGTGGATCATCTTGCATTTCTTCATAGTAAGCCTGCAAAAATGAAGCCGTGACTTCTTCCTGTGAATCATAAGTGAATTCCTGTCTCTTATAAGGAAGATGTTCCTTTGACAAATACTTCTCAAATTGGTCCATTATAACCGGCGATGTGTGAGGATCAGATACCTCGATTCCTAAACGCCTTTCAAGAGGTACGAAGACATTATCTTCTGAGGCGACTACTCTTAGAATCAAACATGCTTTCGTCGCTTTGCTACGCAATTTTTCCAGTTGTTCACAAGTAACCAAGGCAGGATTTGCCGCTGAAAAAACAAGGTCATAAGTCTTCTCTTCATGTAAAAAATTAGTAAAATCTTGCAAAATGAATTTGCAGTTAATTAGCCCCAGTACTTGTGCTTCATGTTCAGCATACACAAGCATTTCTTCTGAAAAATCAATCAACTCGTATTGTTCTATTTCTTTTGCTAACGGCAGATAACGCCCTGCGCCACCGGCAACATCTGCGAATGATCCAGCTGGTAATAAATCCTCGCTTCTTAGATAAGCAACGACATCCTCTACGATCGTCGTACTGGATTCTTTTTGTGATTCGTAATAGTCTTTCGCAAAGGTATTCCATTCTTCTTTGTCCATTTGGATAATTTTCCTTTCGTTTTCACTTTTCGGAATAAATTTTTTATGAGAGAAACGATGAGCTTTATTTCTTAGTATAAATCAAAATCCACGAAAATCGAAGAAACGATTCTCGTGGATTTCTTTTTGATTCGAAAGGCTTAAAACTATCACATTTTATTGTTATTCGTAAGTGATAGATGAACTATTTTGTCTTTAATGATTATTTGTTTCCTTGTACACGTACCAAAATCATTTTAGTGATTTCCATCAATACAACCGTTACAAGCGCGATTCCAATACAAGTGAAGACTTCAGTCAACCCAAACGCTGCTGGGATCGAGAAGACTTCTTTTAGTCCTGGGATCATCGCAATACAGTAAAGCGCACTACATACAGCAACTGCTAATAGGACACTGCGGTTTGAGAAGAAACCAGCTTGGATCGCTGTTTGGGTATTTGAACGAGCTGGGAATGTTTGCAATGTACGACACCAAATCAACGTTGTGAAGGACATCGCCACGCCAAATTCAGCTGAATGTTGCATTCCTAACCATTGAGCAAAAATAACCGCAATACCGATCAATACGCCACGATATGTTACAGAGATCAATGTTTTGTCCGTAAAGATACCTGAATTTGGATCTCTTGGTGGACGTTTCATTGTCGCTGGCTCTGCTTTTTCAGTTCCTAACGCGATTGCTGGTAATGAGTCGTTAACTAAGTTGATGAACAATAATTGTAAGGCTGTAAATGGATTTGACCAATCTGCAACCAAGGCAAAGATGATCGCGATGATCGCGCCTAAGTTTCCTGAGAACAAGTAAGAGATGGCTTTTTTGATATTATCAAAGACATTACGTCCTACTTCCACTGCGCTAACGATCGATGCGAAATTATCATCTGTCAGAACCATTGCTGCAGCATCTTTGGCTACGTCAGTACCTGTACCCATTGCAATACCAATATCTGCTTGTTTCAAGGCTGGAGCATCATTTACTCCGTCACCCGTCATCGCAGAGATATGACCTTTTGTTTGCCAAGCACGCACGATACGGATTTTATTTTCCGGAGATACACGCGCATAAACCGTTACTTTTTCCAATACTTCATTCAATTGATCTTCTGATAGCTCATCTAATTCTGTACCAGTCAAGGCTTGATCACCTTCAGCAAAAATACCGATTTCTTTTGCAATAGCAACCGCAGTTGTTTTGTGGTCACCAGTGATCATGATCGTTTTGATCCCAGCACTTTTTGCTTCTTTGACTGCTTGAGTTACTTCATCTCTTGGCGGATCGATCATTGCCATGATCCCAACCAAGATTAAATCATCTTCATCATCAAATGATAATTCTAGGCTATTGATTGGACGATAAGCAAAGGCTAATACACGCAATGCGCGTTTTGAGAATGCTTCGTTTTGTTCTTGGAATTTTTTTCTTAACTCATCTGTCATTGGCACGACTTCACCATTTACCAATGCTTTTGTACTGCGACCAAACACGATATCTGGTCCACCTTTGACAAATAAGAATTGTTGATTGTCGATTTCATGTGCTGTTGACATCAATTTTCGATCCGAGTCAAACGGTAATTCTGCTTGTCTTGGATACGTTTGGCGGATCTCGCGATAAGGTTGGTTCATTTTTTCACTGAAGTCAACAAACGCTACTTCTGTTGGATCACCTAGTTTGGAACCATCTTCACTGATTGACGCATCATTTGCCAAGACACTGATCTCAATTAAACGACGCTCATCGACAGACCAGTTTTTTGGATCATTTGAAAAATCACCAGTTGCCCCATTAGCTAAATAATAGTCAACAACAGTCATTTTGTTTTGTGTCAATGTACCAGTTTTATCCGTACAAATGATACTCGTTGAGCCTAACGTTTCTACGGCTGGTAGTTTACGGATGATTGCATGTCGTTTGGCCATTTTATTGGTTCCAAGTGACAAGACGATCGTCACGATCGACTGCAATGCTTCAGGGATCGCTGCTACGGCAACCGCAACTGCAAACATGATGGCACTAACGATATCTGCCGTCATATCTCCTGTTCCGCCACCCATATAGATACGGAATAATTGGATTCCTAAAATCACCAATGATAAGCCTAAAATGGCTAAACTTAACTTCTTACTGAATTTATCTAATCCACGTTGTAATGGTGTCACTTGTTCTGTTGTTGATTCTAATAAACCAGCAACTTCACCGATTTCTGTATTGTTTCCTGTAGCAGTTACTAAGAATTTCCCACGACCGTAAGTAATGATCGTACCACTAAAGACCATGTTCAAGCGATCACCGATCGGCACAGTCTGAGTAATTTCTACTACTTCTTTTTCTGCTGATGTCGACTCACCTGTTAACATTCCTTCGTCAACTTTTAATGAACCAGCTTCTAACAAACGTCCATCTGCCGGTACATAGTCACCTGCATCAAGTAAAACAATATCCCCAACCACTAATTCATTTGCCGGAATCGTCATTTCTTTTCCGTCACGAATCACTTTTGCATCTGGTGCAGAAAGGTTTTTCAATGCTTCAAGTGAACCTTCTGCTTTTTTCGTTTGGATCACACTGATCACTGAGTTCAACATCAACACGGCAAAGATAACGAAAAATTCGATATAGTCACCCATCACCATTTGAATCAATGCAACAACTAATAACACAATTACCATAGCGTCTTTAAAAGTTTCGAGAAACAGTTTCCAAGTTGGCTTCTTCGGTGCTTCCTTCAGTTGGTTCAAGCCGTCTCTTTCTAATTTTTCTTTTGCTTGCGTACTACTCAACCCATCAGGTGAGCTTTGCGTTTGTTGCATCAACGTGTCGATCGATTCTTTGTAGACCGTTGATTGTGCGTGTTCCTTGTTTTCCAAATTTCATCCCCCATTTTAGTTATTGTTTCCGTTATCGCCTGAAAAAAAAGAGACCTAAGACAAATACGGATTTGTCTTAGGTCTCACCATTTCATACAATACCAGAAAACCAATTGGTTAACTTACTGTTGATATTATCACAACAAATGTTGTCGGTTACTCCCCTAAGGAGATATTCAACTGTACTTTTATCCTACATGATTTATTTTTAAATTGCAACAACTTTCGCTTATCCTCTTGATATTTTCAAAAAATTTCCACCTTTGTTTTCTTGTGAATATGCTTCTCTCCTTTCTCATGCTATACTAGTGTTATTATATAAAGGAGGATTCACTCGTGGTAGGAAGTATTATTACTTTTTTATATGTACTGAACGCACTTATTGCTCTTGTAACTATCTTGATCAAACCTCGTGACGTCGCAGCAATCTGGGCATGGTTACTTGTTTTATTTGCTTTACCTGGTTTTGGTTTTATTCTCTACCTTTTCTTTGGTCGTGGCTTGACCGACAAGAAAAAATTCTATCTGCGTCAGAGTGATTTAACCGAACTGGAAAATTTCCAGGATTTCAAGGGAGATACCTTAGAACATTATGATCCCATCATCCAGAATGAAGATCATCAGCATTTCGTTGATTTCTTTTCATCCTTGAATCAAATGCCACTCACGCGAAAAAATGCCGTCACTTTACTAACAGACGGTCAAGAAAAATTAACAGCCGTCCTGAAAGATATCGAAGCAGCTGAGCATTCGATCCATATCGAATATTATGCCTTCGTTACTGACAATATCGGCCAACAAATCTTGAAAGTATTGGAAAAAAAAGCAGCGGAAGGTGTCGAAGTCCGTTTACTCTATGATGCCTTTGGCTCCCACGGCACAAAAACAAAAGATTTTAAAAAGTTAGTCGAAAATGGCGGTCATGTCCACACGTTCATCACTTCGCAACGGGCACTTCTACGCTTTCGTCTAAATTATCATGATCATCGGAAAATCATCGTTGTTGATGGCAAGATCGGATACACAGGTGGTTTCAACATCGCCGATCAATATGTCAACCACACCAAAAAATTTGGCTATTGGCGAGATACGCATATTCGAATTTATGGGGCTGCTGCCTCTTTATTACAGCTTCGCTTTTTGATGGATTGGAATGTCTCTGTTCCAGATCAAAAAAAAGTCGGCTATCATTTAGATTATTTCTTTAAAGCAGAGAAAGAAGATCAGGATCAACTATACCAAACATCGATTCAACTTGTGTCTAGCGGACCGAACAATGAACGGGAACAGATAAAGTTATCCTTTATCAAGCTGATCAGTTCAGCAAAAAAACGTGTATGGATCCAAACACCTTATTTAGTGCCTGATGAAAGTGTGATTGCCGCGTTAAAAATCGCTGCCGCTTCTGGCGTAGAGGTGAAAATCATGATCCCTAACAAACCAGATCATCCTTTCATCTACCGAGCAACTCAGTACTACGCTCGCCAATTGATCAAAGAAAATGTACAGATCTTAGTTTATGAAAATGGCTTTTTACATGCGAAAACATTGATCATGGACGACGAAATCTGCATAGTCGGATCAGCTAACCAAGATATTCGTAGCTATCGTTTGAATTTTGAAAGTAGTGCAATCATTTATGATCCAGCTTTCTTGCAACAACTAGCCGACCAATTTGTACTCGATGAACAAGCAAGCAAACCGATGACTACTGAAACAGTCAAAGAAATGTCTAATTGGTTGCTGTTCAAACAACAAATCTCCAGACTATTCTCACCGATTTTGTAACCTATTTTTCCTTCAATAATCAACAGTTGTAATGACAACCTTATTTCATTGATAGGATATTTCAAGAAAGAAACTCCCTTAGCAGATTTCTCAAAGTCTGCTAAGGGAGTTTCTTTTGTTGAGCTGTCTTTACAGTATTAAGAAAAAAAGAGACCCTTCAAAATTTCCATTGAATTGGAACGATTATAGCTGGATAGCTACACCCTTATAGACTCCTTTATCGTAACTAGCATGATAATTCGCTTGATCAAATCGAAGTAAAGCTTGAGTTGTTAACACAAATTGAAAGGATTCTTCTACTTTTTCTGCATCGACCGTGTAGACATATGTAAGCGTCGTTTGCTGTTGAGGATCTAGTACCTGTTGCGGAAAGTCAACATCACCTGTATTGTAATAGTTGTACCCACTAAATAACCGACTTTCTTTCAAAATTGCCAAATCCTGGGCATCCGGCGATATATTTTTAACGTTTACTGTAACTGTCACAGGCATAAACTCATATTGGTCCATCGGGTTCCCACCATCATAATGATAGGACTTTTCTTTAGAATAGTTTAAAACAGTGAGTTCTAAATCATTTAAAGAGACTACGTCGTTCAAATGGTAAGTGGTAATTGCAAATGATTTGGGTACTCCACGATTGATTTCGATAATACGAGCAACTGCGACTGCTAAGATTATTGAACCGCCCAGACAAAAAAAGAAAATTTTACTTTTTCTCATCATTCGATACCTCAATTCTTGAAAAACTTCCACGATCAACTTGATAAAATTTGGTGCAAACTCTTTGCAAATCTTCGTTTCGATGACTAGTCAGCAAGACTAGCTTATTTCTTAACTTCAATTCTTCAATAATCTCGATCAACAATTCAATTCCTTGATTATCCAACCCATTAAAAGGCTCATCTAAAATGATCATCGTCGGATCACCCATCAACGCTTGCGCAATTCCTAAACGCTGTTTCATCCCTAAAGAATAGTTGGTAACCTTAACTTTCTGTTTATCCAATAAACCTACGAGTGTTAATAGTTCAACAATCTCATCTTTTTTGACATTATCGGTCAATAACGACAAGCTATATAAATTGTCAAAACCTGTCATCGAACCAATAAATCCAGGATTTTCAATCAACATTCCTGTATGAGAAGGAAAGTCTACTTCTTTGCCGATTGTTTCTTCCCCTACCTTGATCTTTCCTTTTGAAAGACGAATAAAGCCACAAATTGCTTTAAAAAGCATTGTTTTACCCGAACCATTTTGACCGATGAAACCTACAACGTCACCAAGCTCAGCTGAAATCGTTGCCTCATTAAGGATTCGTTGTTTTTTTCTTTCAACGGTTACTTCTTTTATTTCTAAAAATGCCATGGAAACCCTCCTAAAATATGTGCCTACGAATGAAAAATAAAATACCAACCAAATAACCTAACAATAATCCCAACTGTATTCCTAAAACCACGAATAATGTAGGATGAGTCAAATAGAAATGAATATCATTAGTTAGAATCAATGAATATTTATAAGGCATAAACTTAAAATTGACTAGACTTGCAACAACCAGCATGCCCATGCAGAGCAATAACGAGAAGATACCGTTTGAATAAATAAAATAAATGAATACGGCTAAAAAATTAAGCAAGATTAGCGTCGAAAATAAAAGAAAGCTATAGTGTATAACAGCCAACGACCAAAAATCAGCGGAATAAAAAATTAAAAAAAGTACGCTGAAAAAAATGAGAAGATAGGCAAAACAATCCACTATGATCGTAAGAAAAATTGAAATTGCCAATTTACGTCTACTTTTGATCCGGATCAATAAAAAAATACTTTGTGTTTCCAATAATTCAATGATCGGGAAAAAAATAAATAGCAATGAGAACAGATGAAACAAAAGCCAAAGATAGGGAAGTAAATAGTCTGTATAGTTATGAATAGGATAAGGACCTTGAAACAAGAAAGTAAGGATACTTTCTCCATCAAAAATGATCCTAGGATACATATACTTAATCGCTAAAAGGTAACCTATCAAAAACACCCCAGTAGAGATCCACCATTTTTTCCCATAGGTAAAGGTAAAACTGATCATCCGTCTAGTGACTATCATGATCGAGGTAAGCACCATTGGTTGGACCTCCTTAGTAGAGTGACTGTATATTTTGCTGCAAAAAGCAAAAGGTTCAGAGAAATCAACAAACCAAGCCAAGCGATAAATGTACCTTGAGCCATTATTTGTTGTCTATTAACGATAAACACGAGATTAAAAGCTGGAAATGAGTCAACTAAGTTTATAATAAATACTGTCATAACCATTAATACAACGACTAAATAATTTCTAATTACTCTATTTAATAAGAGAAAAAGATGTCCTATAAATAGAAATTGTAAGTACTTGATGGCTGCGATCTTACCAACATTCAATAAAGTTAGCTCTGCCTCCACCAATTCTCCCTTAACGAGAGCGTACATGATGAGGTAGGCGAAAATAAATCCCAGGAAAACGAAAATTATGTAGAGGATCAGACTCAAAACCATGATTAGATCCTTACTCACCAATAGTTTCAACTTTGTTTTAACATGTAATAAGTAAAAATTTTCTTCTGTTTTTTTATCTAAGCTATGGATAAAAACAGCCATATCATCAAATAAATAGAACTGATAAATCCATTTATTCCTCCATTTAAAATACCGTATGGTCCATAAAGCAGTAAATCTAACTCGTCGTATTGTTGTCCCATCTGATTATACTGATAAACTAAATTACCCAAACTGAAGATCATCCCTATGAAAAAACATCCCCAGATTTTCTTATGTGAAGCAAGCGACAAATAATAGCAAATGGTTTGCTTAAATCTCATTCTTCTTCACCCCATAGATCACCGTCATGACTGCAAATAGCAGTATAGTTACAACAAACAAAACACCTGTCAACTGAAGATTTTCTGTACCAATAAATTGATCACTCAAACTATATTTTGCAGCACGCAACACACTGATCAACATATCGCTGACTAACACAAAAAACATTGGAATCAAGATAGCAAGGTAACGATTATGTGTTAAATAAGCGCAAATACTAGCAAATAAAGAGAGACAGCCACCATACAAAAAGAGAAAGGCACTTCGCACTAACAAATAGATGCCTGGATGGTCATAATACAAATGGGGCATGAATTCATCAGAAGGGACCAAAAACATACTATAAAATCGATGCAAAGGCGTCACAGGAATAAAAAACAGGAGGCTAATAAAATTAACAAGGACAGGAATAACCACTAAGCACCCACCAATGAGAAAAGCCAACAAAAAATGATTGATCAAATACTTTTTTAACGTGATGTGAGACACCATCGATTTCATATAACCACTCTGGCGATCTTCCGCTAAAATATCCCCGATCGGAATCGTTGCAAGCAATGAAAAAGAAAACTTAAACGTTATTAAAGTTACTGCCGGAATAACAAGCATATGTAATGAATAAAGACTGGTCGGTTCGTCATACCCTCCCTTCCATGGGTATTGCCCAATGATACCATATGTAAACAAGCAAGATAAACCTAGAACTACCATAAAAGCTAACATATAAATAAATTGACGTCTTCTTAGTACACGATATAGAATTGCTCTCATAAACCTTCTCCTACTAAAAATTATTTTTTGTTTGCGCTCTCTAAAAACCAAGACTTACTAACCACGTAGCATATAATAACACAAAAAAATTAACAAAGGATGTAATAAAGATGAAAAACGGGTTATTTTATGAGGCTATTTTGTTAGAGGTGAGTTAGTTAGAGTCCAGACAGTGTTTAACTATTTTTCAAAAAACAGCTACTTATTTTTCTAAAGTTATCTACTTAATCAACAAACTCCCCTGAGAACTACCAGAATCCATTAGGATGCACTAGTAGCTATCAGGGGAGTGCTGTTTAAAATCATTTTTGCTATCAGTTAGTCGATCGTACTTGCCGCCCAATGATTGATTGGGCCATATTTATGTCCAATAAAAAGTTCTTCTTTGATTGCTTGATTGACATATTGTTTCGCAATACGGATGGCTGCTTCCACCGTTTCTCCTTTTGCTAATTCAGCAGCAATACACGCAGATAAAGAATCACCTGTTCCATTGATGCGATCTGTTGCATAAAATGGTGCTTCTAACCAAAATGTTTTTCCTGAAGCTAAACGAACATAATCCCTCACTGTTTGTTGATTGGAATCACTAGTATGATGTCCTTTGATCAAAACATTTTTGGGTCCCAGCTCTTGGAGGATCTTAGCCGCTTTTTCATAGTCTTCTTCTGCTCTCAATTTGAGACCAGTTAGTTTTTCGGCTTCATAAAAATTAGGGGTCACTACTTCTGCCAATGGCAGTAATGCTGTTTTTAATGTAGTCAATGCTTCTTCTTCCAATAATTGATTGCCATGTTTCGTCATGATCACTGGATCAACGACCAAGGGACCGAAATCATACCTTTGAATATTTTTGACCACGGTATTGATCAATGTCGCATCTGCTAGCATCCCAGTCTTTGCTGCTTTGACTTGGTAATCATCTGCAAGCAGTTCAAATTCTTTATCGATAAAATCCGTAGGTAAAGGAACACTTGCACCGATTCCATAAGAATTTCCAGCGACACAAGCAGTCAAAACAGATACCCCATAGACCTTTCTTGTAAAAAACGTATGCAAGTCTGCTTGCATCCCTGCACTTCCATCGCTATCTGATCCAGCGATCGTCATTACTTGGACATATTGTTGTTCCATTTCATCCATCTCCTATTTGAAATACGTTTGTCTTGTTTATCCTACCGCATTTTCTGCTGAAAAACAAAAAAGGATGCGCAATGAATCATGCAGCATCCTTAAAAACGGATAAATCACATGTTAAAAATAAATAGTTCGAACACCATCTTCTATTTTACTACTAACACATTGCATTTCGCGTGATTTACCACATAAGAAGTCGTTGAACCAACCAATGCACGTTCAACGGCGTTTAACCCAGTTGACCCCATAACGATCAAGTCAATTGGCTCTTCTGACTCGTTGAAGTTTGCGATCAATGTTTTGGGATAACCGTATAACACATATGTTTTAATATCCGTCAAACCTTTTTCGATCGCTAGATTTTGATGTTCCTTCATTTGTTTGTCTGCCACTTCATCTAACTCTTCTTGTAAACTTGTTGTGACAAAAGCAAAGTCACCAAAATAATTTCCTGACACCTCATTTACATACAAGATGTGTAACTTTGCTTGATTTCTTTTTGCTGTTGCGATTGCTTCAATAAATGCTTTTTCTGATTTTTCTGAACCGTCGATTGCTACTAAAATATTTTTATACGTATCTACCATTGAAACCGCCTCCTTCTTTTCTTTTAGTGTAGCACGATTAGAAACGAAGAACAATTCTTATGGATATGATTCAAAAGCCCATGGTTCCAACAGAAAAAACAAGGCAGAAAATCTAATTTTTAGATTCACCGCCTTATTTCAAAATAATTTATCCCATTCATTTAGTTATAAAACACTCGTTTTTTAAGCTGTTAGTTAAGCATCAAAACCATTATTTGTTGCTACTTCTTTAAACCAGTGACCTGATTTTTTGATCGTCCGTTTCCCATCTTGGTCTAGATCGACTGCGATAAAGCCATAACGGTTTTTATACGCATTTGTCCATGACCAGTTATCCATACATGTCCACATATGATACCCTAAACAATTTGTTCCTTCTTGAATGGCTTGATGCACATATTTCAAATGATCTGTCACAAACTCGATACGATAATCATCTTCGATCATGCCTTGTTCATTCACGTAGCGCTCTTCCCCTTCGACACCCATGCCATTTTCAGAGATAAAGCATTTGATATTGCCATAATTTTCTCTCGTATTCGTCAAGATATCATAGATACCTTTCTCATAAATTTCCCAACCACGATAAGGATTCATTTTTTTATTCGGCATATCGTAGTTATCGAAATAATCATCTGGTAACGGCGCACGATCTTTGTCGATCGGTGTTTCTTTCGCTTTGATCCGTCGGGGTTGATAGTAATTGATTCCTAATAGATCCACTTTATTTTCTTGGATGATCGTCAAATCGCCTTCTTCCATTACAGGCATGATATCCAATTCTTTGACGATATCGATCAACTCTTGTGGAAATTCACCTTTTACTGCTGGATCAAGGAATGAGCGATTGAAAAAGGCGTCCGCAATCGCCGCAGCTTTCACATCCTCCGCATTATTTTCGTCACGTGGGTAACTTGGAGTCAAATTCAGGATAATACCGATCTCCCCATCTTGTCCTGTTTCATGGTAGATCTGAATCGCCTTCGCACTTGCTAAGTTTTCGTGGAAACCCACTTGAACTGCTTCTTTGAAGTTCACATGATTTGGATAGTGGAACTGATAAAGATAGCCACCTTCTACAGGGACGATTGGCTCATTGTGCGTAAACCATTTCTTCACAAGATCGCCGAATAACTCAAAACATGTTTTGGCATACTCAGCATAAGCATCAACAGTCTCTCTCGCTAACCAGCCACCTTTTTCTTGTAAAGGCATCGGCATATCAAAATGGAAGAGATTGACGAAGGGTTCAATACCATTTTCAATCAGTTCTTCAAAATACGTACGATAGAAAGTGACTGCTTGCTCATTTACTTTCCCTGTACCATTAGGAAGCAAACGACTCCACTGGATCGATGTTCGGAACGTATTATGTCCAGTAGCTTTCATCAATGCGACATCCTCTTTATACTTCGTGTAGACTTGAGAAGTCTTGCTTGGTCCTACTTGATTGAAAAACTTCTCAGGCTCCAAGTCGTACCAATGATCCCAAATATTTTCTCCTTTTCCATCTCCTGCTACACGTCCTTCTGTTTGTGGTCCACTAGCAGCTGAACCCCACCAAAAATTTTCTGGAAATACATAATTTGTCATGTTTAGTCCCTCGCTTATTTTTCTTTTGATAACGTAATCATACCAAACCTTAAAAATAAATCAATACTTTTTAAATAAATGACTAGACATTTATCTAAATTGAAGTTATACTCATTTTGTAATCGATTGCAAATTATAATAGAGGTGAATAAAATGAACGGTTTTATGGATAAACTTGCTCAGAAAATCATGCCTTTAGCGAACCTACTAGGGCAAAATCGTTACTTGACAGTGTTACGGGATGCATTTATGTTGTCGTTTCCTTTAACAATGTTCGGATCGATTGTTGTCGTTTTCAATAACTTACCTTTCTTTAGTGATGCGACTAAAGGAACGTTGTCTAGCTTATTTGGAAATGGACAAAATGCAACAATGAGTATCATGTCTGTCTTTGTTACATTTGGTATTGGCTATTATTTATCTAAATCATATGATGTAGAAGGTATTTTTGGAGGTGCTGTCTCATTTGCCAGCTTCTTGATCTTAACACCTTTCGTCATGACAACTGTCGGTGGCGAAGAAGTATCAGGTGTGTTGACTCTTGATCGCTTAGGTGCAAAAGGAATGTTCATCGGGATGATCGCAGCTTTCATCGCAGGTGAAATCTACTGCCGAATCACTAAACGTGGTTGGCAGATCAAAATGCCTGCAAGCGTGCCACCCGCTGTGACAAAATCATTTGCGGCGTTGATCCCAGCAGTTGTTACTTTGACCGTTTTCTTGATCATCAATGCTGTAATGACTGGTGTCTTCCACGCAAACTTGCATGATGTGGTTTACGAAGTTATCCAAAAACCATTGACTGGTTTAGGAAGTAGTTTACCTGCAACTTTAATTGCCTTGTTCTTTGTACAATTCTTATGGTTCTTTGGTCTTCATGGTCAAATCATTGTCAATTCTGTGATGGACCCGATTTGGAACACCTTAATGCTTGATAACTTAGAAGCTTACCAAAATGGTCAAGAATTGCCACACATCATCACAAAACCATTTATGGAAACATTCACTGTCGGAATCGGTGGATCAGGTATGACTTTAGCAGTTGTACTATTGATGGCCTTTGTTTTGAAGAAAAAACAATATCGTGATGTCGGTCGTTTAGCTCTTGCACCAGGAATCTTCAACGTGAATGAGCCAGCAATTTTTGGTTTACCGATCGTATTGAACGCAACCATTTTGATTCCTTGGGTTGTCGCACCATTAGTCGTAACAACGTTCAACTACCTTGTAATGGCAGCAGGTATCGTACCAGCGCCAACTGGTGTCTCCGTTCCATGGACAGTGCCAATCATCGCGAGTGGTGTCTTAGCCACAAACTCATGGTTAGGTGGCTTACTCCAAGTGATCGATTTTGTGATCGTTGCAGTTATCTGGTATCCGTTCTTGATGATCTTGGATAAACAACCTGATATGGATGTTGTTTGATCCTATACTAAAGGAATGTAGTATTTGAAGTTGAAATAAACATATTCACGAACAATAATCAAAGAAGCATCCACGAAAATTTGCTCGTTGCATTTTCATGGGTGCTTCTTTAAGTTTTGAAACATACATAAATTGGTATTTTATTGATCGCAATGAGCAACTGTCCTCTATAAAACATCAGTCAGCTATTTCCCGTACCAAAATTAAAAAGTAAATTCTCTGATAAAGCTATCCGCGCTTCTCATGCTTTTATTGGTTGTCGGCGCTATGATCTTTCGTTATACTCAAAGTGAGGTGAAAAACGTGCCAAAATATGAAGAAATCGCAAATGTCCTAAGAGATCGAATTCGTTCAAAAAAATATCCACCAAATAGTTTTTTACCAAATCAGGTGGATCTAGTCGAAGAATTCAACGCTAGTCGAATGACGATCAAAAAAGCCATCAACATCTTAGCCATGGAAGGACTCGTTTATTCTCAAAGAGGGTCTGGAACTAAGATTTTAAGCCATCCTTATTTAAACAAAGATACTTCTCCAGCTAAT
Organism: Enterococcus mundtii; assembly: GCF_002813755.1. Lineage (NCBI taxonomy): Bacteria > Bacillati > Bacillota > Bacilli > Lactobacillales > Enterococcaceae > Enterococcus > Enterococcus mundtii. Next base: position 945,254 of record NZ_CP018061.1, on the reverse strand, counting down.
GAATACGAAGGATTAAGTTTACAAATGAAACGCCGACAACGCTCGCTGACAAGTCAGATCATTCAATTCGATGTTGAGTTTCCTAATGCTTTTATTCAAGAACGCTTGATGATCGATGCGGAACAGCCTGTGTATAATATTCATCGCCTACGTATCTTAGATGATGAACCGTATATTCTAGAACATACTTTTATGCCAGTTCAACTTGTTCCAGGTTTAAAGAAAGAGCATCTCCTATCATCGATCTATGATTATTTGCACAAAGAACTCAATGTCCATTTTGCCGGAGCCTATCGCGCGATCTCAGCAGATAAAAGCTCTGCATTTGATCAACAATATTTGAATTGTGCAGAGACCGATCCAGTTCTTGAAGTCCAGCAAGTAGTCTATCTAAAAGATGGTCAACCCATCGAGTATTCCTCAAGCCGCAATCGCTTTGATGTCCGTAACTATTCACTGTTGGATGTCCGTGGAAATCAATAAGCATTCTGACTTTTCCTATCGTCATTCCATCTAAGCAACGTCTACGATCTTACTATCGTGAGCGTTGCTTTTTTATATCGTCTTAGCTGACTACACCTCTTCCTCTCATTAAATCGAGCGAACAATATTCCAGAAGCAACCTCTCTTTCAACTAGCAAGACATATTTATTGCAAAATTTTTGGTGACGCCCTATACTAACTTTAACAACATTTACTTACTTTTTGTAAGTTAAAAGAAAAGAGGATAAATTATGGATACAACAATCAGAGGCGTCCACCATGTGACAGCAATGACATCTAGCGCAGCAAAAATCTATCGCTTCTTTACAGACATTTTAGGCATGCGTTTGATCAAAAAGACAGTGAATCAAGATGATATTGAAACTTACCACTTATATTTCACCGACGAACATGGCTCTGCCGGTACAGATATGACTTTTTTTGATTTTCCTAATCAGCCAAAAGGAACGAAAGGAACGGATACGATCGCTCGCACCTCTTTTCGTGTTCCTTCCGATACAGCATTAGACTATTGGTTGGCTCGCTTTGAAAAATACCAAATCACTCATTCTGAGATCAAAGAACGTTTTGGTAAGAAATATCTTGAATTTGAAGATTTCGATGAACAAGCGTATCAATTGATTTCGGATGAAAAAAATAGCGGCGTTCCTGCGGGTATTCCATGGAAAAACAGTAGTATCCCTACAGACATGGCAATCACTGGACTTGGTCCGGTCATCGTACGTGTGAGTGATCTTGAGCCGATCCGAACAGTATTGCTGGCCTTACTCGGTTTCAAAGAAATCGAACAAGTGGATGATTTTTATTTATTTGAAGTCGGTGCTGGTGGAAACGGCGCTAGTATCATCGTGGAACATCGTGCCGATCTACCCAAAGCCATCGAAGGTTACGGGAATGTTCATCATCTTGCTTTACGTGTAGCTGATCATGAAGCACTACAGTTTTGGATCAACAAAATCAACCAAACGTCCCTGCCTAGCTCTGGATTTGTTGATCGCTTTTACTTTGAATCTGAGTACTTCTTAGCTTCTACTCATGTCTTATTTGAATTAGCCACTGATGGTCCTGGATTCTTTGGAGATGAACCCGCTGAAACAGCTGGAGAGATCCTGGCTTTGCCTCCATTATTGGAAGGAAAAAGAAAAGAAATCGAAGCGTATGTTCGACCATTTGACACTCGCGATGCGAACCAAAAACGGGTAGATTAACGACGACAGGAGTGAGTCATTTGAAGTATCTTTATAGACAAGGAAAAGCAACACAAAAAAAATTGATTTTACTTCATGGAACTGGTGGCGATGAGCACTCACTTTTGGAAATTGCAGAGTTTCTTGCACCTGAAAGTACGCTTTTATCCTTTAGAGGGAATATCAATGAACAAGGCTTGAATCGTTTTTTCAAAAGAAATGGCTTGAACCAATTCGATTATGAAAGTTTAGCTGAAGAATCCACAAATCTGTATAATGAAATCAAGGATATCAGTCGCTCACAGGATATCCCATTAACTGATTGGATCGTTGTCGGATTTTCAAATGGGGCAAATATTGCCGCTCATATCATGTTGGATCAACAGACAGAACTAAAAAAAGGACTATTTTTTCACCCGATGTCCTTAAATGAGTACCAAGAAAAATCAGAACTTCCTGACACTTCTGTCTGGTTATCTTTTGGCGAAGGAGATCCAATCGTTTCTAATACTTCATTTAGCCAATTAGTTCGCGCATTTGATTTACGAGGCGCCAAAGTAACAACACAAGTCACCAATCAAGGACATCAATTGACAATGGATGAGTTGACCCATGCCAAGCAATGGCTTGATACTTTAGACTAATGCATAGCGTGTTTTTTGAAACGAAATCCATCATCCAACATCGAAAAAGAACTTGGGAAAACAAATCGTTTTTCTCAAGTTCTTTTTTACATTTTAACTTCACTTGTTGGACAAGGTAGCTTGCAGTTCGGATAAACCAATTATAAAAATAAACACAGAGTGAACAGCCCGCCAAACTAACACTTATTATTCTCATGATAACACTGACTTATTCAAACACTTTCAATTCTTTTTCTTGTTCATCGAATACTTCTATTACCTTTTTGGCAAATCCTCCTTTTAAAGAATTTTCTAACTGATCACGACTACTAGAAAATGAATTTTCCGCTTCCTTTACCGCATCCTTATGGGTTTTATCCGTCGTTTTCTTTTCTGCCGCTAATTTTCCCTGCATAGCAATTCCCACAGTTTGAACATTCCATCGCTCTAAAGTTTTTCTTAATTCATTTAACAAATCTTCTAATTCATCCATAACTTCCCGTTGCCAAAACTCTATAATTAGTTCCTCAAGATAAAGTTACCTAGCATCTAATTTATAGAGATTATATATTTTGACAAACTAGTTTCCTCCTTATCTACCTCTTATTTTTGAGAGATTTTTCGCTATAACCAACGAAAGCGCTCCTCAATCATTCTTAAATTCCTCTTCTGATTGATACATTTTTATAGACTAATCTATATGAGAAAATTGCCAAATATAGAAAATTCGAATTTCAAAACTCCACTTTCATTGAGTAAAGCAGAATTAACTTTTAGCTGTTTATTGTACTCGTAAAAAGGTATGATTTCCCCTCAATCAGAAGATACGTGCGATTGTTCCGATTCAACGACATGTTGGTATGTTTTTATGTAATGATTGCTCTTTTATCACTGACTTAACTTTCGATAAGCCGCTTGATACTCTCGTTCTAAATCATCGAATCGTTGATGTAACTGACGTCGTTCTGAATTTAATGCTGTCTTATATTTCTCTTCTGCAATTTGATATTGTTTCCTTGCTCTCATCAATGGTTCGTTATCAAGGGCTAACCCATTTAGACTTCGCCTTAACAGTTGTTCAGATTGTTCAACTAATTCTTCTCCTTTTCGGTTGAAATAACGCAACAAGTCTTCCTCTTCTTCTAGTTTGATTCGTTTTCTCTGATAGTCTGCTTGCAACTCTTCAATCGTCATTTTCTTCCCTCATCCCTTTAGTTGATTGGCTAATTCTTGATCTCGTGCGACTAAATCATCGATTTTATTTTTGATTTCTTTCGCCAATTCGTCATAGCGTTCGCCTTTTCGTCTGGCTTTTTGGATTCGTTGTTGACATTTTTCCTTTGGCGTCATTACGTGTGTTTCCCATGTCACGCCAACAGATGCCAATGTTTCTTTTACTTCCCAAGCAGTCAAAGAAGGGGCAGCATGTTCCGCTCTTCGTACTTCTTCTGCCCAATTCATTTCGATTCGTTCAATACTACTCTGATTGATTCGAATGACTTCTTCCATTGCACTTTTAGTCTTTCGTCCCATTGTTTCTACAACTACCTTTGTTTGACTATGATTCAAATAAATTCGCTCATTCGCTGACAAATGTCCTCCACTCGCAGTAAACTTCTCACGCCATTTTTTCAACGTACCCAAATCACTTGAGAAATCACTCATTGCTTTATGTTTTTCCTGTTGTATACTTGCTTTCGTATTATAGTCGTTCTCTGGAATGATCAGATTTCCGTATTTATCAAACCTCCAAATATCTAAACCATGATAATCAAACGGATTCATTAACCCCATTTCCATGCTTATTTTTATTTCTGCGCCTGTTCCATCTCCCATGAGATTGCCAAGCAATTCATCCCCACGATTACGATAATTCGTCAACATCCCCGGATTTTCCTTTATCCATTTTTTTGCTTCTGGAGATAATAGTTCGTAAGGATCTGGCCCATTGAACCCAACATTTTTCCATTGGTTTTCAGCTGCGATATACAAGGCTAGATACTGTCCTAATGAATGTCCAGTTGTAGAAATTTCGGCATCTTTATACTCATTCTTTACCTCTTTCGCAAACTCAGTTGCTGACGTCAATTGCCCTGAAACACGTGCTTGACTAGGTGTCATAGAAAAACCCGGACTAACTGTTTTATCAAAAAAACCACCGATCGTTCGTATATCTGTTTCTATATCCTTAAAATCTGATGTATTTGTTCCTGCATAAGAAATCACTACTTGGGAAGTATCAACATTCCCTTTTTCATCCAGCGGAGCGACTGCCATAGCTTGCATGCCATCTGTTTTCGAGTTTTCACGGAGTTTTAGTATTTTGAATTCATTCTTTCCGTCAGTAATCATAGCGTTTTCTCTCATATCGGGATTATACTGTTTATTGTTTGGATCCAACCAATAAACTTTTTCGCTAAATTTATTGTACTGCTCGTCAGTAAATTTCATATTTTATCCTCCATATTATTTGAAAATATCACATAAATTGGATTTTTCGTAATTCCTTTTTTTTGAATATTTCTATCATTAATAATATATGAGTAAATTTCATTATGTTTTTTTGAGAAAGTAAAAGAAAATGACACTTGCTTTTTTTCTTTATTTTTCATTGTCACAAACATCCCATATGTTCCTGTCATGTCATTCTTACCAGAACGTTCAAACTTTATCTCTGTAATATCTGCAAATGTATTTTTTAAAACTTGCGCCGCTTGCTTCTCCACTGCTAACAATTCTTGGGCTTTTCTTTCTTCTCTCTTATCCATATATACTTTCCCTCCAATTACGATTATTACCAAGCTGAATATTACTGTGATACCTATTAACATTTGTTTATTCATTCGTTTTTTCATCGTCCATCTCTCTTTTTAACTATTGTCAATACACAAGAACGACTGTTTTATCGAAAAAACCACCAATCGTTCGTAAATCTGTTTCTATATTCTTAATATCTGATTTATTTGTTCCTGCATAAGAAATCACTACTTGGGAAGTATCAACGTTCCCTTTTTCATCCAACGGAGCAACTGCCATAGCTTGCATGCCATCTGTTTTAGAGTTTTCACGGAGTTTTAGTATTTTGAATTCAGCCCCACCGAAATTGCGAAATGATCCTTCTTTTAAATCAGAATTATATTCAGGGTGGTTAAGATCTATTCGATAAACCTTATTACTTATACTATTATAATTTTCATCCGTAATTGTCATACATAATCCTCCTCACCATTTGAATAAATCACTTTTATTTTGTTTTTCGTAATTCCTTTCGTTTGTATACTTCTATCCTCTATTCCGTAATCAAGAATTTCACGGCTATGTTTTCCAAAACCGTATGAAAAATACACTGATTGTTGTTTGGTATTTGTCATAGTAACAAACATGTCATAAGAACCTGTCATGCTGAAGTACCCTGAATGCTCAATTTTCACCTCTAAAATATTCGCAAATATATTTTTTAAAGCTTGGACAGATTCTTTTTCTGCTATTAATAATTCTTGTGCTTTTCTTTCTTCTCTCTTATCTATATATGCTTTCCCTCCAATTATGATTATTACCAAACTAATTATTACTGTGATGCCTATTAACATTTGTCTTTTCATTCGTTTATTCATTTTCTATATCCTTAATATCTTATATATTTGTTCCTGCATAACAAATCACTACTCGGGAAGTATCAACGTTCCCTTTTTCATCCAACGGAGCGACTACCATAGCTTGCATGTCATCTGTTTTCGAGTTTTCTTTGAGTTTTAGCATTTTGAATTCAACCCCACCGAAATTTTGAATAATCCATTCCTTTAAATCAATATTATATCTAGGATGTTTAGGATCTAGCCAGTATACCTGCTCACTTATTTGATTATAGTTTTTATCTGTAATTATCATACATAATCCACCTTACCATTGGAATGAATCACTTTTACTTTATTTTTCGTAATTCCTTTTACTTGTACTGTTCTATCTATAACTCCATAGCTACCAATTTCACGACTATGGTTTCCAAAACTATAGGAAAAACAAACAGACTGGCCTTTAGTATTTGTTAGAGTAACGCGCATGCCATGAGCCCCCGTCATGGAAACTTTGTCATATCCTGCATCTTCCATCTTCACTTCTAAAATATCCGCAAATATATTCTTCAAAGCTTGGACCGATTCTTTTTCTGCGATTAATAATTCTTGGGCTTTTCTTTCTTCTCTCTTATCTATATATGCTTTCCCTCCAATTACGATTATTACCAAACTGATTATTACTGTGATACCTATTAACAGTTGTTTATTCATTCGTTTTTTCATTTTCTATATCCTTAATATCCTATATATTTGTTCCTGCATAAGAAATCACTACTTGGGAAGTATCAACGTTCCCTTTTTCATCCAACGGAGCGACTGCCATAGCTTAGGTGCCATCTGTTTTAGAGTTTTCTTTGAGTTTTAGTATTTTGAATTTTTTCCCGCAAATAAATTTTATAGAACCTTCTCTAAAACTTGTATTATGTTTTAAGTGCTTAGGGTCTAACCAATATACTCTATCGCTAAGCCACTGATACTGCTCATCTGTAAATGTCATATTTCATCCTCCTGACCATTACTATAAGTTACTTTTATTTTTCTTGTGGTTATTCCTTCTTTTTGTATATCTATATCTTCTATTCCATAAGCGCCTAATTTATTTGTTTGTGATATAAAGCCATAATCAAAATAGACTGACTCTCCTTTAGTATTTGTCATTGTGACCATTGCTCCATAAAATCCAGTCATATCATTTCTATCAAAATGTTCAATTTCCACTTCTGCAATATACGCAAATGTATTTTTCAAAACTTGCACTGATTGTTTCTCTACTGCTAACAATTCTTGCGCTTTTCTTTCTTCTCTCTTATCCATGTATAATTTCCCTCCAATTACGATTATTACCAAACTGAGCATGACTATTATACCTATTAACAGTTTTTTATTCATTCGTTTTTTCATAATCCCTCTCGCTTCTTATCGATATCGTTAATACACCAATCTGCCTATTTCACTAGATTCAAACATCTTCCTCCTCCCCGTTGGAATAAGTTACTTTTACTTTGGTATTAGTTACCCCTTCAATTTGTATATGGCTATCTATAATTCCATAATCACCAATTTCTTGACTATGTTTTCCAAATCCATACGAAAAATAAACTGATTGGTCTTTAATATTCTTCATAGTAAGAAACATTCTATATGAACCTGTCATATTGTTATAAGCTGTATCCTCAATTTTCACTTCTACAATATCCGCAAATGTATTTTTCAAAGCTTGGACCGATTCTTTTTCTGCCATTAATAATTCTTGTGCTTTTCTTTCTTCTCTCTTATCGATGTATACTTTCCCGCCGATTCCAATCATTACCAAACTAATTATTACTGTGATGCCTATTAACATTTGTCTTTTCATTCGTTTATTCATTTTCTATATCCTTAATATCTTATATATTTGTTCGTGCATAACAAATCACTACTCGGGAAGTATCAACGTTCCCTTTTTCATCCAACGGAGCGACTGCCATAGCTTGCATGCCATCTGAACCAAAGTTCTCTTGAATCTTTAAAATTTTATATTTTTTATCTATTTTAAAAATAGTTCCCTCTGTCATATCTGAATCATATTTCTTATCATCATTTTGATCTAACCGATATACTTTATCACTAAATTCTTGATATTCTTTATCACTAAATGTCATAGTTTACCCTCCATATTATTTGAGAATACGATATGGATCGGTTCTTTTGTGATCCCTTCTTTTTGAACATTTACATTATTGATAATATATGAACCAATTTCATTTCTCTCTTTCCAAAAAGAAAAAGAAAATGAGTCACGTTCCCCTTTTTTATTTTTGATTGTTACAAATAGGGTGTATGAACCTGTCATTTCATTTTTAGCAGAACGTTCAAATTTAACTTCTGCAATATCCGCAAATGTATTTTTTAATACTTGGACCGATTGCTTCTCGACTGCTAACAATTCTTGCGCTTTTCTTTCTTCCCTGTTATCCATGTATACTTTCCCGCCGATTCCAATCATTACCAAACTGATCAGCACTACTATACCCATTAAAAGTTGTTTGTTCGTTTTCTCATCTCTCCCTCTTTTCCTTTCAAAAATAAAGTTTCGCTTCTCTATTTAATAGATACGTCAAAGACAATCAAAAAACGAAAAACTGAGAAACATCCTCTAAACAATTTATCAGCTACTTCTCCATCAAAATAAATCGTTATTTAATAGTTGCTCATTTTTGGAAAATCCAAAATCAATGCGGTTGATTCATCTTTATATTTAAGGATTCAATTTCACTACTATCTCTTAGATCAATTTATTACGCAACTCATCCTATCATTTTTACATTGTTATTTATTACATTCCTAATAAAAGATCTTTTTAGTATCATAATCGTTTGCATGAGTACTTCCCTCCTATTTGTTCTTTACAAATTTTTTTAGATATGATAAATTCGTGACAGCAATTAGGACACATTCTCCGAAAAACCCTTTTGGGCATATAAATTGTTAAGCACATGATTTATATCAAAAGGGAGAGAATACAAATGTCAAAAATTATTTATGATGAAAAGAATTGGAAAACGAACATAGCATACTTACTAACATCGCAAGCCATCTCAATGATCGGAACGATGTTGGTACAGTATGCTATTATTTGGCATGTCACATTATCAACCCAATCAGGAACGATGGTTGGTTTGATGAACGCTATTGGCATCTTACCAATGGTGCTGGTCATGCCTTTTGCAGGAGCACTTGCTGATCATTACGACCGAAAAAAAATCGCTATTTTATCTGATAGCTGCGTTGCACTTGCTTCTTTGTTCATGGCGATTTTATTGATGATAAACAAAGAAATGGAGCATAATCTTTTCTTATTATTGGGACTGATATTCATTCGCTCTGTAGGTCAAGGATTTCAAACGCCTGCTGTCTCTTCGCTCATTCCACAAATTGCCAAAGAAAAGCACTTAGTACGGATCAACGGCATTGATCAAACGATCCAAGCTGTGATGATGCTTGCAAGTCCTGCATTAGCAGCAACATTACTGACAGTTTTACCTTTAGAGATGATATTGATGATCGACTTTGTGACAGCGGTTATCGGTGTGACTATGCTGTTTTTTCGAGTAACAGTTTCCCCAATGAAATCTCAAGAAACAAATAAAATAAACGTGTTATCCGAAATAAACTCAGGTATCAAATACCTCCGTACTCATAAAATCCTGCTCGCACTGATCCTTGTTGGTTTTATGGGCAGTATATTTTCTACACCTGCTGCAAATTTAGCGCCTTTACAAATCACTCGTAATTTTCATGACGGACTATGGCAGCTATCAGCCATTGAGATTGGTTTTGCTGCTGGGATGTTAGTTGGAGGATCTGTGATGAGTACTTGGGGAGGTTTCAAAAATAAAATCAAAACGATTGCTTTAGGCTATTCATTATTGATTCTTCCTTTTATTTTGTTAGGTCTGACATCAAATTTCTGGCTGTATTTCGCCATGATGGTAGCAATTGGTTTTGTTGTGCCCATCTCACGAACTGCTATGGTTTCATTCTTCCAAGCAAAAACCGATCATGCCCATATGGGGCGTGTCATGAGTTTAGTAACAATGGCAATCAGTATTGCTTCACCGGCTACGATGTTGATTTTAGGTCCATTAGCAGATGTCATCTCAATTGATTGGATCATGACTGCAAGCGGGCTGTTCCTGATACCACTTGTCCTATGGCTATTGGTTGGAAAAAGCTTTCGATTCTAGTATCTATTGAACTTTCCCCTATATCTTCGTGGCACTGATCAATGAATATTATTCAAAATGAATATTATTCAAAATGATTAGCCCCCAAAAGTTAGATTTTTGGTCTCACTTTTGGGGGCTGGTTGTTTTTCAAATTTTTTATTCTTTAGCGTCTACTGATTTTGACTTAAATGTCGATAGGTCTGCTTACAGTTCAAATAAATCAAGCCTAGAAATAAACAGGGAGTGAGTAAGAAACCAAATTGGGGCTTAACGACCATCACGATCAGCAAAAGAAACACCAAAATAGTATTCAATAAACTAATGTACCACTTTTTCAATACATAATAGAAAGAGACGTGGTAGATTTTTCGTATGGAGATTTCTGGATTTCTTACTTGGAGATAAAAGTTATTCGCGATCAGACTAATAGCTAAGATGATCAATAAGAAAAAGAAAGGAATGAGCCATTTTCCGATTGGTTGGTGCATGAAAAACAGGATATCGACAAAAGAGATCACGATTACAAGATATCCTGGACCACCTAAGTACATACTTTTTTTCCATGCCCGGCGATACAATTGAAAAAAAGTTTTGACTGGAACTTCGTTTTCTTGGATTCCCTCAACAAACCAGGCAAAAATTGTCATGGCGGCAGGTAAGAAAAAAAACAGACTTCCTAAGAAAATGAGGCTATTCCTGATATCGATCGCAGTAGTTACTACGACTAAAAAAAATGGGAGATTCACCAGTAATAAGCATAGATTGCCCGCCAGAAAACTATATGCTAAACGAAACAGCTTCATGTAAACATTCGTTTCAAATGTTTGCTTTTTAAACATAGTCTTTCCTTTCTATCCTTTGACCCCAGAAGAAGCAATACCTTCAACAAAATATTTTTGCATGGCTAAAAAGACAATCGCAACTGGTAAAACAGACAACACAGACGCTGCCATGATCAAGGCATATTCCGTATCGTACAAGCCAACGAACATTTTCAATCCTAATTGGATCGTTTTGTTTTCTGTAGATGACAGATAAATGAATGGTCCCATGTAGTCATTCCATGTATTGACAAAAGTGATGATCGTCAAACTAGCCAAAGCTGGTTTAGTCAATGGTAAGATGATCCTGCGATAGATGCCCCATTCGGATAATCCATCAATTCTTGCACTTTCACAAAGTGAATCGGGAATACTACTATAGTATTGTTTCAATAAAAATACGCCAAATGCACTAAATGCTTGTAACAAAATCAAAGAAAGTAACGTATCAGATAATCCTAATTGCCGCATCATGATAAATTGTGGGATCATATAGGATTGCCATGGAACAGCGATCGTACCAATATATGCAAGAAAAAGGAGGTTTCTTCCTTTAAAATGCATTTTAGAGAAACCATAAGCAGCAAAACTTGATGTAAATAACTGGATCAACGTGATCACGATACTTAAAATGGCTGTATTTTTGAAAAAGGTCAATAATGGAATGCGTGTCCAAATGACCGAATAGTTTTCTGGATGCCAGGTTTTAGGTATCCATTGGATCGGAACCGAAAAGACATCATTGTTCGCTTTGAATGACGCAGAGATCATCCAGATAAAAGGGATCAAAGTGAGCAGTGAAAAAATTAGAAGTAACGTAAATACTAAAATTTTATGAAATGATTTTTTTTCTGATCGATTATTCATCCGTTCTCCTCCTTTACACTTTCTCTCGGATCTGATTCCATTTAAACTGGATGACTGTAATCACAAGGACGATGACAAACAAGACCATAGCAATCGCGGAAGCATAGCCGAAATTGAATTTTACGAACGCTTCACTATAAACTTGATAAACTAACACATTGGTCGCACGCCCCGGTCCTCCATCAGTCATCACTTGAACAAGGTCAAAAATCTTGAAGCAATTGATAACCAACATGATCGTCACAAAAAAGGTTGTTGGGCGCAATGCAGGCACGGTGATGTGGATGAATTGTTTCCATTTATTCGCACCATCCATTGCAGCTGCTTCGTACAATTCTTTCGAGATCCCTTGTAAGCCAGCTAAGTATAAAATCATGTAGTATCCCATTCCTCGCCAGACACTAACGATAATGATCGCTGTCAATGCCCAATCTGAACTAGACAACCAACCAGGGGGATTTTCGATAACCACACGTAAAAACTGGTTGATCGGTCCCATAGTAGGATGGAACAACATACTCCACACCACTGCGATTGCTACTAATGATGTGACATACGGAAAGAAAAAAGCTGTCCGAAAAAATTTGACTCCTTTGATTTTCTGATTCAATAAAATGGCCAAGCCCAATGAACATATCAATGTCAACGGAACCACACCGATCGTATACAAAAAGGTGTTTTTAAGAGAGATCCAAAATGTATCATCCGATAACATGCGAGTGAAATTTTGCAGACCAACAAATTCGGGTGTACTAAAGGAATCCCATTTCATAAAGGCTAAAATCAATGAAAAAACAACAGGTACTAAAGTAAAAATCAAAAATCCAATAAAATTTGGCGCAATAAATGACCAAGCAATCAACGTATTTTTACGTTTTAGTTTACGTGAAGCTGACTTCGTTACTTCCATAGCTTGATGTCAAAAAAACCAATTGGTTCTTTTAACGCTCCCCCTTTCATTAAAGGCAATAACAGGTATTCCTGTTAGCTATACACTGAAGGCGCAGAGAAAGCTACTTCAGCATATAGTTGACAAGATAGCGGAGGAAAATCATTTATCCCCCTTATTTATTTGATATGAAAATGAAAGAAATCTTACACCTTCAAGACAAAATTGCCACACACCTTTTTATTCACTTTCTTGTTTTACTCGTTTTTCCATATTACCAATTGCTTCTTTTGGTGTTTCGTCTCCTACTAAAATCAGTTCATGTTCTTCTTGTAAAATCTTATCGATAGCTGGTCCGTTTTCATCCACTGGAAACTCAATAGCGATCTTCTCCGGATTGAAAGCTGTTTGTGAGACTTCGTCATTTGGCATTCCCTTACGGCTAAAGTACAACTCATTGATCGCATCTGTGCGATAAGAAGGTACTACACCTACTTCTGCTAATACTTTTGCTCCCGCTTCACCCGAACAAAAATCAAGGAATTTTTGCGCTAGTTCTTGTTCTTTCGAGTTCTTATTGATCGCAAAGGCTGTTGGTGACCCAAATGTTTGGATTTCCTTTCCTTTTTCATTTTGTGGCATTTGAGAAATCCCCCACTCCACATCTGTTGTTCCAGCATCGATATTAGTCAACAAAGCGCCCATGTACCAAGAGCCCATATACATCATGGCTGCCTTGGAGTTTTCAAATTGAGATTGATAGGTCACATTCGTCGACTTGGCCGTACCAAAATCCATCTGTGCTTGGTCTTCTTGCATCCGCAATACACGGTCATAGTACTCACCTAAAAATCCATAATCTGGCTCCACCAGATTTTTATTATTTTGCGCAGCAGCAATCGCTTGAACAGTCGAACGCCACGTATGTTGGTATGCACCGTATACTTGCTCTTCTGGTTTTGAAAGTTCTTTCGCTAATTCTTCGTATTCTTCCCAAGTCAGATTATCTGGATAAGGCAATCCTGCCTCATCAAATAACTTTTTATTATAATAAAGCACCCAAAAGTCTGTACGATACGGTTGCGCATAGGTTTTTCCATCAATATCATACATCTCGTAGCTTTCCATGGCAGGGTCTGTGTCTAAATCTTTGATGTGCGAAGATAGATCGACTAATTGATCTCTTAATGCATAGTTTGAATAAGACAAGAGATTTTTCATCGTCAACACATCTGTCGAATCTCCGCTGGCTAACATCGTGGTCAATTTCGTATCATAATCATCTGAAGCAATATCGACTGGTTTCACCGTTACCCCTGGATTTTCCTTTTCAAATGCCCGAAAAAGTTTGTCAAATTCTGGCGTAGTATCATAATTCCACGTACTGACCGTCAACACCATTCCATCCGTTTGATCTTGTGCTTGGTTTTCATTTCCGCAGGCCCCCAACCATAGCCCTCCACTAACAAGTAATCCAGCAACTAAACTTTTTTTCCAAAACTTCATATTCCAATTCCCTCCATTTCTTTCATCTTAGTTTTTTACCAGTAACTGTACCAAACTTTTTTCAGTCTTATCAGGGCTTCTACATAGTAGTAATCCCCCCAGATCATGCACTCCTTCACTCCTTTATTTGATTTTTTGTCATAAACACCTTCAAGCAATAAGCCATTTGATTGTGGCGAATCCACACTTGTATAACGCTTTAATAACGTTTTCATAATTGTAATAGCAACAGTTTGATAATATTCTTTTTTCGGATCGCTTAATGGCAGTTGCTTCGCCAGTTCCAATAAACCACACACCGCGATTGCCGCAGCGGACGTGTCTCTTTCTTCTCCACTGCCATCATGAAATACTAAATCCCAATAACAGATAGTGTCTTCTGGTAAGCAGTCGATGAAATAGTCAGCTAGTTTTTTGGCTGTTTCTAAAAACGTGTAATCACCTGTATGATTATAACTCAGTGTAAAACCATAGATTCCCCATGCTTGCCCACGCGCCCAACAAGAATCATCTGAAAACCCTTGTTGTGTCTTACCACCGATTGCTTTGCCAGTTTTCGGATCAAAATAATACGTATGGTATGTCGTAAAATTATCACGAACGATGTAACGTTGTGTTTGTTTGGCATGGGCATAGGCAGCTTCTTTATAACTACTCTCTCCCGTCATATTAGATGCAAAATACAGAAGTGGTAAGTTCATCAAACAATCGATGATCATACGCCCACGTTGGTGCTCATCCTCTAAATCTCCCCAAGCTTGAATGATCTGTGTATTATCGTCATAACGCTTCATCAGCCGATCCGCTGCTTGAATTGCTAATTCTTTTGAAGATTCCCGCCGGTTCACTTGATAATCAGCTACTGCTGAGAGTGTGTACAAAAAACCGATATCATGTGTTTCAAGCGCAATGTCATTTTCAAGGCGTTGGCGAAAAGATGCCAATTGTTTTTCGATCGTTGCATCAACCGCTTGGTCATTCGTCAGTTCTTTTACTAGGAAGAGCATCCCTATCCAAAAACTAGCTGTCCAATCCGTGTTTTCCTCTGGAACGTAGACAAGGTCTACGCTCGCAGCAGGTGGTACGGTATCTTGAAAAAGTGTCAGATTTTTTTTGACTTTATTAGTTACAAAATCAATTTCATGTGTCAACCAATCAAATTGTGTCATTCCTACCTCCATTATCTAATCGTTAGTTCGATCGTTTGATTCTTTTGTTGGATCAGTAATTTTTGTCCTTTTTGCTCAATAACTGGCTGGATCACTGTTTCATCAGGTAAAGTCCCTGAAACAAGGGACACAAGCAAGTGTTTGCCTGAGGAGATCTCAGCTGAGACAAAAGGTAACATCGTACGTGGGTAAAAGAGATTCGTATTTGGTTCCGTTCGCACAACATCCGCTTTTTCATACCCGATGATGCCCTCGATCTTTGAAATTCCGATACTTGTTTTTGCTTCGATACTTAACGCCTCTGCTTTTGGCAAAGTCTGTTCGAGAGGGACACTAAAACCTCCGTCATACGCATGTATAGCATCTGTTGTTTCAATTTCATGGACTCTGACGTGACAGTTTTCCAGTGGAACGATCGTGGAATGGATTTTGACGTCTTCCCACGGAGACCATTCATGGATGATACGATCAGGTAGAACAGAAAAATCTAGGTCTAACCCTTTCGGACGGAAATAATGACCATCTTTTGCCAAAGCTAACGTACTGTCGTAGGCACCTTCGTAATACCAATAATCAGATTTTGGGACACTGAAACCGAAGCGTGTCGAATAGACGAATTTACTATATTTGGCATGTGGGAAGCTTTGCTGATTGACAAACTGCCCAGCTGGGAAAGCTTGAAGATGCGTTAATGACTGATTATATTGGTAAAAATTTTTACTTTCCGGCATTGCTAGTGTCTTTTCTTCAATTTGTAGTGGACATATTTCTGCTTGCCAATACGGATGATCATCAGGTACAGCTAATAAGAGAAAACTCTTCATTGCCCAATAGGGAGAACCCGGTCCGTTATACCCTTCCCCAAACACTAGATTTTGATAATGATATCCAACAGTTAGAAGCCCATCTGTCGAGAAAATCTCTTTATCCATCCAGTTTTCTAAATGACGACTAAGCAATCCTTTGATTTCACCCCAAGGGAGTGCTTCCACATCCGCGAACACCAAGGCACTGAAAAAGCTCGCTTGGGCAAAGCGGTATGTCAAGCTACGTCCAAAAGGTAATGCTTCGCCATTCGCATCAAACCAATATTTAAATGTTTGAGCAAAAAGAACGGCCCGCTCTTTGATCCGTTTTGTGCGGACTGGATCTTCCTCTGCCATAAAATGGGCATATACTAAGCTGTAATAGTGGATTGCAAATGAGACGTAGTAATCATATTGCGTATCTGCCCCATCAAAATACCAACCATTGTCATTGTAAAAATGCTCGATCACTTCAAAATCTTGATCGATTTGTTGCTGTGAGTAGGATTTGCCACATTTTTTCAATGCGATATTCACCAATATACGGAAAAAATACCAATTATTTTTAGGGATTTTACACGAATTCACTGTGAATAACCACTCTGCCAGGTTCGTCTGTTCCCTCGAAGTTAAACGTCCCCAGATTTTTTCAGGATTCAAAAGGAGCGTCGTACTTATTGAAGCCATCTCGACAATCAACTGATCATAGTCTGTTACTGTCCCCCAATACTCATCACTCTGTGGATCAGTCCCTGCAATGATTCCTTTCAGATAATCAGATGCTAATTCAGCATCATCTTCGTCGACCAGATAAGGACCAACTCCCCAGAGTGGACGTAAAAATGCTTCAACTTCTCTTGTTGCCTCTGAATAGACGGTCCCATGTGTTCCTAGTTTTAATTTACCCGGTTGGTTTTTGTAATAAGGACGTAACGGTGCCATTAACTGGCGAAAATTTTCTTGCCATTGTTTTTTTGTACGAAATTGTTGCATGTATATTCTTCCTTTCAATTAAAAATCCTTTGATAAACCCATAATATTCTCCGTAAACGATCACTTCATCGCCCACATTGATTGTTGTTGCTTGTTCATTGAATACTTGGTAATCACTTGAACCACTTCTCAGAATAAAGCGATCGCCTTTTTCTATTTGTTCTTGAGCATCTGATCGTATAATTTTTCCTTCGATTTTTACCCACTGATGCAACGGGACCTCTGCTGACTGATATTCTTTTTCAGTAAAAACATGCGCCTTTTGCTGGATTTCTTCTTTGATTTGATTCTCAAAAGCCTTCTCTTGTTGTCGGCTATTTGTTTGACATCCTGTACAAAAACTAACGATAAAAATAAATTGTAATCCGAAGAGAAATCGTTTGATTTGTCTCCCCTCCTAATGAAATCGTTTTCTTTTACTAAATTTTACCTAAAATTAGTAAAAAGTCAACATTTTTTTGGTAAAAAAATAAATATTTTTACTTGCCTTTTTACTGAAATTACCTATACTATAATTAATAAAGTCTATTATCCGGAGGTAGCTTATGGCGACGATCACCGACATCGCAAAGGAAGCAGGCGTATCGATTTCTACTGTTTCACGCGTATTAAATTATGATGATACACTCTCAGCAACAGAAGAAACAAAACGTAAAGTTTTCGAAATTGCAGAAAAGCTGAACTACACTAAATATAAAAAGAAGGCAAAAAAAAATGGCAATTCCCACTCAGCTAATGAACTGTTGAAAAAAAAAGGTGTCCTTGGTTTGATTACTTGGCGCACGAGTGACGAAGAACTAGAAGATATTTATTACATGTCCATTCGTTTAGCTGCCGAAAAACGTGCGGTGGAACTTGGCTATCACGTCATTAACTTTTCCCAAAACGAACAACATCAAATCCAAGCAGTCGATGGCATCTTAGCAATCGGTAAATTCACGCAAGAAAAAATTGATGAATTAAATACTACTGCGCCAAATCTATGCGTCGTCGGATCAAATTTTCCTTTTCACGATTATGACTGTGTCAATACTGATTTTGGTCAAGCCACTGAAGTCGCACTTACTCATCTCTTAGATTTAGGACATAAAAAAATTGCCTATATCGGTGCAGAAGAAAGTGCCAATCTCTACGGTTATCGAACCTACAAAACACCAACGACTAATACGTATATCGATATGATGAAACATCATCAGCTATTCGACGAAAATTATTTTTTCGTAAAAGAAAATAGTTCTCTTGACGTCAAAACGAGTGAATCACTGACAGAAAAAGCCTTAGCACAATGGCAAGACGATCTACCGACTGCCATTTTAGCCGCAAATGATGCTTTTGCTATCGGTATCATCCATACATTGAATGCTCATCAGATCCAAGTACCTAAACACATTAGCGTGATGGGTATCAATGATTTATCGATTTCTCGCTACATCACGCCACCCCTTTCAACGGTCAGAGCTTATACAGAGGAAATGGGCGAAACAGGCATCAATCTTTTACACGAACGTATCCACTCCCCGGGTATTGCGAAACGAATCCTATTAGATACAGAATTAATCGTCCGTGGCTCAACTACCCCACCAAATAAAAAGAACTCATGATAGATAGATGAACTTCCGATAAATAAGCTAGAAAACCCGATTTTTTAAAACTTTTGGGTTTTCTAGCTTATTTACGAAGGAATTGCTTCTGAAACACCATTTATTCGGTTGCGAGGATGTGTGTGTCACTACCTTATTCCATTAAACAAGTCGCACGCTTATCGCTGATAATCACGTGTCCTCATTTACTTTTGATCGCAATCTCGATCTGGATTGTTTCTTCTTTCAGCAACTGATAAGTCGCTTGGATCAGCGTAGCTTCATTTTTTTGGCCATAGTGATCGAAATAACTTTCTCTGATCAACTGCACAGGTTTTGAAAAATACATCTCACACTTTTCTTTTTCTCCTGTGATACATACCGTTTTTCCTATAACTTCCACTGGATTTGTCGTTATAAAATTTTCAATAACTAACTGATTTTCTTTTTCGAATGTAAATGCATCACTCAAAACAAGTTGTCGTTTCGAACGATCCACTTCTATTGTCCGATCCATCTGGCGTAGTCCTATCTGCGAAGGATACGTGGAAGCCAATTCGGTCTTGAAGACTCCACCAGTTCTCGTTGATTGAAAACTCGTATCTTCCGCTGAAACAGCTCCAGGTAATTGGTAACTGTTCGCAACGATAGGTATGCTATGCCCAAGCGCGCTGTTCACTAAGAAAAGATAACGTGTTTTTTCATCAAAGTAATCTTTTGTATATTCTCCCGCCCCAAGATCGGTAAGAAATAAGTCTTCTCTCGTACCAAATACGAAATGACCAATATCTATATGATTATGGCTTTCATCATTTCGTCCTCCCTTTGCTGCAAACACCAGATTTTCTTTCGGAGATCTAAGAACGCCCCATGCCACATCCTCAAAATAATGAATGATTTCGTTTTGATCATTCAAAATATGCTGGTTTGACCAGAGTAAATTACGTAATAAAGGGGCAAAACGATAACAATGATCAAAATCTAAATCATTGATTCTCTCAACTTCGGGAATGGCGACATGAAACCTTTCCTGACAGAAACTCAATAATCCACTTGGTAAATCCGCTGGGTGGTAGTCGGAAAACGGTATAGCCTCTGTTTCAGCGAGCATCACATAATTAGGGAAAGCCGCGATTTTTTTCACTTTATCACCCAACAGATAGCGGTCATCATCATAAACTTGTTGGTACTTTTCTGCAAAATAAATATAATAACCAAATCCGTATGCCCAATAGCTGACGCCTTCCTCACATGCGCCATCCATACCAAAACTTCGTAAATAAGAGGCCATACAACGATCTACCTTCCTCAATATCTCCGCTTGTAATTCATCGCCTTTTTCTTGTATATCCAAGGCAGCCATACCAATCGAACCACCTACAACCGCACTCCAATTGTTTTCAAATGATTCAAACGGCCATGTGTTTGTTACAAAAGGAACGAAGAGTCGTCGATCGATTTCCGACCGGATTCGAAACGTCAAGAGCTCAGATAATTCTTTCTCAAACAGCTTGACTATCTCTGCTAACATTTGTCCTGTCTCAGCTGCAAATAAATCGATCCATGTCGGTGCATCCACACGAAAGTGATTCGCTTCAATTGGTAAATGAGCTGGTAAACTCCAACTATACTCATTGCAGATCTCCCATAAAACTTGTTCTAACCCTTCAACTACTTTGGCTTCTTTTTTTTGCAATAAGGACAACGCCAAGACAGTAGCATGTTTACGTCTTGCAAAGTAAGCCTTCTCAAAAACCAATCGCTCTCCAGTCATCAAAAACTCTCTATACCCTGAGACTGGCAACTCAGGAACTACTTTATTCATAAGATACTCTTTTTTGGCTTCTGACAGTTGCTTCAAAAAGTATTTTTTCATTGCTTATCCTTTCATCGGCTGATCATTCATGCCCCACAATTCAATTTGCGTCAATGCAGGAAACGGCGATGGGTCATTCGCTTGAATAAGATCACAAAAGCGAATAGCTTTGGTCTTTCTTGCACTAAATGAAAAATATTGTGGTTGAGCTGTTTTTTTAGTCGCAAACGTTTCACTAGTTCCATCGTCAAACTGAATCGTCACATTCGTCCAGTAACTATCATGGGGAAAGTCTGCTCGCCATGTAAAACCAACTTTATCCAATTGGACCTCTCGACCAAAATCAATCGTCAAAGCTGCATCAGCTTGCTGATTGATGCCCCAAGATTGAAATGGGTATGAACCATGAGAATGATTCGCGTATACGCCATCAATCGCATTACACGCAAAGAAAGTGGCATCATTTCTCGTTTCCACATTTGCACTCGCATGTGGATACGCACCAGTTTTTTCTTTTTGATCATGCGGATTCAACGCTAAATTACGATACATCTTCACTTCCTCTTCAGAAGCACAACGAACACTTAGATAATGTCGTCCCCCAGAAAAACGAGTCTCCGGTCTGGCTTTGATACGATTGGAATGAAATGATACTTCATAGGTCCATTTATTTCCCGGTAGATAGATCAGTGAACTTTCTAAAGTTTCATCTAGTTTGACCCATAGGTACCTCCCAGATTCATCCATTTCGACAACAATTTGATCTCCTTCTTGGTACTCAAATTTTCTCATAGACAAATGCACAAAATTTTCTGCTGTCACAACCAAATCTTTTTCTATTTCTTCTTCTCCTTGAAAACTTTTTCTTGGAACTCCTTCTTTATCATAAACCGCTAATGTTAACTTCGCCATTTCACTACCCCCTAGTGATCATTTTTATCTATTATAACGTGACTGGTAAGAAAAGAAAACGATTTATTTTACTAAATATTTAGTAATTTAATTTTCGTTATTTAGTTAGAAATACTATTTCCATTTCTAATAAATTCAGAATGAAACTTGCTACTACTACTAAAACTCAGTCTTAACAACTGAATATCTCACTACATATTTGCATTCATAAAATAATATTTTATTTAGAATAAGATTAGATTAAACAAATAAATAACTTCTTATCACTAACTAAAATTACATAAAATCGATTACATTCATTATTAAATTTAATTAAAATGAGATTCAACATAACGCTTTATCTATTTAAAATAATATTTCATCTAATTCATAAATGAGTTTCATCGCTCAGAAATAAGAATTATCAAAGATAATATATAATAGAGCCAACTAAATCATCGCTCATCGACAACAGTTAAATAAAAATGTGAAAATAATGATAAAATGATTGATTAAATTTTAAATAACTAATACACTATTAGTAATAACTATATTTTCATCTTCTAAAGTGTACTTATTTTCAAATTCTATATTTGTCTTAAAGAAAGGTTCCTCTCATGAATAATTTACCTATGACATTACAATTAGATAATCAATTCAAACGACAGTATAACTTACTACAGTTTATACGTACGCACCAAAGTAAAAATTTAACCCTTAGTGATCTATCACAAAAGTTAGGAACATCAAAACCAACTTTACGAAAAGATATCGATATTATCAATCATTCCTTACCTACGATTGACTTTCAGATTACTTACAATGAACAAGGATTCTTACAAATAGATCCTCAAGAAATCTCTGTCGATTCAGTCATTACTATACTAGCTAAAGATACAACCATTTATCGGATGATGGACCTATTGCTTCATAACAAAACGTATAGTACAGAACAATTATCAGACCACTTGATGATCTCTCGTAGTTCAATTTTCAATATCATTCGTCATATGAATGAAGTACTGAAAGAGTATCGCATATCGATAGCAACCGGACCGCTCACTTTTATTGGCAAAGAAGAAGATATTCGTTTTTTACTCTTTTCTTTTTATTCAAGCTTTGGTGATAGTCAAATCATCGATTCTGATAGCAATCAACACGCGCAATCAATTATCGCTCATGGTCGAAAAAGTGGGATAACTTTCCTGCATTTTAGCCATTTTCGTTTTTCGCTTTGGTTATCGATTGCTAAAGTTAGAGGGCAGTCTAAAAACTTTTGTCACTTTAACACTAGCACCATTGATTTAGTCAAAAAAAATCGAGGCTACCAACTGATTGAACCTCTGATTGCCTCCTATTATTCTTCACTCTTCAAGCTAACGATTCCTGAATCAGAATCACTATGGCTGTATCTCGTTTTTTTACATTGTGTTTCTTATTCAAATGGGCAAGGATTAGATGAAGAACGAACCTACGCCTTCCGTTGTCAAGAAGATGCAGTGGTGGTCGATGCAGTCCAACGTTTTTTATTACAGGTTTTTCCAAAACAGATGCTGGATAATGGTGCTTTAGACAAAATCGAAGCCTTCTTGATCAATACAAGATTACTCTCAAAGATGAGCCCGTCATATGAAATGACTTCTGTAGCTTTGATTGATTTAATGAAAGAAAAATACCCAGAGCTTTTTCACCTTTGGCTTCAGCATTTAGAGCGATTAAAAGTCCATCCGATGTTTGAGTTCACACATCTTGATCACTTAGCAGCTAGCCTAACCACGTTCCATGCAACGATTTTAAGGATCAAGTCACAACAACCTCTGAGGGTCATCGTAGCACTACAAAGTTGCCCCTCGATGGACGATTATATTATTCAAGAAGCAGAATTACTCTTCTTGCGACAAATCTCAGTCAAATTTTTGATTGAACAACCAGTGACAAAAAAAGAAATCAATGATCATCAAGCCAACCTGATCATCTGCAACTATGATCTACATGTGAACGAAGATTTCCCATGTCCGATTCACCGTTTGCCTAATATTCCTACACAAGAGGATTGGACACTTCTAATGGATAGAATCACCCATTTAAATTCAGCCACTTCCACAACAAACTATACAGGCTATTTTTAATCACTTGGATATTTATTTATAAAAAATACCCATTGAATTATTTTGAGATTTCAAATAATTCAATGGGTATTTTTCCTGGCGTATATTATCCGTTCGTATATATGCCTCAATGCCGATAACGTCTAACAAAGAAAAAAGCACCAACGTATAGACTACGTTAGTGCCAAAATACCGGCGGCCGGGGTCGAACCGGCACGATCGTGAGATCACTGGATTTTGAGTCCAGCGCGTCTGCCAATTCCGCCACGCCGGCAAATAAATAGATAAAAACTGGGGTAGCTGGATTCGAACCAACGCATGAGGGAGTCAAAGTCCCTTGCCTTACCGCTTGGCTATACCCCAATAATAAAGGGCGAATGATGGGAATCGAACCCACGAGTGTCGGAGCCACAATCCGATGCGTTAACCACTTCGCCACATCCGCCATAATAAAATAATTTGTTATTTAATTTCCGAATAAAAAACTAAGATGTGGTCATCTTAGTTAATACCGGCGGCCGGGGTCGAACCGGCACGCCCTCAACGGGCACTGGATTTTGAGTCCAGCGCGTCTGCCAATTCCGCCACGCCGGCAATGTAATTAGTACTAAGGCGGTAACCGGATTTGAACCGGTGATGAAGGTTTTGCAGACCTCTGCCTTACCACTTGGCTATACCGCCATTATACTATTTTAAGCTATAAATTAATATTTATAGGACTGGGGTAGCTGGATTCGAACCAACGCATGAGGGAGTCAAAGTCCCTTGCCTTACCGCTTGGCTATACCCCAATGAAAAAAAGGCGAATGATGGGAATCGAACCCACGAATGTCGGAGCCACAATCCGATGCGTTAACCACTTCGCCACATCCGCCATGGCAGGGGCAGCAGGAATTGAACCCACACTAACGGTTTTGGAGACCGCTGTTCTACCTTTAAACTATGCCCCTATAAAATGGAGGAGAGTGGATTCGAACCACTGAACCCTAAGGAACGGATTTACAGTCCGTCGCGTTTAGCCACTTCGCTACTCCTCCATGGTGGCGCGGGACAGAATCGAACTGCCGACACACGGAGCTTCAATCCGTTGCTCTACCAACTGAGCTACCGCGCCATAAAGAATATATTATTTAATTTTTTAATTGAATAGAAATGACGGTCCCGACGGGAATCGAACCCGCGATCTCCTGCGTGACAGGCAGGCATGTTAACCCCTACACCACGGAACCAAATCATTATGGAGGTTAACGGGATCGAACCGCTGACCCTCTGCTTGTAAGGCAGATGCTCTCCCAGCTGAGCTAAACCTCCAATGTATCCAATTAAATGACCCGTACGGGATTCGAACCCGTGTTACCGCCGTGAAAGGGCGGTGTCTTAACCGCTTGACCAACGGGCCAGTAAAACATCAATTACGGAGAGTAAGGGATTCGAACCCTTGAGACAGTTTGCACCATCTACATGATTTCCAATCATGCTCCTTCGGCCTCTCGGACAACTCTCCAGAGTGAAAGAAGCTCATTACTCTTCTCATAAATGAGAACTCCGGCAGTAGGACTCGAACCTACGACATCATGATTAACAGTCATGCGCTACTACCAACTGAGCTATGCCGGAATAATAATACCAGCGTGGCGGCGTCCTACTCTCACAAGGGGCAACCCCTCACTACAATCGGCGCTAAGAAGCTTAACTTCTGTGTTCGGCATGG